>CAMXAU010000003.1 GCA_947179325.1 uncultured Bacteroidales bacterium | reverse complement strand
ACTTCATACTCTTAAATATATGCTAAAAACCCACTAAAAATGGCACCATTACCATAATGTTTTTATTAATTCACTTAATCAATTTTATTATGTCTAAATTTTATTGTGAACCGGTATTGGCGTGTACAGCAGACGGAAGAATCAGCAGACTGGATGCAGAGACAATGCGGCACCTCGTTGCAGAATGCCGTAAAGATAACGAATCTGTCAAGGATGCAGGGGAAAAGGCAAAAAGAATGATATCCATTGCTGAGATCTGCCGTACAAACGGATATGTAGCAACTGCCCTTGGACTATATCGTGATGCTGTCGGAATAATTGAGGAAGATGCATGTAGGACATGGTCCCATAAAAATAAGGAACTTATGTATATCGCATCCCGCGGCATTGATTCCATCATGCCTGCCAGTCCGTCTGCTTATGACAAGGCAGTGTGCTTTTATATGGAATTGTACGATGAGTATCTGTATAATATACTTAATGTTGACAATGAAGCCCTGCTTATGAGAATAATGAGGTTCAAAAAGAAGCACAATATAAAATATAGTCTATAAGAAGCTTTAATTTGTATGGCTCAGCCACAAAAAAGGCCTTAAACGTGGCTGGGCCTGGGTAAAAAATGATGTCGGCCACGTATTTAGCCCAATACGTGGCCGACATTAATATATGACAAACATCCACACATGAAGTGGCATCAATATGTGACCAGCATTAACACGCGTATGGCACAAATACATAATAGTCATCAATATATGTCCTGCATAAACATGTGACCAACACCTACACATGAAGTGGCATCAATATATGGCCGGCATCAACACGTGTACGGTATCCAATACATAACTGTCATCAGCAATGGCCAGCAACATACGTACGGCATCAACACGTGCCCGGCGTCAAATGCATGACCGTCATAAACATATGGACAACATAAACATACGTACGGCATCCAATACATAACTGTCATCAATATACCTCCAGCGCAAACAAAAGGCCGACATATTGCCAAAACAGCCGAAATCATGAAATGACACTGAAATTTACTAACTTTGGCCCGCGGACCATGGGCGGGAAAACCGAGGGTCAAAGCCGTGGCCTGCAATAATGGGAGTTATACCGCACACTACCACAGCATAATATAACATCAGACAGCAGCATAACATGAATACAAAAGAAACCATTGACATTGCCGCATGGCCACGCAAAGAACATTACGAATTTTTCGGCAACCTTCCGGATCCCTTCTTTGGACTGACGGCAAAAATTGACTTTACAGAGTGCTGGAACCAGGCCAAGGCAGACTGTGCATCCTTTTTTCTTTACTCATTGCACCATATACTGAAAGCCATCAATGCCGTTCCTGAACTTAGATGCCGCATTGAAAACGGGCAGGTTGTCATGTACGGGCATGTCGGTGCAAGTCCTACAATAGCGCGTGAAGACGGAACATTCGGTTTTGCATATTTCGAATATTATGAAGACCGCAATCTTTTTGTGGCTGAGGCGACGAAAGAAATTGAACGGGTGAAAGCGTGCTCCGGCCTTGGCACAAACGGCAATGAACATCGTACAGACCTGATATATTTCACCTCAATTCCATGGGTTGATTTCACAGGGATACGCCATGCCGGAGGCTATCGTCCAGGCGATTCCATTCCGCAGATAGCGGTCGGCAAGCTCACGGACAACGACGGACGCAAAATGATGACAGTGGCAATTGAAGCCAACCATGGTCTTGCGGACGCACGTCATGCCGGCCAGTTTTTCAACATGCTGTAAGCCTGTTTTTATGTGAGTCTGTCGCCATTTCCCGAAGCATGGCGGCGGTGCAGAAATATCAGTTTCATCAGAAATGTCAGGCTTCTTTCATAAGCCACTTCTCACAGGCATATCTTATGGCGGCAAGTGACAGGTGTATAGCCCGTTAAGGCAGGCACGGCCCGTGTGAAGATAGATGCACCCCAGGACGGTAGATGCAACGCATGTGGAAACAGTTGTACCCTGTTAAGGCAAGGCACAACTCATGGGAAAACACTTGCAATCCATGAAGCCAGTCGCAACCCATGGGAAGACAGTCCATGCAGATAGAAAGCACAGCAGGATATAAACCGGATGCTTTATGCTATCTTTGCACCAATTATATGAAAAAGACTATGACAAACAAAGAGAAGATGCTGGCGGGATTGGAGTATTTCGCTGCAGACGAAGAACTTATAAAGGAATTGAATGAAACCAAGGAGATTGTGCATGACTATAACATACTGCGCCCTTGTGACTCTGACGGCAAACTGAAGATGCTCAAGGGACTGCTTGGACATATTGCCGATGACCAGATCATCATAAACCAGCCGTTCTATTGCGATTATGGCAAACAGATTTCCGTCGGGAAACGTTTCTTTGCCAACTTCTCGTTTACTGTGCTTGACGAGGCTCCTGTGACAATAGGCGATGATTGTTTCATCGGCCCGAACGTGAGCATATACACTGCTTGCCACAGCACCGATCCGGTGGAACGCAACACGCGCAATGAATGGGCGAAGCCTGTTTCGATAGGGGACAATGTATGGATCGGAGGAAGCGTGACTATACTTCCGGGCGTGACAATCGGTTCCAATGTCACAATAGGTGCAGGCTCTGTTGTGGTAAATGACATTCCTGACAATTCTGTCGCTGTCGGGAATCCTGCAAGGGTCATTAAGACTGTCCTTGCAGCCAGGAACTGCTGATGCCCGTTTCCCCGGATACCGGAATATTAAGTCAACCTTTCGATTAAGCCGAGCGCAATCAAGTTTACTTGAATTGCCGAGGCGCGAGAAAGCTGTACGGAAGTAAACCTTTTCGTCATGCCCAGAGCAAAGCAAAGGTAGCCTGATTGTGCCGAGGCGGGAAAAGCGGCCCATATAGATCAATATAAATACTTCAGAACAGGGACATATCTGATAATGAAATGCGCATTTGACATACGGAATTTCAATTTTCCGGCAGCTGATATAGCTGATGAGGTAAACCGCAGACTGACAGAATCTCCGCGTCTTGTCATCACCGCTCCTCCAGGTGCCGGAAAATCAACCTTGCTTCCCCTGGCAATGCTGGATGGGCCAGGCGGTGGCGGACGTATCATTATGCTTGAACCGAGGAGGCTGGCTGCCAGGCAGATAGCTTGCCGGATGGCTGAGATGCTCGGTGAACAGGCAGGAGAAACCGTAGGCTACAGGATGCGCCTTGATACAAAAGTGTCAGGAAAGACGCGGATAGAAGTCGTCACGGAGGGTGTCCTTACAAGAATGCTTGTGAATGATCCGGGGCTTGAGGGCATCTCGGCTGTAATATTTGACGAATTTCATGAGCGGAGCCTGACTGCAGATGTCGCGCTTGCGCTTTCAAGACAGGCTCAGGATCTGCTTAGACCCGATCTCAGGATTGTCATCATGTCTGCCACAATGGATACCGAATGGCTTTGCCGCGAACTGGATGCGCCTCTTGTCGAGAGCGGAGGCAAAATGTTTCCTGTTGAGGTGGTGCATTGCAGTGAAGAAGCTGATGCTGTGAATGTTGCTGAGGTGACAGCCAAGGCTGTAAGGATGGCCCACGGCAGGCATGACGGTGATATCCTCGCTTTTCTTCCGGGAGAAGGAGAGATACGCAGATGTGCGGAAATGCTTGGGCACGGGCTTGGAAATACCCGGGTGTATCCTTTATATGGAATGCTCACGCTTGAAGAGCAGAGACTTGCAATTGCACCTTCAAAGTCGGGGGAACGTAAGATTGTGCTTGCGACTCCCATTGCCGAGACTTCACTCACAATAGAAGGAGTAAGGATCGTTGTGGACTCTGGGCTTTGCAGAAGGCAGGTCTTTGAAGCGCGCAGCAGCATGACCCGCCTGGAGACTGTAAGAATCAGCATGGATATGGCGGATCAGCGGGCCGGACGTGCAGGAAGGCTTGCTCCCGGAGTCTGCTACAGGCTGTGGAGCCTTGGTGCAGAAAAGAATATGGCTCCGGCACGTGTACCGGAGATTATGAATGCAGACCTTGCCGGCACAATGCTGGATATTGCCGCATGGGGAGAAAAGATGGAGAGTATTCCTTGGATGACTCTTCCGGATTCAGACAATATAGACCGTGCAAGAAGGCTTCTTGAATCTCTCGGAGCAATTGACTCCATAGGCAGGATTACAGCACATGGACGTGAATTGTCGGAATTGCCGTGCCATCCGCGTATCGGACAGATGCTCCTTAAGGCCGAAACCCAGTCAGACAAGGCACTTGCAGCTGATGTGGCTGCATTGCTGGAAGAAAGAGACCCGATGGGGAGTATCCAGGAGACGGGTGTCGACATAAGAATATCAGAACTTAGGAAAAACCGCAGAAAATGTATGGGAGGAATATGGGGCAGGATTTCAAAGGCGTCTCTGCAATATTGCCGTATTGCAGGTGTCGGTCAAGACAATTCTGCTGTTGACCCATATAAAATCGGGGAACTCCTCGCTGCAGCCTATCCTGAAAGGGTCGGCAAGGCCTGGAGGGATGGGCAGGGGAGATTCCAGTTCCCGGACGGTAGCATTGCAGCTATGGACGAGGCCGACATGATGTCCTCATGCGAATGGATTGTCGCCTGCTGCCTCAATCTCAGGAAAGACGGAATCGGACGGATTTTTCTTGCGGCTCCGCTTTCGGAAGAGGATGCCAGCGCAATGGCGGAAATCCGTGACCGCATATTCTGGGACAGCAGGCAGGGCTGCGTAACTGCACAGCGCGAGACACGGCTTGGAGCAATCCTGCTCGGTGCGTCTGTGCTTCACGATGTTCCGAAAGAAAAGATAATGAATGTCATGTGCGAGGCTGCAAAGAAAGAGGGACGCTCCATGTTCGATTTCTCGGAAAAGGCGGAAAATCTGATCCGCAGGATTTCATCTGTCGCAGCATGGCATCCGGAACTTGGCTTGCCTGACGTCACGGCTGATGCTCTTCTCGGCAGGGCAGGCGAGTGGCTTCCTTTTTACATGGGGAATGCCCGTAGTGCGGCAGACCTGAAGAAAATCAATATGTGCGATGTCATCTGGGGACAACTGCCGTACATGCTGCAGCAGGAGGTGGAGCGCCTTGCCCCTGAGTATGTGACAGTGCCGACAGGCAGCCGCATTCGTCTGGAATACCGGCAGGGAGCGGATGCCCCTGTCGTCCGTGTGCGTCTGCAGGAATGCTTTGGCTTGACGGACACACCTGCTGTTGACGGTGGACGCCTTCCTGTCCTGATGGAACTTCTCTCTCCGGGCTACAAGGCCGTCCAGCTGACTTCCGACCTGCGCAGTTTCTGGAGCGGAACCTATTTCGAAGTCCGCAAGGAACTCCGCCGCCGCTACCCGAAGCACTCATGGCCGGACAACCCTCTCGAGGCCGAAGCCGTGCGCAGCGTGGTGAGGAAAACGCCGGTAAAAGGATTTTGACGGCTATAGTCTCAGACCTGTATCTGTTCGAGTTTCTGTTTCAGCTGGCTGCCAGCTGGATCTTATGCTTTATAGTGCACTCATTCGAGTATGTGTGATATTGCCCTGTAACTTATTAAATTTTAATTTATTAATATTATTTGGCTTTCTCCTGGACACTAATGGAATAAGACAATAAAACATCTATATTTGCAGAAATTATTATGAATTATGAAAAGGTTCCCCAATAAAGTGTTTTTTCTTATAGCAGAAATTATACTGGCTGTTTCATGTGGCAATAACGCTGATGTCGCTAAAAGACTTGACGCGATTGAGAATTATATTGATACGAGGCCTGATAGTGCTTTGCTTGTGCTTAAGAATATTTCTAAAGATGGGTTCTTGACAAAGAAACAGAGGGCCAGACATGCTCTACTTTATTCTATTGCTCTGGATAAGAACTATGTAGATATAAGGAATGATAGTCTAATTAATATATCTGTCTCCTATTACAAGCACCATGGAACAGCAGATGAAAAATTGAAGTCTTATTATTATCAGGGGCGCATATATAATAATTCTGGTGATAATGAAGCCGCTATGAGAAGTTTTGTTCAAGCAGAATCCTTTGTCCCCAATGCAGAGGACCATCAGGCCATAGCTAGGCTGTATTATGTAATGTCATCAATATATAAATATTTGTTTGATTTTTCAAAGGCATATGTCTATGCAGAAAAGGCAGGTATGCATTATTATGAAGACGGGGATCTTAATAGATATGCAGGGGCTTTGCTTGTTATGGCAAATATTAAATTTATGCTGGATGATGCCGAGGCCTCAATGGCTATTATGAATCAAGTAGTGTCCTTGTGGGATGAGATAGACTTAGAGAAAAAGACAGCCTATTTTGATGGTATGATACAAATGAATATGGCGCTTGGTGCAGAACCAATTTCTGCACTTGTTGACAATTACATCAAAACTGTTGGTCGCGAAAGGGTCGCATGGCTAACAGTCGCAGATTGGTATATAAATAATAGTGATTTCTCAAAGGCTCAGAAAGCACTTGATGCATATAGGTCATATAACCCCGATTACAGGAATGATCCAGTATATCATATTCATGTGTCTGAACTTTGTGACTCTTTGGGTGATTATAGGCAAGCACTTGATGCATACAGGAGTTATTCGCATATTACTGATTCTGTAGATCTTGTCATATTTTCGCAGGATACACGGTTCATACAGGAACGTCATGAGAAAGAATTGAGAATATTAACAGAAAGAAATAAACGTATCAAGATAATATTTATTTTGATTATACTCATTTTGATATTTGTCTATGCAATGGTGTTGGGACTGAGACGTCTTAAAATCAAGGATGTGGAGAACATGGAACTTGCAAAGGAAAATGAGCACTATCAGAATCTGTATAAGCAGTTGTCTATGGAAAAAGAAGACCTTATAGAAATATTGTCAAGGCAGAATGATAGGGATGATGCTGTGATGTCTGCAGTAAGCGACAGATTGAATCTTCTCAATCGTTTTTTTGCCGCTTCTATAACTCTCAATGCAGAAATCGACAGGAAGGCAGTCAATGACCTTGAGAGCCTTGTAAAGGATAGGGAACGATTTCTAGATACTACTAGAATGACATTTCTGGGGACTCATCCTGATTTTGTCCATTATCTAGAGGCCGCTGGTCTTAATGATGAGCAGATTGGTCATTGTTGTCTTTATGCCATCGGTTTGAAAGGCAATGAAATCAGTCGGTATATAAACAAGAAAAGCCATTACAACGATACAAGCGAAATACGAAAAAGACTTGGATTGAACGGTCATGATACCAACCTCGGCATTTTCCTGCGTCAATTGTTGACTTCTAAGTGATTACCCTTCTATGGGTTTGATATTTCATGAATTAGGATTGTGTGTTTAATAAATATTGTATCTGAAACATTTGTATAATTGGATTTCGAAGTAAAGTGATCGTAGGTTCTTTTTGTGTATGACGGGCATGCCACGCATCTGTGCTAAAAGTCCATGTGCGGTGTAGTTGCCAACGAACCCTATAGCGATTTGCAAGTTTCAAGCGGTGACGCTTGGAAGAGAAGATGCCTAATCAGGCAGATAAACGATGGCAGATATATGTCTTCTCTGGCGACTCAAGAATAGTAACAACGCTTGTATAGGAGTATGGCCTCATCTGTCGGAAGCAGAAATTAAGAAAGACGTAAGATGAAACTAATCGAACAGAACGTACGGTAGTATGAGAAGAATTTTTATCTCTGTTCTATCATAGATGTCTTTGTGTTAATCATGGCGCATAGTTAGATATATCTGTAGCTGTCTAAAATAGCATATTTGCCTTATTAAAAGTTTAATCTGAAACTATTGAGAATGATTATTCTTTTAAAATATAGATATCTGCTGATTATTAATGATATACGACAAAATATAAAAGGTCGCATATTCTGTATCTGAAACTTTTATGGAGTACCTTTGCAACCGAATTTGATAATTAACATTATTGACATAGCTATGAAGTACCTATTGATTTTTATAATTAACCTTCTTAATGTTTTACCTGTTTTTGCAATTCGTCCGGAAAAACAATATTTGAACACTCCCGAAAAATTGGGGGTTGATTTCGAAGAGATTAGAGTAAAAACAAAAGATGATATTGCATTAAATGTTTGGCACCTTCCGGCAGAAGCAGGCGGCCTGCCTATTGTTATATCACAATCTGATGCCGGCAATATGGGGTATTGGTTGTATCTTGGAATGTATCTTCAGGCATACGGATTTGATGTATGGCTGTATGATTATAGAGGCTTTGGAGAAAGCGGTGATTTTGTGATGGATACAGACCAGCTGTTTTACAGTGAATTTGTTGAAGATTTGTCAACTGTCGTTGATTATGTATATAGAAGAATGTCTGTGGCTCCTGTATTAATGGGAATATCTATGGGTACAATCATAGTCAATGAATATATGAAAAATGCAACCATCCCTATCACGTTCCTTATTTATGATGGATATGTGGCCTCTCCGTATAAATGGGTAAAAAAATTGGCTGCTAATGGAAAGTCTGTCAGACTTCCGGATGGATACAAGCCGGCAAAGTATGTAAACAGACATCAAGACAAATTATACATTGTAGGAACTGCTGACAAATATTCTGTAGTTGAAGATATACCCAATAGGCGTTCAAGAAAAACAACCGTCAAGATGTTTGATAGTGACCATATATCTTCATTCTCTCAATACCCTCATGAATATGTGATAGAAATCATAAAATTTGTAATGTCATAATGAATGTACGGTTGAAACAGTTTGTCACAATACAAAGACTTAAAGACAAATTAATAATTTCTGGAACTTATAAGGAAGGTACCCTCTCGAGGCCGAAGCCGTGCGCGGCGTGGTGAGGAAAAAAGACTGATGCCGGATTTGCGGCAATGGAATGAATGGAATCAGAACCCGCTGATCTTGAATATTACCGTAGGCAGCAGGAGGAGGAAACCTATTGCGATAAGCAGCATAATGAATTTCCATGCCCATCTTACCCACTTCATATAGGGGATGCGGGCCATTCCGAGCACGGCCATCAGCACTCCTGAGGTCGGTGTAATCATATTTGTGAATCCGTCGCCGAACTGGAATGCGAGCACTGTAGCCTGCCTGGAAAGTCCTATGAGGTCAGAGAATGGTGCCATGATGGGCATTGTGATTGCAGCCTTTGCCGTGGCGGACGGTATGAACAGGTTTATAAAAGTCTGCAGGCCGTACATCATGCTGAGTGATGCGAGCGGCCCGGCTCCGTCAAGCGATGATTCCATGGCATGAAGTATGGTGTCGATAATCTTCCCGTCCTGCAGTATGATTATTATTCCTGACGCAAGACCTACGATGAATGCTGCGGAGAATATGTCCTTGGCTCCTGCGATGAATTCGTCTGCCAGCTTGTTCGCCCCGTTTCCTGAGGCTATTCCGCTGAGGATGGCCAGCGCAAGGAACAGCGCGCTGATTTCCGGGATATACCACCCGAAGCATATCGCCCCGATGATCAGATATATTATGGCAAAGCCCAGAAGTGTGACAATGTAGAAATGCACTGACTTGCGCAACGATGCCACAGACAGCACAGCAAACATTACTGCGGCGGCAGGCATAAGCCACGGGGCACTGTATGACGCGTTCCCGGCCTGTATGGCGCAATCTTTCCAGTATGCCACGGTGAACAGCAGGATTGCAGCCATTGCCAGGGCGAATGATAGCCACGATGAACGGTTCGTGTACCGCTGTATCTCTTCTGCGTTCGCCGAAACTTTCTCCCTCCAGTAGCTGTCAATGCTGTACATGGGACTTTTCTGCGGATTCTTTCTGATGCGTGTGGCGTATGCAAGCAGGAATATTACGAGGAACAGTGTCAGTATGGCCCAGCATATTATCCTGTATCCCATTCCTGAGAACAGCTGCAGTCCGGCCATCTCCTGTGCAACTCCCACGGTGAACGGGTTCAGGAAGGCTCCGGCAAAGCCGACATGCGCAGCCAGATATACGATGCCGACGCCAGTGATGGAGTCATATCCCATCGAGACGGCCAGCGGAATCGATATGGCAACAAAGGCTATGCACTCCTCGCTCATTCCGAATATCCCCCCGAACAGGGAGAACATGACTGTCATGCTGACAAGGATTATGTTGTTGACTCCTATTGCCCTGAATACGGAGAACCGTTCAAGTTTTCTTGCTTTGGCCAGGAAGGCGGCTATCCCCGCATCAAGGGCCTTTGTAGAATTGATGATCCACAGTGCACCGCCTACAATCAGGATAAACACGATTATTCCGGCCTGCTTCTCAAAGCCTTTGTACAATGCACTGAAAATCTGCCATGTCTGGGGTGCCGATTCAATCTGTGTATATGTGAGGCTTCCGTCCCCGCTCTGTGCATATTCACCTCCTGGTATGAACCATGTGGCTGCTGCGCAGATGATTATGACTGTGAATACAATGATGTATGTATTGGGAAATGTGAATTTTTTATTGAAAATCTTGCTGCTCATCTTCTTGTGTCGTCCTGTTTTGTTTTACATCTCGTCATGGAGAGGAAGGCTCAGCTGCAGGCCATTTTCGTGGTATCCTTTCTCTTCCCTTAGCTTGACCCTGCTGCGTTTCAGGACAACTCCGCTGTCGTCGTCGATTGACCTGAAATAGAAAAGAGTGTCTTCATGCGGCATCTGCTTGCGTATTATCTTGGCCAGCTCTTTTCCCCTGCGGTGGAACATCTTTGCCTTGAACCTGCTGTCCATCGTGTGCCGAGTCCATTCTACATATGTGTTGAAATACAGGTACCAGTCGTAGATTCCCGGGACAGTGATGCAGTAGCCGCCCATGTCGATTGTGTCCATCGGGGTACAGTTATATGTGTTTCCTTCCTCGTCTTTCATGATGACGAGGAATACATCGGGCGATATGGTATAGGTACGGTTCATTTTGGGGCTGCAAAGATAGCAACAACCTCAGGTTCCGCAAGTATTTTTATGCCAATGTTGATGTATGCGCTGTTTTCTGGAGCCTGCTGCTGATGATTTGCCGTCCGGTCTCCCCGCGTTTTGATTGCTGCGAAATAAAATGTAAATTTATACGTTTGTCGCAGATTACGTTGTGACAGATGTTTAGAATGGGTTCCCTAAATTTCAAAAAGCCCCGGAAACAACAGCATGAACACCGGAAGATACTCTCCGAGGTCTTCGCGGAGAAGCTTTAGGCACCGCTGGATTTCACGGGTTACCTTACGCACGGAAACATCGTGCTTCTGAGCTATCTCCTGATAGGTCAGTCCATCAAAACGGCTGGACATGAAAATCTGTGCGGACAGAGATGGAATCTCATTCATGCGCTTGCGGAAAATATTCTCCACCTCCTTTCTGAACAGCATTTTTGCAAGGTCGCACTCCTCCAGTGAATCAAGATTTGCCTGAATGTTCCTCAGGTTGTGCCTGTACAATTTCTCCTGCGTACTCAGCTGGAGCTGCTGCCTTCTCAAAGCGTCAATGCATTTGTGGCGCACGATGCCCAGGATATATGAAGGAATGTTTCCGGAACTCAGGTCTATATCTGAGCGGCTTTCCCAGAAGTGCATGAAACTGTCTGCAACAAGATCTTCAGCCAACGAATAGTCGCGGACATACGAATTGGCTATAACAACAAATCTTGGCCTGTATTCAGAATACAGACTGTCGAACTTTTTTGCATCTATTATTGTATGCGGCATATCGGGATCTGTTTGCAGACCGCAAAGATATGGAAATAAAAATTCAAAAAAAATGTAAAAACAGGGGGTAAACATTCCTTTCATAAACGACTATATATTAAAGTCGCATTCCGGATTCATTTGAAGACAGCCTGATTGCCGGAAGATTGTAATTACAGGACATATTATGACACAGGAACTTTTATTCAGATATTTCAGGGGAGACACCACATGGTCCGAAGAAGAGGAAATACTCGCATGGCTTGAAAGCAGCCCCGACAACCGCAGAGAATTCGACAAGGCCCATCTCATGTTTGCCGGAATGGCCCTCTATGCCCCTGCGCCAGGAACCGCAAAGGAGAATTCAGCGCCGGTACCGTTCAGCAGGAAGCTGCTGCGCTGGTCAGCCGGAATAGCTGCATCAATCGCAATCGCACTGGCCGGAGGATACATAGGACGCACAATGTCCGGCAATTCCGCAGACGGACAGATGAGCACCGTCGCCTCAATCGGACAGCAGATGCTCATTACCCTTCCGGACGGCACATCAGTTCAGCTCAACTCAGGAAGCTCACTTCAATACCCTCAGGCCTTCAGCTCCGGCACAAGGACTGTCAGACTCACAGGAGAAGCTATGTTCGACGTCACAGGCGACCCGGAAAGGCCATTCATCGTGGAAACCTTTGCTTCTGATATCCAGGTCTTGGGAACAAAATTCAATGTGGTTGCCGACCAGCAGCACAACATCTTTTCAGCGACTCTCCTCAAAGGAAAAGTCAAGGTCACGAGCCGCATCAATCCGCAGGAGACTCTCACAATGCTTCCGAATGACGTCGTTACCCTTGTCGGAGACCGTCTTCAGAAGACGCAGACGGACGACCTCACTGACCTCTGCTGGACAAAAGGGAATATACATATAAGAAAAATGCCGTTTGACGAAATGATGGCCGTATTCGAGAGGTCGTTCAATGTCAAGATTATCATTGAACGCGACATCCTTCCGGAAATCAACGTCCTGAGCGGCCAGGTACGCATTTCTGACGGCGTAGAAAACGCCCTTCACACATTGCAGCAGGTATCTGACTTCACCTATGTCAGGAATCCTAAAGATAATGTAATCATTATAAGATAGAAGCATAATCCCCGCACGATGAGACGCTCCTGAAGCCACATAGAAAAACTAAAACCATAATAACAATGACAAAACTGACAAAATTATGCGTTGCCTGTCTCATGGCTGCGTTCTGTCAAGGCTCTTTCCTGCCGGCATATTCTGCCGCACAGCAGCCTGAGCCGGTCACTCTCGACCTCAGCAACGTACCCCTGAGACAAGCGATGGATGCCATCCAGGAACAGACAAACTACCTCTTTGTCAACCAGGATGTACATGATACTGGCCGTAAAGTCAGCATCAATGTCTCTGCAGTGCCGATAAAATCGGCCCTTGACAGGCTCTTCAGGCCGCTTGGCATCGGATGGCGCATTGACAGAAACACCATTTTCATCTTCATGGAGCCGGCAAAGCCGGCCCCGGTCAGTATCCGCGGCACACTTAAAGACGCAGCCGGACAGCCTGTGCCAGGAGCCGCAGTCCTGGAATCCGGGACATCCAACGGTACAGTCACGGACCTGGACGGCAGATTTTTCCTGACTCTCCTGTCTCCGGACAGTGCAATAGAGGTCAACTGCCTCGGATATGAATCGCTCACCATGCCGGTAGGCAAAAGGACAGTCTTCGACATCGTGCTCAACGAAGCTTCCGTTGCGCTCGAAGGTACAGTCGTAACCGCCCTCGGCATACGCAGGGACGAAAAGGCCCTCAGCTACAATGTCCAGCAAGTCAGTTCCGAGGCTGTAACGGCTGTCCGCGACGCAAACTTCATCAACTCGCTCAACGGAAAAGTCGCCGGAGTCAACATCAACGCCTCCTCCTCAGGAGTCGGAGGTGCAGCCAAGGTAATACTCCGGGGAAACAAATCCATATCACAGTCATCCAATGCCCTCTACGTAATTGACGGCATACCTATGTACAACTTCGGGGGAGGAGGCGGAACGGAATTCGACTCCAAGGGAGCTACAGAATCAATCGCTGACATCAATCCGGATGACATAGAAACCATTTCTGTCCTTACAGGTGCGGCCGCCGCAGCCCTCTACGGATCGGAAGCCGCTAACGGTGCCGTCATGATTACAACCAAAAAGGGACAGGAAGGCAAACTTAAGGTTACATTCGGCAGCAATACTGAATTTCTTTCACCGTTCGTGCTGCCGCGTTTCCAGAACCGCTACGGAACCGGAAGCGGCGGCAAGGAAAGTGCCTCCAACGTATACAGCTGGGGACCGGGGCGCGCCACAGAAGCCTTGTCCGGCTACACTCCAAAGGATTTCCTGAGGACAGGCCATGTCTACACCAACTCATTCTCACTTTCCGGAGGTACAGACAAGAACCAGACATACTTCTCGGCCGCGGCTGTCAACTCTGACGGGCTTGTCCCGAACAACACCTACGACAGATATAACTTCACATTCAGGAACACCAGCTGGTTCTTGAAAGACAGACTCTGCATAGACGCAAGCGCGAGCTATATCTGGCAGCATGACCAGAACATGACAAATCAGGGAGTATATTCCAACCCGCTTGTGCCGGCCTACCTCTTTCCTCGTGGCGAGGAATTCGTGAACTACAGTATATTCGAACGCTATAACTCCAGCACAAAGCTTATGGAGCAGTTTTGGAGTTCAGACCTTGAAGGCGGAGACCTCCGTATGCAGAACCCATATTGGATAGCCTACCGTAATCTGCGCAACAACGACAAGAAACGCTACATGCTCTCATTGAGCGCGAGCTATGAGATACTTGACTGGCTGAAGGTCTCCGGACGTGTCCGCATAGACAACTCCAACACACTCTACACACAGAAACTATATGCCTCATCCAATACAACGGTCACGGACGGAGGCAAGAACGGATGGTATGGCGAGACGCGCACATACGACTCGCAGACATACGCCGACCTCATGGCCAATATAAGCAAGAACTGGGACGGACTCTCTCTCAATGCACATATCGGCGCATCATTCAATGACATATCCTCAGATGCACTGAGTTATACCGGCCCTATCCGTGAAGAAGGACTGCCGAACATATTCAACGTCTTTGACCTTGACGACATCAAGAAACGTGCGTCAAAAGACGGTTGGCGCGAACAGTCGCAGTCAATTTTTGCAAGTGTTGAAATCGGATGGAAATCAATGCTGTATCTTACCGTGACTGGCAGGAATGACTGGGCCTCACAGCTTGCCGGCTCTCCGCGCAAAAGCTTTTTCTACCCTTCCGTCGGCCTGTCATGGGTGCCTACGTCACTGTGGAACATGGGCAGCGCATTGTCATATCTCAAGATAAGAGGCTCGGTCGCCTCAGTCGGCACGCCATTCCCGCGCTACCTGACCGTCCCTACATATTCGTATGATGCCACAAACAAGGTCTGGCAGACAAAAACGCACTATCCGATAGGCGAACTTAAGCCGGAGCGCACCGTTACATACGAGCTGGGAGCAGATGCAACCCTGTGGAAGAGCCTGAACCTCAATCTTTCGTGGTACTGGGCAGATACATTCAACCAAACCTTTGACCCCCAGCTGCCTCCGTCCTCCTCATATTCGACGATATACCTCCAGACCGGCCATGTCCGCAACATAGGAATAGAGGCCTCTGCCGGATATTCATACAATTGGGGCGGATTCGGATGGGATACAGGTTTCACCTTCTCCTGGAACAGGAACGAAATCATTGATCTTGCAGACAACGTGCTCAATCCGGTTACAGGAAAACCGCTCAATATCGACAAACTTGACATAAAGGGACTTGGACGTGCGAAATACATCCTTAAAAAAGGCGGCACACTCGGTGACCTGTATACCTCTTCAGCCCTCAAGACCAATGATATGGGATATGTGGAAGTGGACAACGGAGGCGGAGTGGTCGTCATTGACGACGGCGAGGATATGTATCTTGGCAGTGTTTTCCCGAAATACAACCTTGCATGGCGCAACGGATTCAGCTATGCCGGAGTCCATCTCGGAATACTCTTCAGCGGACGTATCGGAGGGATTTGCTACTCGGCCACACAGGCAAATCTTGACCTCTATGGCGTTTCAGAGGCCTCGGCTGCTGCACGTGACGCAGGCGGAGTGCTTGTGAACGGACGCGTCATGGCAGATCCGCAGAAATGGTATCAGACGGTAGGTGCCCAGAGCGGCCTTCCGCAATACTACACCTATTCTGCAACAAACTTCCGTCTTTCTGAACTCTCGCTCGGCTACACCTTTCCGCGCAAATGGTTCAGGGATAAGATGGGGCTTACTCTGTCCTTTGTCGGACGCAACCTATGGATGATATGGTGCAAGGCTCCTTTCGACCCGGAGGCAGTCGCTTCAACTGGGCTGAACTACCAGGGAATAGACTATTTCATGATGCCCTCCACAAGGAGCCTCGGCCTGAACATAAAACTTGACTTCTAAACTGCATTGTTATGAAATACAACAATATAAGCAATATCATCCCATGTCTGGCGGTGGCTCTGTCCATGACTTCATGCACGGCCCTCTTCTACGACATCAACAAGAACCCCAACGAAGTCACCGACAGCCAGATGCAGGCCAAGAACTACAAGACAGGCTCGAATATAAAGGCACTTCAGGGGCTTGTAATCCCTGTCCAGGAGCACATGTACCAATTCAACGAAAGCCTGACAGGAGGACCTTTTGCCGGCTATATCGGTGCTACAGTTGACACTTGGGCTACAAAATTTGAAACTTACAACCCTTCGGCGGACTGGAGAAAATGGCCTTTTGCCAATGTCCTCACCGAGACCTATTCCCCGTACAGGGACGTCGTGAACGGAACTGACGACCCAGTGGCCATCGCTCTTGCAAAACTGATGAAGGTTGCCATAATGCACAGGGTGACTGACTCATACGGTCCTATACCTTATTCACAGCTTGAACAGAGTGATGAAATATATGTCGGTTATGACAGTCAGGAGCAGGTCTATATGAAAATGTTCGGAGAACTGGATGCTGCCATAGATGCCCTGTGTGACAACGTGTACTTGGGAAATGACGCATGGAGCAAGTATGATGCTGTTTATTATGGCAATATCTCCCAATGGGTGAAATATGCCAACTCGCTGAAACTGAGAATGGCAATGCGCCTGAGCTACGTAATGCCGGACTTTTCGCGCCAGAAGGCGGCTGAGGCAATTGCCGCTGGAGTCATACTTTCAAATGCTGACAATGCGGCGATGCATGCGGCAGAGAACCGCACTACGCTCATATACAATGACTGGGCTGACCACCGCGTCGGGGCCGACATCATCTGCTACATGAACGGATACGGTGATCCCAGACGGGAGAATATGTTCACACAGATCACGGCCATAGTTTCCGGCGAGGAGTTGACTCTATACCGTGGAATACGTATCGGCATAGATGTGGCGTCCAAGGGCAGCGCAGTTTCCGGACATTCCAACATGAAAGTGACATCTGATACCCCATATACGTGGATGACGGCTGCGGAAGTGTCGTTTCTGATGGCTGAATATGAACTCAGATGGGGAACGGATGATGAAGCCAGAAAATTCTACGAACAAGGAATCAGGCTGTCGTTTGAGGAGAAGGGTGCCAGCGGTGCGGATGACTATATCGCTGATTCACAGAGTGTACGCGAGCCTTATTCAGGGCATGGGGAGGTGCACCCGTATCAGGACCAGATGACTTCCGTCACAATCGCATGGGAAAACGGCAACTTCGAACGTAATCTTGAACGTATCATCACACAGAAATGGATTGCGATTTTCCCTCTCGGAGTCGAGGCCTGGTCAGAGTACCGCAGGACAGGCTACCCTAAGCTGATGCCGCATCCGTCTCAGTATGACAAAAGCAACAGTACGGTTGATCTTGCCGAAGGTGCACGCAGGCTTCCGTATCCTGTAGAGGAATATCAGCTCAACCGTGCCAATCTTGAACATGCCATAACGCTCCTTGATTCTGAAATCTCTGCAGGTGGCTTCAGCGGGGACAAAATGGGAACACACCTCTGGTGGGACTGTAAAAAATAAAATACTGATGCTATGAAAATAAAATACATACTACTCCTGATCTTGCCCTTTATGCTATCAGCCTCGTGCTCCGAATGGACAGAACCGAGACCTGTTGAATTTCCAGGCGTGCATCCGTGGGAAAAAGACCCCGATGCCTGGGCTGAATATACGGCTGCCCTCCGTGAATACCGCACGACTCCTCACAATATCATATATGTAAGGCTTAAAAATTCCCCGGAATCATTCAGCAGCGAAAAATATTCCCTCCGGTGCATTGCCGACTCGGTGGACATCGTCTCCCTTGCAAATTCGCAGAACATCTCTCAGAACGATGTTGCGGATCTGCCTCTGATGAAAGAAAAGGGCATACGCGTACTCTACCAGTTCGACTATGCATCCCGCTCAGGGGAATTTGCCGACATGGCCGCATTGGAAGCTGCCCTGGACGAGGCTATTGTAGCTGTGGCCAGATACGGCCTTGACGGCTGGTCCTTCACCGGCATATATAAATGGGGAGACAAAGTCTCGCAGGATGCCGCAGCCTTGATATTCGACAAACTGAATTCCGCCAAGGACGCGGCACAGCTGCTTGTCTTCGAGGGAAACCCGCAGTTCGTCACGGAGAAAGACCGCAGGAAGCTGGACTATACAGTCCTTGATACCGAGGGCATACAGCGTACAGGCACGATTGCCACAATGGCTTCTTCTGCCGTCGGTTCCGGCATCCTTGCGAAAAAGCTTCTTCTCACCGCAAGCGTAGGGACATTCATCCTTGACAATGGCAAAGAGGCTGATGCTGTGGGGCAGATGGCAGAGCTCCTGCTTTCGTCAGGCCAGTACGCGGGGCTTGCTGTATATAATGTGGAAGATGACTATTACTCTCCCGACGGCAACTACCTTCAGCTTCGTGCCGCCATACAGATGCTGAACCGCTGATTACGGTTTGGGGAACAATCATGAAAATCCCGGAAAGTATGAAACAGAACATAAAAACTACATTATTGATTACATTGGCAGCCACTGCATTATGCGTGTCCTGCCGCAAAAATACTGAAGACGCCCGTGTCTTCGGCAACGTCGCCTATCTGAACGTCTCGCAGACCCGTGCGGTCCAGCCTGCCTCTTTCGGGAAAGTGCTCCCGTCGGTGGACTATGAACTGAATGCCGTCCTTGCATATCCGGAGGACAGGGATGTCACGGTCACCATTGAGGTCGACCCGGCCGGTGCCGAGGCCTACAACCGCCGCTACGGTACATCGCTGCCGCTGCTTGCCGCTGAATATTTCGACTTCAGCGGAGGCGAGTTCATTATACCGGCAGGCAAGATTACCTCCGGCACGGCAAACCTTCACCTCAAGAATCTGATGGGGACAGGGGACAGGCAGGAAGGCGCATTGCCTCTTGATACCGACTATCTTGTGCCTGTGCGTATCACATCCTCCACGGTGGATCTGCTTGAATCATCCTCTGTAGCATATTATGTCGTGAAACGCTCGTCCAACATCACCGTAGCCGCCCAGCTCGGGGCTGGCAACTGGATCAATTTCCCGACCCTTGACAAATACACGGAAAACGCCTTGGTCTTCAATAACCTTAAGGCCGTGACATACGAGGCCCTCATATACATCGATGACTTCCTTTCTTCCATGACATCCGAAAGCGGGCAGCACCAGGATGTGAACATTTCCACAATCATGGGCAAGGAACAGTATCTGCTCCTCCGTATCGGTGATGTCAGCTTTGAGCGCAAGCAGATACAGTTCGACGGCTCAGGTGCTTCCGTAGGATTCGGGAAAATGCCGAAGTCCGATGCAAAGAAGAATCTCGAGACTGGACGCTGGTACCACATAGCTGCCACATACGACTATGAGACCCTTAAGGCCCGTGTTTATGTGGACGGCAGGCTTCAGAGCGAATCAGACGGGACACCGCCTAAAGAAGGAAGTGTCATCAACCTCGCCGACAGGGCATACTATGACTTCTATGCCAATCTTCCTGAAGACCAGAAACCGCAATATGAGGCCCAGTACGGCGGCTTGAACGAAGCCTACCAGTTTTTCATCGGCCGCTCCTACAATGAATACCGTCCGTTGATGGGAAAGATATCGGAGGCACGTGTATGGTCGGTAGCCCGTACAGAGCAGGAGATATATGACAACATTTATGAGATTGCAGACCCGGAGTCCTGTCCGGAGCTGATAGGCTACTGGAAATTCGATGACGGCAAGGGGAATGTCGTGAAAGACTATTCGAGATACCACAATGACGGCATATCGGAAACCGACCTTGTCTGGCCGGCCGGAATCGAGATTCCTAAAATATATGAAAATGAATAATAACTACATAGTTAACAATTAAAACCAAAACAAGATGAAGACAAAATCATTATTGACATTATTGGCTGCATCGGCATTGCTTTTTGCCTCATGCAGGCCGGACGTCCCGGAGGACAACGGCAATGGAAAACCGGTGACTCCTGAATATATACCGGGAAGCCTTGTTGCTGAGGACAACCGCACTTCCGTAACCCTCAGGGAGGGCACAGATGAGACAAGGGATCTTTATATCTATTATCTTGCAGACAAGGAACTCGAAGAAGGACGCACAATCACTGTGGCTGTGGATGCCTCTGCGACCACTCTTCCTGAGGCCAACTATGAATATTCCGGCACACTGGAAGTTGCGGCAGGTGAGGACAGGTCCTCTCTCTCTGCTTTGACATTTAAGGCATCCGGCCTGCAGGCGGGCGACTATACTCTTGTGCTGGCGGAGGTCGCGGAGGACGAGACCAAGGCGTCAGATCCGCTTGAGTTCCGGGTTACGGTGAGGACGCCGCAGATATCTGCATACGGATTCCATCCTGATTATAATTTCGTGTGCTATGTCAATACTAATGATTATCAGCCATTGATTGCTGATGCGTTGTTTCTGACAGAGATGAGTATTGAAACGCTTGATGAAATAAATTACTTGTATTCTAATATAGTAAATTTGCGTACCGTCGTACTGAAGAATAACGGAGGCCGTGCAGAACTTGTGCTTGGTAAAGATATGGAACATGTACTTGCCAACAGGACCAAGTACATTCTTCCTCTTCAGGACCAGGGACGTAAGGTCTGCCTTACTCTCGAAGGAGGGGCAACCGGCCTTGGTTTCTGCAACCTTACAGATGCGCAGATAGATGACTTTGTCGCGCAGGTAAGGAAGGTGGTCTATGACAATGACCTTGACGGCGTCAATTTCTTTGATAAAGGAGCCGCATACGAGCAGGCTGAGTCCAACGGTCTTCCGGCAATGAACACGACCTCTTATCCTAAGCTTATACAGAAGATGAGGGCAGCACTTCCTGGCAAGCTCGTGACCCTTGCAGACTACGGTGAGCCGACTGCATATTTTTATGATACAGAAGCAACAGGAGGAATCAAAGTCGGGGAACATATAGACTATGCATGGTCTGGATATATGGAAAGGAACGAACAGCTCCAGATACTTGACCCGTGGGAAATTGTTGACTATAACTCTCCTAAAGTAGCTGAGCAGAATGAACTTGCTTTAATGTCTTTTGGAGCATCGGCCTCTTTTCCATTTACAAAATACACAAGAAAACCTATTGCGGGTCTTTCGCAAGACAGATATGGATGCATTTCCATTGCCGCTTACTATTCATCACTTATGGAAGAATCGTTTGACTCTTATTTTTCTACTACGGTTAATCCTTTTGTATGGAAGCAGGCTGGCTTTATGAAAAGCAATATTATTGTTTATGGAGACCTGATTTCAAATCATCAGGGTTCTGAGGAAGGAAGATATGCTGACCTGGTAGGTGTGTTTGCGTCGCGCATTATGCCGGATATTTTTGAAACAGGAGGAAGCAAAATGTATAATGTCAATTTTAATGCAGAATCTTATCCGGAGACACAAGGTGCTTATGACTGGCTTGTCAAAGACTGGGAATAACACCCCCCTGAACCATAAGCCATCTCAGCTCCGGAGCTGCATTCACGCATGCTCCGGAGTTTTTGTGTGCATTCATTCAGAACAGCCTGGTGCCCGGCCCTCGAAACCCATCCGGACAATTCTGCTTCGTGCCGGACCTTGCGCCATGCCCTCCTCCCGGCAGCAGCTGCCTTGCCGATAGTTGCCGTCCGCTCTCCCCGCGTTTTGATTGCTGCGAAATTAAATGTAAATTTGTACGTTTGTCGCAGATTACGTTGTGACAGATGTTTAGGATGGGATTCCTGTCCGGCTGCCGGACCAGGCGGAGACCGTGGCGGGGATATTATTGTGAAATTAAATTATGATTGCATGAAGACTTATATTGAAGCTAACAAAGAGCGTTTTTTTGAGGAACTCTTCTCATTGCTCCGTATTCCCTCAATCAGTTCATCACCTGAAAACAGGCCGGACATGGTGCGCTGTGCGGAACGTCTTGTGGAACTTCTCAAAGAAGCCGGTGCCGATGAGGCGGCAGTCTACCGGACAGACGGACATCCTGTGGTCTTCGGACAGAAGACCGTCAGCCCGGATGCAAAGACCGTCCTGGTCTACGGACATTATGACGTCCAGCCTGTAGATCCGGTGGAACTGTGGCATTCTGCTCCATTCGAGCCGGAAATCCGTGACGGGGCCATCTATGCACGCGGAGCCAACGATGACAAAGGGCAGCTCTTCATGCACATAAAGGCTTTTGAATTCATGGTGCGCGAAGCCGGACTCAGGCACAATGTCAAATTCATCCTCGAGGGCGAGGAGGAAATCGGCAGCCCGTCCCTTGCCAAATGGGCAAAAGAGCACAAGGAGATGCTCGCGGCTGACATCATCCTTGTCTCGGATACGACAATGATTTCAGAATCAGTACCTTCCATCAACTGCGGAATGCGTGGCCTCTCATACGTCGAAGTCAAGGTGACAGGACCTGACAAAGACCTCCATTCCGGCCATTACGGCGGAGCCGTGGCCAACCCGATAAATGTCCTCTGCGACATGATATCCTCATTGATAGACAAAGACGGTCACATCACAGTGAAAGGCTTCTACGATGATGTCGTGGAACTCTCTGCCGAGGACCGCGCAAAGCTGGCACGTGCACCGTTCGACCTTGAAGAATACAAATCATTCCTCGACATAAAAGAAGTAAAGGGAGAGAAAGGATATACGACACTTGAGCGTACCGGAATACGTCCTTGCCTTGATGTGAATGGAATCTGGGGCGGATTCACAGGTGAAGGCTCGAAGACGGTGCTCCCTTCCGAGGCTCGTGCGAAGATTTCGATGAGGCTTGTTCCCAACCAGGACAGCGAGACCATAACACGTCTCTTCTGCGAGCACTTCCGGGCAATCGCACCGGATTACGTCAAGGTCGAGGTCAAGCCTTGCCACGGAGGAGACGGCTTCCTTATCCCGATTTCTTCAGAAGCATATCAGGCAGCCTCAAAGGCCATGACCGAAGTCTATGGCATAGAGCCTGTGCCGAGCAGGGGAGGAGGAAGCATACCGATTCTTGCAGACCTTCAGCGCATCCTCGGAATCGACCCTCTTCTGATGGGATTCGGCCTTGAACGTGACACAATCCATTCGCCTAACGAAAGCTACCTGCTTAAGCAGCTTTTTGCCGGCATGGAATCAATCGCCCTGTTCTACAGATATTATTAGGAGGCCGTGCCTGTAATGTGCAGCGAGTCTGCGGATGCACGGCTTTTTCTGATGCAGGACAATGAAAAACAAAAAAATAGATATATGAACAGAGAACAATTATACAGCCAGATAAAATCAAAGGGAACGATGCTCTGTGTCGGTCTTGACGTGGATTTCGACAAGATGCCGGAACATGTAAAGGCTCTTTCCAAGGGAGGAGAAGTCGCTGCCATGGGACAGCTCTTCAAGGGCAAGGCACGCTCAATCGTCGAGTTCAACAAGGCAATAATAGATGCTACGGCTCCTTATTGCGTCGCATACAAGCCAAACCTTGCATTCTATGAATGCTATGGTGCAGACGGCATAAGGGCACTGGAGGCCACTGTGGACTATATCAGAAGCAGATATCCGGAGATGTTCCTGATTGCCGACGCAAAGAGGGGAGACATCGGCAATACGGCAAAAATGTATGCCAAGGCCTTTTTCGAGGAAATGGATTTTGACGCAGTTACAGTTGCCCCTTACATGGGTGCGGACAGCGTGACACCTTTCCTCGGCTATAAGGACAAATGGGCCATTGTGCTTGCGCTGACTTCAAATGCGTCAGCAGTCCAGTTCCAGACAGCGCAGAAAGACGGAAAGCCTCTCTATCGTGCAGTCATGGAAGAAATGATGGAGATTTCCACCCCTGACAACATGATGTTCGTGGTAGGGGCGACCAAGGCGGACAAGCTGAAGGAGATACGCAGCTTCTGTCCTGACAATTTCCTCCTGGTGCCCGGAGTGGGCGCACAGGGCGGCTCGGCCGAAGAGGTCATCGCCAATGGTGCCAACAGCCACGGAGGCCTGCTCATCAACTCCTCACGAGGCATCCTCTTCGCGGATAGCACTGAGGATTTCGCAAAGGCTGCCGGTGAAGTTGCCATGAGGACGGCGTCATACAATAACCATAATGATCAATAACATAAACAATTTCATGAAAAGGACTATATACCTTTTTCTTCTGTTGCTGGCAGCTGTGTCATGCGGTGATGTCAGGAGATCCGGCAGAAATGTTACAATCAAGGCCGAAAACGGTGAAAAGATACGCGTTGAGGTTATCTCTGACAATATAGTGAGAGTCTCCGCTGTCCCGCAGGAAGCGGAGTTTTCAAGGCGCAGTTCATTGTCTGTCCTGAAAAAAAGCAGAAAACGCTGCCGTATCAGGCTCAAAAAGGGAGCGGATGAGACTGTCATCTCTACAGATTCGTTGAATGTAAGTGTCAACATGGCAACTGGAAAGGTGACGTACATTGACCATAAAGGGAAGCATATGCTCCAGGAGGACAGAAGGGAATTTACCGGCATCGAGACCGAAGACGGCAAGGGCTATTCAGTGCGCCAGGTATTCTTGTCTCCTGCGCACGAGTCATTTCACGGGCTCGGGCAGCATCAGAGCGATGAATTCAACTACAAGGGGAAGAATGAGACGCTTTATCAGTACAACACTAAAGTCTCAGTCCCTTTCATCGTCTCTACAGTTGGCTACGGTATCCTGTGGGACAATTATTCCCTGACAAGATGGGGCGATCCCCGTGACTACGCCCAGCTTGACGAGGCATTCGGGACTTCAGGGCTGCGTGCCGTATACCGTGATGCCGACGGCAGTACAATAGAGCGGAATGAGCAGAGACTGGACTATTCGGACCTTGAGAAGGTAAAGGATTTCCCGGAGGAGTTCATGTCCAGGTTCTATGGCTCGACTATAACCTGGGAGGGTGAAATAACACCTGAAGAAAGCGGGACATACCGTTTCATATTGTATTATGCAGGATATACCACTGTCTATATGGACGGAGAAGAAGTCGTTCCGGAGCATTGGCGTACAGCATGGAACCCGAACAGTGTGAAGTTCAATGTCAACATGGAGAAGGGAAAGCCGCGCAAAGTCAAGGTTGTATGGCGTCCTGACGGAGGTGTCTCGTACATTTCCCTGAAGGCTCTCACCCCGGTTCCAGAAGAGGAGCAGACCAAGCAGTCATGGTGGAGTGAAATCGGTGACCAGGTTGACTACTATTTCATTGCAGGGCATAATGCGGACGCTGTAATCGCTGGCTACCGCAGGCTTACAGGCAAAAGCCAGATAATGCCGAAATGGGCAATGGGATATTGGCAGAGCCGTGAACGCTACAAGACACAGGATGAACTTCTTGATGCCCTGTCTGAGAACAGGCGAAGAGGAATTGGAATCGACAACATAGTCATGGACTGGTCGTATTGGGAAGAGGATGCATGGGGAAGCCATGAATTTGATCCTGCACGCTTCCCTGATCCGCAGGCTATGATTGACAGCGTGCATAGCCTTAATGCGAATATCATGATATCCGTCTGGCCGAAATTCTATGCCTCTACGGAGCATTACCGCGAACTGGATAAAATCGGGGCCATGTACCAGCGTGCAGTGCAGGACAGCGTCCGTGACTGGATAGGACCGGGATATATAGGCTCCTTCTATGATGCCTATAATCCGAAGGCCCGCAAGCTTTTCTGGAAACAGATGAATGAACATCTTTTCTCAAAGGGCATCGATGCCTGGTGGATGGATGCGTCTGAGCCTGATATCCTTTCCAATGCCTCGCTGGAATACCGCAAGGCGTTGTCCGGTCCTACATATCTTGGCTCTTCTGCACGTTATCTGAATGCATATGCCCTGATGAATGCCAAGGCTATCTATGAAGGCCAGAGGAAAGAGTCTCCGAACCAGAGGGTCTTCCTTCTGACAAGGTCCGGATTCGCTGGGCTTCAGAGGTATTCCACCGCGACATGGTCCGGGGACATCGGCACATGCTGGGAGGATATGAAGGCGCAGATTTCCGCCGGACTTAACTTCGCAATGTCAGGCATCCCTTACTGGACACAGGATATAGGAGGCTTCTGCGTACAGCATAAATTCGAGACCGCTGTCGAGGGCAGTCCGGAGATGGAGGAATGGCGTGAACTTAATGCCAGATGGCATCAGTGGGGGGCATTCTGCCCGCTTTACCGCTCCCACGGGCAGTACCCGTACCGTGAGCTTTACAATATAGCTCCGGAGACACATCCTGCGTATCAGAGCATGCTTTATTATAATAAGCTGAGATATAAGCTTATGCCTTATATCTATACGATGGCTTCCAGGACATGGACACATGACGGGACCATAATGCGTCCGCTTGTCATGGACTTCCCGGATGAGCATAAAGTACACAACATCAGTGACCAGTTCATGTTCGGCAGCTCATTCATGGTCTGCCCTGTGTATGAATACGGAGCACGCAGCCGAAAGGTGTATCTCCCGGAGGGCAGATGGTATGATTTCAGGACAGGGCATCTCCTGAATGGAGGAAAGAATATCGTTGCTGATGCACCATACGGGCATCTGCCGGTATATGTACGTGCCGGAAGCATAATCCCTATGGGGCCGGAGATTGAATACACGTCACAGTCTCAGGACGGCTATCTTGAAGTGCATGTCTATACCGGGGCATATGGCTCATCCTACCTGTATGAGGACGAGGGGGTCAACTACAATTATGAGAAAGGGAAGTACAGCCGCATTGATTTCGATTGGGATAACGACAGATGCGTACTTACTATAGGAGACCGTGTCGGATCATTCGATGGAATGTTTAAGGAAAGGGAAATAAAGGTCTATGTACATGCCCCGATGGCACAGGTCTACGAGTATGATGTGCATTATGACGGGCGTAAGAGGTATGTGGTTGCCAAGGAACTGAAGCCATATGACGGAGTTGTCCCCGCCTACATGAGGTAGCCGGGGATCCGTACTTGGCTATTTTTGTTCAAGAACTTTTGCAAGACCTCCCTCTGAAGTCTCCTTGTAGACAGACGGGAGGTCTTTTCCTGTCTCTTTCATTACATTGACCACCTGGTCGAAAGATACTCTGTGAAGCCCGTCTGTGTAGAGTGCATATATGCTGGCATCCAGTGCCCTTGCTGCTGCGTATGCGTTCCTCTCTATGCATGGTATCTGCACGAGTCCGCACACAGGGTCGCAGGTCAGCCCGAGATGGTGCTCAAGGCCCATTTCCGCAGCGTATTCTATCTGGGAAGGGCTTCCGCCCATGAGCTGTGTTGCAGCTGCAGCCGCCATGGCGCATGCGACACCGACCTCTCCCTGGCAGCCGACCTCTGCACCTGATACAGAAGCGTTCTGCTTGACGACATTGCCGACGATACCGGCTGTGGCAAGCGACCTTATGATACGCTTGTCGCTGAATCCGTAGACTTTTTTCAGATGGTAGAGCACTCCAGGGACAACCCCGCATGAACCGCATGTAGGTGCTGTCACGATCGTTCCTCCGCAGGCGTTCTCTTCGCTGACAGCCAGAGCGTACGAGAATATCAGTCCCCGGGTGCGCAGCACATCCTTATAGCCTTCTGCGCGGATGAAGTAGCTTGATGCCTTTCTCCTGATATGCAGAGGGCCGGGAAGTGCGCCTTCCTGGTCTATCCCGCGTTCCACGGCCTCGCACATGACTTGCCATACACGCTCAAGGTGCTCCCAGAATCCCGGGACGGCTCCTTCTTTCTCGTCAACATATTCCCAGAATGCCTTGCCGTTGTGGTTGCACCATTCTAGGATCTCGCTCAATGTGTCAAGGCTGTAATAGTCCGGATTGTCTTCGGATTCAGGCTTCTCTTCGCATTTTATGTCACCTCCTCCGATGCTGTAGTAGGTCCAGCTGCCGTATGTGCCGCCATCATTTCCAATGGATGAGACTGTCATCCCGTTCGGATGTCCGGGAAGTGATTCCTTGGGCTTCCATATAATCTCAACTCCGCCCTTGTCTTCTCCGCCTTTATTCTTTGCCCATGAGGAATATGCCTCCTTTATCGCCTCGTCTGTGAGGTGGCCCTTGCCTGTAGCTGCAAGTGAACCATAGAGGGTTACCTGCAGCCCTTTTGTGTCCGGATGGTTCATCAGGTATGAATTGACAGCCTTGTATGGACCCATGGTATGGCTGCTGGACGGACCTTTTCCTATCTTGTATATGTTTCTGATGCTTTTCATCTGTAATTAATCTGTCTCGCAATATGTTATTCTGTGCAGGAATGCTGCTTCTCTTCACCAGGGAAACGGACGCCCCAGTCCGCGCGTAGGCTGTCCATGATTTCCATGACTTTCGTGATTTCGCTGTGCGGCATTGCCTCAGGTTCTGTCTTCCCGGCCTTGATTGCATCCATGCAGGCCTGGACTTCATATTCAAATCCGGTTATCTGCGGTGGCATGTCGTAGGTCCTTACGAGTTCGTGGCTCCTGTCATACAGCTCTATATGTAAAGGGTTGTTGATGTTGTCCACTACAATATATCCCTTGTTCCCACGTATGATGCCCTGCCTGTCGTCTGCGCATAACGCAGATGATGTAAGGACAGCGGTGCGTCCGTCCCTGTAGGCAATGGTTATATTGTCTGTCATGTCCATCCCGGTCTCTGACTTGGTGCATACAGAGGTGATTCCCGAGATGTCGTCACCGAAATTCATCAGGGCGAAATTGATGCAGTAGACCCCAAGGTCAAGGAGTGCCCCGCCTCCGAGTTCCGGCCTGATGATCCTCTCCTTGTGTGAGACAGGGTAGCTGAGGTGGGCTGTCAGCAGAGAAGGAACTCCTATCTCTCCGCTGTCTATAATCTTTTTGATATATCTCCTTGACGGCATGTATCGTGTCCATATTGCCTCGGCAAGGAACACCCCTCTGCTCCTGGCAAGCCCGATAGCCTCCTTTGCCTCTGATGCATTGAGCATGAAGGCCTTTTCACACAATACCGGCTTCCCCTTTTCAAGGCACATCATTACATGTCTGTGATGGAGAGAGTGCGGTGTGGCCACATATATCAGTTCGACAAGCGGGTCGTCTGCAAGCTCCTCATAGCTGCCGTATGCCTTGGTGAATCCCCATCTGTCTGCAAAATCCCTGGCTTTCCCAAGTTCTCGCGAGGCAACTGCGTAGGCTTCAGCATTGTCCATGCCTGCAATTGTAGCGGCCATCTTCTCTGCGATATGGCCCGCTCCGATAATGCCTATCCTGAATTTTTCCATGTTGTCTAAAGCCAGGTGTCAAAATATTCTGAGACCTTGTCGTACAGATGCACGCGCTCCCGTCCGAACATATTGTGCTCTGCTGTAGGGTAAGGGAAATAGTCCACCTGCACATTGTTGTTGATGCACTCCTGGACGAAGCTCAGGCTGTGCTGCCATACAACGACCGGGTCAACAGCTCCCTGGCAGATGAGCAGCTTGCCCTTCAGGTCCTTTGCCTTGTTGATCAGGCTTACCTTTTCATATCCCTCCTGGTTTACTGACGGGCTGTCCATGTATCTTTCCCCGTACATTACCTCATACCATTTCCAGTCAATGACCGGGCCTCCGGCAACTGCCACCTTGAATATGTCCGGGTAATTAGTCACGAGTGATATTGTCATGAACCCTCCGTAGCTCCATCCGTGCACTCCGATGCGGTCCCTGTCAACGAAAGGCAGTTCTGCCATCATCCTGATTCCCTCTATCTGGTCTGCCATCTCTGCCTGTCCGCACTGCCCGTGGATTGCCTGCTCGAAGTCAAGTCCGCGGTTCTGTGTCCCCCTGTTGTCCTGTACATATACTATATATCCTCTCTGGGCCATGTACATCTCCCATCTGCGCAGCTCTGCCATGTAGGTGTTGCGCACCATCTGGGAGTGCGGCCCACCGTAGACATAGAGGACCATCGGATATTTCCTCGAAGGGTCGAAGTCCTTCGGAAGGATCAGCCTGTAGTAGTTGTCGTATTTTCCGTCTGCGCTCTTGACGCTGCCGAGCATTATCTTCGAATATGCGTAGTCCATGGTAGGGTCCTCGCATTTATGAAGGTTCTCCCTTTTCTTGCCGTCCGTTGTGCAGAGGTCTGTCACCCCTGGATTCGCGATGCTTGTGTAATGGTCGATGAACAGCCTGTAGTCAGGGCTTGGGAAGACGGTATGCCATCCTTCTGCATATGTCAGCCTTGTCTTCTTGCCTGTCTTGATGTTTATCTTGAAAAAATGGTTCTCGACAGGGGAGACCTCCGCCGAGGTATAATATACATCCTTCCCGTCATTGCCTATGTATTCCACATCTGCATCAGTCGCTGTCAGCCTCTGGATAGCCCCGTCGGTATCGCACAGGTACAGGTTGCGGAAACCGTCCCTGTTTGCAGTGCGGTATATGAACCTGCTGTTGCTGCCGTCTATGAAATACAGAGGGTCAAGCGGCTCCACATAATTGCTGTTGTCCTCACTGAGTATGGTCTTCACGAAATCACCGGTAGAGGCATCGTACATGTTGAGCCTCATGTGTTTCTGGCTGCGGTCAAGGACCTGTATGAATATGCTCCTGCTGTCCGGGGACCATGTGATGTTGGTAAGGTAGCGGTCGTGCCCGAAGTCATTTGCCTTCACATGCAGCGTGTCCCCGGATGCCATGTCGTAGACACATAGCCTCAGCACCTCAGACGCCATGCCTGCCATAGGGTATTTAAGCGGCTTCAGCTCTCCTGTCCTTGTCCTGATGTCAAGCAGGGGGAAGTCGGTGACCGCGCTTTCGTCCTTCCTGTAGAATGCGAGCCTGCTCCTGTCAGGGGACCAGAATATCCCGCCGTCGATTCCGAATTCGTTTCTGCTGACGGACTGCCCATATACAATGTTCCTGTCGCAGTCCTCGGCTATGGCTGTGACATTCCCCAGGGTGTCACGCATATACAGGCCGTTGCCTTCTGTGAAGGCCTCATAGGCATTGCGCCTTTGTGGCTGGACGGCCTCTGATGCCTTTACTGCCTTATAGGTTTTCCCGTCTTTCTGCCACCTGAACCTTTCGCTTCTCGGATAGAGGTCCCTTGACAATATTGTCTCCTCCATGGTCAGTATCCTGCCTGACTGGTCGTTTGCCTGGCGGCTTGCAAATGCTCCTGGAATATCCTGGGCGTACAGGCCCATGGAGAGGAATGCCGCAGCGGCTGCGGTATAGATGGATCGTCTCATTGTATTTATGTCTTTTATTCTACTGCTATGATGCCGTCAACTATATATTTCTGCTTCCCTCTCCATGGAAGTACCCCGAGGTATTCCTTGTAGTGGAGCTGGACGTTCTTTCCTGCGCAGAGGCTCAGCGTGTCTGCTATGGCCTTGTCGGTGACCGAGAAGTCGAACTCATATGACTGTACAGCAGTCGAGGTGCTTCCCTTTGAGGCTCCCCTGAATCCGGCCTGGATGATGCGTCCCTCGTATGTCTTGAAGACATACCCCTTGTAGACGACGAAATTCAGTTCACCCGCCTTCACGCCTTCGCCGAAAACGAAATAGAACCCGAAATATACGAATACCGCAAGCCCAAGTGCCACGGTAAGTGCTACGATTCTCATTATTTTACGTATCATGCCATTAAAATATCTTTAGTTCATTCCCTGTGTCCCCTGAATCTTCCAGGTCAATTACACCTGCACAGACAAGAAGGCCTATGAACGGGGTCTGCTGCCGCTTGATGTAGGGCTTTACCTTGGCGGTGTTGATTACTTCAAGTGTCTTGACTGCGTCGTAGGCGGCAATGAAGTCTTTGCCTGTAAGGTATTCGCCCTCATCAGCACGTTTTGTGCCTTTGTTTCCTCCCTTGAGGAAAATGCAGCTTCCGACGAAGGTGGCGGAATACGGAATGCCTGTCACTGACGTGAAGCATCCGTGCTTCTTTACATATTCAACAACTGTCTCCCATACTTCGGAGCCGCTCCTGCTGAGGTATTCTTGCCTTATGTGCATGTCTTTTTCAAATTATGGAGTAATGATCTTTCCCGTAAGCTCTTTCATGCTCAGCCTTGCGGAGGCGTTCCTGTACAGGACGTCGTATACCATGTCGGCAATCGGCATGTTCACCTTGTGCCTGGAATTGATGTGCCTTATGCAGTCGGCCGCAAAATAGCCTTCAGCAATCATTGTCATTTCGTTGAGCGCGCTCTTTACTGTGCATCCGTGCCCGATCAGGAGCCCGAGACGGCGGTTCCGGCTATATGTGGAGTAGCATGTCACAAGCAGGTCACCGAGGTATTCGGCGTTCATCGTGTCCCTCTCGGCCGGGTAGCTTTCGCGCAGGAAGCGTGTCATCTCCTTGGCGCAGCATGATATCAGCATGGCGAGGAAATTGTCCCCGTATCCAAGTCCGGTCGCAATCCCGACGGCAAGGGCGTAGATGTTCTTCAGTATTGCCGCATATTCAACTCCATAGAGGTCGGAAGAATAGTTGAGCATAAGGAAATCAGTGCTGATTCTCCTGCCGATTGACCTTGCATTCTCCTGGTCTGTACATACAATGGCGAGGTATGATGCCTTGCCGCGCGAGACCTCTTCTGCATGTGACGGGCCGGACATTATGCCGATCTGCCTGTATGTGAGGTCGTATCTGTCATGCAGATATTCCACGGCCGTCTTGTAGTCTCCGGGGATGATCCCCTTTATCGCGGAGACAATGAACTTGTCCTTGAGCGGCACCGTGAGTGGTTCAAGGAAATCCTTGAGATATGCGGAAGGTGCGGCCATCACGATGATGTCCGAGTCAGCCACAACCTCGTTGATGTCCATGGAAGGCTTGATTGTATTCCTGTCAAATACGGTCTCATTGAGATATTTCCTGTTCCTGCCCTCTGTGACAAGGCCGTCATATACATCCTTGTTCCTGATATGCCATCTGACCTCGTTCCCGTTCTTTGCCAGAAGACTCACAATGGCGGTTGCCCAGCTTCCGTATCCTATGACTCCGCAGCGGGACTGCTCTCCTATTTTATATTCCATATAAAATCTGTTTTTGACCAGGATGCAAAGGTAGGCTTTTTATTCAATCCTGCCAATCTATGTTGGAACATCGTCCGGAATTTCATACTTTTGCTGCTTCCTTATGCTTGTTTATATGGATTTGAGACGATTGCTCCTGTTTCTGGCTGCTGCCATTTGCCCGCTTTTAGCTTATTCTTCGACTGCCCGCATGGGCAATGACCTGAGGTTCGTGCCGGTCCCGTCGGGACTGCTTCCTACCACGGAGGTCCGCATCCTGTTCCAGGATTCAGAAGGCTTCATATGGCTGCCTACATATAACGGCCTGGTCCGCTATGACGGATATGATGTAGTTACATATGGTCTGGACTCAGCCAATGGGGCGCTTTTCAACTGCCATCTCAATGTTGTTGCAGAGGACCTGGACGGAATCCTGTGGATTGCAGCCCAGAAAGGGGTGTTCACATTGGACAGGAAGACAGGAAGGACAGGGCAGGTGCCGCGAAGCATGCTCCCTGATATAGATGCCAGGGATATAATCAGCACTTCTTCCGGGGATATCTGGGTAGGCGGGAGCAGCGGTGTCTTCAGGAAGAGGCGGGGAGAGGAGGCATTTGAAATGATGGGGGCAGACAGCCTTTCAATTGTAGGTGTGTCTGCAATGATTGAGGACAGCAGGGGGGATATCTGGATTGCTGCATGTGAAAACGGTCTCTACAGATATGGACATGCGTCAGGGTGCATGATTGCATATGATGATCCGGTAATGAAGTATGCAGACGCCATATTCGAGGACAATGATGGGAATATCTGGATCGGGACATGGGATATGGGGCTTCTGCGTCTGTCCTTGTCCGGGGATGAAATATCGGGGCGGAGGCTCTTTGTGCATGATGACGCAGAGCCATGCTCCCTCCTTGACAATATAGTCTATGATATAAACCAGGACCCTGACGGCAGGATCTGGGTAAGCTCCCGCAGCGGCCTGAGCATCCTTCCGCATACCGGCGCCGGAGTCTCTGATTTCCGTAACTATGTCCCGGGGACAGGTCCATATGACCTGCCGTACAATGAGGTCAGCTCCATCCTCAGGGCTTCAGACGGGACAATGTGGCTGAGCATGTTCTGTGGAGGGCTGTGCCGTGTTGAAGGTGTGGAGGGCGATTTCACGGTAGATCACCTCGGCAATGTACGTGACAGCCACTATACAAGTTCGGTGAGGAGCATTTTCCATGCAGGAGAGGACAGGTATTGGCTCGGCCTGATAGGATATGGCATGATCCTCTATGATGCCTCATCGGGGACAGCGGCTGATTATCATGATATTCCTGGCTTCTCCAATATGCCTTACACATCATCTGTCGATGTAATAATGCGCAGCAGGCGGTCGGGTGAAATCTGTTTCGGCACATATAGCCGAGGCGTATGGTTCTATGACGAGGAGTCCCATGATGTCAGGACTGTCGATGACAACCGTATTGCATATTCCGGTGTCACGGCCATGATGGAGGACAAGGACAACTGCATGTGGATTGCGACAAGGGATGGGCTGTTCGTCCTGGATACACTGGGGAGTGTAAGTCCTATAGGTGAATATCATCACGGTGCAGACGGGATGATTGACGATGCCGGCTCTGTCATTGCCATAAGGCAGGGGATAGACGGAAGTGTCTGGATCGCATCGACCCATGGCGGGATTGTAAGGATTTCTATGCAGACGGGTGAGTGCCGGAGGTATTCAGTCGGAAAGAGGCATGATTCAAACAACATATCCTGCCTGCATGTTGATTCAAGGGGCTGGGTCTGGGCCGGGTCGATGTATGACGGCCTGTCATGGTACAATGCCGATACTGATGAATTTGAAACGATAACCTACATGTCTGTGATAGACAACAGGGGAGTGAACAATATTGTCGAGGACATGTCCGGGAGGATGTGGATGACTACATCCGATGTCGTCATCTCGTTTGTCCCCGAGGGCAGGCCGGACAGAATGGGCAATCTCAATTTCTATTCTCCAGCCTCTTCCGGGGAGGCTTTCTCTTTCAATTCCAATTCCTCGGCAGTGCTCCCGGACGGAAGGCTGCTGCTTGGCAGTTCCCGTGGGATTGTGGCGTTTGATACAGGCCGTATTAAGCCGGAGAGCGTCCGCTCCGCGATTGCATTCACTGATTTCAGGATAAACGGTGTGTCGCTGCGGTCTCTCCCGGAAAAGGACAGGAAGCGCATATCCTGCAGCGATGTTGATTATTCAGGCCGGATTGTGCTGTCGCACCTTGACAATAACTTCACTTTGTCATTCTCACTGATGAACTATGTGGATCCGGGAGGGAACATATATACATACAGGCTTGACGGATATGACCGTGAAGACATTGTGGCTGCAGCCGGAAAGCATTCTGCTGAGTATCATAATCTTCCTCCGGGGAAATATGTGTTTCATCTGAAAGGGCAGGATGTCTATGGCAACAGCAGTGCGGAGAAGACGCTGGAGATAAGGATAAAGCCGTCTCCATGGCTCTCTTGGTGGGCTGTTCTTCTGTATGCCGTTCTCTTTGGATGCATATTGTATGCTTTTGTCCGTTTTCTGATATACCGCGTCAAGATGCTCGGGAAAATCCGGCTTGAGAAAATGGAGAAAGCCAAGATCAAGGAGCTTAATCAGCTTAAGCTTAATTTCTTTACCAATGTCACCCATGAACTGATGACGCCATTGAGCATAATAATGGCATCTGTGGAGAACCTGTGGGTGTCAGGAGAATCGGGGATGCAGGGCATATTGCCTGTAATGGGTGCAAATGCGACGAGGCTGATGAGGCTTATCCAGCAGATTCTTGAATTCCGTAAAATGGAGAGCGGAAACCTGAAGCTCTCTGTCGGGTACAATGACCTCAGTTCATTCGTGAAGGGATGTACAGATGCCTTTCTTCCGCTTGTACAGCACCGCAGCCAGAATATCCGGTTCGCGAGCGACCCGGACGTGATATGGGCATGGTTTGATCCTGACAAGGTTGACAAGATTGTCTATAACCTTGTCTCTAATGCGACAAAATATACACCGGATGACGGATGTATCTCTGTGGAGCTTTCCCTTGACAGCTCAGGAATGGCTGTCATAGAGGTCGCGAATACGGGGAAACTTATGGATGCCGCGACAATTGACGGCCTTTTCAAGCGTTTCTATGATGGTGATTACCGCAGATACAACACCATCGGTACGGGAATCGGGCTTTCACTTGTCAAGGACCTGGTCAACCTGCATCATGGCACTGTAAGGGTCACAGCTGCAGAGGAAAAGGGAAACTGCTTCATAGTGTCGATTCCTGTATCAAGGGACAGCTATTCTCCTGAAGAAGTGGACGAGACGCTTGGCGTTGCAGTTAATGAAGTCCCTTTCTGTAAAGGGGCATTGCCACTGCCGGATGGCGCATTCAAGTCTTCGGGAAACTATACGGTAATGATTGCCGATGACAATGAGGAACTGTGCATGCTTCTTGACAATCTGCTGTCAGGCTATTTCAGCATTGTCACAGCAGGCTCTGGGATGGCGGTGCTTGAATATCTTTCCCGTGGCAATACCGTGGACCTGATAATATCAGATGTCATGATGCCAGGCATGGACGGGATAGAGCTTTGCCGTGCCATCAAGGGAAATGTGGAATATTCCCATATCCCTGTTATACTGCTTACAGCCAAGAGGACAGACAAGGACCAGATAGAGGGATGGGAGTCCGGTGCGGACGGCTATGTCAGCAAGCCGTGCAGTTTCCCGGTGCTCTATGCCCAGGTGACGAACTGCCTGAAGAGGAGGGAGCGCCGTGGTGCGGATTTCCGTAAGCAGCTTGTGTTCGATGTGGCGTCCCTTGACTATACTCCGGTGGACGAGGTGTTCATACAGAAAGCCATTGATGTCGTGAATTCATCCTACAGTGACAGCGGTTTCGGGCTGCAGGAATTCACGGAGGCCATGGGTGTCTCGAAGACTGTCCTGTCGGAAAAGCTGAAGTCACTGACAGGGCTTACACCGGCAGCGTTCATCCTCAATGTCAGGCTGACCGTGGCAAGCCGTCTTATGACAGAACAGGCGGATCTGCACATCAGCGACCTTGCATATTCTATCGGTTTCAACGACCCGAAATATTTCAGCACATGCTTCAAGAAGAAGTTCGGGAAGACTCCGAAAGAATTTATCGCCGAATGTCATGTCTGATTGTATGGTTTTGATAGACAGTGTGTTGTGATTTAATCTACCTAATACGGAAAATTTTCGACCTCGTCAGGGATTACTGTTGTTTACTTTGTGTCTGCGTCCGCTCCACATCTTGGGGGAAGCGGCATGCCACTTTTATGTTCACTAAATTAATGACAGTTATGAAAACAAGATTTTCTTTCGGGAAACTGGCTTTTCCGGCAATCATTGCAGCAACATTGACAATGTCTGTCTCGTGTGAGAAGACTCCGTCAGACGGGCCTGGCAAAGGCGGATATGCTGCAGAACCATTTTCAAGGATTTCTGTTACCGCTGACGGCGAGACAGTGGATGGGGTTGCAGACCATCAGGCATTGACAATCCTTTTCGCGTTCGACAAGGCTGAGAATTTCTCCGGGTCAAGGCTGGATGTCGCGCTCAATGACGGCTACACATTGTCCTGGCCGTCTGACCCTTCTGACTATGAGGCCGGTGAGGATATCTATTTCAAGAGCCCGGACAAGAAAAATGTAATATACAGCGTCGCGGTCACGTCAAGTGCGCTTCCTGTGGCTGATGCATCGAAGATTACCGTTGAGGGGGGCTATCCCATTATATTCAGCCCTTCAGCGAAGGAGTTCATCATCACATACCAGGCGGGTATGGACAGGAGCAATGTAGTGATTGTCTTTGGTGAAGGGGCGCTTATCGAAGGGGCGTCAGTCTCTCAGAAGGCATGGGACCTTTCAGACGGGCCTTCTGTGGTCTCAGTCATGTCCGGCGGCGTAGAGCGTGAATTTACTGTAAGGCTGGACTATACTGCGGCTATCAAGAGCCCTTCAGAATGGGGCTTCTCAGATATTACAGCATCGGACTGGAAAGCGAAATATCCTTCCCTGAGCGTCTGGAAGGCAGAATCACTCCTGAAGCAGGTACCTGCGCAGAATACGGGGGCTGAAACAGACCAGTGGTGGAACTGCAATGGCTCTGTGGAGACCCAGATTGCAAAATGCGGTTTCCTCGGTGACTATCCTGATTCACGCGAGAAGGTCAGCATCGCTTCGTGCGAGTTCTATATCGCGACATTCGATGCCGCCTCATTCTCAGGAAACCTTGTGGCGGAAGAAGCTCCTGACTATGTCAGGGCGGCCATCTCCATGACCGGTGCACCAGCAGCGCAGAAGCCTATGCTCAAGATTGGTGGAAACATGGTCAAGGCTGCCGGCGAGTCCTGGTGGGAAGGAAACTTCGGGACATTTGTAGGCTTCACTGGGGACGGCACGATGAAGATATCGCAGGCGGCGTCTGTGGACGGGACTCTCAAGGTGCTGCCTTATTTCAACTATGAAGACTTCGGGATAGTATATGGAGAAAGGGTGACGGATGACAATTTCAGGCCGCGCAAGGAGGCTGTCTCCTATGCCGGTGAAGTGTGGGATGTGACAGACGCGACCTATGTGAACCCGATGGTGGTACGTGATGGCAGGAAACTGACATATATCGACCTCCTGATAAATGACGGCGATTCAGAGACCTTTGGCCATGGGTACAACAGCATGGGGAGGACAAGGTCATTTATAGGCAAGACGCTTGACAACAAGATAGGGCTTGCCCTGGTAACTTCAAAGAGCATGACAATCTCACAGGCTGCGTACGTCCTCTATGAACTCGGATGGACAGATATATGCTATGCAGGAGGTGACTATTATGCTGAGGATTCATTCATGCCGTCGCTGTTCATAGACGGGGTGAAGGTCGCCGGTATCAATGACCAGAATGCAGCTTGCGTATATTGTTTCAATGCAAGATAATCATTATTACTGAAAACATGCAATAGCGGACATTATGCTGAAATTATGCACACATCTGTTTGCTGTCTTGCTTATCATGGCTCCGCTTCCGGCTTTCTCGGCCGGGGGCGGAAGGCCATATGGCGTGCAGGCCGGGGCAATTGACGGCAGGACATTCAGGGGAACAGTCCTGGATGATGCCACTTCCGAGCCTTTGCCGGGAGTGACAGTCAGGATAAAGGGAACAATGACGGGTACAGATACCGATATTGACGGGCAGTTCACAATAACTGTCCCGGGAGATGTACAGAATGTCGTATTCGAGGTCTTCTATCTTGGATACGAGGCGGCCGAGGTCGTGCCGGACGGAGACCGCCCTCTTGTGGTCAGGCTTAAGGAGGACAGCCAGCTGCTTGATGAGGTGCAGGTCATAGCATATGGCAGGCAGAGCAAGATGTCCGTAACCGGGTCAATCGTGTCTGTCGGGACGGAACAGCTCCTCAGGTCTCCTGGCGGAAGTGTCGCGAATGCCCTTTCCGGTGCGCTGACTGGAGTCTCGTCTGTGCAGATGTCCGGCCAGCCTGGAGCGGATGAGGCGACCATATACATACGAGGTACCGGTTCACTGACAGATGCGGCTTCCAGGCCGCTGATATTGGTGGATGGTGTAGAACGGGAGTTCTCTTCAATGGACCCGAATGAAATAGAGAGCATAACAGTCCTCAAGGACGCCTCTTCGACAGCCGTATTCGGTGTGAGGGGTGCAAACGGGGTCCTGCTTGTCACCACAAGGAGGGGAAGCAGCGGAAAGCCGCAGATCTCATGGACTTCGCAGGCCGGGCTTACCCAGTCGCTCCGTAATCTTCATGGAGTTGACAGCTACACGTATGCCACCCTTTACAATGAAGCCCAGCTTGGGGACAATCCGTCCCTGTCTCCGGACAAGCTTACATTCTCGCCGGCCGTGGTCGAGATGTTCCGTACAGGCGAGGACCCGATAATGTTCCCCGATGTGGACTGGAACAAATATATATTCAAGGATTATTCATGGCAGACTCAGCATAACCTTACAGTTTCCGGGGGAGGTGACAGGTTCCGTTACTTTGTCTCGCTCGGATATCTGTACCAGGACGGTATGCTGCGCCGCTACTATGAGAACTACAATCCGAACTATACATATGACAGGTACAACTACAGGGCGAACCTGGACATAGATGTGACGAACACTACGCTTCTGCGCCTGAATATAGGAGGGCATGTCGGCAAGAAGAATTCACCTTACAACACTGACATGCTGTGGAGAAATGTCATGTGGGCAGTCCCGTTTGCCGGCCCGGGATTCGTTGACGGCAGGCATATCCGCAATACATCCATGAAATATATCTCCATTCTCGGGGAGAGCGGGCTGGACCAGTATTACAATTACGGGCATGGCGTTGAGACATCCAATGTGCTGAACATAGACATGAGCCTTGAGCAGAACCTTGACTGTGTCACAAAGGGGCTGAGCGCCACTCTCAAAGGCTCGTACAACAGCAATTATTCAATCATGGTCGCACGTGGACCGGTAGGGGCGGACAGCGCATATATCCCTATCTATCTCGGCTCCCTCACCCAGCCTGGAATGGATTTCTCCGATCCACGGTTTGACCGTACAATCGTCTATCAGACAGATGGCGTCAAAGGCCTGGATGAGCCTCTTTCATATAATGAGAGCGCAAAGGCGCTGGGCCGTAACTGGTATGCCGAGCTTAGTGTCAGCTATGCGAGGTCATTCGGCAGGCATGAGGTCACAGGCCTGCTCCTGTACAACCAGAGCAAGACATATTATCCTTCACAATATACTTCTATCCCGACAGGATATGTCGGGTATGTCGGCAGGGTCACATACAGCTATGACAAGCGGTATATGGTGGACTTCAATGCCGGATACAACGGCTCCGAGAATTTTGCGCCAGGAAAGCGTTTCGGCTTCTTCCCGTCAGTCTCAGCCGGATGGATCATTTCGGAGGAGAAATTCATGAAAAGGCAGCGTGTCATAGATTTCCTTAAGGTCAGGGCGTCATATGGAATTGTCGGGAACGACAAATATTCAGGGGAGAGGTTCCTGTATCTTGACGGCTCATGGACAGGACTGAACAACGTCTGGGCCGGAAATGGCAGCTGGCAGTTCGGCTCTGATGCCGGCTCTACGCTTCTTCCTGATGCGAAGGAGAATACGATGGGGAACCTGGATGTGACGTGGGAGAAATGCGCAAAGCAGAATTACGGGCTTGACCTCAAACTGCTCAACTATCGTCTCTCATTCACTGCTGATGTCTTCTTCGAGGACCGCAGGGACATCCTCTCGACAAGGAATACGCTTCCTTCAATCGCGGATATAAATCTTCCGCTCATAAACCTTGGCCAGGTAAAGAACCATGGATATGAACTGTCGCTCGGCTGGATGGACAGGGCGCGTGATTTCGAGTATTCTCTCACTGCAAACATGTCGTGGTCGAAGAACAAGATCATATATATGGACGAGGTTGTCCCTAATTATCCCTATATGGCCCAGACTGGCCTGAGCACAGGCCTGACATACGGCTATGTCTTCGACCGTTTCCTCATACCTGATGATTTCGATGAAAGCGGTGAACTGAAAAAGGGCAGTGACGGCACACCTCTGCTTCCGTCTATGTCGGCAGGAAACCTGCGTCCAGGCGATGTACTCTACCGGGACCTTAACGGGGACGGTAAGATTGACGGGAATGACAAGACCTGGCTCGGGTATGGCCAGCGTCCTGACTATGTCTTCGGCCTTGTGGCGGGATTCAACTGGAAGGGGCTTGGATTCTCCATGCAGTGGACGGGTGCGCTCCATGCCTCAAGGATGCTGACCGGGGAATACCGCAACCCTTTCGGTACCAACAACGGACGTATGCTCCTGAAATTCCTGGCTGATGGAAGATGGACGGAGGAAAACCGTGATGCAATGTTCCCGAGGCTTACTTTCCAGAACAAGTCGCATAACATACAGGATTCTTCCCTGTGGCTGATGGATGCCTCGTATCTCCGGCTCAAGACAGCCGAGGTCTCATATACCTTCAGCTCGTCTGCATTCCCGAGGCTCGGAAGGATGGGCATCTCTTCAATGAGGCTGTTTGTCAACGGATATAACCTTCTGACCCTCTTCTCGGAGCTGAACAGGCTTGACATTGACCCAGAAGGGACCACTTCCGGTGATTCCAACACGTATCCGAACGTGAGGATATACAATTTCGGATTCAACATAACATTTTAAGCCATGAAGATAAAAGTATATATATGCGCATTGGCGTGCGGTATCCTGATGGCATCATGCAGTGACCTTACAGTAGGGAGCCGTTTCCTTGAGAAGGCACCGGGGACAGATGTCACCATAGATACGATATTCTCTTCCAGGATGTATGCGGAACGGGCGCTGGTATCCGCATACGCGACATTGCGCACACCTATTACAGTACATGCCAATGACGGGACTTTCGAGCATCAGGAATCCGGAAACAAGATTGGTTGGGACAACCTTGATGCAATCACGGACATCATACAGTCACATTGTGAATGGGGAGGTGTCTACGGGACATATTACGGAGGAGTCTATTCGGCTGAATCCGAGAATGTCTCTCCTGGAGCTGCTACCAAGTACGGCTTTGCGCCGGCAAAGGAAGACAGCTGGAAAGGCATAAGGAAAGCATGGCTCTACATAGAGAACGTTGACCGCGTGCCGGACATGACGGATGAGGAGAAGGCTGTCCGCAAGGCTGAGGCGAAGATGATAATCGCGTGCCATTACCATGAACTTCTGCGCCATTATGGCGGTGTGCCTCTGCTCTATGGCTCGGTGGATGCCTCCAACAGCCTCGATGTGGACTTCTCGAGGAAGACGCTGTCTGAAACTGTCGATTATGTCACGGGGCTTTGCGACGAAGCTGCGGAGGCATTGCCATGGAATGTCTCCAGTGCTGATGACGGACGTTTCTGTGCTGCCGGTGCATTGGGGCTTAAGATAAGGGTGCTGCTGCTTGCGGCAAGGCCTCTTTTCAATGCAGATGCGCCTTATGGGATACCTGGTGAGCCTTATGCCGGCAATGTGGACAAGATTCCGGCAGGAGATGTCCCGTACATGGCCTGGTACGGCAATTATAGCGGGGAGAGATGGCAGAGGGTCGTTGATGCATGTGAGGAGTTTTTCAGGGAGAATGTGAAGAACGGCAGCCCTTTCCATCTTGTCGAGCCTTTGAACCGCGATGAGGAAGGCTACAGGACAGCTTTCAATGGCTGCTATGTGGACAGGCACAACAGTGAGATGCTTATCCAGACATTCCGTAACCTGAGGACATTCAGCGAATCCTATCACAGGATGTATTACGGCTGCTCAAGCGACATGACTACAACTCCTCCCAATGAAGGCCGTGGATATGGCGGAGGAAGCGTTACGCTGAACTATGTAGACCTCTTCCCATATGCGGATGGAAGGCCGGCATCTTACAGGGACTGGATCAAGGCACGCAACGGCATCGGGACTTTGGACGACAATCCGTTTACCGGGAGGGACCCCCGTCTCTACGAGACTGTGATGATTGTCGGGGACCGTTTCCAGAACAGGCCGGCCGAAATGTGGCTCAACGGCTCGGAACGCGGGTCAAAAAGCACCGGAAGGGCATATACCGGGTTCATGGTCAGGAAATTCCTCTGGGACTATGACCTGCCTACATTCTATAACCGTCCGGCAAACTGCTCTTACCTGAGAATGGCGGAGATACATCTTGCATATGCTGAGGCCCTGAACGAGACAGGCCGGAAGGAGGCCGCCTATGCGCAGCTCAACATTGTGCGCGGCAGGGTCGGGCTTCCGGACATGGACGATGCCCTGCTTGCTGCAGTGCAGGCGGGAAGATTCCATCCGTCGTACAGCGAATGCCCGCTTTCCGGAGACCCGGCTCTCAGGGAGGAGATCCTTGACGAAAGGGCGAGGGAACTGTGCTTTGAGGAAGTGCGCTGGTTTGATCTCGTAGGATGGAAGCGTGAGGATGTCTTCAGGGAGGACCTGTATGGAATCGACATCACCTTGAAGAGCGGAAGTGCCGAAGGAGGCGATATCGTCCTGGAATTTTCGGAGCCATGGAAAGATGTGCAGCGCTATTGGGCAAGGGAGTTTGACACCAAGTGGTACATGAGCGCATTCCCGTCCGAGGAACTGAACAAGGGATATGGACTGGTACAGAATCCAGGATGGTAATTTTTACAGAAACTGATACTATGGATAAGATTAGAAAATATATGATTGCGGCATTGCCGGCACTGATGTGCACCGCCGTATCCTATGCCATGCCGGACAGCCTCAGGGTGGAGCTTGGCTATGGAATATCTGCAGACAAGGTCCTGTCTTCATGCTCAGCGGACGCAATCCTTGCTGATGAGATTGCCATAAGCGGGGAGAAGAATGTCCTCAATACGCTCTATGGACGTCTTCCGGGGCTGTTCCTCATGCAAGGCTCATCTGTCGCGGGCCAGCAGGCGGCATCAGCCATTGTGCGTGGATATTGCTCGAACATAGGCTCCAGGGTGCTTGTCCTTGTGGACGGGGTGGAGAGGGAGATAAACGATATTGATGTGGAGGAGGTTGCTTCAGTGACGGTACTCAAGGATGCCGCATCCCTTGCGCTGTACGGCAACAGGGGTGCAGACGGTGCGGTATATGTAGCTACAAAGCATGGAGGCGACCATAAGATAAGGACAAAGATAAACTATGATTTCGGAATATCCACTCCATTCCGTGTGCCGGAGATGGCTGATGCCTATTCCTATGCAAGGGCGGTGAACGAGGCTCTGGCCAATGACGGGATGGCTCCAAGGTATACCCCGTCGGAGCTGGCTGCGATTGCAGACGGGACTTCGCTTCTTCCTGCAGTGGACTGGAAGAGGGAGGTATTGCGCAATATGGCGTACAGCCATGATGTGAATGTCTCTGTTGACGGTTCTTCTGAAAGGGCAAGATATTATGCCTTTGCTAATTTCAACAGCAGCCGCGGACTGTTTGCCAATACAGGGCTTAATGACGGATATTCGACTCAGCTTGAAGTGTATTCGCTGAAGCTGAGGGCAAATCTTGAGGCTATGGTCACAAAGACAACGAGGGTTAGGCTCAATCTGATGGGGCGTCTCAGCCAGAACCAGCAGCCTATGTCCGGTGTCGGACTTGCCTTGATGTACGACATGCCGTCTCTCGGCTCCCCTGTGTACGCTCCGGACGGAAGCTGGTCGAGGCTGCAGCAGAATGAGAACCCGCTTGCAGAGAAGTCCGCTGGCGGATACGGGCTTACTCTGCACAGGACAATGTTTGCTGATTTCGAGCTGACCCAGAGCCTGGATGCCCTTGTCAGGGGACTTTCATTGACGGCACGTGTGAGCTATGACAATTCAGCTGATATCTATGATGCAAGGTCGAAGAACTGGTCATATTCGATAGCCTCTCCTTCCTATGGAGACAATGGTGATGTCAACGGAATGTCATACCAGAGGTTCGGTAACGATACCGAGATTGACTTCAAGGCCTCGCTTGCATGGCAGGTGATGAGGACATATGTGAATGCAAGGCTTGACTGGGAGCGTGCATTCGGTGCCGATAAAGTCAGGGCCTCTGCAATATATGCCCAGGGAGAGTCAAGATACAGCGGTGCCAATACCACCAGAAGGTACCTGGACTGGATCCTGTCTGCAGGATATAATCATGATGACAGGTATCTGGCAGACATTGTGCTTAACTGCTCCGGAAGCCCGAAGCTTGCTGCAGGGGACAAATATCGCCTGTATCCTGCGCTGTCCCTTGCGTGGGTCATCTCCAATGAAGGGTTCATGAAAAATGCAGCACGTGTCAATCTTCTGAAATTCAGGGTGTCTGCTGGACTTACAGGCCAGGATTATTTCCTGGGTTATGACATGGACAAGCGTTTCAACACATCTGCAGACCCGTATATCTTTGTCGGGAGCATCGAGACTCCAGGGTTTGCAGCCGGTGCATTCCCGTCATCAGGCATAGAGCCGGAGACAGACATGAAGCTGGATGCGGGCATAGAGCTTGGCCTTTTCAACTCTTTGTCGTTCTCTGCAGGTGCCTTCCTGTTTGACAGGAGAAACATATCAAACCCAGGCTCCGGCACAATCTCATCCATATTGGGCGTCGCTCCGCCTTATCTCTTCGTCGGGGAGGTCCGTGGCTATGGAGCAGAGGCTTCCCTGGACTGGCATAAGTCATTCGGCAGGTTTTCCTGCCTTATAGGAGGAACTTTCTCATATGCGCATAACTGGATTGTCAACAGCGGGGAGGAATACCATCCTTATGGATGGATGTACATGACAGGGCATCCGGTAGGGACATTTTGCGGTCTTGTCGCGGACGGGCTGTACCAGGTATCCGACTTCAATGCGGACGGAAGCCTGGCTGACGGGGTGCCTTCATCGTCATATACAACATCCCTGCAGCCAGGGGATGTCAAGTACAGGGACATGAACGGGGACGGTACAATCGATTCGTATGATGTAGCATACCAGCTCTTCTCAAGTGTGCCGGAAATCAATTACGGAATACGTATAGGGCTTGGCTATTCAGGGTTCGGCATAGATGCCCTGTTCCAGGGAAGTGCCAGGAGCACCGTGGTTACGGACCTCTCATCTGTTTACCAGCCTCTTTACGGAAACAGCAGGAACATTTCAGAAATGTACCTCTCCAGCCATTGGACGAGGTCGACACCAGGTGCAAGGTATCCGAGGCTTACCACCTTGGCTGACAACCATAATTTCCGGCCATCCAGCCTATGGACAGAGAGAGGAGACTTTTTCAAGCTGCGCTCGCTCGATGTGCATTATGACCTTCCCGGGAAGTATGTGAGGAGAATGAAAATGAGCCAGTTCAGGATATATCTGCGGGGGACGGGACTCTTCAGTGCCGACTATGTCGGCATAATGGATCCGGAGCAGGTTACAGCGGACTATCCGTCACTCAGGTCATATCTTGTTGGGATTAAGTTGACTTTCTGATAAAATGTACATTATGGGACAAATATATAAAATGATTGGCAGCAGGCCTGGAACAGGTTCTCTGCTTTGTGCTGCGCTTGTGTTGTCTGGATTGCTTTCATCGTGCGGCTTCCTCGCGCTGGATGAATCCGTGTACAATTCGACCGACTACCAGTTCGCAAGTTTCAGCAATGTCAAGAAGGTTACTGCGAACATCTATTCGTATGTCCTGCCTGGATATGGCGATGTCGAGGGGACAATGCTTGATGCGGCTTCTGACGATGCCATATATGCGTGGAGTACAGGCGGGATAAAGAAATTCTATGACGGAAGCTGGAATGCCGGTGACCTTGTGGATGATACGTGGGGCAGGTGGTACAGTGCAATAGCGCAGGCGAATTATTTTCTTGAGAACTGCCCGGATGACTTTCCGGATACCCGGTATCAGGAACGCTATAAAGAGTATCGGGCGGAACTCGTAAACTACCCTTTTGAGATAAGGGCCTTAAGGGCATATTTCCATTTCGAACTGCTGCGCAGATACAGGAATATCGTGATCGCAGACCGTACTTTCCTCCCGGAAGAGGTGAACGGGCTTGTCCCTTCTTCATTCGATGAGACTGTAGGGTGGATCGTAGATGAATGCGACCAGGTCGCCAGGCGTCTCCCTGACACGTACAAGGGTACATATTCCGGTGAGACCGCCCGTGTCACAAAGGGCATGGCCCTCGCCTTGAAGTCACGCGTCCTGCTTTATGCGGCAAGCCCGCTGAACAATCCGGAGGACTCAAAGGAGAAATGGCTTGCAGCTGCGTCTGCAGCCAAGGATGTGATTGACATGGGGGTCTATGCGCTTGTTGATGAGGAGACCGTGAATAATGTAAATGCCTCTGGGCTTATCTTTACAAGGTACAATGCGGCTGACAACTCTGTTGAGGCAGCGAATTTTCCTATAGGGTATGAAGGAGGCAATTCCGGGCTGTGCCCGACAATGAACCTTGTTGAGGCATTCGACCTTGCGGACGGGACACCATTTGACTGGAACAATGCGGAGCACAGGGCCATTGCCCTTGATCCGTCAAAACGTGACCCGCGTCTCGCAAAGACCGTCCTCATGAACGGCATGCCTTTCAAGAATACGGTGATACAGAGCTGGTACGGCGGTCTGAACGGCCTTCCGAAAGAAGGGGCGACACCTACGTCATTCTATATGAGGAAGCACCTGAAGGAAGATACGGACCTTACTGTCGGGAGCACAACGTCATATCAGCACTATTTCCCTTTGATGAGATATGCCGAGATTGTCCTTAATTATGCGGAAGCTCTTTTCGAGGCAGAGCGCAATGCCGACTTCAAGGGGATGGACGGAGGAGTCCTCTATGCCCTTTCTCCACGTGAGGCTGTCAATATGGTAAGGGCAAGGTCAGGAATGCCTGGCATTATGGAGACCGGGGCCGCCTTCAGGAAGAGGATGCGCAATGAAAGGCGTGTGGAGCTTGCACTTGAGGGGCATCGTTTCTGGGATGTCCGGAGGTGGAAGACAGGTGACGCTTCAAGAGAAATATACGGGCTTGCCGTATGGCGCAATGAAACCTATGAGGAAACGGAGGATGGATATGCCGTCAGCGAGTCATTCACGGCGGAGAAGGTGCTTGTCCAGTCACGCGTATGGGAAGACAGGATGTATTGGTATCCGGTTGCAGATTCAGAACTATATAAAAATCCAAATCTTATACAGAATCCAGGATGGTAATGAAAAGAAGAACAATGATATGCGTTTCGGCCTTGATGGCCTTGTCAATGGTGGCCTCATGCAAGGCACCGGACAGCTTGAAGTATGATTTAGAAGACATTGTGGCCTCCAGCTTTATCTCGGAGCCGGAAAATGTCTCACAATGGCAGCATTATGTCTATATGTTTTCCGGGGAGGACTGCTCATTTTTCTCCGGGCCAGGACTGCCAGGTGACATGGAGGTCTCAGGCATGCATCTGGATGTATCCGGTGAAACCGCTGTGGCCATTGCCTGTGCCTCGGATGACAATATAGGCACAGGTGTCATGACGGACGGACTTCCATCCGGAGTGTATTCGCTCAAGGTGAATGATATCCTTGCCGATGTCCCGGAAATCTGGCATGGCCGGGGATATGTATCAGGAGGTATCCTGATGTCACCTATGACAATGGACCTGCAGTTCTCTTTCGTGGGGCTTCCGGACGGGATCATTGAGTCTGTCAATGTCGGGATTCCCTATATATCGGATTGCTATTCCATATCTGACGGAATGTTCAGCATAGGCAAGGCTGGCGTTGGAGGGCGCAGCTTCAATGTATCCCCATCGTCTGAAGGCAAGGTGTACAGGATGTTCCCCATGGCTTCTGATGTGACGGAGTGGACATTTGCGTTTTCACTGGACTGCTATGACGGGGAGAGCATCTCAGGGGCATTCAATGTTACTGCCCCGCTGGCAGCAGGAAGCAGCAATACCGTGTCTGTAGATTGTTCCTCCCTTGCAGAAGAAGGTGCCTGCTCGGTCATGCTGTCCACCAGGAACTATGGCAGCGGAAGCACAAGGACATGGCTGAAGAAAGTGGAATTGGAGCAGAGGCAGCCAGAGAACAGATATTATGATGTAGATGTGCTTGGTAGCGACGGGGAATGGAAATCCCTTAACCCTTCCTATGCGCTGTGCTCGAATGCGTTCCGATACCACACGCAGATATGGAATGACTGGGACAATTCAAAGAAGCTGCGTGACACCATGAGCTTTGTCAGTGTGATAGATGACTTTTCAGGACCAGTCAAAGTCCGGGTGGCAAGCAAGAAGCCATTTTCCACAGTGGAGATAAGGCCGACGTCCTATGGGATAGTTCCGGAAAGGATAGATGACAGGACAATCGAATTTACGGTCAGGGACTACAGCCACAGGATGCTTTCTGTGGAATTTGATTCAGACCGATATCACAACCTTATGGTTTTCGGTGACCGTCCTGACCCTGACCGCCCGGATCCTGGGAATATCCCGGCCGGGATGAAATACTACGGCCCGGGAGAGCATGAGGTTGGATGGATCACCCTGAAGGAAGGCGAGACTCTTTATATCGATGAAGGGGCGACTGTATATGCAAAGATAAATGTCACTGGTGACAATACTGCAATCAGGGGCAGGGGAGTACTCTCAGGAGCGCATCTTCCACATACCGGCAACATATATGCGTCAGGATACCAGCTTATTGAGACAAATGCCAACAAGGTGGGTACAAGGCAATATTTTACTGCGGAGGGTATAACAGTCATTGATTCACCGAGCTGGACTTTTTCCATCTACAACACAGACCATGTGCTCATAGACAACATAAAGATGATATGCTGGATACTGAACGGTGACGGGATAGACCTCTGCAGTGTTGACGACGGTGTTGTGAAGAACTGTTTCCTTCGCTCCTATGACGACTGCATAACCTTGAAGGTGAACCATGTCTCCAAGGTGGATACGAAAAACATCAGGCTGCAGGGCAACCTTATATGGGCAGACTATGCAAGAGGAATTGTCATCGGCCCTGAATCCGGATGGGATACCGGAGGCTCAATATCTGATGTCATTGTAGAGGACTGCATAATCCTTGAATATCCGACAAAGCTGCTTGAGACCAGCGGGACATACAACTGTGACGGTGCAGGGCTGTCAATATCCCAGTATCCTGCAACCGGCCATACAACATCGGGCACGACTTCTGGGATTGTATGCCGCAACATCATCATAGACAAGATCGGTACATCCGGGAGGCCGTTCGTTATCTGGCAGAAATCCGGGCAGTCTGGAGCATTGGTGGACAATGTGCTATTCAGCAATATATCGATAGACTGCCCTGACGGCACGGCCCCTTGCCACATCTATACCAATGGAGGGAAAATCACCGGGCTGGTCATGGAGAACGTTAAATATAACGGTGTCCCGATGCAGGATTCAGGTAAACTGGTGATAGACGGGACAGATGTTGACATAACCTATAGATAGACATGAAGAAGTTTCTTATTCTGCTTATGCTGCCGGTCATGCTTGGAGCATGCGCCACGTCCATTGACATCAATGATATGCCGGGAATCATACCTATGCCTGTCTCAATTGCATATGGGCATGGTGCATTCCATGTAGACCCGGACATCCCGCTGGAAGACCAGGTCTCTTTCGTCACAGATGAGTCCATACATCCCGAGGGCTACGCACTGCGTGTCTCTCCATGGAAAATGACGCTGTCGTCATCTACGGATGCAGGACGTTTCTACGCTATGCAGACCTTGCGCCAGCTTGTCTGCGGTGAAAATATACCAGCAGTCATGATAGAGGATTTCCCGAGGTTCGCCTATAGAGGAATCCATATTGATGTGTCAAGGCATTTCTTCCCTAAAGAGGAGATCATGAAGATAATGGACGTGATGGCCATGTACAAGTTCAACACCCTCCATTTCCACTTCACGGACAATGGAGGGTGGAGGATAAAGATGGATTCATTCCCGGAACTTACCGGATGCGGCGCATTCCGCACATGCTGCGAGTGGGTCAGATGGTGGGACAAGGGTGACCGCCGGTATCTGCCGGAAGGCACTCCGGCGGCATATGGCGGCTACTATACCAAGGATGAGATAAGGGAGCTTGTCGCATACGCCTCCGAAAGGCATATCGAGGTAATTCCGGAGATTGAATTCCCGGCCCATTCGGATGAAGTGTTTGCCGCATATCCGGAACTCTGCTGCGCTGGGCGTGCATACGGAGGAGGTGAATTCTGCATAGGGAATCCTGAGACATTTGTATTCATGGAGCGTGTGATTGATGAGGTCATGGACCTTTTCCCTGGACGCTACATCCATATAGGTGGAGACGAAGCCCGCAAGAAAGAATGGAAGACATGCCCGAAATGCCATGCCCTTATGGCGCGCGAGGGGATTCCGGACCTTGACTCCCTGCAGTGCTGGGCGGTGTCGCATATTGAAAGGTATGTCGAGTCCCATGGCCGGACTGCCATAGGGTGGGACGAGATATCACGTGGAGCCATAAGCAGGAATACAATGTCCATATCATACCGTGGCCAGTATACGGCTTCGGATGCGGCCAACAGGGGGCATAAAGTCATATTCTCGCCAGGGGCAGCATGGTATATGGACTGGTACCAGGCAGATCCTGACACTCAGAAACGTGCCATGATCGGTTACTCTCCAATCCATAAGGTCTACAGCATCAATCCGGCTCCTTCAGATTCGTTGACTGCACAGCGCAACGAGGAGATGATAACAGGGGGACCTCTCGAAACGCCTGTGGACTGGCTGAGGACCCCGGAGGCTGTGGCGAATATAGTCGGGGTGCAGGGCTGTCTCTGGAGTGAGTTCATTGAGGACTCCATGCATCTTGAGTACATGATGCTTCCGAGGGCGCTTGCAATAGCTGAGGCTGCATGGACTCCGCAGGAGATGAGGGACTGGGAGGATTTCAGGCGAAGAATGAACCGGCATGTCCATTGTCTCAGGTCGCTTGGGTATAACAGCTTCACCTTGTCTGATGGGCTGGAAATCTGCTCGGAAATTTGTGGGGACCACGCCGTTGTGACTGTCTATGCTGAGAAATGGCCAGCAGAGGTCCGCTATACCGTCGACGGGACAGATCCTGATTGCACATCACCGCTCTACGAAGCTCCCGTGGCCATATCCGGTCCGGTCACTTTCAAGGCTGCCGTCTTCAGCAATGGAGTGCCAGGCCCTGTCTGCACAAGACAGGTGGACATTCTGGAGCCTATCATATCCTATTATGAATACGTTGAGCCTGAACATTGGAAAAATATATGAATATGAAAATCCTTGACAGCATGAAAAACATTATCCATGAACTCATGGCCCTGGGATGCATGATCTTCCTTTCGTCGTGCGGCACCAGGCCTTCCCCTGCCATACCGGCGGACCGTGAAATGGAGAAGAACATCCACCGGCTCATCAGGAAGATGACGCTTGAGGAAAAAATAGGACAGATGACACAGCTTACGGTCGGTGTCATCATGGACAGCACGCGTACACGGCTTGATCCGTCCATGATGGATACGGTCTTCGCTGAATACAAAGTCGGATCAATCCTGAATGTAGTCGGGAATGCCGCACCTTGTCTTGACCGTTATGCCGAAGTAATAAGGGAGATACAGGAAAAGTCCCTTAAGGAGACTGGAATCCCTTGCCTGTATGGCCTGGACCAGATACACGGGGCATCATATATCCAGGGGGCCGTGCTTTTCCCGCAGGAGATAAACATAGCTGCGACATTCGACCGCAGGTATGCCCGTCAGATGGGAGAGGTCACTGCATACGAGACCAGGGCCGCCCTTATCCCGTGGACCTTTGCACCTGTAATGGACCTTGGCCGTGACCCTCGCTGGCCGAGGATGTGGGAGAGCTTCGGAGAGGATGTACTCCTGAATTCCGAGATGGCATTGGCGGAAGTATCAGGGCTTCAGGGGGCAGACCCGAACAATGTGGGAAAAATGAATATTGCTGCATGTATCAAGCATTATATGGGATATGGAGTCCCTGTCTCAGGCAAGGACAGGACTCCGTCATCGATTACTGCCGGCGATATGCGTGAAAAATATTTTGAACCCTTCAAGGAGTGCATCCGCGCAGGCGCACTTTCGCTCATGGTAAATTCTTCGAGTAACAACGGCATGCCTTTTCATGCCAACAGGGAACTGCTCACTGAATGGCTCAAGGAGGGCCTGAACTGGGACGGACTGGTTGTGACGGACTGGAATGACATCAACAACCTGTATAGCCGTGACCATATTGCATCTTCGGCAAAGGACGCGGTCAGGATTGCGATAAATGCCGGCATAGACATGGCCATGGTCCCGTCTGAGCTGCAGTTCTGCATTGACTTGAAGGAACTTGTCGAGGAGGGTGCAGTCCCGTTGTCAAGGATTGATGATGCCGTATCAAGGGTGCTACGCCTGAAATACAGGCTCGGGCTTTTTGAAGCACCTGTCTGGGATACAGGCGAATATGTGAAATACGGATGCCGGGAATCTGTGGAGATGGCTCGCAACGCCGCGCTGGAGTCGGAAGTGCTCCTCAAGAACAGGAATGGACTTCTGCCTCTCGGGAAGGGGACAAGGATCCTGCTTGCGGGACCGAATGCAGACAACATGAGATGCCTTAACGGAGGATGGTCATACAGCTGGCAGGGAGACCGTGCCGATGAGTTTGCAGGAGCCTATATGACAATATGTGAGGCATTGTGCGACAGATTCGGCAAGGAGAATGTCATATATGAGCCTGGAGTGGAATATGCTCCTGCGGATGGTGACAACTGGCAGGAGGATACAGTGCATGGCTTTTCAAGGGCTGTTAAGGCTGCCGGGGATGCAGATGTCATTATCGTCTGCATCGGCGAGAACAGCTATTGCGAGACGCCAGGCAACATGAACGACCTGAATCTTTCCGTCAGCCAGAAAAACCTGGTACGCGCACTCGCTGCTTCCGGAAAGCCTGTCGTGCTTGTCCTGAACGAGGGACGTCCGCGCATAATCTCGGACATTGAGCCTCTTGCAGATGCCATTGTTGACATAATGCTTCCCGGCAACTATGGTGCGGAGGCTTTGGCGGACCTTCTCTGCGGTGACGAGAATTTCAGCGGCAAGCTGCCGTTTACATATCCGAAGCATATAAGCTCCTTTGCTACATACGACTACAAGGTCTGTGAGAATATGGCGACAATGGAGGGTGAATACAACTATGATGCTGTCATGGATATACAGTGGCCGTTCGGGTATGGCATGAGCTACACGGAATTCGAATATTCCGGTTTCTGTGCAGACAGGACTGAGTTCACTGCAGATGATGTCATTGAGTTCCGGGTCAATGTGAAGAATACCGGTACACGTCCCGGGAAAGAGTCTGTCCTGCTGTTCTCGAGCGACCTTGTTGCATCTTCGATCCCTGATGCCATAAGGCTGAGGGATTTTACAAAGGTTTCCCTCGAGCCCGGCGAGAGCACTACCGTGACATTCCGCATCAAGGCAAGCAGGCTCGCCTTTGTCGGCTATGACGGACGCTGGAGGCTTGAGGCCGGTGATTTCCGTATCAGATGCGGAAACCAGTCATTGATGATCAGATGCACTGCCGACAAGATATGGAATACACCCGATATACTTTAATCAGATAGCTTATGTGTTGTTTTGCTGCCATTGCAGTTTCATTTATGATGGCTTTGTCTTCAATGGACATATTGCCTTTCCGCGATACTTCCCTCACTGTCGGGCAGAGGGTGGATGACCTTGTCGGCCGTATGACGGCAGAAGAGAAGATCGACCTGCTGTCAGGCTGGCGTAATTTCAATCTGCATCCTTATCCACGGCTTGGCATTCCGTCTTTCAGCATGGCGGACGGCCCTCTCGGCATTGCCTCGTGGGGAGAATATGGGCGCGCGACGGCCTTCCCTTCAGTGCTTACGCTTGCCGCTTCTTGGGACAGGCAGCTTGTGGCGGAGGCCGGAGAGGTATATGCTGAGGAATGGCGTTCCAGGGGCATACATTTCATGCTTGCCCCTGGTGTGAACATGTACCGCTCCTCAAAGAGCGCCCGCAATTTTGAATATATGGGAGAAGACCCGTATCTTTCATCTGAACTTGTCGTCCCTTTCATCAGGGCTGTGCAGGACGGCGGTGTGATAGCGACGGTGAAGCATTTTGTCGCAAACGACCAGGAATTCGACCGTTACCATGTCAGCACGGAGGTCTCGGAGCGTGCTCTCAGGGAAATCTATTTCCCGCCTTTCCGCGCAGCTGTCCAGAAAGCCGGTGTAAAGGCCGTCATGACAGGGTATAATCTTGTAAACGGGACATATTGTACTGAAAACAGCCATATTATAGATGTCCTGAAGAAGGAATGGGGATTCGGAGGCATCCTCATGTCCGACTGGGCATGCACATTTTCGGAGAATGCAGCGATAAACGGTCTTGACATGGAGATGGGCAGCCATGACTGGCTGACAAGGGAAAGGCTCATGCCTATGCTGGAGCAGGGACGTATCAGCATGGCAGCCATAGATGACAAGGTCAGGAGGATATACCGTGCCTGTATCGAGATGGGATTCTTTGACAGGGAGCAGCGTATCCCGGGTATCCCGGTATTCAATCCGCGGGCAAATGCCATGTCGCGCAGAATTGCTGAAGAGGGCACTGTCCTCCTTAAAAATGAATCAGGGATTCTGCCGCTGGACAAGGACCGGATCCGCAGAGTCGCTGTAATCGGACCTGATGCCTGCTGGCGTGTAATCAGTGACTCCCGTACCGATGTCAGCGCGGTCTCCTATGGAGGAGGCGGAAGCTCAAGGGTGCATCCGTGGTATACGGTCTCTCCTCTCGAAGGAATAATGCATGAGTTCCCTGATGCGGAGATTTCCTATGCAGAAGGGATTTCCACGGAATTCAGGAGATCGCTCTACAGCAGGGGAGGATTTGTGACGGAAGACGGGGCGGACGGACTTGATGCCTGCTACTTTGACGGAAGCCCTTTTGACAGGAATGTTTCGGAAAATGCATGTACGTCTGTGGAGCACAGTCTCTCACATGAATGGGAAATACGTCCTGGCTGCGTAGGGGACGAACTGTATGGGGCGGTATGGGAAGGATATATTGTTCCGGAAAAGTCAGATTCGCTTTTTCTCTTTGCAGAGGCACAGGGCGGCTACAGGCTTCATGTGGACGATGCCATTGTCTCAGACCGCTCCCTGTCTCCTTCATTCGTCTCTGATGTGGTCCCGATGCAGGCCATTGCAGGTAAAAGGATAAAGGTACGCATGGAGTATTGCAGCAACCGCTGTCTTCCCGGCGAAATACGTCTCGGATATTGCTATGGCAGCGATTTCGACTTCTCTGATGCCCTGCGTCTTGCAGCTGATGCGGATGTCGTGGTCTTCTGTGCCGGGCTTGACGGCAACATAGAGAAGGAAGGGCGTGACAGGCCGTTTGAATTGACATGGGGACAGTCACGGCTGATAAATGCCATTGCAGGGGTGAATCCGTCATTGATAGTGACAGTCTCGGCAGGAGGTGCGGTTGAAATGGCTTCATGGATTGATTCGGCTGCAGCTGTCCTGCATATGTTCTATCCTGGGCAGGAGGGAGGCAGCGCCCTTGCCTCGATATTGTCCGGCAAGGTGAACCCGTCCGGACGCCTCCCGTTCTCTATAGAGCGCAGATGGGAGGATTCTCCTGCATACGGGCATTATGACGAGACGCGTGACGAGAGGAAGATATACTATGACGAGGGCATATTCATGGGCTACAGGGGATATGACAGAAACGGTGTCGCGCCTCTGTTCCCTTTCGGGTTCGGACTCTCTTATACAGGGTTCAGCTATTCAGGACTTTCAATAAGGCAGCTGTGGAAAGGCCGGAATCCTGGGGCAATCGCAGACAGTGATGAACCTGTGGCGGAAATCAGCTTTACTGTGACCAATACAGGGGATGTCGCAGGAGCGGAAGTCGCCCAGCTTTATGTCCATGACTGCAAATCACTGGAGCCGCGTCCGTCAAAGGAGCTTAAGGGATTTGAAAAGGTTTTTCTTGCCCCGGGCGAAAGTGCGGAGATCAAGATTGTCCTGGACGCTTCTGCCTTCAGCTATTTCAGCGGGACATCCGGGAAATGGGTATTTGAACGTGGCGGATTTGAGATTATGGCAGGTCCGTCATCCGAAGATCTCCGTCTGCGCGGCTCTATCCGTTTCTGATAGGGAATTGAGGCGGGATTGCCTACATGGCATCCGGATGCCCGTCGGTGTCCCGCCATCTCTTAGGTGAACATCCGACCAGCTTGACGAACTGGCGGTGGAAATTTGACCGGTCGCTGAAACCGCACATCTCACCGGCTATATTGATTGATATCTCCTTGTTGTCAAGAAGTATCTTCTTCGCGTCATTGATGCGAAGCTCTGTGCGCCAGCTCCTGAAGTCCTGGCCTTTCCTCTGGGAGAAATACAGCTGGAGTATGTCGTTTGATGTCCTCAGCTCATCGGCAATCTCGTCACGGCTCTTGTCATACTCGCGGTATTTCTTGTTCTCGACCCATGTCTTCAGATGCCTTTCGAGGGTGTCGAATTCCTTCTCTATCTTTTTCCTGTCCATTTCAGGGTTTTCTTTCTTTTTCTTCTTTACTGGGAAGATGGCCTGGCCGGACAGGGTCCTGTGCGCTACGGCATCAAGTATCAGCTTGTGGCTGCCGATGAAAGAAATGAAGTTGCATGTGAAATAGACCATGAACAGGACATACCATGCAATGTAGATCTTCATGAATCCGTTTGGCAGGAGCATGTAGACAAGAAGGAAGAGGTCTGTAAGCATTGCGATTATGTAGCAGAAGCGTATCCACCTGATCTTGTGGTCCTCCTCCTCGTCATAATACGCCTCGAGCTTCTTGCTGGATTTCTTGTATGCCTTGTCAAACAGGATTATATAATATATGCTCTGTATGATGAACAGGGCTATGCATATGACGAATACGAAATTGTACAGGTAGCTCTCCTCCAGAAAGCTCTCCACGAGGGCTATCGAGCCTACAGTGAGCAGGAATATGTTCATGATGAACCGGCTTCCTGTGATTGCCTTGTCATCAAGCAGGTTGATCATGGAGTATGACATTGCCATTGACGAGAATACTGCGGCAATCAGCATGGTAAGCGACGAGAAACGCTCGTAGTTCCAGACTGTAGGGTACTTGTACAGCGAAAAGGCCATCATCATCCCGCATACAAGGAATGATATGGCTATGGTTGCCTTTGCATTCGCCAGCCTCTTCGAATATTCGGTCTGCGGGACCTTGATAAGCATCAATATGAAGGCTAGCATGAACGAGTCCGTACATGCTAGCCATTGTATTGTCCTGATGTTTGTGATATCGGTCAAGAAATCCATATTCCAGTTTCATGCGGCCGTGTGCATGGCCGCGTTATGTGCATGGCGGGTCTTACCAGCCAAGTACGTATGAGAAGATGAGCGGAGCGACAATTGTCGCATCTGACTCTACGATGAAGCGCGGTGTGTCCACGTCAAGCTTGCCCCATGTGATCTTCTCGTTAGGCACTGCACCAGAATATGAACCGTATGATGTCGTACAGTCTGAGATCTGGCAGAAATATGCCCAGAGAGGAACGTCAGGCCACTCGAGGTCCTGGGCCATCATAGGAACAACGCAGATAGGGAAGTCGCCGGCTGTGCCGCCTCCGATCTGGAAGAATCCCACTCCCTGTCCGCCGCAGTTCTCGCGGTACCACTCGGTAAGGAATATCATGGTCTCGATTCCGTTCTTGATCATGTTGGTCTCGTACTCGCCCCTGATGCAGTGTGCAGTGAAGATGTTCGCTGTCGTGCAGTCCTCCCATGCAGGCACCACGATAGGGATGTTCTTCTCGCATGCCGCGAGCACCCAGCTGTCCTTAGGGTCAATCTCATAGTACTGCTCAAGCACTCCGCTGCGGAGAAGTTTGTAGATTACCTCCCAAGGGAAAAGCCTTTCGCCAGAGGCCTTCATCTCGTTCCATACGTCGATGAGGTGATGCTCAAGGCGGCGGAATGCCTCCTCCTCAGGGATACAGGTGTCGGTCACACGGTTCATGTGGTTGTCAAGAAGCTCCTTCTCCTGTGCCGGAGTAAGGTCCCTGTAGTTCGGCACCCTGTAGTAGTGGTTGTGTGCAACCAGGTTCATTATGTCTTCCTCAAGGTTGTTTGCCGAGCAGGACACAATCTGTATCTTGTCCTGGCGGATCATCTCAGCGAGAGACAGTCCAAGCTCTGCGGTACTCATGGCGCCGGCCATCGCCAGCATCATCTTTCCGCCCTTGTTCATGTGTTCGTCGTATGCCTTTGCAGCGTCTACAAGAGCTGCAGAGTTGAAATGGCGATAATGGTGTGTAATGAATTTTGAAATAGGTCCTTTTTCCATTCCCATTGTTGTTTATATGTCAATTTACTCAAGTTTCAAGGCTATATTCTATGAAACAGCCGCGAAATTAAGGATTTTTTCCCTATTTTTGCAACCGTTTTGACAATTTATTTGATGAATGGCCGGAAACGGCCTGCACAGATGTTTTCCGGATTTGAATAATATGTTTGATGTCAATAGGATAGAGTTTTTCGAACAGGTAGAGACACCATTTTATTTCTATGATATGGACCTCTTGCGCAGCACCGTGGAGAAGGTTGCTGCCCTGTCTGCAGAATACGGCATCACGGTGCATTATGCCGTCAAGGCAAATGTGGAGAGGAGAATCCTGGAATATATAAGCTCCATGGGGTTCGGTGCTGACTGCGTAAGCGGAAATGAAGTGATGCATGCATGCAGCTGCCGCTTCCCTGCAGAGAAGATTGTCTTTGCAGGTGTCGGCAAGAGCGACAGGGAGATTGCCGAGGCCATCAAGGCCGGTGTCGGGATGTTCAACTGCGAATCCCTGCAGGAGATATTTGTCGTAAATGCCATGGCAGGGCGCTTCGGGAAGAGGGTGAATGTCAGCATAAGGGTCAATCCGGGAGTTGATGCGCACACACACAGATATATCACCACAGGCACATATGAGAACAAGTTCGGCATCTCGGACCATGAGTTCAGCGCGGCCGTGGAGATGATAAAGAGATGCGGGAACATAGATTTTGCCGGGCTGCATTTCCATATAGGGTCACAGATCACCGATGTCGAGGAGGTCTTCGCACTGGAGTGCGCACGGGCGAATGAGATAGTCGACTGGTTTGAGGGGCAGGGCCTGAAGGTGGACAATGTCAACCTCGGCGGAGGCCTCGGGGTAGACTACGAGGACCCGGACGGGAATCCAGTCGCTGATTTCGCGACATGGTTCCGTGTCGTGTCCGGGGGGATACACCGCCGTGAGGGACGCAAGATCCATATTGAGCCTGGACGCTCGATGGTCGCGCAATGCGCCAGCCTCATATCCCGTGTGCTGTTCGTGAAGACAGGGGAGACAAAGAATTTCCTTATCCTGGATGCAGGCATGAATGACCTTATCAGGCCGGCACTGTACGGGGCGTTCCACAAGATCGAGAACATCTCCGCCATCCTTCGTCCGAATCTGCCGCAGTCGCAGGTGTATGATGTTGTAGGGCCGGTATGCGAGTCAAGCGATGTCTGGGGGGCAGGGAGGCTTCTTCCGCTGAGTGTGCGCGGGGACCTCATGGCAATCCGCTCAACCGGTGCATATGGGCAGGTGATGTCGAGCCGCTACAATCTGCGTGACTTTGCCCCTGCCGTCTATTCGGATGACATGCATGGGGCGCACCTGCGGACAGAGTATTTTGACAATTTGAATAATTAAAAAATAAAAATATATGTTTGAAAATTTATCAGAGCGTATTGAGAGGTCCTTCAAGATACTTAAAGGTGAGGGAAAGATTACGGAGATCAATATTGCCGAGGCCCTGAAGGATATACGCAGGGCTTTGCTGGATGCCGATGTCAGCTACAAGATTGCCAAGCAGTTCTGTGATGAGGTAAAGCAGAAGGCCCTTGGACAGAATGTCCTTACGGCTGTCAAGCCTCAGCAGATGATCGTCAAGATTGTGCATGACGAGCTTGCGGCCCTGATGGGAAGCGAGCATTCCGAGATCAATGTAAAGGGAAATCCTGCGGTTGTGCTCGTTGCCGGACTGAACGGTTCCGGTAAGACCACATTCTCTGGAAAGCTTGCACTCAACATCAGGAGCAAGAGGGGGATGAAGGTCATGCTTGCCGCATGCGACACATTCCGCCCTGCTGCAATCGACCAGCTGAAGGTGCTTGGGGAGCAGATAGGTGTCCCTGTGTATTCGGAGACGGATGTCAAGGATCCAGTGAAGATTGCAGGCAATGCCATAGCAAAGGCCAAGGCAGAAGGATATTCAGTCGTGATTGTCGATACAGCCGGACGTCTTGCGGTAGACCAGGAGCTGATGGATGAGATCTCTGCGCTCAAGGAAGCTGTCAAGCCGACAGAGACCCTGTTCGTGGTTGATGCAATGACAGGACAGGATGCAGTGGAGACAGCCAAGGCATTCAACGACCGCCTTGACTTTGACGGAGTTGTCCTTACCAAGATGGACGGTGACACACGTGGCGGTGCCGCACTTTCAATCAAGGCTGTCGTAGGCAAGCCGATCAAGTTCGTCAGCTCTGGCGAGAAGATGGAGGCGCTTGACATATTCTATCCTGCACGTATCGCTGACCGTATCCTCGGAATGGGTGACGTTGTCTCCCTCGTAGAGAAGGCACAGGAGCAGTTTGACGAGAAGCAGGCACGCGAGCTCAAGAAGAAACTGGCAAAGAACCAGTTCACCCTCATGGACTTCTACAACCAGATCCAGCAGATAAAGAAGATGGGAAATATAAAGGACCTTGCCTCCATGATTCCTGGAATGGGCAAGGCCCTGAAAGATGTTGATATGGACAATGACTCCTTCAAGGGTATCGAGGCCATAATACTCTCGATGACACCTGGCGAGAGGGAGCATCCTGAAATCATCAACGGAAGCCGCCGCAAGCGTATCGCGGACGGAAGCGGGACAACAATACAGGAAGTCAACCGTCTCCTCAAGCAGTTCGAGGGGACACGCTCGATGATGAAGAGCGTCATGACAGGGAACTTCCCTGGGATGCGCCGCCGCTAGTGCCTGAGCATCCCTTTCCCGAAAGGTATATGGTTGCCGGATGAATCTGTCATGCCGGCCTCCAGGATACCTCCGTTGGAATCGAAATACCGCAAGGTGAATTTGTGTACACCTTTCCGCAGAGCGGCCTGCCCGGTCTTTTCAAGTCTGGAGTGCAGGCCGTCATTGTCTACTGTAAGGACCCCGTCAATGTGGAGTGTGCTTCCGTCGTCGGAGTAGGTGTAGAACTGATAAATGCCGTCTTCCGGGATGGTGATGTATCCGTTGAATATAAGCCCTATGTTTCCTGTTACATCATCAGGCACGCAGATTGTCCTGCATGTGAAGCTCTCCTTTATCGGGGCCTTGTCTATCATCTCGCAGCTTTCACCGTTGAAGTCATACCAGTTTACAAGCAGTCCGTCAGAAAGTACAGGGCTGTCAGCCATTGCCGGCATATAGTCCCTTTCCAGGAACAGGGCCTCACAAAGCTTGCCTGCTACACCTCTGCCATTGTAGCATCTGTATTTCAGCACACAGCTGTCACGTATCACGAATGGACCGCTATACATGGTGGAGGACATGTCCGGCACCGAGCCGTCTGTCGTGAAATACATGGCAGCCCCATCCGGGATTTCCGGAGATACGGTGACCATCCCCTCTGTTATTACATTCCTGTCGTATATGCCTTTGACATCAGGCATCCTGTATTTCCATCCTGCCTGGTCCAGCTTCTGCAGATGTACCGGGAGCCTTTTCATGAAATAGCCGAAATCCTTGTCGCCAGCCCGGCTCCATGCGGATTCCGCTATAGCGAAGAGCCGTGGGAACATGCGCTCCCCGACACATTCTATGCTTGCAGCCTTCTCGCTCCACAGGTTGCCCTGGATTCCGATGACCTTGCCTTTCCGTATAGGGCTTGTCCCGCATTCAGGCTCGTAGCCATATACCTTTGCCAGTGTATTCCTGTCCTGGTCCTCTGCAAGATAATAATATTCTGAAGGTGTGACTATGACTGGGTGACCCTCCTGGAGTGCCTTGTTTAGGCTTGCAGGGCTCCAGCTCCGCCACCACATCACAGCGCTTTCCGTTGTAAGCCCGTCAGATACGATTTCATCCCATCCTGCCATTTTCTTGCCGTTCAGGATGCAGTACTGTTCAAGCTCGCGCGTGAACCATGGCTGGAGGCCCTTTGTGTCTCCGAGGTTGCATGACTGTATGCGGTGCTGGCATTTGGGGCATCTCTCCCATTCCGTCCTTTCCACCTCGTCTCCTCCTATATGTATATACTCTGAAGGGAAGAGCGCGAAGATTTCGTCAAGGACTGTCTTGCAGAAGCCCATGACTTCATCGTTTCCGAGACACAGGGGAGAAGAGAAGTCCTTGCCCCATGAGCCGCCTTTGCCGTCGCATGACAGTTCCGGATATGATTCAAGTATCGCAAGGGAATGTCCTGGCCAGTCTATCTCGGGAACTATCTCTATGCCGCGTATGGCTGCGTAGGCTATTATGCCGCGCATCTCGTCCTGGGTGTAGAATCCTCCGTACAGACCGTCATGCATCCTGTCCTCCGGGAGCAGGAATTTCGGGTCTTTAGTCTCACTGGCAATCTTCAGGCAGACACTGTCCTGCCGGTTGAGTGTCCTCCATGCCCCCCTTGATGTAAGTTCCGGCCGTGACTTGATCTCTATGCGCCATCCCTGGTCGTCAGTCAGGTGCATATGAAGCCTGTTGAATTTATAGAGTGCCATCCTGTCGATAAGGCTCCTGACCTCATCGGCGGTGAAGAAATGCCTTGAGACATCCAGCATGACCCCTCGCCATGCGAATCTCGGTGAATCAGATATCTCAAGGGCCGGAAGGCTGTCCGGGCTTGTCCATATTATCTGCCGCAGGGTCGCAGTCCCGTTTATCACGGAACAGTATGAACCTCCTGATATTGAAATGCCATTGCCGTCTATCAGCAGCCTGTAGGAATCTTCGTCCGCATTGCTGTCAAGGGACAATGTCAGCATTGTTCCGCCGGCTGTCACCCCTTCAGCCTCAAGTGCCTCCTTCAGATATACGGCTGCCGGCTGCAGGACAGAGTCCGCAGCTGTGACCTCTATCCCGTTACGGATATCGCATGCCCCTGCATGGAAAATGATTTCCCCTGGTACCGGAATGATATCCATCCCGGTCTTCTTTTCTTCTCTGTTGCAGGCAGCCAGCACTGTCAGTACCGCCATTGCCGCAAGTCTTCTTATACGCATAAATTTTCTATTCTATTGCACCTTTCAGGCTTAAGGCAGCTTTTCTGCCGTCTGCAAATATAAACAGTTTTTTCATGAACTGCCCTTTATCCAGTTTCCCGGTGTCGAGCCGGACAGTTACCTTTGCTGATGAATGCGGAGCTACTGAGCCTGGCATCTCTGCTGTTATGCCATAGTCATCCGCTCCCCATTTCAGGCTGACCGGGACGTCTGTGCTGTTGTAGATGGAAAAGCTCTTTTCGGATATTTCGCCCCGCCTGTTCAGGCGCATCCCCAGCGTCTCCACCTCAGACCTCAGCCCGGGAAGCAGTTCATGCGGATACCTGACCTCTTCCTCGCTTACACCCCTGTCCACATATCCATGGACTGTGATTGTGCTGAACTTGCGGTATTCACCGTTTGACGCAACCACTGTCAGGTGACGTTTCTGTTCGGCAAAAAGGTTCTCCGGGTCAAGCAGGACATCTATATGCCCTTTGCCTCCTGGAGGGATGCCCTCTCGTGAAAAGGATGGGCTGGCGCATCCGCATTGGGTCCGCACGTCAACGATAGAGACATTGCTTCCGGATATGTTCTCGAATGTGAACCTGACGTTGACCTTGCCTGCATCATGGCGTATCGTACCGATTTCTGCCACCGGCTCGTCAAAGCGCAATAAGCGTGGAGTCTGCCCCGCCATGGACATTGTCCAGGCAAGGCAGACAGCCACAATCATTGATATTTTACCAAGTCTATTCAATTACAGGACATTTAAGGTTTTCATACCATTTGAAGTTCCCGCTCGGGTTACCGTCATTGCCGTTTCCGGTCAGGTCCTTGAATTTGCCGTCCACAAGCTCGTCAAGTCTCCAGTATCCGATAAGCCCGTCAGACTTAGGGTCAACGTAGCACTGGTTGTTTTCAAGCTCTATGATATTCAACGCCCTGTTCCATACTCGCGCCTCGCTGACAACACCGTTCATCAGACGTCCTCTCTCTGAATATCCTATATGGAATCCGTCCATGTAGTCCCATGCAAGGTTTATAGCGCTCTTTCCTGAAGAATCAACTGTTCCCTCGACATTCCCGTTCACATACAGTGTAAGCGTAGAGCCGTTGTCAACCACTGCGATATGGTACCATGTGCCGGTGTTGAAGTGGCTGGATGAAGTTATGGATGCACCTCGTCCTGCATACTGCAGCTGGTTTTTGTCGCATGAGATGTCACCGAAGCGGAGCAGGAAGTTCTCCTCTACGCCTATTACCGATGCGATTCCAGGGTTGGCGGATGCACTGTAGAATGAATTCATCAGTACCCTGATCTCCATTGTGCAGGCCGACATGTTGCTGAACATCGAGTTGTTGATTATTGTCGGGAAGCTAATATAGTGTGTCTGCGCCAGATTTGGACCCTGTGTCGTTATGATCTGGTTGATTACTATATAGGTGGTGCGTGATGCGTTCAGGATGTCCATCCCGTTCGAGGTCTCTGTCAGGCGGACAGGGACACAGTAGAGGGCGCCGTCTTCGAAGTCATCCATTGAAAGTATCTCGAAATTGACAGGCTGCGACACATTCTTGCCGTTCTCGATGACAAATGTGCTCTCATCGAGTTTATAGCTGCCTTCAGGGAGCATCTGGTATTCGATACCCTGCGATGCGCTGAATGCCTCGAGGGCTGAAGGGTCCACCATGACACCGACGCTCATGTCGGAAGTCACCTTGGAGGAAGTTGTCACGGTAAGCCCGAGGGCTGTAGGCCCTTCGACATACATGCTTGTCACCGGCGAGTTCTCGGTCCCGGTAAAGAATACAACGTCGCGGTATTCAATTGATTTCTGGCAGGCTCCCGCAGCCAATGCTGCGGAGGCCAGTAGTATAATCGATAGTTTTGGGTTTTTCATATCTTATATGCTTTTATTTGGCGTATATGTTAAACTCGGATGTACCCATGTTCGAACCATAGCTTGCCTCTATTTTCAGGTACCTTGCCCTCTGTGCGCCATAGAACGACACATATGAGGATGGCCTTGCGGCTACGAGTGTCCCCTCTGAAGTTGCGGCAGTGCCGAGGTCGGTATATTCATCACCGTCAAGGCTTGCCCTTATCTGGATTGAGTTCGGCTGGTATCCTGCGTATGAGTTGTTGTCGGTGCGTGCGGTGATCACGATTCCTGTCATGTCGTATTCCTGTCCCATGTCCAGGGTGAATGTCACAGGGCCGCCCCATGTCCTGACATATGTGGTAGTGCTGCCGTCCAGAAGCTCCTCGTATGTTCCGTTATATATGCCGCCTTCATCACAGTCGAGTATCTTCCAGCCGCTTCTGTCTGCCACCTGGCTTCCTGCGATGCTGCTGATGTCAAAGCCTTCCTGCATAAGCGCGTTGCTGGTCTCAACGTCCAGTGCGATGTATACAACTCCTCTGCTGTCGCTGCTGACTGCCCCGGCAGGTGCCTTGAGCCTTACAGGGATAAGGTATCCCTTCGCGTTGGTCAGCCTTGATATATCTCCTGTCAGTGCGACCGAGATTGTCCCTGCTGACTTGTTTGCGCCTGCCGCAATCTGGCAAGGCGTGCCGGTGATTGCAACATATGAAGCGTCAAGTGCAGCATAGCTTGTCTTGTTCTTTGAGTTGTAGGCAGACACAAGTGAATTGTCCACCTCAGCATCGACAGACCAGCCTGTTGCGGAGGATACAGTCGCCATGGCGTTGAATGATGCGCTCAGGCTTGCGCTTGAACCCGCTATGGAATGATGCACGATCTTGCCGCTGAATACGTTGTCTGTGCCGCATACCGTGTAGATGGTAGGCTCTGCGCTCTCAAGCTCATAGATAGAGAACTCTGCTATGTTGCTGTAATAGCCGGAGAACCCGAATGTCATGCGGATGTATTGTGCCTCGATATAGTCTGCGAATGCCACATACCAGTTGCCTGCGCTCCAGCTGCTTCCTGTATAGACAGCCTCTCCGCTTGACACTGTTCCGGCAGACTTCCATGAAGTCCCGTCCATGCTGTATTCAATTGACGGGCTTGACAGGTTGTAGGTGTAGAGCCAGAGCCCGGTCACAAGGTGTTTCTGCCCCATGTTCACGGTCAATACATTGCCGCTGCTCTGGAATCCTGTGCTTGTGCTGTTGCTGTCATCGAACAGGTTCTGTGCATTATTCACGTCTGCAGACCATGATGACCTTCCTCCAGCAGGGAAGCCGACCATTTCATCAGCTGATGATATTGCCCTTATGATATTCTCTTCAGGCTTGATTACGGCATATACAATTCCCCTGTCTTTGCTTGTCACTGCTCCAGGGGCAGAAAGCTTGACTGGCACGATATAGCCGTTCTCGTCGGTAAGCCCGCTGAGGTCTCCCTGCAGGCTGAGCCTGATTTCATCCGATGTCGAATTTTCTCCGGAGGCAATCGCCAGGGAGGCGTTCTGTATGCTGAGGTTGCTGGCAGGAAGCTCCCTGTAGGCCGTCCCGTGCATCTGGTTGTATGCTGCTGCAAGTGAGTTGTCCACAGATGCAGTCACGTTATAGCCGTTTTCTGAGGATATAGTCGTATATGCCTTGAATGATGCGCTGAACTCCGCAGTAGAGCCGGAGCCTTTCTTGTGCACAACCTTTCCGCTGACAACATTGTCTGAACCGGTGACAGTATATACAGTAGGCTCTGTGCTTTCAATCATATATACCGATATCTCGTTCATTGTCAGATAATAGCTTCCAGACATCCTGAAGCTCAGGCGGAGATATCTTGCTGTGAAGTAGTCATACACGGCTGCAATCCAGTCTCCTGCGCCCCATGCACTGCCATTGTATACATATTCTCCGCTGACAGGGGTTCCGGCCTGCTGCCAGTCAGAGCCGTCAGTGCTGTATTCGATAGACACGCTGCCGATAGAATATGTGTTGATCTTGAGGCCTGTCACCATGATCTCTTTCTGCATGTCTATGGTCAGTACATTGGTCTGTGAGCTTGAGAAGTCCAGGCCTGTGTTGCTGTTTCCGTCGAAGAGGCTTGAATATCCTGTGCAGTCTGCAGTCCATGATGCCATGTTTCCTGCTGGGAATCCTACAAGGTCATCTGCGGATGTGACAGGGCGTATCAGGTTGGTCTCGGTGTTTACGATAAACCAGAGATTCCCCATCTGTCCGCTGATGCTGATGTCTGGAGAAGTGACTTTCAGAGGTGCAAGGTATGCCCTTTCTGTAAGCAGGGACAGGTCTGCGTCTTCTGCCAGGGACAGCCTTACGGTGTCAGCTGACATGTTTGCGTTCTCCGGGATATTGAGTTCTGCATTCTCAATTGCCAGGAATTCCCCAGGAAGTGCCACGTATGATGTCCCGTGGCTTTCATTGTAGCTGCTGACAAGGCTTGCGTCATACTCTACGCTGACCCTGGTCTCAGGATGTGCGGTGGTGTTGCAGCTTACCTGGAATTCTGTCTGGAAGCTTCCGGTCGAGCCTGTCGGCCTGTGCACGACCAGGGTCTCGAATGTATCGCCGCCCTGAGGGTTTACATACGCAAGCTTCGGTGCCGCATCGATGGTAGTCTGATAATCCAGCATCTCCTCACAGGATGCGAGCGAGATTATCATTGCAGCGGCCGCTGTTGTATATTTCAATATATTTTTCATGATATATTATTCTTAATATTTAACTGCAGGATTCTGGAGCTGTATGGCACGGCGGAGATGTCCGTATGGCATGTCCTTGTCCGCTCCTGAGTCGGTGGTGTTGTAGTCGCGCTGTCCGTGGAACGCTCCGAAGCCGCCTTTCCTTCCGCCGGTTGACGGCTGGAATGCAGCCTGCTGCTCCATCACGCCTCCTGTTGCCCATGTGTCGCCGATGTTCTCGGTAAATATGAGCTGCGAGTTCTTCCAGCCGCTGCGGTTGAAGTTGCTTTCACCGATGGTTCTTCCGTAGCTCTGAGATATCCAGTAGGTGCAGAGCTCTTCTGTGCCTGCCGGCGGCTGGTTGCCGTCCACGGCGAGGATTGTATGCGGGTTCGGTGACGCAGGGCCGATGAACTGTGAAAGATATTGTACGAAAGTCTTCATGCATTCCCCGCTGAGGGCGTCACCTTCAGGCTCGTAGTCGAGGTCATATCCGTCAAGGTCGTTGTCGGTGATTTCTTTCATTATGGAATTGCCGGCATATATGCACCACTCCGGGTATATCCACTCAGGATTCTCTTCTGTGCTGCCTTCCTTCAGTGTCCTGGACTGGTTAGCCCCCATGTCAGCAATGAGGGCGCGTGTCCCTGCCATGCGGGCAGCCGACTCCGCAGCTGCAGCAGCTACGGTCTCGCTGTCACCTGCCTCGATGCGCTCCTCGTAGGTGGTCTTGTAGGTCTCGTTGTATCCAGGCCTGTCTCCATATCCGTTCATGTATGCAGGGACCTCGATTTCAAGGGCCCATGACGGGAGATATGAAGTATGTGCAAGTCGGATGATCTTCACTCCGACCACCTTTGTGCCTTTCTTTCTCCTCATCTCATACATCTCCTGCCTGTCAAGTGTGCCCTCTTTCGGGATTCCGCCCCACAGCGACACAACATCCACGCTGTCCGGGATACCGGCAAAGCGGTATGCCAGTGTAGATGGTACTCCATAGTCTGCAAACCAGAGGTAGCAGATCGAATGGTCGCTTTCCTTATATGCGCGCAGTGCCTCGTAATAGGCGTCTGTATATTTATATTCCGGCTGGAGATTCAGTGCTTCCGGCTTGGTGCAGGAGAACAGCGCACCTGCCGCCAATGCTGAAAATATAATTGCCGATTTCTTCATATTGATTGTCATTAGTCTGTTTATTAGAATCTTGTGTTCTTGTCCCACCATAGACGTGTTCCTCCATTGTCTCCTGTTCCCAGGGATGATTCACCGTTGAGCAGCGATACGGCCGCCCTCACATTCTCCTCGTTTGTACGGTATTCCGAAGAAGGGTAGTTCAGACGCCTTATCTGACGCTGTGTGTCTATCAGGCCGCCGCTCATGTTGCGTGAATAAGGGATTACCTTCGGATAGCCTGTCCTTCTGAACTCAGACCACGCCTCCTGACCCTCAGGGAATACGGCGATGTACTTCTGCGTGATTATCTGCTCAAGGTTGTTCTCGAAGCTTCCGGAAGCATTCCATGCTACAGTGGCGTTTGTGAGGGAGGTGTTGTATGAGTTCCCGCCGTTGACCACGTCAACATAGCTTCCAGGTATATTCTCTGTGTCTGAGATATAGTCTTCGGCTCCGGATGCTCCCCATACGTCGAATGAGACGCGTATGCCTTCCTCGTAGCACTGTCTTGCCTGCTCTTTGTCGTTGCTGCGGAGCCAGTACTCTGCCTTCAGGAACCACGCCTCCGCAGGATTCATCCACAGGAGATAGTCGTTGTTGGTGCAGTTGAACCTTGAGAGAAGGCTTGAATTCTGGTAGTCTGCAGTGAGGCTGATCCCGTTGCGGACGCCATGGTATCCGCCGTCCGAGCCGGCAGTGAAATACCTTGGCAGGCGCGGGTCCTTGTATCCGTTCATGTATGTCTCGATTGTCGCGCCTATACGGTCGTCGTTGAAGCTGTACTGGATCACATAGAGCGGATTCTCCCATGCACCGGATGCCGGTTTCTGGAGGGCGGCTATGTCAGCGGATGAGGTCATAAGCCCTGCCGGGTTGCCAAGTGCCTTTCCGGCCTGCTCCATGGCCAGTGCCTGGTCTGCATAGACCACACGCATTGCAAGGCGCATGCGGAGAGTATTCGCGAATTTCAGCCATCTTCCGATGTTTCCCTGGAACACATTGTCATAGTCGGCAAGGAGCTTTGTATCAGGCTGCGCCTGCCAGAAAGATGTCAATGTCTCTATCGCAGAGTCAAGCTCCTCGAAGAATTTCCTGTAGACAGTCTCCTGGGAGTCGTACTGCATTGTCACGAGTCCCTGCCCGATCTGGAGATAGGGGATAGGGCCGTATGTGTCGGTGACCCTGTGCATGACTGCAACCTTGAGTATGTCTCCCATGGCTGCTGCCTCCGGGGCTTCCTCCCTGTGGCTGTCAAGGGTCTCCCAGGAACCGGTTGCCCTGACATATGCGTCATTGAACATGGCCTCGTACCAGCTGTTTGATGTGATGTTGTAGACGTTGTTTGCACTCCATCCGGTGTTCACGACTCCGATGTAGTTCGCGAAAAGGTTGCCGGTAAGGTCCTGCACTACCTGGAAATTCGCGCTTCCGTACTCTTCTGTCCCGATGAGCTGGTATGACGGGATCACGTTCCTTGTCATCTGCGCGAATGCAGAGCCTGCAAGGAGATTGTCCCAGGTCAGCATCTCGTCTGTCGCTTCCTCCGGGTTGGTGTTCCTTTCAGCGAAGCCTTTCGTGCATGAGATTGTCGCTGCCAAGGCTGCGGCAATTATAAATATATGTGTAAATTTCTTCATAACTCGTCAATTAGAAAGTAACTTTTACAGAGAATCCGAGATTCCTGGTGGATGGCAGCATGAAGTAGTCGATTCCCTGCGAGTAGTTTCCGGCACCGGATGCGACCTCAGGGTCAAAAGGAGCCTTGCAATAGAGGAGTGCAAGGTTGCGTCCTACGAAAGATACGTTCAGCTTCTTGATGACATTCTGCCATTTCTCTACAGGGATGTCGTATCCTAGCGACAGCTCACCAAGCCTGATGTTGGTCATTGAATATGTATAGTATGCACCGAGTGCGCTGGTCCCGTTTCCTCCGATTGTCTCGTAGTACTGCTGTGCCGGGATGCGCTGGCCGTTGACGAGTGCGCCTCCGTTGTCGCGCGCGTCAGCTGTACGCTGTGACATTCCGAATGAGTCAAGCGTTGCTTCTGTTAGGGATACTCCTACACCGCCAACGCGTGCTGTGAACATGATGCCGAGGGACAGGCCTTTCCAGCTGAAGTCATTTCTCCATGAACCTGTCCAGCTCGGATTGATGTTGCCGGCATATATGAGTGATTCGATTCCACCGTCAACAGCGGCAGGGACAACTGTAGATGAGGTAGGCGATACCCATATGTATCCGTGCTCGTCGGTCTTCAGGCCGCGCACGTAGAGGTCTCCTATGCTGCGTCCTTTTGTGAGCCACATCTGTACACCGGTTGTGCCTCCCACGGAAAGCTGGTCGCTCTGGAACTGAGTGCCGTTGATTGTAGCGTCAAGCATGTCTACAATCTTGTTCTTGTTCCTTGAATATATAAGGTTGGATGTCCATTCCACCGGACCGAGGTTCTGCCTCAGCTCTAATGAAAGCTCGATACCCTTGTTGTCCACGCGTCCTGAATTGACGTAGAATGTGCTGTAGCGGAAAGATGCTGGAAGCTCAGGTGTAAACACCTGGTTGAAAGTCATTGAATGATAGTATGTCGCGCTCAGGTTAAGCTTCCCACCCCAGAGGCGTATGTCGGCTCCGGCCTCGAATGACCTTGTCCTCTCTGGCCTGAAGTCATCAGAAACACCGTATGTGCTCTCGGCAGGTGAACCGTTTGTGACAGGATATGTCGGCATTGAGAGGAAGCGCATGATAGGGCTTCCCACCTCAGCATATGAACCGCGTATCTTCGCGTATGTGAACCAGTTTGACTGGATGTTGAATATATCTGTCAGGATTGCGGAAAGACCGACTGACGGATACCATAGAGGCAGTGACTTAGTGTTTACAAGCTGTGTGTTCCAGTCGCCCCTTACTGTTGCGTCAAGGAATACCATGTTCCTGTAGCCGACCTGCGCAGTCGCGAAAACAGACTGTGTCTGGTCCCTGTAGGTGTTCTTGTAGAAACCTTTGTCTGTATTCATGTTGGTGAGTGTGAACAGGTTCGGGACTCCGAGAAGGTCTCCTGCAAGATATGTCTGCCTGTAGTTGTAGTCCTCGATTGACGCTCCTATGTTGGCATTGAACTGTATTAGGTTGTCGCCGAATGTCTTGTGGATGTTGAGGAGCAGGTCCGCATATATCTGCATCGTGGTGCTCTGGTCATTGAAGTAACGTCCCTTGTTTCCTGCGTACAGACCGCTTGTGGAGGCGTAGTTCTTCTGCTCCATCAGCGTGTTGTTGTAGTCCATGCGGGCACGTCCAGAGATGTCCATCCAGCTTGTGATGTCGTATTTGAGGGAACCTCCGACAAGGTAGCGGTTCTTCTTTGTGTTGAACATGTTGCGGTTCACAATCCAGAACGGGTTCTGTGCCTGGAGGTCGAGGCTTCCCCATGACCAGTACTGTACAGGGAAGTTCCTGGAGGCGTCATAGCGCTCGTACACTGAATATTTGTCAAGGTCATCGCCAGGGGACATCAGGTACAGAGGAATGATCGGGTTGTAGTACTGTCCGCCGTTGAGCATGTTCTGCTCGCTGACATTCATGTACATGGCAAGAATGCTGACATGCAGCTTGTCGTTCAGGAAGTCCTCTGAATGGTTTGCAGTGACATTGTATCTCCTGTAGTCATTGTTCGGTATGATTCCCTGGGCGTCGTTGAATCCGGCAGAGATATATGTATGGCTGTCCTTGCGGCCGATGCCAAGGCTTACAGTATGCTGGGTGTTGTATCCTGTCTGGAAGAAATCCTTGACTGACCATGTCTGCGGTGTCAGGAGCCTGTTGCCCCATGATGCGTAGACACCGGTCTTTGCACCATATGTGCTCTGGAGCTGCGGCAGCATCAGAGGATCAGAGAATGTGGTGTTGGTGCTGTAGCTTACATGCACGCCTTCCTCTGCCGAGCGGGTCGTGAGCATGAGGATACCGTTCTGTGCCTTGTATCCGTAAAGTGCCGATGCTGACGGTCCTACAAGGGCGGACATGTTGGCGATGTCGTCCGGGTTGAAGTTTGAGATACCGTCTCCTGAGATTGCGCTTCCGGCATAGATCGAGTAGCTGTCTCCAGGATTTGTCATTGACAGGGTAGGGAGAGGGATGCCGTCAAGGGTATATAGGGCGGTGTTGGAGTTTGCGAGTGACTTTGCTCCGCGCATCACTACCTTGGTCTCCGCTCCAGGACCTGCTGCAGTCGTATTGATCTGCACACCGGCCAGCTTGCCCTGCAGGCTGTTGACGAGGTTGGCCTCACGAGTCTTGAATACGTTCTCGTCCATGGTCTGCACGTTGTATGTGACTGACCTTTCTGACTTCTTTATGCCGAGCGCAGTGACAACGGATGTCTCAAGAAGCTGTGTGTCCTCCAGCAGGACAATCTCCAGGGAGTGGCGTCCGTTCACAGGAACATTCTGTGACGCATATCCGAGGAAAGAGACCTCAAGGGTGGCATCCGCTATCTGGCTGTTCCATGGGAATGTGAATTTTCCGTTGATGTCTGATATTGCATATAGAGATGCATTGCCAGAGACGACTATCGCTGCACCTATGACAGGTTCGCCGGACCTGTCCACAACCAAGCCTTCGAGGGATTTGCTTGCCTGCCTGCTGTCTGCCTGGCGGGACTGCCCCTTTGAGAGGATTACGTGCTTGTCGTCAATTGACCATGTGATTCCGGTGCCGTTGAAAATCTGGTTCAGTGCCGGCTTAAGTTCCTTTTCCTGCATGGAAATGGTGACTTTTGAGTCTACGTTGACTTCATTGTTGTAGAAGAACGTGTAGCCGCTCTGCTGCTCGATCATCCTGATTACAGCAGAGACGGGAAGGTCATCAACCTGTAGTGTGATTTTCGCCTCCTGGGCGAACAGCGGGAAGGCGGATAATGTCAATGCCAGACACAGCATTGTGACATATCTTGCCGATAAACGGCGGCCTGCCCACAGAAAAATTTCTTTGTGGTAGTTTTTTTTCATAAATTTGAAAATATTGTTGAATTCTGCGTGGGGTAGGGAATTGCCACGCGTTTTCTGATTAATGTACGGGAGACTTGCCGAGTTTCCCGTATTTCTGTTTTAATGTTTTAGCTGTTACTTCATTATTAGAGTTTTTTGTGTTAATATCTGTGCGCTATATGACTTCATAGACTGTCCTTCCGGCAGAGCTGTCGCGACCTGTCTGCCGTTCGTCAAGCTGTCTGAAGCTTATGTCCGATGAAATGCCGAAATAATGCAGGATTACATCAAGATTCTGGTTTGAGAATGTTCCTGTAAACCTGTAGTGCCTGTGGTCAGTGTTCTTTATGATGAATTTCACATTGTATTTGTTGCCTATCATCCTGAGTGCATCCTCCAGCGAGGTGTTGTCAAGGATGATCTTGCCGTCTTTCCATGATGTGCTGCACAGTACGTTGTTCTCGCACAGATGCATGACACCTGTGCCTGTGTTATAGATGGCCTGCTGTGACGGCATCAGCCTGAGGGACTTCCTGTGGTGAAGCTCATTGTCATAGTTCACATCGACGATGCCGGATACGAGTGTGGTCCTGATGTATCCGTCATCGTATGCCTCTACGTTGAATTCTGTCCCGTGTACGACTATTTCTGCAGACTTTGCCTCTACTATGAATTTATGCTTCTGGTCCTTTGCAACTTCAAAGTAGCCTTCTCCATACAGCTTTACACGCCGTTCCTTGCCGAATCTTGACGGATAGCGCAGGAAAGAGTCTGAGTTCAGCCATACCCTGGAGTTGTCCGGCAGGGTGATATAGCTGACCATACCTGCAGTGGAGCGCACCTCCACCATGGAGTTGAAATCCTTTGCCATGTCGACCAGGAGCCATGCGCTCAGCCCGATGAACGGGATGAGGAGGATTGCCGCGACTCTCTGTATCCTGCCGGCAAACTCCCGCAGCTTCCTGCCTGCAATCCTGTGGCGCACTTTCCTGAATGCTGCAGATGTGTCGATGCTTTTCTTCATCTGCAGTGCATCTGATGCGAAGCATATATAGTATATCTGTTCCGCAATCTTCATGTTGGATGCGGATTCATTCATCCATGACTCCACTTCCTTTATTTCCCCGGCATTCAGCTCACCGTTGTAATAGCGGATCAGCATGCTTTCTATCTGTGCTTCGTTCATTGGTTTAGCGTTTTTTGCATATAAGACCCTTGAGAGGCGTAATCTCCTAAACAAAAAATGACATTTTTTTGTGATTTGCGCAGAATACATGATAATTTATATAAATTTGCAGCATGCGTCTTACAGAAAACACTCCAGATTCATTGCTGCTTACATTGCTTAAGCAGGGTAGCATGCCGGCGTATGAACTTCTGTTCTCCCGGTATTATTCTTCTCTGTGCGCATACGCAAATTTCTTTGTCCATGACAATGACATGTGCGAGAATATTGTCCAGGAGCTGATGGTCTGGCTCTGGGAAAACCATGGCGGGCTCCACATCTCGGATTCGCTGTCGCGCTACCTCTTTACCGCAACCCGCAACCGGTGCCTGAAGCATATAAGCCATGGTGTTGTGGAGAGGCGTGTATTCGATGAACTCCACAAGAGGCTGCATTGCCAGTTCGAGTCTCCGGATTTCTACATAGTCAAGGAACTTGAGGAAAGGATAAGGGATGCCGTCATGTCACTCCCTGATTCATATCGTGAGGCCTTTGTACTGAACCGTTTCGAGAAAAAGACATACGGTGAGATCGCTGAGATGCTTGACGTGTCCCCAAAGACTGTCGACTACCGTATCCAGCAGAGCCTGAAACTTCTCCGTATATCTCTCAAGGACTATCTTCCAGTATTGCTCCTGTTCATGATGCTGCACGAATAGAGGTGCGGCTGCGTGGGGAAAACCAGTTTCTGCATAATGCCGGAGTATCTTTGCTTTAGTAAACCGCATCTCACCTGTAAAATCTTATTCATGACGGGCAGATACCACAAAAGCCCGACCTTCACAGGCCGGACTTTTATAATAATTCAATATTTTATGCTAAACTAACTTTTCGAAGTCGTTTATTTGCAAATCATGTGCCATTGTCGAGAACTGCTTCGTAAAATATGTGTGGCTTTTCAATGCAATGGCGGCCCTGTGTCTTATTCTGGAATTTTTCCAGACAGGACAGAGGCATCGATTCCAAGGAGTTTCATCCTCCTCAGGATCTGCGGGAGTTCATCTTCCATGAACTTTCTCTTTTGCTGTTCGAGTATTATCTCCCTGGCTTCAGATGCTATGAAATAGCCGATGCCCCTCTTGTTGTATATTATTCCTTCGCCGGTGAGCTTCTCGTAGCTTCTCATTACCGTGTTCGGATTGACTCCGATGTCTGCACCGTATTCCCGGACTGACTGGATGCGTGCGTCAGGCAGCAGTCCGCCGCTTAGAATCTGTTCGCATATCGCGTCACAGATCTGCAAGTATATGGCTTTGTTTGAATTGAATTCCATAATGGTGATATGTTTGTGATTGCTCTCAGTGTTTTATTGTCTTTAGGCGGAAGAATATGCCGGATGTAGCAATTACAATTACAGCTATGTCGCTTACGGTGTCTATGAGAGACAGATTGCCGAGCCAGCTGTCACTGAAGAATTCTTCCAATGTCATTGCCGGGTTATTGGCCAGCGTCTCCATATAGCTGTACATGAATGGCGTCCCGATTATGCTTAGGGCCATTGACAGGACAATAAGGAAGAGGATGGTCTTTACTACTTTTGCATTCTTGAAGCATATTGCTCCGAGCAGGAATATGAGGATGCTGCCGATCATGTCGTCTATATATGAGAGAGGATTCATGAGTCCTCCTACGGCGGACATCACTTCTTCAGGGATTTCGCTTCTGTAGCCGGCAATTTCTTTCCCTATGTGGCAGATGCTTGTCTCGCATGTCTTGTCCATGATGCAGAGCAATGCGTCTGTCCCGAGATATACACATGTGAACATGGCCGGAACAACGATTCCGCAGATCAGTATCATTGACAGGAATTTCTCGAATGTGGAGGCCGGAATCATCAGCCAAGTGCTGCCGGCGCGCTTTTCCGTAATGTGTCCGTATATCTTGGCCGGCATGGTCAGTACCAGGACCGCGATGCATATTGCAAATGTCGCTGTGCGGAAATATATAGAAGGACCTCCCCATGTGCCGTTGAACAGGAGTCCCATTATTACCGTACCTGCATATATTATAAGTCCCATCAGGCTGATAAGCAGGAAGCTGAGTCCGTATCTGGATATGCTTGCCATGAAGTCGGAAGCGAAATATTTTCCGAATCTTTTTATGTCGAATATATCTTTCATTATAGCTCTATTTTCTTGGTTTTAATATATGTATATGCCAGGAGGCAGATGGTGCAAAGCACCTGGAAGATGTACCATGCCTCTGTTTCTGTTCCTATGCAGAGCCAGGTATCTGCTTTCTTGGCGATTGTAATAACTGCCATGCACAGCACGATGAATGAAACAGCGCATGTGATGAATGTCTTGGCTCCTTTCCTGTTCTTGAAAAGCAGTGCACCTGCAAGTCCTGCCGCGGAAACCATCGTGGGGAGAAAGAACACGGCAAGGCCGTTGGCCTGTGCATCTGTAAGCGTAGCGTGACATCTTTTCGGCAGCAGCGCGCAGCATAGTGCATCAGTGCCTAAGTACAGTGCGGAGAAGACAAGAGGCAGTATTATGATGCTGTTCAGTATCATGCCTGTCCATTTTTCAATGTGTGATGCGGGCAGCATCAGGTACTGTGCCCCTTTGCGTCTGTCTGTCAATTCTCCATAGCATGCAATCGGGACCATAAGGAAATACAGGACGGACACAATTGCAGCTATGGCTTCATTCATGAAAAGGTCTGCATGCCAGTCATGAAGTCCGGTCATGGTGAATATCCATGCCAGCATGATCAGCGTGAATGCCGGTACAAGCCCGCACAGCAATGTTGCCAGACCTGCTTTCTTCATGCATCTGAGGAAGTCGTGGACAAAATATCTACGGAATCTCCCTATGTCGAAACAGCTGTTTTCCATGACTGTGCATTATTTACTGAAAATGCCCTTGACAAGTTCCTTGTGCAGGTGAACCGTGTTGAAGAGTGCCTCGATGTTGACCTTGCTCTCCTCGCATGACGTGTTCGGATAGACCTGTATGGAGCCTCCCGGAATCATTTCGCTGTAGAGCGCACTGTCTTTCCTTTCATTGCTGTAGTCGAAATACAGTTTCTCTGAAATCTCCGCTATGCTTGCATTCAGCAGCACATCCTGTCTGTCAAGGATTATGATAGGGTCGATTATGTTCTCGAGGTCACGTACCTGGTGTGTAGATATGAGCAGTGTAGAGTCTTCGCTTGTATATCTGGTAACAGCTTTTCTGAACTGTGCCTTGGACGGAATGTCCAGCCCGTTTGTCGGCTCGTCCATGAATATGTATTTGCAGTTGCATGCAAGTGCAAATGAGATGTAGGTTTTCTTCAGCTGGCCGAAAGACATCCTGTTCATCTTCTGTTCAGGGTCATTTTCGAATATCCCCATTATCTCGTGGAATTTTGAGATCTCGAATTTCTCCCAGAACTTGCCGTAGTTCTTTGCGTAGTCGGTGGCCTTCATATTGACCTCAGGCACTTCGTCGCTCAGGTAGTACAGGTCCGACAGGAATGACGGCTCTCTCTTGTACGGGACATGACCGTCCACATCTATGCTTCCTGTCTTTACATTCTTGAGTCCGCACAGAAGTGTCAGCAGCGTCGTCTTTCCGACGCCGTTTTCTCCGAGAAGTCCATAGATCTTGCCCTCTTCAAGGGTCATCGTGATGTTTTTCAGGACAGGTTTTTCCCCGTAGCTGAATCCCAGGTTTTCAATCTTGATCATATTTATATGTATTAATTGTTTTCTGTCGCATTCCTCTTCTGCAGTCCGGCAGCCCTTTTGCATGTGCCTTTGGCGGCGGAAAGGGCCTTGCTGCGGTTGTCTCCGCCTGTTTTTACTGTATTAGTGAAATAGTACACCGCAAAAGTAGTGACATTTTTTGAACAAGCAAATATTTTTCCGCTTTTTTGAAAAATATTTAGTTTTGTATATGTATTATGGAAGAGAAGAACGAAAATATGGCAATGCCTTTGGCTGTTGAGGGGATCCATGCCGGATTTCCTTCTCCGGCCCAGGGCTATATGGACCAGTTCATTGACCTTAACAAGGAACTGGTGCGGCATCCGTCGGCTACATTCTATGGGCGTGTTGTCGGTGATTCGATGATCGATGCCGGGGTAGAGGAGGGGGACATCCTTGTCATAGACAAGGCCCTGGATGCCAGGGACGGTGACATGGCAGTCTGCTTCGTAGATGGAGAGTTTACGCTTAAGTATCTGTCATTCAAGGAAGGATGCCTACGCCTTGTGCCAGCCAACAAGGCTTATCCGGAAATCGTGGTTACGGAGGCAAATGACTTTACTGTATGGGGTATTGTCACTTATGTAATCAAGAAAGTGCATAGATAGCCTTATGTATGCGTTAGTGGACTGCAATAATTTCTTCGTGTCATGCGAGAGGGCCTTTCAGCCTCAGCTGGAGGGCAAGCCCGTTGTTGTCTTGTCGAACAATGACGGCTGTGTTGTCTCAAGGAGCAATGAAAGCAAGGCCATGGGGATAGCGATGTGTACACCATTCTATAAGGTGAGGCATCTTGTTGAGTCGGGAAAGCTGTATGCACGTTCTTCAAACTATGCCCTCTATGGTGACCTGTCAGCTCGCGTGATGTCCATCCTCGCTGATTCTGTCCCCAGGATAGAGGTCTATTCAATTGATGAGGCGTTCCTTGTAATGGACGGTATAGCGGAGGACAGGACCGTAGAAATATGCCGTGAGCTTGTTGCACGGATAAGGAAGTGGGTTGGCATCCCTGTAAGCATAGGCGTAGCAAAGACCAAGACATTGGCAAAGGTGGCGAGCCATTTCGCAAAGAAATATCCCGGATACCATGGCGTCTGCATGATTGACAGCGAGGAGAAGAGGAGAAAGGCGCTGTCGCTTACTCCCATAAGGGAGGTGTGGGGGATAGGCCGCAAGAATGTTGTGAAGATGAAGGATGCAGGAATCTCCACAGCTGCTGATTTTGTGGAGAGGCCACAACCATGGGTCTATGAGAATTTCATGCTTCAGGGGACCAGGACGTGGAATGAACTGAGAGGCATTCCATGTGTAGCGGAGGAACTCCCGGACAAGAGGAAGTCGATATGCACTTCGCGGTCTTTTGCGGATATGCTCTCCGACCGTCAGGAGCTTGCTGCAAAAATAGCTGACTTTGCAGCCCAGTGTGCAGGGAAACTGCGGAAAGAGAAGACTGTAGCGGGGAAAGTCACTGTCTTTCTCTGGACAAACAGGTTCCGTGATGACCTGGAGCAATATTATCCGTCAGCAACGATCTGTCTTCCTGTTGCAGCGAACAATACCCAGGAAATAGTAGCTGCCGCCATGCATGGCATGAACATGGTCTACCGTGACGGCTACCTCTACAAGAAGGCTGGTGTAATTGTGGATGACATTTCCGATGCGGATTCAGTACAGCCTCTGATGTTCGGGTTCGACATGGAGCAGCGCCTAAGGCAGGATGCCCTTTCCGCCGTCATGGACCAGATAAACAGCGATGCATCGTTGGCCGGTGCATGCCGTTACGCGCATGGCGGAGGCGTAAGGCTTGCCTCGCAGAGTCCGGGACGTTTCGCAGACGGAATAAGGTCTGATTTCCGCTCCGGACACTATACGACAGACTTCCAGGACCTGATAAAGGTCCGGTGACCAGGCTGTATGGATGGGTGTTTGCTGGGGTACAGCCTTGAGAAAAAGCCTATGCTCCCTGCACGATTGCGATGACTGTAAGGGAGTGCGCTGTCTTTCTGCCGTCTACGGACGGTTGCAGGCGGACCGTGACTGTATCTCCTGGAACGGCATCCACGGGCATAGTGAACTTGACATGTATCGTGTCCCTTGAATCTGCATCCATTCTTCCTGGCTGTCTCATGCGTATGCATCCGGTGTATGTGTCAGTGTCTGTTGAAAACCTGATGTCTGCCTTGTTCTTGAGACTGTTGGCAATATGGAAATATACCTCTCCGCAGTCCCCGGCTCTCATTTTCCCGAAATGGAGCAGGCGATGGCTCATGTGCAGGCCTTCACCGAAATCATACGGGTGCTCTTCTTCTATAGGATGTCTGCATGGGATTACTTCGGCATTGATTCCTATTTCCGCTGTCATACCGTTGGAGTAGAGCAGGCATATATATCCGTTTGTCTTGCCTGCATGTCCTGCAGGGTTGTACACTGCGTTGAAAATATATTCTGTCCCTGGCGCGACTACGATCCCTCGGTCGATGTCCGCAGAGATGCATCTGCATGAACTCCTGTATCCTGAAGGATGCAATGTGTCATTTGACGAGTTCATGACTGCCAGCCTGAAATGGTGCGGGCCACAGGATTCCTTTATCCTGCCTATATCTATTGTTGTTCCGTCGGAGACACAGAACATTCGGTCATCATGTCCGCAGCTGCATGATGCTGAAGACATGATGACCATGAAAATATATCCCAGAATGATTATTGTGCCTTTATCCATCCCAGATTGAATCTATAGTGCAGGCGGCTGGAGATTAGATGTATAGTGCCGTCTGGCGTCTGTGTGCAGGCGAAATATCCTTTAGGCTCAGCCTGGTCGCTGCTCATCACGAATGTACCTGTGTGCGCACCTCCGTCAAGGTGCCTTGTCTTTCCGTCTGTCATCAGCTTTGGCGAAGACCATGTCTGCCCCTCGTCTTCCGAGATTGTGACAAAAAGTCCGTTTGTCCCGAAAGAGGCCAGCATGAGCACTCCTTCATTGAGCCGCAGGAACACGAGTCTCTGGCCGCTTCCGATTGCCGGAAAGCCGGATGCAGAATATTTCCATGTCTTCCCTTTGTCTGTAGACCTGCTTACCGGCATTTTCCCGTTGATGCTGTTACCTCTGCCGAATGCCATAAGTGAGCCGTCCTTGAGCTGCACTATTCCTGCGTGTATTCCCGCAATTGTGGTTCCAGTCCCTCCATTTGTATAGGTTGCACTGCTGCCGTCCCACTGATCATCCCATGTTATGCCGTTGTCAGTGCTGAGATGTATTGCGCTTCCGCAGTCACCTTCAGCACCTGCATCGCACAGCTGGACTATTGTCCCGTCATCAAGGATTATAGGGCCGGATATGACCTGATGCCTCTTTGCATGTACGGGTTCAACAAGGACAGGGGTGGACCATGTGGCTCCGTTGTCAGTGCTTCTTCTTGCGCAAAGTGCCAGGTTCTGCCAGTCTCCAGAGTTTGCAACTCCGTTCATATGGAGCAGCGTCCCGTCTGTAAGATGGCATAGTGAACTTCCAGTCATGTTCCTGTCCGGAACCTTGAAGAACAGTGAGGCCTCTTCCCATTCTGATGCGCCTTTACGCAGGCGTGCCCCAAGGACATTCATCTCACGGCCGCTTTCTTCGGATGTGGAAAACCATATTGCAAGAAGGTCCCCGTTGTCGCACCATGTTATGGCTGGCTGATGGTTGTGGCTGTAGAATGGAGTACCGTCCTGCGGCTCTATGACAAAAGGTATCGGCTCTTCCCAGAATGCCGCAGCCACAGAACCGTACGTGTCTGCTGCGTCCCAGTACTTTTCCTGTGACACATCCCGCATGTTACGTGGTGTCTCTTCTTTTGTCTCATGAAAATTCAGTTGGGTGCTGCTTTCTACAATCCTGAATCCGATCTGCGTGTGTCTGTCTCCAGGGACGGCTGCAGACCTGTTGGCACATCTGAGGTATCTTACCGGAGTGTTATGGCTCCCGCCCCTTGTCACCCTGTAGATCCCGCTGCCGGGACCAGCCGGGTCCAGCTGCCTTCCTGCTGGATATGCTGCATACCAGTCAAGGCACCATTCTTCGACATTCCCGTGCATGTCATGCAGACCGAAGCCGTTTGGCTCTCCCAGGCCGACTTCAAGCGAGACATGGACAAGGTTCCTTTCTGTAGACTGATGCTTCTGCATGGCGGCAGGAAGCGACGCACCGGTGTAGTACTCTGTTGACGTCCCGGCCCTGCAGGCGTATTCCCATTCAGCCTCAGTCGGGAGCCTGTAGGTTTTCCCTGTGTTTACGGATAGCCATCTGCAATATGCATCAGCATCTTCCCATGTCACGTTTACCACCGCTTCATTGTCTCCGCTGGAGAAACCTCCGTCTCCCCTTAGAGCCTTGTGTGAAGGGCAGAACTCCTCATATTGTATGTTTGTGATTTCATGTACACTCATCCTGAATGCCTTGGTTATTACGACCTCGTGGCGTGGAGCCTCATCGTAGTTCTCACCGGAGGCATTTGCTGACCCCATCATGAATATGCCTTCCGGTATTTCCGTCATCTGCGGCATATTTCTGATCTCAGTCTTGTCTCCGGTGGAATTGTGCCTGATGTCTGTGCCGCCATCTCCCGGCAGTACGGCTGCGCAGCTGACGGCATTTGCCGTCAGCCATGCTGACATTAGAGTGAATTTAAATGATTTGCTTTTCATGGAATGTGAACTTTTGAGTTGTCTGGAATGCCGGCTCAGATGGATTGCATGATATCTTGCTGTCTGCCAATCTCCATGTATTTCATGTAGAGCCTGTCGTATATTGCATGTCTTTCAGGGTCAGGGAGATATTCAACTCCTGTCCCTGGACATATCCGTTTCTGCGCTTCTGTGATGTCCTGGTATATGCCTGCTGCTACAGAGGCGTACATGCAGGCCCCGAGTGCGCAGGCTTCATCGCTGTCAAGTACTGATATGGGAGTCCCGAGTATATCAGAGATGGTCTGCATTACATATGGAGACTTCTTTGATATGCCTCCGACTGCAATTGTCTTTTCTATCTTGACGCCTTCGGCTGCAAGCCTTTCATTTATTGCCCTTGAACCGTATGCTGTAGCCTCTACGAGTGCCTTGTATATATGTGCAGGACTTGTGGACATGTCGATTCCGCAGATTGCCGCTCTTGCTGTAGTGTCTGCGTCTGGGCTGCGCCTTCCGTTGAACCAGTCCAGTGCAACGGTGTCCTTGTCTGTCAATGGCAGCCTTGCTGCTTCTTCAGCCAGACGTGAAAGAATTGTCTCCCTTGCCACATCGGCGGATCCATTGGAAATCCCCCAGCTGAGAAGTCTGCTATACCATGCGTACACATCCCCGAAAGCTGCCTGGCCAGCCTCGATGCCTATATACCCTGGTAGCACTGAACCGTCAGCCTGGCCGCAGATTCCTTTGATTGTCTTGTCTCCTATGTCATCGCAGCTTGCAATTGCTATGTCGCATGTTGAGGTACCTATTACCTTGACAAGTGTTCCCGGGGCAATTCCGGCACCTACGGCTCCGAAGTGGCAGTCTATAGCCCCGCTTCCTATTGATATGCCCTCTTTCAGGCCAAGCCTTTCCGCCCATTCTTTACATAGCGTGCCTGCGCGTCTGTCCGCGGTTACTGTCTCTTTGTACAGGTGGCCGTCAAAGATATCGAGAAGCGGGTCTACCTCATGCAGGAACCCTCTTTCTGGAAGTCCTCCCCATAATCTGTTCCACATTGCCTTATGCCCGGCTGCACATTTGCTCCTTGCAATCGTATGCGGGTCCGTGTTCCCGGAAAGGAGACCTGGAATCCAGTCGCAGTGCTCTACCCAGGAGTATGCGGCTTCTGCAAGACAGGGGCTTGAATGGAGTGCGTGGAGCATTTTTGCCCAGACCCATTCGCATGAGTAGCTTCCGCCGCACCATCTTGTGTAGTCAGTCTTCCATGAATGTGCAACTTCGTTGATTCTTTCCGCTTCCTTTATAGAGGTATGGTCCTTCCACAGGAAAAACATGGCGTCTGGCTCATTCATGAATCTTTCTGTGAGCGACAGGGGAGTGCCGTACCTGTCAGTGAGGACCGGTGTGGATGCTGTGGTGTCGAAAGATATCCCTGCTATGTGATAGGGGTCTATGCATTCTGCAATCTCCTTTATGCATGCTTCAAGACTTTCAATGTAGTCAAGTGGATGCTGCCTGTATCTGTTTTCTTCCGGTGCGCAGAATCTGCCTGCCGCCCATCTTGGATAGCGGCATGTCGCTTTGGCAGCGACTGTGCCAGCTTCCGTGTCAAATGCAAGTACACGTACAGAATCACTTCCGAAATCTGCCCCTAATACATATTTATCGCGATCCATCTTGTCGGAGTATAATGAAAATGTTAAAAAAAATTTGTTTGTTATATCGATTTAACTACCTTTGCAAAGGTAATACAAAAAAGTAAAGTGTCAAAAAAATCAGCAATAACTCTTCAGGATATAGCAAAGGAGGCCGGAGTGTCACGTGCACTTGTCTCTTTTGCTCTGAACAATGCAGTCCAGGCTGACGGCAGGAAGAAATACAATGTCAGCGAGGAAACTGAGGAACGGATAAAGGAAATTGCCGCAAAATACAATTACAGGCCCAATATACTTGCAAGAAGTCTTCGTGTCAAGAGGACCTCTTCAATAGGTGTCATACTTCCTGATATTTCCAATCCGTTCTTTTCCACTTTTGCCAGATTCATTGAAGACAGGGCTGCCTCCAGGTCTTATTCTGCCTTTTTCGCATCCACAGACGAGAGTGCTGCACGTATGGAGAAGGCCATAGAGAATTTTGTAGATAAAGGCATTGACGGACTTATTGTCGCCCCTTGTTCCGGTTCAGAGGATTTGCTCAGGAAAGTAGCAAACAATGTGATACCGGTTGTGCTATTTGACCGTGACGTTGAAGACTGTAATGTAGACAAGGTGCTGCTGGATAACTCTATGGGTGCTCAGATGGCAGTGAGGTCACTCTATGGGGAAGGCAGAAGGCGTATTGTCATGGTGTCATATTCTGGCAGGCTGTCCAATATAATGGATAGGGAGGCAGGCTATCTGAGGGCTTCTGCTAAACTGCATATAGATGAAAATTCATATATATACAGGGCTGACTATAATACTTGTGCTGATGATGTGGGCGAGATAATGCGCAGAATTGACTTTAACTGTACTGATGCAGTTTTCTTTGCGACGAACTCGCTTGCTGTAAGCGGAATAAGGGAGATGCTCAAAATGGGGGTGGACATTTCTGGGAAGGTTGGTGTCGCCACTTATGACAGAGGGGACTCGTTTGACTTGTTCCCGTATGGGTTTACCTCGGTCGTACAGCCTCTGGATGAATTTGCATCGAGGACTTTTGATTTGATTGTCAGGAGAATAGAGGAGCCGCAGGCTGCGATGTCGAAAATCATTGTGTCGCCAGAGTTGGTCAAAAGTGATTATTATAACGATTAAATAAAACGGCTTTATGGATAAGATTAAAGGGATTATTGTTCCTCTTGTGACACCATTGGCGGCTCAGGATACCATTGATGTTGCAGGTACGGAAAAACTTGTGGACCATGTTCTTGGTGGCGGTGTCGCGGCGTTGTTTATTCTGGGCACAACAGGTGAGTCGCAAAGCCTTTCTGTCAAGACAAGACGTGATTTTATTGAACTTGTATGCCGGACGGTTGACGGAAGGGCGCCTGTGCTTGTCGGAGTTACTGAAACTTCAATGTCTGAGGCAATTGCGCTTGCGCAGTATGCTGAGGCTTGCGGCGCGTCGGGAGTAGTGGCGGCAGCTCCATATTATTATGCATCTTCACAGGCTGACCTCATATCCTGGTTCAGGACTTTGGCAGACTGCTCTCCGTTGCCCGTATATCTTTATAACATGCCATCGCATGTGAAAGTCTTCCTGGAGCTTCAGACTGTGATTGAGCTTTCTGTACATCCGAATATTGCCGGGCTCAAGGATTCGTCGGCCAACATGACGTATTTTGCTGCTCTCCTGCATCATTTTGCCGGGACAGGATTCGCGTTGTACATGGGTCCGGAGGAGCAGATGCCTGCGGCTGTGGCATTGGGAGCGGACGGAGGGGTCAACGGAGGCGCGAACATGTTTCCGGAGCTTTATGTGGAGGCATATGTGGCCGCTGCCCGCGGTGACCTGGAGGCTGTAATGGGACTTCAGAAGAAGATCATGGGAGTCAGCGGGGCCATATATAATGCAGGTGACGGCAACTCTTCGTATCTGTGTGGCCTTAAATGCGCACTTGAGGTCATGGGTATCTGTGACGGGTATGTGGCACTTCCGTATAAGAGATTCGATGAGGACAGGAAAAACAAGATTTCGGAACTTCTGAAACAACTTGATGTGTGATATGGAACTGACTGTGCTTGATTATATTGTGTTCTTTGTTTTTGTAGGGGGGGGTATCTCTATTCGGCTGTTCCTTCTATTTGCGGAGCAAATGTGATGCGGATGCATTTACAAAGGCAAAGGGCAGTATTCCCGCTTGGGTTGTCGGGATGTCCATATTTGCGACATTTGTATCTTCAATAAGTTTTCTCGGCCTTCCCGGAGGCTCATATTCAGGCAACTGGAACCAGCTTGTGTTCAGTTTCTCCATACCAGTTGCCACTTTTCTTGCTGCAAGGATATTCATTCCGCTATACAGGAATCTCAACAGTGTTTCTGCCTATCATTTCCTTGAGCAACGCTATGGCTATTGGGCACGCTGCTATGTGGCAACCTGCTATCTCCTTACCCAGGTTGCCAGGATAGGCTCTATTCTTCTGCTTCTTGCTATTCCTGTCCATACCATGTTCGGATGGGACGTCAGGACTGTGCTTGTCATTGCAGGGGCGGTCACTCTCCTGTATTCAATGATGGGAGGAATCGCTGCCGTTGTCTGGACGGATGCAGTTCAGGGGATTATATTGATCGCCGGTGCGCTTGTGTGCGCGTTCCGGCTGACATTCAATATGCCGGATGGGCCAGGGCAGTTGATCGGTATTGCTTCGGAGCATGGCAAGATGAGCCTTGGGGGCTTTTCGCTTTCTGTTGCGGAGCCGACATTCTGGGTTGTCTTTGTCTACGGCCTTTTTGTTAATCTGCAGAATTTTGGAATAGACCAGAACTATGTCCAGAGGTATATGACTGCCAAATCGACCAGGGATGCTGTCAAGTCAACTCTTTTCGGTAGTCTTCTGTATGTCCCGGTGTCATTCATATTTGTATATATAGGCACTGCGCTTTTCTCTTATTATGCAGCCAGGCCGGAACTGCTTCCAATGGGTATCGCAGGGGATGAGGTATTCCCGTATTTCATTGTCCATGGCCTTCCTGCCGGACTCTCAGGGCTTGTGATAGCTTCTGTGTTTTCTGCCGGAATGAGCACTGTTGCCACGAGCATCAATTCGTCAGCCACAATTATCCTGTCTGATTTTGTCGGACATTTCTTTCCGGGAATTGACGGAAGATGCAAGATGCGTGTACTCTATGCGGCCTCATTCGCTGTCGGGATTTCAGGAATCGCCACAGGGCTTCTGATGATGGGGACTGACGGAGTCCTTGACGCCTGGTGGAAGCTTGCTTCTGTCTTTAGTGGAGGCATGCTGGGGCTTTTCCTTCTTGCGCTTGTCTGCAGGAGAGTCAAGAGGTGGATCTCGCTTTCCGTTGTCCTTGCCGGACTTGCTGTCATAGTGTGGATGAGCCTGTTCCAGTCATATATGCATACCTATCTTACAATTGTGGCCGGAACGACAGTGATTTTTGTTTCAGGTTTTGTACTTAATCTCATATTCCAGAATAAAAATGAAAAATTATCCTAAGATAGGCATCCGTCCTGTCATAGACGGACGTCGTGGCGGAATCCGCGAATCTTTAGAAGAAATGACCATGGGGATGGCAAGGCGTCTTGCTGACCTGTATTCGGAGGAACTTTTCTATTCGGATGGACATCGTGTTGAATGCGTAATAGCTGACACAACGATAGGTGGAGTCGCAGAGGCTGCTGCTGCGGCAGAGAAGTTCAGGGAATGCAATGTCGGTGCAGTTGTGTCCGTGACCCCGTGCTGGTGCTATGGAGCGGAGCCCATTGATATGGACCCTCTTATGCCAAAGGCTATATGGGGCTTCAATGGAACGGAGCGTCCTGGGGCAGTATACCTTGCGTGTGCCCTTGCGGTGCATAGCCAGAAAGGGCTTCCAGCGTTTGGAATATACGGACGTGATGTCCAGGATGTGTCCGATACAGGGATACCGGATGATGTCAAGTCCAGGCTCCTTCGTTTCGGACGTGCTGCCGTGGCAGTCATGCAGATGAGGGGCAAGAGCTATCTTTCGATAGGTTCTGTCTCAATGGGGATAGGCGGCTCAATTCCTGACCCGGACTTTTTCCAGGAGTACCTCGGGATGCGCTGCGAATATGTGGACTGCTCTGAGATAGAGCGCCGTGTGCAGCTTGGTATCTATGATGCGGAAGAATTTGCAAAGGCCAGGACATGGGTGGAAAAACATTGCATGTGCAATGAAGGCACTGACCTTAATCCGGTGTATCTGCGTTTCTGCCGCAAAGAACTGGATATGGTCTGGGACTATGTGATAAAGATGACAATGATTTTCCGGGACTTGCTCCATGGTAATCAAAAGCTTGCAGCAATGGGATTTGAAGAGGAGGCAGCCGGGCACAATGCGATTGCAGGAGGTTTCCAGGGACAGAGGCAATGGACGGACTTCAGACCGGACGGCGACTTCTCCGAGGCCATATTGAATACATCATTTGACTGGAACGGCATAAGGGAGCCTATGCCTTTTGCTACAGAGAATGATACACTCAATGGTGTGACGATGCTTTTCCTGCATCTGCTTACTGGACGGGCACAGATGTTTTCCGATGTAAGGACGTACTGGTCCCCGGAGGCATACATGAGGGTGACAGGCAAAAGGCTAAGCGGTGATGCCGCCCCTGGTTTCCTGTATCTTATAAATTCAGGCTCGACAGCTCTTGATGCTACCGGCGCGATGGCGGATGCGGACGGCAGGCCTGTAATGAAGCGTTTCTGGGAAATGACTGACATGGATGCAGATGCATGTCTCAGTGATACTGTCTGGTATCCTGCAGGACGTGAATATATGCGTGGAGGAGGATTTTCAAGCCAGTTCCTGACGAAAGGCGGAATGCCGGTGACGATGTGCCGCATCAATCTCATCAAGGGCCTTGGACCTGTGCTCCAGATAGCAGAGGGATGGACTGTTGACATAGACACTGATGCGTTCAGGATAATCGCGAAGCGTACGGATCCCGCATGGCCAAGCACGTTCTTTACTCCGAGGCTTACAGGGAGAGGGGCATTCCGGGATGTGTATACAGTAATGGACAGATGGGGCGCAAACCACGGTGCGATAAGCTATGGGCATGTAGGGGCGGACATGATTACACTTGCCTCAATGCTACGTATCCCTGTCTGCATGCATAATGTACCGGATGAGGATGTATACCGTCCTTCAGCATGGAACGCCTTCGGGATGGATTCCGAAGGGGCTGACTACAGGGCATGCCGTAACTATGGACCAATATATAAATAACCAAAATAAAAACACAATGCTGATAAAACAACTGAAAAGGCAGCTGCTTCTTGCGGTGTCTTGCCTTGTCTGCATCCTGCCTGCATCAGCGCAGGTCAGGGATGTAGCAGGAATCGTCGTGGATTCCGGCAATTCGCCTGTCGCTGGGGCATTTGTACTTAACCAGGCCACAGGTGCCGGTGTCATGACCGGTGCTGATGGCAGATTTATTGTGTCAGCCGGCAACTCGGATATTCTTGTTGTCAGCTGCATGAGCTACAGGGATACTGCGGTCAAGGCCGGGGCATCCGGCAACCTTACCATCGTCCTTGAGGATGAATCCCTCTTTCTTGATGAGGTCGTGGTCACGGCACTCGGTATAAGCCGTGAAAGTAAATCCTTGTCGTACAATGTCCAGAAAATAGATGGAGATGCCCTTGCCATTGCAAAGGACGTGAATATCATGTCTGGCCTTGGCGGAAAAGTTGCCGGAGTGCAGATAAATTCCGGGGCTTCGGGAATCGGTGGCGGAACACGTGTCGTGATGAGGGGGACCAAATCCATTTCCGGCAACAATAATGCCCTTTATGTCGTGGATGGAATACCTGTCTCCAATGTCGCTTCAGAGCAGCCGGGAGACCAGTATACTGGAGCCGGGCAGACTGGTGATGTCATGTCCCAGATTAATGCAGATGACATTGAGTCTATTTCTGTGCTTAACGGTTCTGCGGCTGCTGCCCTCTATGGCTCAGCCGCGGCCAATGGCGTTGTCCTGATTACAACAAGGAAAGGTGCTGCAGGGCGTCTCTCTCTCTCGTATGCCAACAGTACATCGTTCTATGACCCGTTTATCCTGCCGCGTTTCCAGAATGAGTATGGCTCGGAGACAGGGGAATGGATGAGCTGGAATACTGTAAAGATGTCAACGGCCTCCGGTTACGACGTGAAGGACTTTTTCCAGACGGGGTACAATGAATCGAATACGATAAGCCTTTCTACGGGAAACCAGAAGAACCAGACATATCTTTCTGCCGGTGCGGTCAATTCGAGAGGCATTATCCAGAACAATACTCTTGACAGGTATACTTTCACCGGTCGTAATACATCCGAGTTCCTTGATGGGCGCTTTACTTTGGACCTCAGTGCCATGTACACCAGGGTAAGGGAGCAGAACATGCTCTCGCAGGGAGAATATGCCAATCCTCTGGTTCCTGTCTATCTCTTCCCGAGAGGGGATGACATAGAGAAGTACAAATATTATGAACGATATGATATTGGCAGGAATATAATGACGCAGTTCTGGCCTCTTGGAGACAATGGGCTGTCTATGCAGAATCCATGGTGGATCACCAACCGCAACATGTACAACACTTCCAAGGATCGTTTCCTGCTCGGTGCTTCCATTAAATATAAGGCGACAGGCTGGCTTGAACTGTCTGCCCGCACTAAATATGACAGGGAGGACATAAGCAGCGAAAAAAGGATGTATGCCTCCACGATGTCTGTTCTCTCCGAGAACTCCACCAGGGGCTCGTATCTGGGGAGTGAGATCTGCAATACGCAGATATATGCCGATGTAATGGCGAATGTCAATAAATATTTCCTTGACGACGCGATAAGCCTTACGGCTGTTGCCGGCGCGAGTATGCTTGACCTTGTGCACAGTGAATTGTCTTCAGGTGGAGGACTCCTGACATTGCCGAATGTATTTACTGCCGCGAATGTCAATACGGCAGGCAAGTTTACATATAAACAGAATGACTGGCATGACAGGACAAACTCGTTGTTCGCAACAGTCTCCCTTGGATACAGGAGCATGGTTTATGTCGACGCCTCGGTGCGTAATGACTGGATGTCCGCCCTTGCCTATACGAAACATAGGTCAATAGTATATCCGTCTGTCGGAGCCTCTGCTATAATAACAGAGATGATAGGGAGGAAGTCGAAAGCCATATCGCTGGCGAAAGTCAGGGTGTCGTATAGTGAGGTGGGAAATGCTCCTGAGCGTTTCATGGCTCTGACGACATATCCTTTAGCCGGAGGATTGAGCACCAGCTCGTATTTCCCGGCGGTGGACCTGCAGCCTGAAAGGACCAAGTCGTGGGAGGCTGGGGTCAATCTCGGTTTTTTTGAGAACAGGCTGACGCTGGATGTCACAGGCTACATCTCCCGTACATATAACCAGCTTTTCAGTCCGTCTATCTCGTCAACTACCGGGTATACAAAGCTTTATGTGAATGCTGGCGAGGTCACCAACAGGGGTATAGAGGCTTCCCTTAATTCCGCTTTTGACTTCGGTGAGTTCCATTGGGGCTCGACTCTCCTCTATACTCTCAACCGCAACAGGGTGGACCAGCTGCTTCCGTCATATACCAATGATGCACTTGGCGTTACGGTAAAGCTTGACCATATGGATGTCTATAATCTCGGAGGAGTCAAGCAGATGCTGTCTATAGGCGGTACAATGGGGGATATCTATGTCAACAAGATGCGTACTGATGAGCATGGCTATGTCTGGGTCAACAGCATGACGAATGCAATGGAAACCATGAGGAATGAGTGGGTGAAGGCAGGGACCTCCAATCCGGACTGTACTTTGTCATGGCGTAACATCCTTGCCTGGAAAGGGCTTTCGCTGTCATTCATGATAAACGCGAGAATCGGTGGCGTGGGAGTCTCCGCGACACAGGCTGTGCTTGATTACTACGGCGTTTCAGAAGATACAGCGAAGGCAAGGACTGACGGAGGCGTACAGGTGAATGACAGGTACTCTGTTGATGCCCAGACCTGGTATCAGACGATAGGTGGCAATGGAGCTAATTTCATAGGGGCATACTATGTCTATTCCCTGACTAATGTACGTCTTGGTGAAATGTCTGTCGGTTATGACATCCCTGTCTCAAAATATATAAAGTCAATCCGGAATGTCAATCTCTCTGTATTCGGGAAGAATCTCCTGATGATCTATTGCAGTGCCCCGTTTGATCCGGAGGTGACGGCCAGCACAGGAACCTATAACCAGGCTATTGACTATTTTATGCAGCCGAGCCTGAGAAATATAGGGTTCTCGGTCAAAATAACCCTTTAATACTACAGATTACCATGAAATACAGATATTTGTTGAGCTGTCTGGCCATCATGGCCGGTTGTACGTCAGGCTTCGAGAGGTTCAATACCAATCCAAACGAGGCCACGGAAGAGCAGATTGACTGGGACAATGCGAGGACTGGCGCCAATTTCCTGCAGATGGAGCAGAATGTACTGGTTGTTGCTCAGCCTGGAGCTGGCATCGGCACTGACCGTTACCAGACTGTAGAGATGATGGGAGGCGATGCCTTTGTCGGCTATTGGGGATTTCCTGCACCTGACATAAACTCCTGTACAAGGTATAGCTGGAGCAAGGCCAGCTGGTACGGGGACATGTTTACCACGAACTATTCTCGGACAATGAACGCATGGAGGATGCTGAAGCTTGCGATAGGGGATGACTCTGACCCCCGTTTTGCGCTGGCGCAGATTCTCAAGGTTGCAGCCATGCATCGTGTCACGGATACATATGGACCTATCCCTTATCTTGATTTCGGTGTCGGTGACGAGGTACGGTATGATTCACAGAAAGATGTGTACTACAGGTTTTTCGAGGAACTCTCCTCAGCCGTAGAGGTGCTTTATCCATATGCAGCAGGAGGCCAGACGCTTTTCGCCGACTATGACTGTGTGTATCGTGGAGATATCTCTAAATGGGTGAAATTTGCGAATACGCTGCGCTTGCGCCTTGCGATGCATATAGCATATTCTGATCCAGTGAAGGCGAGGGTGGAAGCTGAGGCGGCGGCCTCGGATCCTGGCGGGATGATGGTCCGTGCGGATGAATTCGCCAGGCTTCAGCATATTACTCCTATAGATAATTACGAAAGTCCTGTCTATATCGTAGCCGGATGGGGTGATCTCAGGCTTGGGGCTACTCTGCAGTCTTATATGACTGGCTACAATGACCCTCGTCTCAAGGCCTGGTTCCATGAATGTACTTCGGGGGGCTACCAGGGCATCCGGGCCGGTATGGCAAACACAATCCTGAAAAACAGCTATGCTCCCGAAGAGGGATATGTCACTTCTTGCAAATTCTCGATACCTGTTACCGGAAGTACTGCCGATGTCGTATGGATGAGGGCTTCTGAAACATATTTCCTGCTTGCTGAGGCTGCTCTCAGGGGCTGGGATGTTGGTGGAACAGCGGCTTCATTCTATGAAGAGGGCGTGAAAATGTCTTTCTCGGAAAACAATGTGGGCGGTGCAGAGGAATATCTGCTTGACAGGGTCTCGACTCCAGCTGACTATACGGATCCTGTTACGTCCTCATATTCAAAGAATGCCATGGGCGACATAACGATATCATGGGATGATGCCGCAGATGATGAAACCAAGCTTGAACGAATTATTACACAGAAATATATTGCACTTTTCCCTGTTGGGCAGGAAGCGTGGACTGAGTTCAGGCGTACTGGTTATCCGAAGGTTTTCCCGGTGTGCGTGAATGAGAGCAATGGAGGCTGTGTGGATGACAATCTGCAGATCCGGCGTCTTGCGTTCCCGGAATCAGAATACAATACAAATTATGCAGAACTGCAGAACGGTATCGCGCTTCTTGGTGGACCGGATAATCCCGGGACAAGACTATGGTGGGATGCCAGATAAACATATAGGATATGAAAAATGTAAATTATAGAACAATAGCTGCCTTTGCCTTCTGTGCGGCAGTGTGCATATCATGTCTTGAACTTGAAAGAGTTCCGGTACAGGTGCCGAATTCATATAGCGATGAATATTATGCAAACTTGAGGGAATACAAGAAGTCGGACCATTCAATCTGTTTTGGATGGTATGCCGGATACACTTCTGACGCCTCTGTGTCCATGGGGTCGCATTTTTCCGGACTTCCGGACAGCCTGGACATCGTAAGCCTGTGGAGTGCAATCCCGTCAGATAATCCTGCGGATGTGGAGACGAATGAATGGAATGAAAAATATCTTCCGAATGCGTATGCGGACCTGATAAAGACAAGGGAACTTAAAGGGACGCGCTTCGTCATGTGCAAGATCTGCCGTATCGCCGGGACAGGATATGACAAGTCGGATGCAGGGATTGAGGAATATGCTACATGGCTTGCCCGTTGTGTCCTGAGAAACAACCTGGATGGACTGGACCTTGACTATGAGCCGGAAGGGGACTGGCTGCAGAATGATAATTTCACGAAATTCATAAAGGTCCTCGGGCAGTATTTCGGGCCGCAGTCGGGTACGGGTAAGCTTCTTATTGTGGATTTCTACAGTCAGACTCCTCCGGCGGAGACAGAGCCTTATGTGGACTATTTCGTGCGTCAGTGCTATGGCAAGAACTCAGCAGCAGCATTGCAGAGCTCTTATGACGGTATCAGCGGCTGGTGTCCTCCAGGGAAATTTGTGGCAACTGAACAGATGGGCTGGTATTGGGAGACAGGAGGGGTGCCGTTTACCGAGGCTGACGGGAACAATGTGGACTCGTGGGGCAATCCTCTGTATTCTGTCATCGGAATGGCACGATGGAATCCGTCCCAGGGACGTAAGGGAGGCTTTGGAGGCTACTATTTCGAATATGAGTATAATACGACAAGGCCTGCAAATTCTTCAATAGGTGACAAGGAGACCGTTGCCATTCCTTATTACTCCCTGAGGAGGGGCATACAGGAGCAGAACCCGGCTGGAAAATAGAAATAAATCAAAGAATAAAACAGTATGAAACCTTTTATAAGAGCAATTATACCAGCATTGGCGGCAGTGTGCGGTGTCTCGCTGTCGTGCACTGAAGTGGAACTGCCCTCAGAGGCAGTCTTCATTACAGGTACAGCGAATGACCCGCTCGTAAAGTTTGCGATTGATGAACTGCCGTCAACATATTCTGTGTCTGTCACATCGACGGTGAAGGCTTCTGAAGATGTGCAGGTCAAGCTGGCTGTAGATACGGAGCTTGTAGATAGCTATAACATGGAAATGGGGCTTAATTATTTTCCGATTCCTGACGGGGCATATACAATTTCAGGAGATGAAGTCACAATCGCTTCCGGGCAGGCGGTCTCTACGGCAGTGACAGTGTCTGTTGTGGATGACAGCCGTTTTGTGGTCGGCAGAGTGTATGTCATACCAGTGACAATCGTATCTGTGTCAGGTGCTTTCGGGATAATTGAATCCAGCCGTACAATTTATCTCAAGGTGTCAAGGACATTGCGTTTCAATGCACCTTATGTCGGTGTCGCATCCATGGCCTATCAGTTCTTGTTCAGCAATCCGATTACATCGCTTCCTGCATATACGTGGGAGGTGAAGATATATGCTGAGAAATTCAGGGATACGAATGCAGACGGGACTACAAGAGTATGCTCATTTGGCGGTGATGACACTTCCGTTGAAGGCGGGGCGATTGATGACGGTGGCTTCAAGTGCGACCAGAACCTGATCCGTTTCGGGGAGGGTACGGACGAGCCTAACAGGCTGCACATAACTACGAAGCAGGCCAAGATGTCTTCCAATACACTTTTTGATGCAGGACGGTGGTATTCAGTGGCTATTGTCAATGACGGGACAACAATGACATTGTATGTAGACGGGGAGAAAGACAATTCAGTGACTGTGGCCCCTTATGTATATACTCTTTACGGGGTACAGATAGGCATGCCGTCAAATGGATATCAGAGTTCCCAGTTGTTCTATGGCCGTCTTGCGGAAATGAGGCTGTGGACACGTGCGCTTACTGCACGTGAAATCAGGGCTGGTGTCTGCGGTGTAGACCCGGATACAGAAGGACTTGTAGCCTACTGGCCGATGAATGAAGGGCATGGTAACGTCTTTTATGACCTGTCTCCAAACCATAGGGACATTTCGTATACGAATGGCATCAATGTGGGGTGGATCTACGATGATACCAACAAGTGTGTGGAATAAAAACACTAAAGAACATATATCCAACCAATTAAATTATCAAGATTTTATGAAAAAGATTTCAAGACTCATGTTTGTCCTTTCTGCTGGAATCCTTGCATTCGCGGCTTGTTCGAAGGACGGTGAAACAGGAAATGGTGCTAACGGCAAGATTACAGTTACTGTTACAGGCTCTCCTGTTAAATTCAAGACAGATGACCTTGTCGCAAAGGCGGCTGATATTGTCAATGTCACATTGTCTGCTACGGCTGACGAGACACTTATTTGCGATGCAAAAGTTGATGAAAGCTATGTGGATGCATATAATTCTGCATATAATGCAGATGCTGTCCTGCTTCCGTCAAGTGCCTATGAACTCTCTGGAGCAAGCTTCCTTGTTGCAGCAGGCAAGACTGTCTCAAATGATCTTACGGTGACTCTTTCCGGGAGTACCGTAGGGCTTGAAGCTGGCAGGGTGTATGTCCTTCCAATAGCAGTTTCTGTTGAGGCAAATCTTGCAGATAAGTTCACTGTTGTAAACAATCCCCATTATGTAGTCCTGGAGTGTGACTGGCTTGACCTGTCAACACCTGGCATAAAGATGAAGGACATGATGGGCGCAAAAGGCATCATATCCGGAAATGAGGTTGTGGACATGGGGGATAATACCCATACCTTTGAAGTGCGTATATATCCTTACGGCTGGCATGCTGACGACGGTGAAATCAGCTATATAGGAACATGGACAGGCAAGGACAAGAATGAGAACAATGCCGCTTTCAGCGGTATGGAACTTCGTTATCTCGGTTCAGCGATGCGGTCAGGATTCGGTAACCGCCAGTGTGACCTCACTCTGACGACCAAGCCTCTGGAGGAGGACGAGATTGCACCCAATATGTGGCATACGATAACAATCACATGCGATGGCTCGATGACAGGGCAGAATGAGGAAGTCGCCTATCAGTATTATCTTGACGGAGAACTCATGGCTTCTGCAAAACCGACAAAACGCTTCGGGACAGAGTCGTCACAGGGCTTCCAGGTAGGCTATACGCTGACTGGAATGCAGTTCGGATATGATAATGTGAAATTCTCCTTCGATGGTCTACTTGGTGAAATACGCATGTGGAACAAAGTCCTTACACAGGATGAAATCAAAGCTAACCTCAAGACTGTGGCAAACCCTTCTAAGTCCGACATGTATGTCTACTGGAAAGTAAATGAGGGCAGCGGAAGCACCCTAAGAGACTATTCAGGAAATGGAAGAGACCTGATAATATCAAATACTGTTACAGTAGAGTGGGGCTCAGAGAAAGAGGAGTAGCCTATCAGTAAACAGCTTGCACTTGACTCTTGCCTTTGTCAATGATTCTTGTTCAATGACAAGGTGAGAGTCTTTTCCTTGTCTGTTTATAACGCATGGCTCTGTCATTATATGGAAAATCATGGGATATATAGAGAGAAATGGACATAACTATGCCACTCGGAAAATGGAAACTTAAAGGAAACAGACAAAAAATATCTAAAAAAACGAAAATAATTTTGGAGTTTTAAAAATCGTTCGTATATTTGCAGTCCAATATCGCGGGGTAGAGCAGTTGGTAGCTCGTCGGGCTCATAACCCGGAGGCCGGAGGTTCGAGTCCTTCCCCCGCTACCAAGCAGGACAATCCATCAGGGTTGTCCTATTTTTTTGTAGCTCTGCTGTTGCCGGTACGGGTATAATGGAGGACCACCAAAACCAGTGTTTGGATTACCAGCAAAAGTATGTGTCTATGCATATATGGGCTCACCTGCAAAACCCTGTGTTTGTGATTGAATAATCTTGGGACGTCTTTGTTGGGCCCGGCCCTGGCCGACCTGTAGACAATATGAAACTAAAACGGGACTTTAAATTGTGGCACATCATGAAAGAAAAGATAAAGCTGATAGCATTCGATGCAGACGATACTCTTTGGGACAACCAGTCATATTATGATAATGCTGAGAAAGTGTTATGTTCCGTCCTTTCTGGATATGGTACGGTTGAGGAGATATCGGCAGCATTGCTGAAGACCGAGATTAGGAATATGGCAGAGCTTGGATATGGGGCAAAGGCATTCACAATATCTCTTCTGGAGACTGCTCTTGAGGTCAGCGGCAACAGGCTTTCAGGAGATATGTTGGCGCAGGTGCTCAATGCAGGGAAGTCTGTCCTGAAAATGTCTGCCGAGCCGCTTCCTGGAGTACGGGAGGTACTTGAAAAGCTGGTGGCATCTGGAGAATACAGGATTGTTGTATTTACCAAAGGTGATTTGCTGGACCAGCAGAACAAGCTTGCCCGTTCAGGCCTGGAAAGATATTTTGAACATGCAGAGATCACATCCAATAAGACTGTCCGTGAATACATGAGCCTTTGCTGCCGTATGGGGGTTGCGCCTGAAGAGTTCCTTATGGTCGGAAATTCATTCAAGTCTGATATCGCCCCTGTCCTGGAAATCGGAGGATATGGTATTCATATCCCCTTTAAATATACATGGCAGCATGAGGTGATTGATGAATATGATCATGACCACCTCATGCGTGTTGCATCATTCAGTGAAATTGCTGGACTGCTGCTATAGCTTGATGTGTTGTCACTGCCGGCCTTTTCGCTTATGTGAAAGTGATAGCCAGCCTTTATGTCTGCCCGTGTCTTACCGCCAGTGCATCTAAATCTTCCTGACCTCCTCTTCAGAAAGTCCTGTGACCTCGGAGATCAGCTTGATGTCCATGCCTTTGCTTCGCATCGCCTTGACTATTTCGGCTTTGGCTCTTTCCATCCCTTTGGTCTCTCCTTCTTTTAGTCCTTCCTCCCTTCCTTCAAGACGTCCATCCCGGAGCCCTTCAAGACGTCCATCCCGCAGTCCTTCAAGACGTCCGAATTCTATCTGGTTCCTTATGTCCTGTTCAGTGGTCATGGTCTCGATGTATTTATTGCGTTCATCGGCGGTAAAGTTATATGTTTCCGCTGAATTATACAACATCCTGAACAGCTCGTCATCTGTCTTCTCCGGTATGTCTTCGATCTGCGTCATGTGGCTGAGGTAGTAGCAGAACCTCTGGAGCCTTGTCCCGTCCATTGCCGCCTCCTTTGTTACCCTCGGCAACTCAAGCAGTATTACCTGCAGGCCGTCGCTGAGTATGTCCCCCGGGTTTCCCTCCCTGTTCATCATGTACCTGAACATGAACTCGTCCTTTCCTGCATTTTTCCTGTGGTAGTCGAAGTTCATGAGCGCGATGACATATACCGGCGGGTGCCTGAAGCTCCTGTGCCCTTTCTTCAGCTGCTGCATTATTGCAAATGACGAATAGTACATCATCCTGTCTCCGAAGTCTATCTGTGCGGCCCTCTGCACCTCTACCATGAACCTGGACCCGTCGTCCGATAGGCATTCCACATCGATTCTGATGTCCGCCTTCCCGGCAAATAGGTTGATGTGCTCGGTCTGCTGGTATTCAATTGACTGTATCTTCCTCTCCGGCAGAATCTCCCTGAGTAGCAATAGCAGCAGCCTCTTCCTCTTCTCGGTCCCGAATGCCCTCTTGAACCATTCGTCATATAGCAGGTTCGCCAGCTTCGGTAGCCTTATCAGTCCGTTTTCCTCCCCGATGTTCCCGTTTTCTCTTCTCTCTTCCATATCGCTCTCCTTTATTTTTGTATTCGTCAGCAAATATGGATAGACTTATCCGTTTACCCCAAATGGCACACGGCTAAGTCCCTTGATTGACTTCTGGCGCCGGTGCATGGCCGTTTCCGGCAGTGCAGAAGCAGGAAAATTCGTTGCCAAAATTATGGATAGGGCTTTGTAAAATGGTGAATGATATCAGTTTGTGGAAATATCCGTGTTCGCGCAAACTGATGCTGTTTTCGTGATTTTTTCTTTGTTTTTCTCTTTCTAGATAAAAATACCACCAGGATTGATGTGATGTTGCAAGTTTTGATGCGCAATGTTTTATGTTTCTGCTATTTTTCAGGTGTGCGAGTATACATTACCATTTAGATTGTCTGTGTTTGCAATGTGTGTCGATTGGTAGTTGGTTGGGTTTTGCTGGTAATCCAGGGGGGTGACAATGGGGGCTATCTGGATTTGGACGTGTTGCAAGTTCTTGATGTGTAATGTTGCTGTCGTAATATTAGGCGTATCGGTATAAGTTACCATGCCTGTAAAATGTAAATTTTATATATTCATTGACTTACGTAAAGACGGGTGCCGGGATTCTGGCGCCCGTCTTTACGTAATGTGTTTATGGATAAAGAGTTGTGTTTTATAATTATAATAATAGGTGTCCCGTTCAAATGACAGTTCTGTTTTGCTGTATAGGATATCCTCCAATAATTGTGCGCTTATGTGTTACCACCTGGACCAAAAAGCCCGTAATGCAATTCCGTCCGGCGTAGCCGGCCATATCCCGATGAGCGGGCAGCTACGCCGGACGCAGAGCCAAGAGGAAGACATGCCAATTTATGCCATGCTTCCTCCTACGATGTCCAGAAGTTCATCCGTGATGGCCTGCTGACGTTTCTTGTTATACTGGAGGGACAATTCCTGGAGAAGCTGGTTGCCGTTGTCCGTTGCCGTCTGCATCGCTACAGTCCTGGCCGCGTGTTCAGCGGCATTGGCATCAAGGAGAACTGTGTATATCTTGAGTTTGAGAACTTTGGGAAGTAGCTCCGCAATCAGGGATTCTGCGTCAGGCTCCAGGATGTAGTCTTGTCTGCCAGTACTCATGCCTTTCTCTTCCGGCATCTCTAACGCAAGGGGGAGGAATATCTTTGCTGAGGGCTTCTGGACGGCAGTGCTCACATAATGGTTGTATACAAGTACTATCTGGTCCACTTCCTCTTTAAGATATATGCCGGTCAATTCTTCGGCCAATGCTGCCGCCCCAGCGTAGTCCGGCCTGTCGGAGAGCATGCTGCGGTCCTCCACATTGGTGAAACCTGATTTCTTCAGGCTGTCGGTAATCTTTCTTCCGATTGCATATACCTTTATGTCTGTATCTGCAAGGCCGCGCTCCCTGAAACCATTGATTGTCTCTTCCATCTTCTTGATGGCATTGGAGTTGAATGCCCCGCATAGTGAACTGCTTGATGCAATGGCTACTATGACTGCTTTCCTTACAGGACGCTCTCTGCTGTATATATCACAGTCCCCGTAAGGGAATACGGAGAGCAGCCCTGCAAGGATCTTGTGCATTTCTGTTTCGTATGGAACAAGGTTGCCTATTGCATCCTGGGCCTTGTGCAGCTTCGCTGATGCGACAAGCTTCATTGCGGAAGTTATCTTCAGCGTTCCGTTTACCGAGCCTATGCGGTTCTTTATTTCTTTTAGTGATGGCATTTCATTTTCTACAATAAATTAGCATTGCATTGCAGCGCATACCGCCGCAGCCTCCTCTTCAATAGCCTTGCAGATGCTTTCATTGATTATACCTGATGACAGCGGCTGCAGGACATCCCCGCTGTGTGACGCTTTCATCCTCGAGAGGAATGACTCCTGGAATTCATGGACCTTGTCAATGGCAATGTCCCTCATCAGGCCGTGTGTGCCGCAATATAGTATTGCAACCTGCTCACCGACGGGCATAGGGGAGTACTGGGGCTGTATAAGCAGCTGGTTGTTTTTCCTTCCCTTGTCGATAGTCATTGCGGTGACCGGGTCCATGTCGCTGCTGAATTTTGAGAATGCCTCAAGTTCGCGGTACTGCGCCTGGTCGATTTTCAATGTACCTGCTACTTTCTTCATGCTCTTCACCTGTGCGCTTCCTCCGACCCTGGACACGGAGATTCCTACGTTTATTGCAGGGCGTATTCCTTGGTTGAACAGGTCGGATTCAAGGAATATCTGGCCGTCAGTGATGGAAATCACATTGGTCGGGATATATGCGGAAACATCTCCTGCCTGTGTCTCGATGATCGGCAGGGCTGTCAGTGAGCCTCCGCACTTTACCTTGCCGGCAAGGCTTTCAGGAAGATCATTCATTTTCTCCGCGACTTCCTGCTGGTCAATTATCTTGGCAGCCCTTTCAAGAAGCCTTGAATGCAGGTAGAATATATCTCCCGGATAGGCTTCGCGTCCGGAAGGACGGCGCAGGATCAGGGAAACCTCGCGGTATGCAACGGCCTGTTTTGACAAGTCATCATATACGACAAGTGCATGTCGGCCTGTGTCTCTGAAATATTCACCGATCGCCGCACCTGCAAATGGGGCGTAGTACTGCAGTGCCGCGGTGTCTGCAGCCGTAGCGGCGACCACTATCGTGTACTCCATTGCTCCCTTTGCCCTCAGGGTATTGACGATATTTGCAATAGTGGAGCCTTTCTGGCCGACAGCGACATATATGCAATAGACCGGCTTCCCGGCGAGATAGGCATCCCTCTGGTTTATGATTGTGTCTATTGCAATCGCTGTCTTTCCAGTCTGGCGGTCTCCGATAATCAGCTCCCTCTGGCCGCGTCCTATCGGGATCATTGCATCTATGGCCTTTAGCCCTGTCTGCAGCGGTTCTGTTACAGGCTGGCGGAAAATCACCCCCGGGGCTTTCCTTTCGAGTGGCATACGTGTATGTTCCCCTTCGATTTTCCCGAGGCCGTCAAGCGGAATGCCGAGAGGGTCTACGACCCTTCCCAGCATCTGTTCGCTTACATCGATTGATGCGATCCGCCTGGTCCTTTTCACGGACATGCCTTCCTTGACCTGGTCGGTCGGGCCGAGGAGGACTGCTCCCACATTGTCTTCCTCAAGGTTCATGACTACAGCCATTATTCCGTTCTCGAATTCGAGAAGCTCTCCTGCTTCTGCATGCTGGAGACCATATATCCTGACAACCCCGTCGCTGACCTGCAGCACGTGGCCCATTTCCTCGTATTTCAGCTCTGTGCCTATTTCACGCAGCTGCTTGAGAAGCACTTCCGATATTTCACTTGGCTTGATATTCTGGGACATTGTTCTATATCTTTTATACTATTCTTTTATTCTTTTCGGAAAACTGGCGTCTGATCCGTCTGAGCTGTGCCGCTGTGCTTGCATCCATGCGGTATCCGTCAAGTTCAAATATGAATCCTCCTATGATTGACGGGTCTACCTTTGTGATGAACTCGGCCTGCCCTCCGGTCTTTTCATATGCCAGCCTCCTCAGTCTTTCTTCCAGTTCCGGGGCCGGTACCGCTGTAGTGAGCCGTCCGGTCTTGATGCCGTTGGCTTCGCGGTACTGGTCGATAAAGGAGATAAGGATGCGTGTCAGCATCTGTGTTCTCCTGTGGCCTGTCACGAGCCTTATGAAGCGCTTCAGCTCGTCACGCATCTCCTCTTCTCCGGCGGCAGCTGCAATCAGCTCGAATTTACGGCTGTCTGAGACAGATACCGGGTTGTCAAGGAGCGCTCGCAGTTCCGGCACCTGTGTCAGGCTCAGGAGGATGCTGCTGGCCTGTCTGAAGACCTCTTTCCCTCCTCCTGTCTCCTCCGTGTATTTCAGAAGGGCCTTGGCATATCTTTTGGCTACTATTCCTGTGTCCATGTCAGCTCCTCCTTTCTGGATCTGTACGGGAGACTTCGTCAAGCATCCTGTCAATGAAAGCCATCTGCGCGTTGTCGTCAGAGAGTTCCCTGCGCAGTATCTTCTCCGCAATCTTTACAGACAGCATCGCGACCTGTCCGCGGATCTCCTTTATTGCGCTTTCCTTTTCCGCCTCTATGTGCGTCCTGGCTTCATTGAGGATCTTTTCAGCTTCATCTGCCGCCTGGGCCTTGGCCTGGGCAATCATGTTTTCCCTGGCCAAGGCTGCATCTTTCAATATGCGGTCCTGCTCTTTTCGTGTCTCGGCGATTATTCTTTCCTGCTCCTTGGCAAGGGCTGCAATCCTGTCGTCAGCCTCCCTTGCCAGTCTCAGTGATTCGTTGATCCGCCTTGTGCGGCTTTCGACCATTTCCGTAATCACGGGGAAGCCGAATTTTGCAAGCAGCCCGAAGACGACCGCAAATATTACGGTCATCCAGAAGAGCAGTCCGCTGTCAGGCATTAACAATGACATGGCTCAATCAATTGAATACGATAAGCAGACACACGATGATGGCGAAAAGGCAGGCGCCCTCGACGAGTGCACCGATGATGATCATGCTTGTCCTGACCTTTCCTGCTGCCTCGGGCTGGCGTGCGATGGCCTCCATTGCTGATGAACCTATTTTCCCGATACCGTATCCTGCAGCAATCGCTGCAAGCCCTGCGCCAATAGCTGCGCCTAATTTACCAAGGGCGGCATTTGCCGCAACTTGAAGAAATGTGAAAAGTAACATAATTGAATCTTTTATAAAGTTATATTTTCTGTTATTGTCATCTCCTGTCCGCTGTCTCCATGCAAGGACGGAATCTATTCAGCCTCCTGGCGTGACAGCCCTATGAACACAGCGGAGAGCATTGTGAATATATATGCCTGTATGAACGCCACCAGCAGTTCGAGGAAGTCCATGAATACACCGAACAGCACTGCAATCAATGTCATGGAGCCGTTCATTACCGGGCCGAGCTTTGCTGTTATGAAGACTATGCATACAAGGCTCAGGATAATGGCGTGTCCGGCCATGATGTTTGCAAACAGCCTTACCATTAGGGACAGCGGCTTGGTGAAGATCCCGAAAATCTCGATCAGTGGCATGACCGGCAGGGGGACCTTGAGCCACAATGGGACATCGGGCCAGAGTATGTCCTTCCAGTAGTGCCTGTTACCGAATACGTTGACAGCAATGAAAGTGCACATGGCAAGGACAAATGTTATGGCAATGTTTCCTGTCACATTGGCTCCCCCGGGAAAAAACGGCACTATGCCCATCAGGTTGTTAACCAGTATGAAGAAGAACACGGTAAGCAGATATGGAGAGTATCTCCTGTAGTCTTTCCCTATTGCATCCTTGATCACGTCGTCGTTGACCATTATGATGACAGGCTCAAGGATTCCAGCAATCCCGGTGGGGGCTTCCTCCGCAGCATCGTGTCTCCTGTACCATCTTGCGCAGCACAGGACCAGGACAACAAGCAGTGCGCTGTTGAGCATAAGTGCAAAGACATTCTTCGTTACAGATATGTCAAATGGGCGTATCTGTGTCCCGTCCGGGGCTTCCTCGACAATCTTGTCTGCATATTTACCTTCACCTGCAACGTAGAAGCCTCTGTATCTCCCTCCGTCTTCAAGCCTTGTGGACATGAAGCAATGCCATCCTGTTGCCCTGCTGTGCAAGATGACAGGGAGCGGGATGACAATGGATTTATCTCCTATGTCCGTCACATGCCACCAGTATGAGTCATTGATGTGCCCGAAAAGTATTCCCTGTACATCAACCCTGTCTCCGGAAGCATCTGCCGCTGTCCCGGCTGCAGCGGCCTCATCAAGCTGTACGGCCTGTGCATGCATTGCCGTGAGAGACAATGCTGCGCATATCACCGATATGAATATCCTGCATCTGGTCATTCCTTTCCTGTTATTTCTGCGCAGACTGTAACCCTGTTCCCGAGCACTTCTGCAAAACCTCCGTCAATATGTATACCTGCTGTATCCTTCCCGTCCTGCCAGCTGATTTCTCCCTTTACAAGAGAGGATATGAGCGGTGCGTGGTCTTTAAGTACAGTGAACCGTCCTGCCTTCCCCGGAAGTGAGACGCTTGCGACATGGGTCTCTGCCAGTGTCTTTTCCGGAGATACTATTTTCAGATATATCTTTCCATTTTCCATCATTCCTGTCATTTGGCAGAAGCAAGCAGTTCCTCACCTTTCCTGATTGCGTCCTCGATTGTACCTACGTTGAGAAATGCCTGCTCAGGAAGGTAGTCGACCTCCCCGTCAAGAATCATCTTGAACCCCTTGATTGTATCTTCGATGGAGACCATTGCTCCAGGCACGCCCGTGAACTGCTCCGCCACAGCAAAAGGCTGCGAGAGGAAACGCTGTACACGCCTTGCCCTGTTCACCGTAACCTTGTCTTCATCAGAAAGCTCGTCCATTCCGAGGATAGAGATGATGTCCTGCAGCTCCTTGTTCCTCTGCAGAATCTGCTTAACCCTCTGTGCGGTCCTGTAATGCTCCTCGCCCACAATATTGGGGTCAAGGATCCTTGAGGTTGACTCCAGCGGATCAACAGCCGGGTATATTCCAAGCTCAGTGATCTTCCTGCTGAGCACTGTAGTCGCATCAAGGTGGGTGAATGTTGTTGCAGGGGCAGGGTCCGTCAGGTCGTCTGCAGGCACATAGACAGCCTGTACGGAAGTTATGGACCCGTCCTTTGTGGAAGTGATTCTTTCCTGCATCTGGCCCATCTCTGTTGCAAGGGTCGGCTGGTATCCTACGGCTGAAGGCATACGCCCGAGAAGAGCTGATACCTCGGAGCCGGCCTGGGTGAAACGGAATATGTTGTCAATGAAGAACAGTATGTCCTTAGGGCCGTCAGTGCCTTTGCTGTCCCTGAATGATTCTGCCAGGGTCAGTCCGGAAAGGGCCACCGAAGAACGTGCCCCCGGAGGCTCGTTCATCTGTCCGAACACCATTGCCACCTGGGATTTCTCCATTTCCCTGTAGTCGACTTTCGATAGGTCCCATTGCCCCTCTTCCATGCTTTTCAGGAACTCGTCCCCGTATCTGATTACTCCGGATTCTATCATTTCCCTAAGGAGGTCGTTTCCCTCCCTGGTCCTTTCCCCGACTCCTGCGAATACGGAGAATCCGTTGTGCTTCTTTGCGATATTGTTGATCAGCTCCTTGATAAGGACAGTCTTTCCTACTCCTGCACCTCCGAAAAGACCGATCTTTCCTCCCTTGAGATATGGCTCAAGGAGGTCTATGACCTTGATTCCGGTGAAAAGCACTTCCTGCGATGTTGTCAGGTCCTCGAATTTTGGCGGGTCGCGGTGTATCGGGAAAGCCCCTGTCCTGTCCAGTTCCGGCATTCCGTCAATGCTGTCCCCTGTGACATTCATTACACGTCCCCTGATCTGTGTGCCGACAGGCATCGTGATAGGTGAGGATGTGCTTCTTGCCTCCATCCCCCTCTGCAGACCGTCTGTGCTGTCCATTGCGACAGTGCGCACAGTGTCTTCCCCGATATGCTGCTGGACTTCAACGACAAGTTTTCTGCCGTCTGGCCTGAAGATGTTCAATGCATCATGGATGCGTGGCAGGTTGATGGACTCCTCTTCTGCCGACAGGTCGAAATGGACGTCCACAACCGGGCCGATAACCTGTGAAATATGTCCTGTAATAGCTTTTGTTGACATTTTGTTTGTTTTTTGACAGGCGGCGAGTTTTACAAGTTCTGTGCAAAATCAGGAACAGGGCCTGCCAAAAACGTCAAAATGGAAATCATTCCTCTCCTTTTGGAACACATACTGACGGGTGCCTGGCATGGATTTCATCTATGCCTTCCAGGAGAGACCAGGTGGCAGTCGCGTCTATACAGGAATATGGTGCAGAAAATATTGGTGTAACAGGATAAAAATAATATATTATATTTGCACCCCTCAAAAAATGGCAGAATTGATTTATGAATAGTTCCTTAATCCTGAATCCGCTGGGTAAGCGTGTGCTTTATGCCATGCTGCTTTGTGCCGTTGCGGGTATTTCTGCCTCAGCACAGGTCATGGACAGGAATGTGAAAGACAGCCGTTCTCCTTTGATTGACAGGTTCTCTTTCAAGACAAACGCCCTTGAATGGCTCCTTACAATACCTAATGCCGGTGTGGAGTTCGACCTGTCTTCCTCTGCATTCAACAGGATGAGCATAGGGGTGAGTGCAAAATACAACTGGAATACATATCATAGGTATGTGCCGTCCACAGTCTTCAACATGTTTGATGTCAGGCCTGAGTTCAGGTATTATTACAGGACAAGGCAGCGTCCGGTCTACAGGTACAGGACGCACAGGTATATCGACAGGGCTGTCACCGGTCCCGATGGGGCGGTTGATTCAGTACAGCTGGATAAATATGACCATGAATGGGAAAGATACAGGGAGTCGATAGATGGCAGGGGCTTTTCCGGATGGTTCCGTGACGAGGTATGGACACTGGAGCGCAGCAATCCGAAACCGCAGAGGGCACAGTACATCGGGGCATATGCCGACTATGGCTCGTTTTCGCTCAAGTTCGGGCAGAAGGGGATCTCCGGGCAGTCAATAGGCCTTGGTGCCTCTTATGGATGGGGGATGCCGCTGTATGAGTACAATAGAGGCGCAGTGGACATTGAATTCGGATTCTCGGTCGGCCTTATGGTTACGGAATATGATGTCTTTACGCATAATCCGGACGGGAACTACTACACGAAGATTGTCCAGGAGAGCCGCGGACTGCACATGGTACCTTTCCCTGTCGTATCTGAACTTCGGGTGGCATTCGCATGGCGTCCGGTCTCTATTAAGGACAAATTCCAGAAAGAAGATCCGCAGAAGAAGGCATATAATGATGCACTGGATGATATAGACAGGGCATTCAGGGATATGGTGGGGCAGTTCAACAGCAGTCCGGGCAGGAATATGGAACGGTACGCAGGAAATGACTCGCTGTACCGTGCCGACTATATCGCATTTGTTGAAAACGTGCGTGATGACTATAAGGACAGGACGATAGGCATGGACATCAGGCTCAGCGACAAGGGTAAGGAAAAGCTCAAGGGAGCAGTGGATTCACGTTGCAGGCAGGCCTTCAGGGAGTTCAGCCGGTATGCAAGGGCTGCCGCCAGGGAAAACAGACGGACAGACCATGCCGTGCAAGTCAGTGGGGATGGTGCATCAGGAGGACGTCCTGTGAAAGAGAGGAAGAAGAGTAAAGGACCAGAAAAGGAAATCAATGGAGAACATACTGGATTATAGGGCTAAGGCACTGGCCATGCTGGCCTGCTGTACGGCTGTGTCTGTGCTTGTGGCATGCACAGGCGTTGACTATGGCTATATTGACTATGGTGACGGCGCTGATGCTCCGGGGCATACTGATGTGCTTTTTTCGTTCGACTGGGGAAACCTTCCCGTTGATGAGATTCCGCAGGCATGCTCCATTGCCATGAGCCGTATTGTGAACGAGGTCCATTACACATATGTCGTAGACAGCCAGGGAAACATCATGGGAGACAATGAGAATGAGCCCGTTGAGGACGATGTGCAGGGCCGCCGGCCGGTCTCTGTCCTGGACGGGGACTATTATGCAATAGCTTTCGGAAGTGCAGAAAACGGATATACGGTCAATGATCTCGATGTCTTCAGGGACGACAACTCCTCAGGCATGAAGAATCTTTACGCATCTCTGCCTGTGCTGACAAAGGATGATGTCGCAGAACAGCTTGGAGAAGAGCCTTTTGACTTTAATCTTTCATATAAGGCTGTGCCCGCTGCCGCACCTCTGTATCTTTCCGTGAGGAAGATGACTTTGAATTCCGGGGAAAAGGCTTCAGAAGTCACCTTTGTGCCGCAGGACATTACAGTGGACCTTGTAATCCGGGTCAGGATTGATGTAGTGGAAGGTGTCGGGATTGGCGGCCTGCTTGCAGAACTTTCCGGAGTCCCTGTCAAGGTGCCTCTGATGTCAGGTATCGTGACAGGAGACGATCTGGGCAAAGTGTATTTCAGGATGGAGCAGGTCGCATCTGATGGGCAGGGGATTGTATTTGAAGGCAGGGTGAAGGCTCTGGGGCTTTTCCCGTCGCAGTCTGTCTCGCTTGTCTCCGGCCCAGGGGTGCTGAGGCTGTCAGTGCATGCTGTTTCCGGGGAAAATGAAAGGAAATTCTATGCAGGGATAAATCTTAAGCGTGTCATTGATGAGGCGAGGCTGATGGTGAGGACGGAAGACGGGACAGGATACAGGATAGCCATGGGTGAGGCAGTCCTGGATGTGGAGAGGGCCTTGACCATAAAGAACGGGCAGGTGGTCTCGGGTGGAGATGATGCCATGGACGGATGGTTCGACACAAAGACTGATATAGAGGTGGAGGTGTAGAGGAATGAAATCAGCAAGGTTATATATAGCTGTCTGCATGTGCGCCGTTCTGCAGGCCTGCCATGATGACTCGTACGGAGGCAGAGGGGAGGAGCTCATGGGGACTGACGGGCAGATTCCTGTCATGGTGGCAATCGGTGACCCATCGGGCAATATAACAAGAGGTACAGGCCCTATCGATGAGCCCGGCTCACTTGCCGGGAGGCAGGTATATGTCTATGCATTCAGCCGTGACAGCAGGGCAGACTACAGCAGGACATCTGCGCAGGACCGTGACATGTGCCTGGTGGACGGTTCGGTTGACACTCCGGCTGGAGCCTTCCATGGAAAGGCTGCGGAGGTGGGCAGCATTGACTCATATGTGACATGGAAAAAGGAGGACCCGGCTCTCTGCTGGCCATCCGGGAGTAAATATACCCGTGCATATGATTTCTTCGCCTATTATCTTGATGACGCAGTCCCCTCACAGGTGCTCAGGACGGATGACCATGTCTCGCTTTCACTCAGGATTGACGGGAGCCAGGATATAATGAGGGCAAAGGCTGAGATCGGAACTGGACAGCTTGCCGGATTCCCTGAAGATGAAAAGTTGAGGATATCAAGCTATTCTTTCAGCTACTATACCGCACAGAGGAGCATAGTCCCTGTCTTCCGGATGTCTCATGAACTGGTCAAATTGAATTTTGAGGTCAGTCCGGGAGTGACGCAGGGGGAAAGCAAGGAGGTGATTGTCACCGCAGTCAAGGTGCGCTCCCGTGACAAGGCGGAATTTGTAGTTGCGCATAAGGATAAGGGACGTCTCGGCCTGGAATTCTCGGACAGCATGGAAAAGCTGCCTCTGACAGAAGCGGGAGGTGCACCGTTCAAACCGGAGGGATATGCCTTTGTTACACGCCATGACAGTTCTGTCCCTGTGCAGAGACAGAGAATCGGCGGTAGCCTGCTTGTCGCCCCGGATGCAGGATACACTGCGTATATAACGATGGTGGAGAAGATGAAGGACGGTACAGTGGTGGAGAATGAAAATGAAATAGATATTCTTTTCGCAGACGGCTTTGTGGCTGGCAGCCAGTATAACGTAACCCTGACTGTGCTCGGATATATGAATGTCTACATGGAGGTGACCCTGGAGAAATGGGATGACGGAGGCGATGTCACCCTGGATCCTGATACGAACACATAAGCAACTATTATAAACACAAACATTAATGAAAAACAGATGAAAAAGTATTTATCTCTTGCGGCTGCGGCGGCTCTGATGGCTGTCTCCTGCTCAAAGAATGTCCAGGGAGGACAGGCTCCCGGCATTGACGATGACAACGCATCCCCGGAGGCTATTGTCTTTGGCTCGAATGTCATTGCCGTAAAATCCAAGGCCAACGGCGGTGTCGACGAATGGAATGCATCCCAGACATTGTATATCTATGGATACGACAGGGAGGTGACTGATTTTACGGCAGCGGCATATATCGATAATGTTGATGTCGCCTCTCCGGCTTCAGGCATGTCAGGTGCAATAAATGTCTATGAGGACAAGGCTTCTTCCAAGCCATATTACTATAGCGGGAAGACGAAGTATGACTTCTATGGATATTACGTTGACGATGCCGCAGGTGCAGTTCCTGCTCCGGTCAAGGAGACAGGACGCATCTATATCCCTTTCACCATTGACGGCGGACAGGACCTGATGATTGCCAAGGCAGACCAGGGTGTTGACATTGCCGGCTCGGAGATTACAGATCCTGACCTTGCGTACAGTGCATATTCAGCACGTAGAAAAGTCCATCCAACACTGAAATTCGAGCATCAGCTCTCCCGTTTTGTCTTTGATGTCATCGGAGGAGGAGATAACTATGCAAATATCAGTGTCGCCGACATCACTATTACCTCAAAGACTACAGGAAAGCTCGTTGTCGCGGGAGATGTACGCGGAATTGAAGATGCGGCAGATGAAAAAGTCCTGTACCTAAAGGAGAAGGATGCATCAGGAAGACTTGTTGCGCTTGGGTCGAATGGCGCTTTTGTGCCGTCACGTGAAGCTTCGAGGATAGGCGAGAGCCTTCTTGTCATCCCTGGTGAAGATGAATATAAGCTGACAGTAAATCTTGTGCAGGACGGTATATCTGCAAAGGATGAATATGCAATCAGGCCTTCTATGGTCGTACCGCAGGTGGCGGCATTTGAAAAAGGCAAGCAATATAAGGTGACCGTAACCATCTACGGCCTTGAGGATGTCAGGATTACGGCAGAGCTTACCGCATGGGACCAGAGCGGTGACATTGTACTTGACCCGGATGATCCGGCAACATGGTAGGAAATTATTTAAATTGAACATAAGATGAAGACAATCAAATCTTTCTATTTTGCAGCAGCTGCAGCTATGGCATTGGCAGTCTCCTGCTCCAAATCATCTCCGGAAGTGGAGAACAGCTATTTTTATACGGCACCTGCAGAGACAGGGCTGTATGAGGTCAAGTTCGGGACAAGGCCGCAGCAGGTGCAGTCGAAATCCATAGGTGCGATAGGAGGTGTTGCCGGTGCGGACAACACATGGTCTGGAAAAGAGACTCTGTTCATATATGGCTTCAACAGGAACATCGGTGTCGCGAATCCTTCTGACCCTTCTGATTATGTCAGGGATTTCACCGGGGCTACAGTCGAGAACGGATACTGCCTCATAAATAATGTCGCAGCGCAGGCACCGGCAGGCTCTGATAAGGGCAGTATCACTGTATACAAGGACAAGGATACGCAGGAGCCGTTCTTCTACACACCGGAAGATTGCTTTGATTTCTATGGCTATTACATTGATGATGCTGCCAATGAGCTTGCAGAGGACGGAATAACACCGGTTGCTGTCGTTGAGGCAGACAGGGTCTATGTGCCGTTCACTATCAATGGCGGACAGGACCTCATGGTTGCAAAGGCAGACCAGTCTGCCGACATTGCCGGAAGCGAGGTCTCAAATGAGGCATATGCCTATAGCGCATATTCTGCAAGGAGGGATGTGCATCCTAATCTTGTATTCACCCATGAACTTGCCCGTTTTGTATTCAAGATAAAGGCTGGAAACAATTCTGAGAATGCTACAGGAGTGACAATCAACAGCCTTACAGTAAGGTCTATGACATCAGGAAATCTCGTCGTGGCAGGTCTTGGCGGGACAGAATGCGGAATCGCTGACGCAGATGCCGGCTCATATGCAGAGCTTGAGCTGAAAGAGAAGGATGCGGAAGGCAATCTTGTTGCACTTGGCACAGCCGCTCCTGTAAAGCCGGCACTTGGGGATGAGGCCGTGAAAATCGGAGAGAGCCTTCTGCTGATGCCGGGAGAGACAGTGTACGACCTGACACTGAACATTTCCCAGGAAAATTATACGGGAGTGATTGTTCCGCAGACCCACAAGGTCAGGATCAGTGTTCCGGAGGGAAATGAGGCCAAGGTGTTCGAGGCCGGGCATCAGTACAATGTCATCCTTACTGTCTACGGCCTTGAGGAGGTAAGGGTATCAGTTGAACTTACCCCATGGGTGGACAGCGATGAGCCTATCATAATTGATCCTGATAAAAAAGACTGAAGAATTTCTGGGACGAAAAAATGAGATCTGAATATAAAATTGTTATCTGCAGCGCTGCGCTTCTCGCTGCAGCCTGCTCGAAAAGCGTGATGCCTGAAGCACCTTCTGCCATGCCGCAGGAGGAATGGGTGAACAACGAGAGTCTCCTTGTACCGATCAGTTTCGGACAGGACAACTACAGCATCATTTCCAAGGCGGCCATAACACCGGAGACCGTTGAGGGGACGCAGTTCGGCATCTATGGCGTAGACCTCGGGACAGACGAGGAGTGGGGAGCGGACGTGAAGTCTGTCCTGATGTACAACAAGGTTGGACAGTATACTGTGGCGGACGGCAAGAGCACCATACAGTTTGTGGATGAGACAGGTGCTCCTGCATCATACTATTATCCTCTTGTCACGGAGAACAATTTCACTTTCTATGGCTATCATACCAGCAATTCCCTTATAACTGAGGATCCAGCTGCACAGAATGGCTACTGGGAAGGTGATGCTTTCTACACAGATGTCAAGCTCGGGAGCGTGGATGTGCTCTGGGCCAAGGCCAGTGCGCACGACATTTCCGGAAAAGATGAAAACGGTGAAGACATGACTGTGCAGGGCTTCAATGCCTCCTATTCAAGGTGGTCGAGGAAATGGTATCCTGACTCATATTCTGACCATGAGCCGTCATTCACCTTCAGCCACCTGACATCTGCACTCCATTTCTATGCCGTGGCAGAGGATGCTGATGCCGAGGCTACACTTGACGGCAAGCTGTCGATATATAACCTCTATATCGAGAATCTCCCTGCAGTGGCCAGGCTATGCATAGCAGACAAGTCGGGTGAAGAGGAAGGTACATTGGCCGCTGTCGGTGACAATGATACCCTGTACATGTACAATGGTGCAGACTACCTGAACCTTTCTGTATATCCCAAGGCAGGAGCCGGAGCGGAGATCGGAGAAGGGCTTTTCATCCTTCCGCAGTCAGCTGAAGGCATGACCGTGAATTTCAATCTGCTGAATCCGGACGGGTCTCTCTATCTTGTGACGAGGGATCTCCCGAAGCCTGCGAACGGAGTCTTCGAGGCAGGGAAAAGCTATGAATTCAAGATTATTGTCAAATCTATAGAGGAGATTGTCATCCAGGCAATAGTGAAATCCTGGGAACCTGGGTTCGTCGCCGATGGGGACAATACTGTAGATATACTTGGTTAACATTATCATTCCAGTGTGGCCGGAGCCTCCCGGCCATGCTGGAATTTATTTCCAGAAATGAAACATCTCCCTCATATTGCAGGCGTGGCTCGCCTGTTCCTTATATTTCTGCTTATGGGCCTTTGCCTGAGGGCAGGGGCGCAGCAGATAGCAGTCAGGGCAAATGCCCTCAACTGGGCACTTTGCACTCCGGATATCGGAGTGGATATAGTGACAGGGGAACATACAAGCGTGGAAATCTCTGCATTCGGGCATTACAGGCCATACGGAATGGATTCCAGGCTGTTTGTGTTTCAGCCGGAGTTCCGGTATTGGTTCAACGGACGTCCGCTTGTCCGTGAATTTGTCGGTGTGGCTGCCTTTGCTGCCACCTATGACATGACTGTCAGCAACCATGTGTATGACGGGGATGCTGTCGCGCTCGGGATTACAGGAGGATATGTCTTCACTCTCGGCAGGCGATTGAACCTGGAGCTGAGCGGGGGGATCGGTCTATTGGGCTTCCGCCAGAAACAGTATTACAGGCATGACAACTATGACGACTATTTTGTCGGGGAGGCAGTAAAGGCCAACTCCTGGGGTTATAAGCTTTTCCCTGTAAAATTAGGAGTTTCATTCATCTATATCATCAAGTAGCTTTTCATGAGACATCCAGCCATTATAATATTCTCTCTTCTGCTTATTGCAGCCCAGGCCGTTGCACAGGAACGGAAACTGGTGATGGGAAGAATTGTCAACATTGTGGACAATAAGCCTGTCCGCGATGCAACGGTCTATGCCTACAACACCGTTGCCGAGGCCCAGGATGCCTACAACAGCTGCAAGGCTGCACAGGAATATGGACTTGCGTTCGCACCTGGCATCGTTATCGAAGTCGCTCCAGGGGATGATGGCTCTTTCGAGGTTCCGGTCTCTGAAACCGGTGCCCTGCTTATATATAACGGTATCTTTGAGCCTGTGCTTGTAAAGATAGAATATAAGAGGGAGTTTGAGATCAGGATATCGCAGTCGATTGTAATCGATGAATCCACGGTGACAGCCGAGGCCAGGAAGAGGGACAAGGTCGGCAGGATAATGCCGAAAGGCAAGGACCTCATGTTCCCCGTGGACTATTTCTTTGAGCAGGTGCCCCAGAAGAGCAATTCCCGCCTCATACTGCAGTCCTGTGTCGTGACTGAGGACGGCAGGGACACCCTTGATTTCACAAGCCCGACAGTGCTTGATACGGAAGAATATCATCAGACACAGCTGCGCAGGATGGGATACGACCCCTCTGCTGACCCGATTTACCTCATAGCCGACCGTAACGGACGTCTGGATACGGCAGAATGCCGCCGGACAGGTACATTGTCATGGATAGACACTGTGTCCGTTGATTTTTCCAGGAAGAAGAATTACCTGAAATGGAATGTTGTCCTTGAAGACTACAACAAGGTCTTCTTCCGTGATTCCGGCCAGTTCCGCACGGACCGGATTGTACGGCCTATGCAGTTCCTCGAGTATTCTTCTGAACAATATGAACTGGACCCGCAGGAATATATCAAGAGACCGAAGAGGGAGCGGAGGGACGCTGCCGGAAATATCTCACTGACTTTCCTTGTCGGAAAGGCTCAGCTTGACCCTTCTGATACCCTGAACGCATTTTACCTGGACCAGCTTAAGACAGAGCTTCGCAATGTGATAACAGGAGAAGGCTCAACATTGAAGGAGTTCCATATAGAGGGCGTCGCTTCACCGGACGGAACTTACGCACGGAACCTTGACCTGGCAGGCCGGAGGATGGCCTTTGCACTGAACCAGATTACGTCGGTTCTTCCTGGAAGGGTGCAGGAACGTGTCTACATGACGAAGAGGGCGACGGTCGCCCCATGGACTGCAGTCGCAGATCTGCTTGATGCAGATTCGCTGGCGGTAGAAGCCAGGGAGGTGCGCAGGATAGCGGAGAAATACCCGGAAAGCATGGACAGGCAGTGGACTGAAATCCGTGCGCTCCCATATTACAGGTCGCAGATTTCCCCGCGACTGCCGAAACTTCGCTCTGTCAGCTATACCTATGTTAATGAAATATATCGTGAACTGACACCTGGAGAGATCCTGGAAAGGTACCGCAATGACGGGGACTACCATAGCGGCAGAAAGGAATTCGCCCTGTATGAGTATTGGCATCTTTTCAATATGCTGAAGGATGAAGATGAACTGGAAGACATCTACAGGCGCGCAATTGAGGCATCCATCCGGGCAGAAGGTGAGCCATGGCCCCTGCCTGCGAATAACCTTGCTTCCCTGTACCTGAGAAAGGGGGTTGTGGACACGGCCTTGCTCAAGCCTTTCATAGATGAAGACAAGATTGTCAACCAGTCATGGGACAATGGACGGAAGGTCATAAACCATGAGAAGATTGTGGCAAACCAGGTAGCCATGCTTCTTAAGGCAGAGGACTATTCCCATGCATCGGACCTTGCGGACATGCTGCCGCCGTCATACAATGTCCTTAAATCCATCGCCCTGTGCATGGCTGGATATTTCAGTGATGACCCTGTGGTATATAATTCTGTCCGAACCTCGACTCCGCGCAACCGTGTCGTGATGGACCTTGCCACGGGAAGGCTCAACAGTGCGCATGACGCCTTGAAGTCCCTGCTTTCTATGCCTCTGTCCGATGAGGAGGAGATTATAGCCAAGTACCTGAAAGTGGAACTTGTCTGCAACGGCATCAGCCCGATACCCGGGAACAAATATATGAACGGGAGCTATGACTATTGGGATATGATGGAGTGCCTTATGGAATGCTTCTGTTATGACCCTAAATACATAGGTATAGCAGACCGGGACCAGCTGATAGGTGAGGATTTCGTAAAGGCGGCAATGGACTTTTATGACCATCCTGACAAATGGCAGGAGAAGAAGGAGGAATTTACATTGGATAGAGAGTTAGGATTGCGATGAAGCATATAGGATTTTTCATGATTTTGTGTTCTGTTGCCTGGATGTCTGCCTTTGCCGGAACCCGTACTTTGGCTGCCGCTGTCAGGACAGCTGCAATGCACCAGGAGGACAGCCTGGGAACCGATGCCGCCGGAGGACCGCTTGCCGCAGGCGCGGATACAGTGGTTGCCGCCGGTTCCGGTGCACAGGGGAGGAAACTGAATGCAATGGATTACAGCATGATGAAACGCTGGCGTCCTGAAGATGAGGTCAGCTTCACTTCAGGCAGGTTCCTGGATAATACTTTTGTCTCTCTCTCAGGAGGAGGCTACCGTATCTTTGACGATGACTACAGCAGCGGCCAGAATCTGATGCTGTATTTCGGAAAATGGCTGAATCCGTACCATGCCCTGCGCCTTTCGGCAGGTACAGGATACTTTTTTGATAATTTTGACAAGTACAGGATCAAGCATATTGACGCAAGGCTTTCGTATATGTTCAATTTCTCGTCATATATCGGAGGCTACCGCCCTTCACGTTTCTGCGGAATATCGGGAGTCGCAGGGCTCGGTTATTCATATCTGTGGAGAAGAGGAGGGTATTCAGGACATGCTTTGACTGCACACCTCGGCATGGATTTCAATATGCACGTCCTGAAGAATATGGATATATTCGTCGAGCCTCTTTTTGAACTGATGTCAGATGGGCTTTCCGTGCCCCGTGTCAATAACTGGCGCAGATATTTCGGCTCATTCAGCGGATCTGTCGGGCTGAGCTGGAGGTTTGACCCGGACGGCTTTCCGGACATAGTCCCTGATGGAAGGATGTTTGTCACGCTTTCAGGAGGAATCCAGATGCAGAATTCAGCCATTGTCCGTCATGACATCGATCCTGGCAAAGTGGCCGGGATCGATGTGGCGGCCGGAGTTGGCCGCCGGTATGGAAACTCCTTTGCCATGAGGCTGACTGCTGCATATTCCAGGAACAACTGGATGCAGACTCTTGCAGGTGATTGCCTTGCAACAGAATATATTGCTCTCCGTCTTGAAGGTATGCTTGATGTCGTGAGCCTGGTGAACGGCAGAGAGCATAATCTGTTCTGTGCCTCACTCCTTTTAGGTCCGGAGGTTGGCTATATGGTCAAGCATGACATCGGGGGAGGCATAGTAGTTCCAAGCCCCGCATTGAAACTTGGGGTGCCATATGTCGGCATGACAGGAGGAGTGCAGGCCAAATTCCGCATATCACACCGTGTGGCCTTGTTCATTGAACCCCGTTTTGCAGTAATCCCTTATTCAGCACCGTCAGATGACCTGACATCCCCGAATGCAAACAGGAACTATTATGACGGACTGATGAACTGCAGTGCCGGCGTGGAGTATTATCTGTAGCGGCCCGGAGCCGGGATCAGAACGGGAACAGCATAGGCAGTGCAAATGTCATCACTATTCCCATTATTATCTGCAGCGGCAGCCCGATCTTGATGAAATCCATGAACGAATATTGCCCGGCAGGCATTACAAGCGCGTTAGGCGGTGTCGAGAACGGTGATGCAAAACACATGGATGCAGCAACAGTGACGGCAAAGAGGAATGGCATGGGGCTTATGCCGATGCCGATGGCACATTGCAGGGCAATCGGGGCCATAAGTACAGCCGTGACAGTATTGCTTATGAATATTGTCATCAGGGATGTGGCGAAATAGACTGCCGCAAGCGCCACATACGGCCCGCTGCTTCCGAATGAATTCACTATGAAGTCTGCAATCATGGCCGAAGTGCCGGTCTTCTCAAGGGCCGTGGACATTGGCAGCATGGCAGCAAACAGCACTATGGTCTGCCAGTTTATCGTCTTGTATGCCGCTTCTACGCTTCTTACACAGCCTGTCACGACCATAAGCACTGCTGCAAGCAGCACTGCTGTCACTGGGGCAACCGGGATCGGATCTATGACCATCATTGCAATCATGGCTACCATTATTGCAGCCGCGACAGGGGCCTTGTAGTCAAGTGTCACCTTTGCCGCTTCCTGGAGAGGCTCTCCGAGGACCACCCAGTTGCTGGACTCATTCCTCAGTCGGGCGATGTCTTTCCATGCCCCCTGCACAAGAAGCTCGTCTCCGCTGTGGATCTTCTCGCCTCCGAGGTCGTGCAGAAGGTAATCCTGCCTTCTTCTTATCCCCAGTACGTTGATGTTGAACTTGCTGCGGAACCCGGCCTCTGTGATAGTCCTGTTTATCATTGAGGAAGACGGCATTATGAGGATTTCTGCAATGCCTATGTCGTAGAAGTCGAGGGAGGCGCCGGACTGGCTGCCGCCGATTTCATCCGTGTGCTTGTCAAGAAGCTTCATCGAGTAGTCCTCTGCAAGAAGCTGCACCTTTTCCGGGTCTCCAGAAAGATACAGGACATCCCCATGCTCAAGTACCAGGCTCGGTGATGCCAGGTGCTGGTTCACAGTCCTCACAAACCTGTTGCCGACAGAGTGCCTGCGAAGCTCCAGGATATTTATTCCATATTTCTTATAGATGTCAAGGTCAACTATTGTCTGCCCGGCTGCATCTGAGCCTTGATTGACCTGGACCCTGAACAGATTTTCTGACAGCCCGTATTCCTTGACAAGCTCTTTCAGTGATTTGCCCGATGTCTTCTTTGTCCCGTCCTTTTCTTTCGGGGAGAGGAATATCTTCGTAAGCGGCATCAGTACAATGATACCGACCGCCAGGGTAATGAGTCCCACTGGCAGGAATGTAAAGAACGATATGTCAGCCAGCGTCCCGTCTACAGTCCCGCTTGCCTTCGCGCTTGCCAATGTCTCCTGTATTATCATGTTTGGAGGAGTACCGATGAGTGTCATCATTCCTCCCATGCTGCTGGCGAATGCCAGCGGCATGAGCAGGCGGCGCGACGATGTCCCGGCATAGGCAGCCATGCTGACAACGATAGGGAGCATCAGCGCGACAGTCCCGGTGTTGCTGACAAAGGCCCCGATAAATGCCGTGACAAGCATAACGAGCAGGAAAAGCCTTGTCTCGCTTGTTCCTGCCAGCTTGATTATCTTTCCGCCGATCATCTTTGCCAGCCCGGTCTGGAATATCCCTCCACCGACGATGAACAGCCCGACCATCATTATGACAACTGAATTGGAGAAGCCGTCAAGTGCCTCGGACGGTGTCAGTATCTGGCAAAGCAGCAGTGCAAGCAGTGCGCAGAGCGCGACCATGTCGGACCTCACCTTGCCGCTTACAAAGAATGCAGCGGAAACAAGCAGGATTATGAGTGTTATCAGCATATGTATTTTCTTTTTTCAGGCTGGCCTTTGCGGCCGGCCAAACCTTACAAAGTTAAAAATAATATTTGCATAATCACATCAGGTCCGGCAGACAATCATACCATAGACCTGGAAAGGCAGGATGACGGGAGGGATGAGTAAGCTTAATTATCGTATATTTTACGCTAATGTATCTTTGTATCATGCTGTGCTGTAGTGGCGTACTTGATACTTAGCGTATTTTGTACGTAATAATTTCCCGTTGTCCGGATATTCGGCTAAATTTGCTGCCACTAACCATATGATTATGATATGACAACGGTAGAGACCAGTTCCGCGATTTCTGTCGATTGCGCAGTCTTCGGATTTGACGGTACAAAACTTAAGGCACTCCTCATAAAGAGGAAGTACACCACGGATGACCTTTCAGCAGATGACCTGAAATTGCCGGGATCCATGATCCTGGAGAATGAGACATTGCAGGGGGCTGCCTCCAGGGTCCTGGAGGAGAGCACCGGGCTGAGAGACATCTTCCTCAAGCAGACAAGCATATTCTCTGATCCGGACAGGGTTTCCGACAAGGAGATGGACTGGATATGCCGCTATCATGGCATCAAGACAAGGAGAGTTGTCACGGTCGGCTATTATGCCCTTGTGAAATTGACTGACGGGATCATCAACTACACCCTGAAGATGGGTGCCAGGTGGGTCGATGTGGACGATATATGCCATCTTGCAATGGATCATCTTGACATACTTTCCGATGCACTTTCCGTCCTGCGCAAGGAGATGATATACTCTCCAGTCGCATTTGAACTTCTGCCGAAACGCTTTACCATGCGCCAGCTGCAGAATCTCTTTATCGCAGTGCTCGGTGTCGAGATAGATGACCGTAATTTCAGGAAAAAGATTTTCTCGACAGGGATACTGAAGCCGACAGGGGAGAAGGAGAAGAATGTATCCCATAAGCCTGCGGAATATTATACATTCAACAGGTCCGAGTTCCGGAAACTGGAAAACAGCAGGAACAAGCTTGGCTTCATAGGCAACTGGTCATATTGAATTCATGGATAAAACAATCAAGAAATACTGATAATCATGTGCTATAGCTTAGGAATAGATGTCGGGTCATCCTCGGTAAAAGTCTCTCTCCTTGACATAGAGTCAGGGAAATGTGTCGCCTCCTCCACTAATCCGTCTTCAGAGATGCCGATAAAGGCAGTCAGCCCCGGATGGGCTGAACAGTCTCCGCAGATGTGGTGGGAATATATATGTAAAGGTGTGGCAGCCATAGGCAGGGACAGGATGGCGGACGTGAAATGTATCGGCATCACATACCAGATGCATGGACTTGTCGTAGCCGATGAATCCGGGAAATGCCTCAGGGACTCTATCATATGGTGCGATTCCAGGGCAGTTGGCATCGGGGCAGAGGCCGCCGGCCGGCTCGGACGCGAATTCTGTCTTGGCTCACTGCTCAATTCTCCGGGAAATTTCACTGCATCCAAGATGTCATGGGTCAAGGAAAATGAGCCGGAGATTTTCGCAAAGGCATCCAGGTTCTTCTTGCCAGGCGACTATGTGGCATACCGGCTGTCCGGGCAGATCTCTACAACTGAGACAGGGCTTTCAGAGCAGATCCTGTGGAATTTCCATGAGGGCAGACTTGCAGGTGAGGTGCTGGACTGCTATGGCATTCCGCATGGAATGGTGCCGGAGACCGTACCTGCAATCGGTATACAGGCATATACAGACAAGGAAACGGAAAACCTTCTCGGTATAAGGGAGGGGACTCCGATCTCATACAGGGCCGGAGACCAGCCTAACAACGCATTCTCTCTGAATGTCCTGAATCCTGGCGAGATCGCTGCAACCGCCGGTACGAGCGGTGTCGTATATGGCGTGACTGATAAGCCCGAGGCTGACGGGCAGTCGCGTGTGAACACATTCCTGCATGTCAACAGCACTGCGCAGTCACCGAGGTATGGCGTGCTGCTGTGTATAAACGGCACAGGCATAATGAACGCCTGGGTAAAGAGGAATTTTGCATCCACACTCGACTATGACGCGATGAACTGCCTTGCCGCTTCAGTGCCTCCTGGCTCATGCGGGGTCACGGCTGTCCCGTTTGGAAACGGAGCGGAAAGGGTCCTTGAAAACACATATCCCGGTGCGCAGATCCTTGGGCTTGACCTTAACAGGCATTCCCTCGCACATGTACTGAGGGCTGTACAGGAGGGCATCGCATGTTCGTTCCGGTACGGAATAGACATCATGTCCGGATTAGGGCTTCACCCCTCTGTCATCAGGGCAGGAAAAGCTAACCTTTTCCTGTCAGATGTATTTGCGGAGAGCCTCGCGACCCTCACAGGAGCCACGATTGAGCTTTACAATACGGACGGGTCGCTCGGGGCGGCACGTGGAGCAGCCTTGGGTGCAGGATATTACAGAAGCAGGGAGGAGACTTTTGCATCGCTTTCTGTGCTGAAGACAGTAGAGCCTCAAGGCGGAGCCGTGGAAGCCCTCCGCGAGGCATATGGAAAATGGAAGAAAATCATAGATAACCAATAAAATAAAGACATTATGGCAACACGTGAATTTTTCCCTGAGATAGGCAGGATCGCCTTTGAGGGGACTGGGACAAAGAATCCTATGGCATTCCACTACTACAATCCGGAGCAGGTGGTGTATGGCAGAAAAATGAAAGACTGGTTCAAGTTCTCCATGGCATGGTGGCATACCCTCTGCGCAGAGGGTGCAGACCAGTTCGGTGGAGGCACAAAGACTTTCCCGTGGAACGAGGGCGCAACTGCGCTGGACAGGGCAAAGTCAAAGATGGATGCAGGATTCGAGATAATGCAGAAGATCGGCATCGGATATTATTGCTTCCATGATGTGGACCTTATTGAAGAGTCTGACAATGCCGAGGAATATGAAAGCAACCTGAAGGCCATTGTAGAATATGCAAGGCAGAAACAGGAAGAGACCGGAATAAAGCTGCTGTGGGGTACTGCAAATGTATTCAGCCACAAAAGGTATATGAACGGTGCATCCACTAATCCGGACTTCAATGCAGCAGCGCGTGCAATGCTCCAGATTAAGAATGCAATAGATGCGACAATCGCCCTTGGCGGTGAAAACTATGTGTTCTGGGGTGGACGCGAAGGATATATGTCCCTTCTCAACACTGACATGAAGCGCGAGAAGGAGCACATGGCGACAATGCTCCGCATGGCCCGTGACTATGCCCGCTCAAAGGGCTTCAAAGGCAACTTCCTGATTGAGCCTAAGCCTATGGAGCCGATGAAGCATCAGTACGATGCAGATGTTGAGACCGTGGCCGGATTCCTCAGGGCAAACGGACTTGACAAGGATTTCAAGATCAACATTGAAGTCAACCATGCGACACTTGCCGGCCATACTTTCGAGCACGAGCTCCAGTGCGCAGTCGATGCCGGAATGCTCGGGTCAATTGATGCAAACCGTGGAGACTACCAGAACGGATGGGATACAGACCAGTTCCCTACAGACCTCTTTGAACTCGTCCAGGCCATGCTGGTCATCCTTAAAGGAGGCGGACTCCAGGGAGGCGGAACGAACTTCGATGCCAAGACAAGGCGCAACTCAACTGACCTTGAGGATATATTCATTGCACACATATCGGCCATGGATGCAATGGCACGCGCACTGCTGATTGCTGCTGACATCCTTGAAAATTCCGAATATCCGGAAATGGTGGCTTCGAGGTACTCGTCATACAATGATGGCATCGGTGCAAGATTCGAGAAAGGCGAACTGACTCTTGAGGAAGTTGCCGACTATGCCCGCAAGAACGGTGAACCAGAGGCGATAAGCGGCAAGCAGGAACTCTATGAGTCATTGATTAATCTCCATATCAGATAGCCATGAGAGCCAAAGACGCCAATATGGGCTATCTTGTCTCGATTGTCCTGGTCACAATTATCGGAGGACTGCTCTTCGGATACGACACAGCTGTCGTGTCCGGAGCCGAGCAGGCCCTGGACATGTTCTTCGCATCGTCGAAAGGCTTTGTCTACACAAGCCTGCTGCATGGGTTCACTGTCTCCAGCGCGCTCATAGGGTGCGTAATCGGAGGCGCAGTCTCAGGATTTGTTTCCGGGCATCTTGGACGCAAGAAGTCTCTTCTCATAGCAGGAATCCTCTTCCTCTGTTCGGCCATAGGGTCGTCATATCCTGAAAGCGGCCTGCTGCCATACGGGGAGCCTTCAGCTGCGTTGCTCGCGGCCTTCAATTTCTACAGGATACTGGGCGGTGTAGGTGTCGGGCTAGCCTCAGCGGTCTGCCCGATGTATATTTCCGAGATATCTCCGAAAGATATAAGGGGGACACTTGTATCATGCAACCAGTTCGCAATAATTTTCGGTATGCTCCTGGTCTACTTCGTGAACTATATCATCCGTGTGAATCTCGGTGACACAGCGGAAGCCATAAGGGCGGCTATGGTGGAAATCGGCTGGAGGAAGATGTTTTTCAGCGAGACCATACCTGCCGCAGCGCTCTGCATACTGGTGCTCTTCATTCCGGAGACCCCGCGTTACCAGGTGCTGAGCGGAAATTGTGAGTCTGCACTCAAGACCCTTGTGCGCATCAACGGGAAAGAGGAGGGGGCTTCTGTCCTGGAAGAGATAAAGGCATCTGTGCATGAGAAGAGGGAGTCGCTTCTTACCTATGGAGCAGGAGTCATTGCAATAGGCGCTCTCCTTTCATTTTTCCAGCAGGCGATAGGCATCAATGTCGTGCTTTACTATGCACCGAGGATATTCGAGACCCTCGGCTCGTCGAGTGATGCATCCATGGTACAGACAGTTGTCATGGGAGTCGTGAACATAATCTTCACCCTTGTGGCAATCTTCACTGTCGACCGCTTCGGAAGAAAGCCGCTGCTTATAGTCGGCTCCATAGGGATGATGACAGGAATGGTAGCATTGGCAGTATTCTCTTTCATGGATGCAATCGGTATCGGCGCCCTGGTGTTCATAATAATATACACGGCTTCATTCATGATGTCATGGGGGCCAGTCTGCTGGGTACTGATCTCCGAGATTTTCCCGAATACGATAAGGTCACAGGCAGTCGCCGTTGCAGTCGCTGTCCAGTGGGTCTCAAACTTCCTGGTGTCTGCCACATTCCCGTCACTGAGCAGCTGGAGCGTAGGCGGGACATACCTGATATACGCAGCAATGTCATTGCTCTCAATGATTTTTGTCTACAGGTTTGTGCCGGAGACCAAAGGCAAGTCACTGGAAGACATGTCTTCTCTCTGGAAAAGGCGTTAGCCCGGTCCGGTATTTCAAATATTATTCGTTAATTTGCAGCGGATTTTACAGACTTACCGGTTGACATGAAAAAGACAATGATAAAGATATGCCTGCTTGCCGCAGTGCTGTGCATGGTTTCCTACTGCGGATTCCTTGTCCGCTCCTACGCCCATCCTTCAAGAAGCCTGGAGCAGCCGCATAGATATTATGATGCGCGTTTCAATGATATGCAGAACCGTCATGTCAAGGCAGCCATGGAATGCGGTATCCCGCAGCCTGTGAAGGACAGGGAAGAGGCAGAGGCTATGCGCCGTAAATACATGCTTGTGGAAATCAGGACCTGCCGCAGGTATAAGGTGGCGAAGCTGACACATTCGGTGCCCTATCTGACAAAAGATGCCGCCCGTCTGCTGAAAGACATAGGCAGGAATTTCCAGGACTCTCTCTCGTCCAAGAACATCCTGCCCCACAAGATAATAGTGACATCTGTGCTGAGGACTGACGAGGATGTAAAGAAACTCGGAAAGCATAACATCAATGCCTCAAGTAATTCAGTGCACAGGTACGCGACAACATTTGACATATCCTACAAGTCGTTTGAGCCGGTCGGGATGAAATGGAAGACAGACAGCGGAACTCTCAAGAATGTGCTGGCAGAAGTCCTGCAGGACCTGAGACAGGACGGGAGGTGCTATGTCCGTTATGAGAAAAACCAGGCCTGCTTCCATATTACTGTAAGGAGGTGACGGCCGCCGGGAAGCCTGAACTGAATCGAATCAGCAGATCCCGTTGCCGTTTGCCGGGAAATAAAAGAGGGTGACCATCGGGTCACCCTCAATATGTTTATGTAGTCAAGGACTAGAGCTTAGGACCAGCCTCTACGAGAGACTTGCCGAGGTCGTTTCCTGTGAACTTGGTGAAGTTCTTGATGAAACGTCCAGCGAGATCCTTTGCCTTCTCCTCCCACTCGCAAGCGCACTTGTAAGTGTCGCGAGGGTCAAGGATGTTGGTGTCAACACCTGGAAGCTCTGTAGGAACCTCGAAGTCGAAGTAAGGAATCTTCTTTGTAGGTGCAGTCTCGATTGAACCGTCGAGGATAGCGTCGATGATACCGCGGGTGTCACGTATAGAGATACGTTTTCCGGTACCGTTCCATCCTGTGTTCACGAGATATGCCTTTGCACCTGTTGCCTGCATCCTCTTTACAAGCTCCTCACCGTATTTTGTAGGGTGGAGTGAAAGGAATGCTGCACCGAAGCAAGCTGAGAATGTTGGAGTCGGCTCAGTGATACCACGCTCTGTACCGGCAAGCTTAGCGGTAAATCCTGAAAGGAAGTAGTACTGAGTCTGCTCTGGAGTGAGGATTGAAACTGGAGGGAGAACTCCGAATGCATCAGCAGAAAGGAAGATTACCTGCTTAGCCTGTGGACCCTTAGATACCGGCTTAACGATGTTTTCGATGTGGTAGATAGGGTAAGATACACGTGTGTTCTCAGTGACGCTCTTGTCTGCAAAGTCAATCTTGCCGTCCTCTGCTACAGTCACGTTCTCAAGGAGTGCGTCTTTCTTGATTGCATTGAAGATATCCGGCTCGCTCTCCTTGTCAAGGTTGATAACCTTTGCGTAGCATCCGCCTTCATAGTTGAATACGCCTTCGTCATCCCAGCCGTGCTCGTCGTCACCGATAAGCAGACGCTTAGGGTCTGTAGAGAGGGTAGTCTTTCCTGTTCCTGAAAGGCCGAAGAAGATAGCTGAGCTCTTTCCTTCCTTGTCAGTGTTTGCAGAGCAGTGCATTGAAGCGATTCCGCGGAGAGGGTTGAGGTAGTTCATGATAGAGAACATACCTTTCTTCATCTCACCGCCGTACCATGTGTTGATGATTACCTGCTCCTTGGTTGTAAGGTTGAACACAACTGCAGTCTCTGAGTTGAGTCCAAGCTCCTGGTAGTTCTCAACCTTTGCCTTTGATGCGTTGAATACAACGAAGTCAGGCTCACCGTATGCTGCAAGCTCCTCCTCTGTAGGACGGATGAACATGTTCTTCACGAAGTGTGCCTGCCATGCAACCTCAACGATGAAACGTACTTTGAGACGTGTTGCAGGGTTTGCACCGCAGAAAGTGTCGACAACATAAAGCTTCTTGTTTGAAAGCTCCTTTACAGCAAGGTCTTTCAAGACTTTCCATGTAGCCTCGGTTACAGGCTTGTTGTCATTCTTGTATTCCTCAGAAGTCCACCATACAGTGTCCTTGCTGGTCTCGTCCATTACGAAGAATTTGTCTTTAGGAGAACGTCCTGTGTAGACTCCTGTCATTACGTTGACAGCTCCGAGCTCAGTAAGCTGGCCTTTGTCAAAGCCTGTAAGCTCCGGATTGAGCTCATCTTTGTAAAGGGTATCATAGTCAGGGTTGTAGACTACCTCTGTTGCGCCTGTGATACCATACTTGGTCAAATCAATTTTACTCATAAAACCAAAAAATTATTTTAAAGTTTGCACTGAATTTCAAATAAACTTTTTCACGCGGTGCAAAAATAGGATATTTTTGTGATTGCTCAAATTTTCCTCCAAAATATTTCTAATTTTGCATTGGCGGACTTTAAAAATCCGGCGCCGGTTACTGCAAAAAGCAAGCCAGGAAATTTCATGTGTGGCATGCCGCCGGTAGGCTCCGGCAATGTGACATTATATTTCAGGTTGACCATGGGTATAGACAGAGCTACAGAGGTATTGAAGGAATATTGGGGCTATGACTCGTTCAGGCCCATGCAGCGCGAGATCATTGATGCCGCTTCAGACGGGAAGGATGTGCTTGCCATCCTGCCGACAGGAGGAGGCAAGTCAGTCTGCTTCCAGGTGCCGGCTCTTATGAAGGAGGGCATTGCACTCGTTGTGACTCCGCTCATAGCTTTGATGAAAGACCAGGTGCAGAACCTGTGCGACAGGGGTATCAAGGCCCTTGCGGTGCATACCGGAATGTCACGCAGGGAGGTTGACCTTGCGCTCAATAATGCGGCATACGGTGATTTCAAGTTCCTGTACCTTTCCCCGGAACGTCTTTCAACAGCATTGTTCAGGCAGTATGCAGGACAGATGAATGTCAGCTATATAGTCGTTGATGAGGCCCACTGCATTTCCCAGTGGGGATATGATTTCCGCCCGGACTACCTTAATATAAGTGGGCTGAGGGAGATTGTGGATGCCCCTGTCATCGCCCTGACAGCAACTGCTACCCCGTCTGTGGCTGAAGATATAATGGAGCGCCTTTCATTCAAGGAAAAGCTTTTGCTTAAAAGTGGCTTTGAAAGGCCAAACCTGTCATATATCGTGCGTAAATGCGAGGACAAGCTTGGACAGCTCCTGAAAATCTGCGCATCTGTAGGGGGGACAGGTGTAGTGTATGTCAGAAGCCGGAAGAAGACAGAGGAACTCTCCGCTTTTCTCGTCTCCAATGGCGTATCCGCCTCTTTCTACCATGCCGGCCTTGGTCCTCTGCTCCGTGCCAGGAGGCAGGAGGACTGGAAATCAGGGAAGATAAGGGTCATGGTATGTACCAATGCTTTCGGCATGGGCATAGACAAGGCGGACGTCCGTTTCGTCGCGCATTTTGATGTCCCGGAGTCACCTGAGGCATATTTTCAGGAGGCAGGGCGTGCTGGCCGTGACGGGAAACGCTCGTATGCCGTACTGATGTGGAACAGTTCGGATATACGCCGTCTGCATCAGATCGAGACGCTCTCTTTCCCGTCGCTTGATTATATAGAGGAGATATACCATAAGGTGCATTCTTTTTTTCAGGTGGCGTATGACACAGGTGAGGGAAGGCAGCTGAAATTTGTCCTGGAGGATTTCTGCCGCCATTTCAAGCTGAACCGTTCGTCAGCCTGGTATGCAATGAAATATATCGAGAAGGCAGGGCATTGGACAATTATGGAGGATATGGACATCGCAACGAAGATCCATATCATGGCGTCCAGGACATCCCTTTATGACATAGAGCTGCCGGAGCCTCATATGGAGGCTGTGCTGGAGGTGCTGATGAGGAAATACCCTGGAATATTCTCGTACCCTCTCCCGATCGAGGAGGACTATGTCGCGGCATCTGCCGGTCTCCAGGTGCCGGCATTGCGCCAGGTGCTGTACGGACTTTCCCTGCAGCATATAATAAGGTATATACCGGCAGACCATGCAACTGTGATATATCTGCACTATGACAGGCTTCGTCCGAAGAATGTGAATCTTGATCCGGAACGGTACGCCCGCCTTAAAAGGACTGCCCATGAGAGGATGCAGGCAATGGAAGAATATGTCCAGGAGGAAGACGAGTGCAGGAGCCGTTATATATTGAGGTATTTCGGACAGGAGAAAAGTGAGGACTGCGGGACATGCGATGTGTGCAGAAGCGACGGTGCAAAGGAGCACCTTGCAAGGCTTCGCCATGAAAGCGACTGCTGATTCCGTGCACCCCGTGGATATAGCATGGAGTGCACGGAAACCATGTGGTGTCAAGGTCTTGTCAGCCAGTCCAGGGAGAAGTTCATGAACCAGAGCGAGCATCCCTCCTCACCGGGATTTTCTTCTACATATATCCCGATGGTGCCGTCATTGAGTACAGTCAATGAAGAATATACAGAGTTGCCTGGGCAGATTGTCTTTGGAGAAACCCATGACTGCCCCTCATCATAGCTTCTGAAAATGCTGACATTACGTCTTTCGCGGTCATTCGGGATGGAATGCAGCAGAAGATTGTATCCTTTTCCGTCATCCGTTGAGGAATAGCGTATCATGTCGCCATTGCATGCGTTTGTATTTATTTCAGGCCATAGCCCCTGCCCGGACCATGTCTCGCCTCCATCGCACGATATGCTGTATCCCCTTTCTCCGCTGCGCCTTATGCTCATGAGTATCCTTCCGTCGGAAAGTTCAACAACCTTTGCCTCGTCTCCTCCCTCAAACGCAACGTCAGAGACATGCCATGTCTTTCCGCCGTCATCAGAATATACTGCATGGTTGTTCAGATACTGGGCCGGGTACATGGCCGCAACAAACATGATCCTGCCGGCATGCTCACCGTGCCTGAGCGTAATCCCGTTTCCTGAACCGAAAAATGAAGACCTGTATTTCCTGCATTGTGGGTTGTCTGCCTCAGGGCCGTATATGATGGACGTGATGTCCTCTGGCTGGCTCCAGCTTTTACCGCCGTCTGTGCTTCGTGATATATATGAACGCTGCGGATCTTCGGGTGTAGATGCCCAAAGCCCGTTTCCGCCGACAAATGCACATATGATTTCTCCGTCCTCTGTGACAGCGAGCGCAGGGTCTCCGAACCCTTTCTTATAGCCTTGACCTACAGCGATGTCAACTGGTTCTGACCATGTAAGTCCACCGTCTGTGCTGCGGCTTGCGACAATGTCTATGTCTGCGGGCAGGTCTCCTTCATTGAATTTGCGCTTGTCGTTCACTGCAAGCAGGGAACCGTCCCCGAGACAGCATATTGCAGGGATCCTCCAGTTTCTTGAACCATGGTCCCCAGGGGCATATAGCCTCACCCTTGCCAGGAGGATTTCACGGCCAGGATTTTCTACGGCAGCCGGAACGTATGACCCTTTATCTGTCTTGACAGACCTGATGCTGGCCTTGATGCGGTTGCCCTCAACGGCGTCTCCGGAAATGTCCGCACATACCTGGACCGCCGCATTCCCTGTGATTTCCGGGAATGGCTTCCTGAGGCGGAATACGATATCCTTATGCGACGGCCTGGCCTTGCCGAGTTCAATCCTGTCCCCGTTGTCAGAATTGAAAAATACATATATCATTTCCATGTCGTTCAGGTCGGCACTTCCCTCAAGGCTCAGCGAGATTGACCTGAGGGAACAGGCTTCATCGCTGGCAATCTCCATGTCAAGAAGTGTCTCGCATCTGTTGCCGCGTCCTGTGAATCCTGTTTCAGGTACAACAGTGACGGATGCATTCTGCGCAGCAGAGGAAAATGTGCAGGCAGCAAAGGCCAATAGTGTCAAAATGTGGTTTCTCATGATATTAAATTAAATGTTGTTTCTTTCAATGTTCCTCTAAGGCTATCCTATGACAAGTCCGTCATATGCCGGAAGGATATCCTCCGGCAGCTCTGCGCAAAGTTCCCTGTAGCAGGGCAGGCGGTGTGAGAGATGCGTGAGCCATGAATGCCTTGCCCCGACACGCCTTGCAGTCCCGATTGCCTCTTCCAGTGAGAAATGGGACTGGTGCTTTCCGCGCTTGACGCAGTTGATTACAAAATGTTCAAGTCCCTGGAGCTTGCTGAATTCACTTTCCGCTATATAGTTCATGTCCGTGCAGTAGGCTATGTCCCCGAATCTGTATCCAAGGACTGGGAGACTGCCGTGCATTCCACGTATAGGGATTACAGTGACAGGGCGTTTCCCGGCATCCCTATCGCAGCCGGAGTCGCCATCATGGCTTTCAGACGGCTGCCCGCCAGCTTCTTCATCTCTACATGATACGTGTTCATAGCCTTTCCCCGACACCCATACGAGCCTTTCCCTGTGCCCGTCCGGGAAAATTGTAAACGGCTTCCCGTCAATCCTGTGGATGTGCCATTCCGGTGCCCCGGGGTATTTCTTTTCCGCGAATGCGTAAGAATATTCATTTCTCAGTGACTCCTCAACATATCTTTCGCAATATATTTCAGCAGGAAGCCCCTCGATGAAGTTGAATGCCCTTACATCGTCAAGCCCTCCTGTGTGGTCCTTATGGTTGTGCGTAAGGAGTATGGCATCGAGGTGGATGACTCCTGCACGGAGCATCTGATACCGGAAATCAGGTCCGGCGTCGACAAGGATGTTCTGCCCGCCGCATTCAACAAGGACAGAAGAGCGGAGCCTCTTGTCCATAGGGTCGGCGGAAGAGCATACGCTGCATCTGCATCCTATCATGGGGATGCCCTGTGACGTCCCTGTGCCGAGAAATGTCAGCCTTGCCTTTTCCATTCAGATTTCAATGTCTATGATCTTTCCTACAGCATCTGCGTCAAACGGCCTGTCGATACGTATGTAGTTTCCCGTATATCCGAACATCCTCCCGTTCTTGTCCGAGCTTTCAAAAAGGACTTTCTCCTTAAGGCCTTTATTGGCCATGATAAACTCCGCATGCAGCTGGCTGCACAAGGCCTCCAGCCTTTCCACACGCGAAGTCTTCACCGAATCCTGTACCTGGTCCTTGCGCGCAGCAGCTGGAGTGCCAGCCCGGCGCGAGTATGGGAAAATATGTATGAAGGCAGGCCTTATCCTGTCTTTCAGGAAATTATATGTCTCCATGAACAGCTCTTCCGTCTCTCCCGGGAATCCTGTGATCACATCGATTCCGAAAAACACCTTAGGCGCACCCGGACGCTCCATCTTTTCCCTTATATAGCTGATCTTATGCTCAAAGGCAGCGGTGTCATACCGCCGGCCCATTTCCTTAAGGATCGTATCCGAGCCGGACTGCAGCGGGATATGGAAATGCGGCAGGAATTTCGTTCCGGAAGCGATCCAGTCAACCATTTCCTCAGTCAGAAGATTAGGCTCAATAGAAGAAATGCGGTATCGCTCAATCCCGTCGACCTTGTCAAGGGCCTTGATCAGGTCGAAGAAATTCTCCCCGGTCGTCTTCCCGAAATCCCCGGTGTTCACTCCAGTCAGCACGATTTCCTTTATGCCGTCAGACGCGATTTCCCCAGCCTGCCTTACTGCGTCTGCAATGGATATGTTCCTGCTTTCCCCACGTGCATATGGGACAGTGCAGTATGCGCATTTGAAGTCGCACCCGTCCTGGACCTTCAGGAACGACCGTGTCCTTTCCCCGCTGGAATATGCAAGGAAGAAGTCCCCCTCCTTGCGCCTCCGGTCGCTTTCTCCGTTGACATAGGCCATCACAGCCGGCACGACCTCAGCCTTCTCATTGGCCCCGAAGACGAACCTTACTCCTTCTATCTCCTCGATCTCCTGCCTTTTCAGCTGTGCATAGCATCCGGTCACGACGATTGCAGCGTCCGGGTTAAGCCTGTGCAGCTTGCGGATTATATTCCTGCATTTCTTGTCGGAATGCTCTGTCACGGAACATGTGTTCACAAGACAGATGTCTGCCGGCTTTGTCCATGGGACCACTTCAAGGCCTTCTGATATGAATTTCCTTTCGTATGTAGACGTTTCTGCATAGTTAAGTTTGCAGCCGAGTGTCGTGAATGATATTTTTCTGCTCATCTGGTTAGTGATTTGAATTGTTGTAATCTCCGTCTTCTGATGACATGCAGCCACGCCTGAGCGTTACCCTTGACCATGCTGCCGGCCCGTTCACCGGAGGATTCTTCTTGGAGACCCTGATGCTGAACCCGTCCAGCTCGGGGAATGCTGTCTCTATGGCATCCGAGATACGTCCTGCGACATGCTCAAGAAGGTCTGACGGCTTTTCCATCTCCTTTGCGACTATGTCATATACGGCTCCATAGTCAAGCGTGTCTTCCAGCCTGTCGGTCCTGGAAGCTGCCGTGAGGTCCATGCCGCCACAGAAGTCAACAATGAAAATGTTTCCTTCAGTCCTTTCATGCTCAAGACATCCGTGGTATGCCTTGAATTCCATTCCTTCAAGTTCTATTGTGTCCATCTCAACGTTTCTGTGGGGTTATGCAAGAAGGCAGAATACACATGGGCGCTTTCCTATGGAAAACCCTGAGGCCTTCCATCCGGCGATTGTCCTGGTCATTATATATGCATCCGGCATCGTTATGTCTGCAGCGATGCACAATCTTGTCGACGGCAGGCATGTAGACATGATGTCCTTTAGCATCTGGTCGTTGCGGTAAGGTGTCTCAATGAATATCTGTGTCTGTCTGTGTGCGGATGAAATCTTCTCTATTGCCTTCAGCCTTGCCCTGCGTTCGTCTGTCTTTGCAGGGAGATATCCGCAGAATGCAAATGACTGTCCGTTAAGGCCTGATGCCATCAGTGCCATCATGAGGGAGGATGGGCCGACAAACGGCACGACTTCGATTCCATGCCTGTGGGCAAGTGCGACCAGCTGTGCTCCCGGGTCAGCGACAGCCGGCAGTCCGGCCTCGGATATCAGCCCTACATCGGTGCCGTTGTCGAACAGCCTTATGTATGACTCTACCTCGGCCTGTCCGGTGTGCTCATTCAGTTCATGGAAATCGAGACCGTCAATCCGTCCTTTCAGTCCAGCCCTAGACAGGTACCTCCGTACTGTCCTGGCTTCTTCAACAACATATACATGTATCTTCTGCAGCATCTCCAGGACCGGCGCCGGGATCACTTCTGCAGGATCGTTCTCTCCAAGAGGAGACGGTATCAGATATAGTTTACCTTTAGTCATTTGCCTTGCTTTCTTTTTTGCTTGTCATCAGCAGTTATTATCATCTTTACCTTTTCTTCATTCTGTGCCTTCCGTATGTCCTCAAGCTCCTCTGCCTCCCTTCTTTTCCTGCTCATGAAAGATCTCCGGACAAACTGGCCGAACTTGTTGAACTCCTGCTGCCATGTTATGCCGATGCCGTTTCTCTGGGAGTTGTCCAGGTAATTGGTGTACTGGTCGGCGGAATGGGAGAACAGGTTGAGCCTGAATATTCCCGCCCGGTCGAGCTTGATCTCTATGTCGATATCTCCTACAACATCGCTGTTGGAGTTGCCTGTGCGATATTGCCGGTTGCCTATGTTGCCGTTGACGATTACCCTGTTGTTGAACAGCTGTGTCGAGACGGCCACGTCAAATATGTTGTCCCCCCGGGTATTCTGCTGGTAGTTCAGCCCAAGGTCCAGAGGAATGTTAAGCTTCTGGAATATGTTGTTCAGCTGGTTGAGCATAAGGTCTCCGACGCTCGCGTACAGATTGCTTGTGTTGTTTACAATCCCGGACTGCTCGTCAGGCAGGAAGCTGTTGGAGATGAGCAGGTATATGAACTGCTTCTGCACCTTGTCCTCAGTGCTTAGCGCATTCTCTACCTTTGCCTTGATCATCGGGTCAAGGTCAGGGATGTTTATCGAGAAGCTTAGCCTTGGATTCTTCAGCTTGTCCGTAACCCTGATGCCGCATTCTACAAGTCTCTTGTTGTTTATTGATGTCGTATCGGCGATGAGGGTGGACAGCGATGCCTTTGTCCTGTAGGTCGCGCTTATGTCCAGGGTGCTTTCCATGACATCGCCGTTGAACCTTATGTTGCTTCCTTCGTTTATGATGAAGTCTCTCGCAGCAAGCCCGAGGACGACGAAGTGCACATTGCCGCTGCTTATAGTATAGTCTCCCTTTATGTCGAAATTGCCTGTGCCCGTGTTGACCTCCAGGTCTATTGTCCCTGTGCCTCTTCCGTTGATGACATTCCCGCTGGACTTGTCAAGCTCCACAAAGGCTTCAACTTTCGGGTCTGTTGAAACCCTTAGCTTGAGGGTGAAATCCCCGCCTGACTTTTTCTGGCTCTTCAGCCTGCTCATCATCACGATGTACGGGTCTTCCTCCTCCTCGTATGTGAATTCCTTGAATTTAAGGAGATTGGTCGTCCCGGCGTTCATCGTAGAGGAAATCGGTATATGGAGATTGCCCTCCCTTGAGGTCATCGCATCTGCAGTCAGGGTGACTGCACTGAGCGGCCCGGTTACGGAAATGTTGCCAGTCGCAAACAGATGCCCGTAGAATATGTCGCTCTCTTTCTCCACTACATCTATCGCCTCTATCCTGTCGACATCTATCCCGATATCGAAATTCATGTTCCTGAAATGGTCGTATCCGATCTTGCCCTTTATGCTTCCCCTGTTGTCGTACCTGTCGGATATTGCAATGTCATCGAAATAGATTCCAAGCTCATCGACATGGAAAGGCCCGGTGACATTATATCCTACATTTGTGTAGCCGACTTTCAGGTATACATCATCTACCCTCGTGTCCTCGCTGCTCAATGACAGCCTGTCTATTTCTCCTTCCGCCCTCAGGACACCGGAAACGTGTCCACCGAGGTCTGAGAAGATATCTTCAAGGAAAGGTTTGGCGAACCCGACGTCTATGCTGTCAAGCCTTGCCGCCATGTCAAGACGCCGGAGTGATGTCGAGTAGTTCCCTTCTATGTCGAATGTCTTCTTTCCGTCAATGTCATTGGATACTGATATGTCGAATCTCCTGAAGTCTGTGTTCCAGCGGCTTGAGATTTCAAGATTACCCAGCCTGGTGCCTCCAATGCTGGTAGAGTCGCATATGAAGTCAACAAGAATCCCTCTCTCTGATGATGGGGAAGTGACCTGGGCCATTCCTGTCGCAGCTCCCCTTAGGTCGAATTTCTTTCCGACAAGAGGGTTCAGCACGGACAGGTCAAATCTGTCAAGGTGTACGCTGACAGTGTCACCCTGGCTTTCCCTTAGTCCGCCTGAGGCTGTAATTGCCTGCTCGCCGTTCCTTAATTCAAGGTTTCCTATGAAAATGTCCTTGCCTTTGACGGTGGCCTCTGACGGATATATGTTCCACTCATTCGAGTTCAGATATATTGAGGAAGGCATAAGCCCGATATTGTACGTTACAGTATCGTCTTCATCCCTGGATACATCGGCATAGACGACAATTTCCCCCTTGTTCTCAAGGTCTCCGGGATTCTCATACGAAAATCCGGCTCCGATATGGTTGTCGTTCACAAATAATTCGAGCCGGTTGCTCATGGTCATGAAGCCTGCGGCACTGATCTCTTCCCCTGTGATTTCTCCATTGAGCGCACTGTCATTGTTGTTGAATGAGAAATTCATGTTCTTGATGTACTGCTCCCTGAATGCTATTCTCTGTGACTTCACCTGTCCTTTGAGAATACCTTCAGATGAAATGTCAAGAGTAATGACTGAATTGTCCGCTACGTACATTCCAGGGGCGATGAATGAAAGCAGGTCCATTGTGTTGAGTGTCCGGAATGCCACCTTATAGCTGTTCCTGTTAGGCTCGTATTCCGGATTCCTTGACAATGCAGGAAGCTCACGCTTGACTGTGATGCAGGCGAGGTCATTTATGAACGATGCCGGAGAGCCGCTTCCATTGTATGATGCTTCCGCGAACCTGGATGACAGGTCTATCCTGTATCTTCCGCCACTGGATTTCGAAGAAATCTTTATGTCGCCGATGTCATGCTGCCCCTGCTCGTTGGTGAGGACGATGCCATTGATTTCAACATCTCCCAAAACATCTCCACGGCTGTTTCTTGTGAAGTTGGCGACAGTCTGCAGCCTGATGTCCGAACGTCCTCTCCTGTCGAATTTCAAGGCCTGCAGGTCTGCATGCCCGATGTTGGCGTAGAACCTGTACAGGGAGTTGCTGCCTTTGCCGGACAGGGATACTATGCCCTGGAAAAGGAAGTTGAGATTAGGGTCGTTGGCAATGACTTTCCCGTCGAACCTGTTCTCCGTAAAAGTTCCTGCCCCGATAATGCCTGTGTAATCGTAACCGTTGAAATTCAATCTGTTGATTTTGACTGAGTCGACCTTTACAGAGAAATTATCCCCGAGACTGGCGCCGAATCCTGCGCTCATTGTCACAGGACCTACGGGTACAGTCCCTGTGATCTCCTTTATGCTGAGGTCATGTGTACCGACCGTACCGTTGATCCCTATGTCCTTTCCCTTGGCAATGAGGTTGTGGAGCATGAGGCTGGCGTCAAGCCATCCGGCCTTGGATTTCACCTGGGCCAAGACATTGAGCCTGTTGAGCTTGCCGTTAAGTTTGCCGTCAAGCATGAATATCTCATCCTGTGCAATCTGGCTGAAGTCAGGCTCTTTGCCTGACGGGGACCACTGGCCTATGAACCTTGATAGGCCGGAAGCTGTAAACCTGAATCCGCGCAGCAGCAGGGTAGCCTTCATATCTTCAATGTCAGGAAGTCCGGATATGCTTCCCATGATGTTTCCAGAGACACTACCGTCTTCTGTAGAGACTTCCAGCCTTTCTATCGCGAGATTGTCGACAGTACCGGACATCGATCCGTTGAGTTTCAAGGACATGTCTTTCCCTGAAAGGGCAGGGGCAAAATACGATATGCTTTCAAGGCTGAGCGATGACTGCTCAACAATGCCTTCCATCCTGACTTTCTCTATGAAGTCAGAGAAATCTGATGCGCTGTCATAGTACATGTTGAATGTGCTGATGTAGACATCGCTCCAAGGGTCATCCAGATGCAGGTCCTCAATGGCAGCCTTGCCTCTGCCTACCTTCGCCCTTCCTGATATGGAATTGCAGGCGTAGCCGCTCTTCTCGTTGAACGACAGGCGGTCCAGCTCTCCGCTCATGATCTTTCCGCATAGCCTCAGATGCCTTCCCTTGATGTAGATGTCACGCGCATCCATATCATTCCAGTCAATCCCGTCCGTGTAGACATGCGCATTGCCTGCGGTATAGCTTTTCATCGTGTATCTCAGCCTTGACAGCTCCACTTCCTTTATATGGAAGACTTCCTTGTCCTCGACTTCCTTTTTCTCTTTCTTCTGTATGCGGAACATCCTTGTCAGGTTGGTAGAGCTTTCCCCGTCTTCAAGCACGAGGTTCAGCCTTGCATCATCGACAGATGCGCTGCCTATGGTTATGCTGCTTCCGAGAAGGCCTTTAAGGGAGAATCTTACAATTATGCTTCCGGCAGTAAAGAGGGTATCTATCGGGCAGTGCCCTATGTCGCATAGCTTTGCCTTTACAGCGGCATCGCATGCTGTAGTGTCTACGATGTACGGGTTTCTGTCAATTACAGCAATGTCCCTTATCACAAGGGTGTTGAATGGCTTAAGGTGAATCTTTCCCAAATGGATGTCTGCATCAATGAATTTCTCCGATATCATATCTGCCACCTTTGAGGAAACGGCCGTCTGCACAGCCGGAATCTGCAGGAGCAGAATCCCCGTGAGCGCCAGGACAATCAGTCCCAGGACAATATACCAGATTATTTTGAATATCTTCTTAATGGTTCCCATTTGTAACAAACCTACAAAATTACGAAACAGTTTTGAAATCATGGCTACCTTTTACGCCTATCTTACATTTTTTGTTCTTTACGGCTAAATGTCGTATTTTTGCAACCTATAGGCACAGGTTCGTGCCGTTAGCATAAATAAGACCAAACAGGAACAATGGCAGATATAATATTAGGAATAGAATCATCCTGTGACGACACCTCTGCAGCAGTCATAAAGGATGGATATTTACTTTCAAACGTATTGGCAAGCCAGGATGTGCATAAGGCATATGGCGGGGTGATACCGGAACTTGCATCAAGGGCGCATCAGCTGAACATAGTGCCTGTTGTAAGCCAGGCCATAGACAGGGCCGGCATAAAGGCTTCCGACATCACTGCAATCGCATTCACGCGTGGACCCGGGCTGCTTGGGTCGCTTCTTGTCGGTACATCATTTGCCAAGGGGCTTGCAGTCTCGCTCGGGAAACCCCTTGTCGAGGTGAACCATCTCCAGGGGCATATACTTGCAAACTTCATAAAGCAGAAGGACAGCGAAAACCGCCATCCTTCGTTCCCTTATCTCTGTCTGCTTGTGTCTGGAGGCAACTCCCAGATTGTGAAGGTGAACAGCCCGCTTGACTTTGAAATCATGGGGCAGACAATCGATGACGCTGTGGGGGAGGCATTTGACAAATGCTCAAAGATGATGGGGCTTGGATATCCAGGCGGGCCTATAGTGGACCGCCTGGCAAAACTTGGGGATCCAGACAGGTTCCATTTCGCAAAGCCGCATGTTCCGGGATTCGACTATAGCTTCAGTGGCGTGAAGACTTCGCTGCTCTATTTTGTAAGGGATCAGATTGCCATTGACCCTGATTTCATGGAGAAGAACAAGGAAGATATCTGCGCAAGTTTCCAGAGGACTCTCATAGAGATACTTATGGACAAGCTGATAAAGGCTGCAAGGCAGACCGGCATCAAGGAGATTACAATAGGCGGAGGTGTCTCTGCCAACAGCGGGCTCCGCAATGCTGTCACTGAGGAGGGACGCAAACGTGGCTGGAACACTTATCTTCCGGAGTTCAAGTTCACTACAGACAATGCAGCAATGATTGCCATTGCCGGATGGTTCCATTATATGAACGGGGAACGTACATCACTGGATGTGGCTCCTGTCTCGCGTATCGCTGATTTTAAATGATTTACCTATGAAAGAGATTGAAATAGCAAAGCCGATAGGGAAGGAGCTTGCTTCAGAAGAGATTGCAGCCGCAGCCTCAAAGGCATTGGGCTGTTCACCGAGGGACGTTTCCGGTTTCCGGATTGTAAGGCGTTCACTGGATGCAAGGAAAGACATATTGTATCGCTACCGTATAGAAGTCTATAGGAAGGGTGAGGAATGTGTAGAGTACAGGCTTGACGAATACAGGGATGTATCCGGTGCGGAACCTGTGATTGTCATCGGTGCAGGACCTGCCGGGATGTTCGCAGCACTTAAGCTTCTGACCAGGGGACTGAAGCCGGTCATACTTGAGAGGGGGAAAGATGTGCATGCGAGGAAATACGATATGGCGGCCCTTTCAAAGGAAGGAAATGTCAATCCTGATTCCAACTATTGCTTCGGTGAGGGCGGGGCTGGCACCTTCTCGGACGGTAAACTCTTTACCCGCTCGTCCAAGAGGGGGGACATACGTGAGGTTCTGCACCAGCTCGTGAGGTTTGGTGCCGACCCGTCGATATTGACAGATGCCCATCCTCATATAGGAAGTGACAGGCTGCCTGTAATTGTCGAGAATATACGCAAGTGCATAATAGAGCATGGCGGAGAATATCATTTCGGATCCAGGGTGACGGATATAGCCAAAGGAGGTGACGGCAGGTTTACAGTAAAGGTGTCTGAACTTGATTCGCCTGTCCTGAAGGAGTCTGTCTATACAGCCTCGAATGTTATCCTTGCCACTGGACATTCCGCGCGGGACATATATGAGATGTTCCAGGCGAAGGGCTGGGAAATCCAGGCGAAAGGCTTTGCCCTCGGTGTCAGGGTGGAGCATCCTCAGTCCCTTATAAACAGGATACAGTATCATGGGAAATACCAGCCGTTCATGCCTGCTGCGGAATATTCTTTTGTCACGCAGGTTGAGGGCAGGGGAGTCTTCTCGTTTTGCATGTGCCCGGGAGGGATTCTTGTGCCATCTGCAACCGGCGAAGGTGAAGTGGTGCTGAACGGGATGTCCAATTCTGCGCGAAACTCGAAATGGGCAAATGCCGGTGTTGTAGTCAGCATTGAGCCGGAAGACATGCCTGAATATGCAAGATATGGAGCACTTGCCCTCATGCATTTCCAGAAAGATGTGGAACATGCGATGTTTGAATATACAGGCTCGCTGAAGGCTCCTGCGCAGAGGATGATGGATTTCTGCCGAAGAGTCCCTTCTGCTGGTCTCCCTTCCACATCATACCATCCTGGAGCAATGAATGCACCTTTGCATGAATTATTGCCGGAACATGTCTCATGGCGTCTGAAATTAGCTTTCCCGCAGATCGGGAACAAGATGATGCATGGATACTATACCAATGAGGCTCTTCTTCTCGGCGTTGAATCCAGGACATCCTCTCCTGTAAGGATTCCGCGCAACCCCGAGACATTCGAGCATGTGCAGATAAGCGGGCTGTATCCATGCGGAGAGGGGGCAGGCTATGCCGGAGGCATTGTCTCGTCTGCATTAGATGGAATAAATTGTGCAGCAGCGGCTTCCGTGAGAATATAGCATATGCCTGTCTCAGGAAGCCGCTGCTGATGTCTCTTGCGGATATTTCTATAATTCCTTGGCTTTTCCTATGATCTCGAGGAATTGCTGACGGTATCCGCACGGGTCAAAAGACAGCCCGCCCTTTACAAGTTCCTCAGACATGCTGAACGTTGAAGTCCCTTTATATGGAGACTTTCTGAGAATCATGCCGAAGGATGCAGTCCCTGCAGCAAATGACATGTTTACGGACATTGCATCTCCATTGTCTTTGATCTCCTCAGACAGAAGTATGCTCTCTGCATCCAGGCTCTTCTTATATCTGAAATCAAATATGCCGCATGATGTCCCTGCTGCATTGTATCCTTCTGCAGGAATGATTTCATATAATGCGGTTATTGTCTGGCCAGCACCGATTTCACCGGCGTCTTTCCTGTCGTCATCGAACTCGTCATTGTTCATCACCCTGTTCTCGTATCCTATTAGACGGTAGCTTTTGACATGCTCCTTGTTGAATGTAATCTGGATTTTTGCATCGTTTGCCACGGAATAGAACTTGTTTCTTTCATTTACAAATACTTTAGTCATCTCTTCCTCTGAGTCGATGTATTCATATGTGCCATTCCCGCAGTTCGAAACCTTTTCCATCATGGCATCATTCAGGTCCCCGCTGCCGAAGCCGCAGATAGTCAGGTATATGCCTTTGTCCGCATAGCTTTCCACCATCTCTACCAGGTCACTGATTGCTGTTACTCCTACATTGAAATCGCCGTCGGTGCCCATGATTATCCTGTTGTTGCCACCTTCAATATAGTTGGCAATGGCTTCCTCATACGCCATTTTCATCGCCTCGCCTCCTGCAGTCAATCCGCTTGCCACCAGCATCCCGATTGCTTTCTTTATTGTCCCGGAGTCACTTGCCGGTGTTGATTCGAGCAATTTGTTGACCTGCCCTGAATATGTTATTATTGATACCCTGTCGTCCGGCCTGAGGTTATCAGTCAGTGTTATAAGGCCTTTTTTCAGAAGGACAATCTTGTCTGCTGAGTTCATTGACCCTGATACATCTATAAGGAATACGTAATTGGCCGCAGGAACCTGCTCCTCAGGAATGGACATACCCTTTATGCCGAGACGTATAAGCCTGTGCCCTTCATTCCATGGACAGATGCTTACCTCATGGTTTATTGCTACATTGTTTCCGTCATCCGGGTCAGGATAGTCGAATGTAAAGTAGTTGAGGAATTCCTCTATCCTAACAGACGAAGCGGCTGGAAGCCGGTGGTTCTGCATAATGTATCTGCGCATATTTGCATATGAAGCTCCATCCGCATCAACCGAGAATGTCGATATATTGTTCTCAGATGTCTCTATAAACGGGTTGTCAATGAAATGATCATATTTATCGCCATATTCCAGGCTCCAATATCCGTTATCATTACCTGCATTTGCATATATATCTTCGTTGAAATAGATGTCCAGATCCATTTTCATGCATGAAACCAGTGAAATACATGAAATGAATGACGCTATCATCAATGGCTTAAAATGTTGAATCATGGCATATGAATTTAATATCCGGACCAATAGATGCAAAAAAACAGCTCTATGTTGCATAGGGCAGCGAATATCCGGTAAAACGGGGATCACATGCCCCCGAACCTCTGTAAAGCAGGGTATATTTTGCGGATAAGCCAAGATATGTTTGACATGCCTGCTCCCGCCATGCTATGGCAATGCGGACGGATATGTCAGAGACTGATGACGCCGGAGCCAAGCATCTCAACAGACGTATCTGTGACAGAGACATCGCTGCCGTCATCGACAGGCGCATACCATACTGCGAACTGCCCTGGAGTTATGCCGCGCTGTGGGGCCTCGAACAGGATATACAGTCCGTTTTCACGCATGACAAGGATTGCATCCTGGAGGGGCTGGCGATAACGGATGCGCACACGGTAGCGGCGTATCTCCCCGGCAAGCATCCTCAGGTCTTCGCGGATCCAGCGTATTTCCTCTGGTGCAATCCTCAGGCAGCTCCGTGAGAGCCCTTTGTGGGTATGTCCCTCGCCTACATATATTATATTATTCCGTATGTCCGTATCAATCACAAATACAGAATCCTTATGGCCACCTATATTCAGGCCCTTGCGCTGGCCTATCGTGTAGAACTGCGCACCGTCATGCTTTCCAAGAATCTTCCCGTAAGGATTCTCGCGGTATCTTGTCTTCTTGACACGCTTTTTCCCGCTGCGGTAGACCTCGGTCTCGAATTTTATATCATAATGTACAGGCTGTGAAAGACGGAAAAGCTGGTCGTCTGTCAATGCTGCAATCTTTTCATCTGAAAAGTGCACATCTACATGAGACACCGGAGAGGCCTTGTCTTCAGAGATGTAGTCTGTTATAAGCCTTGCATGTCCATCTTCCCCTGAGACAAGCGAGTCCAGTGTGGAAGCGACAAAGCGGTATTGCTCATTGTCATCATAGTACGCGTCATAGACTTCGACTATGTCGCCTTCATGCGGCTTCAGCTGCTGCTGAAGGAAAGTAGGAAGATCCACCTTGCCGACAAAGCAGATTCCCTGTGAGTCCTTCTTGTCAGCAGACGGCAGATCTGCCTCATGTGCAAGACGGCGCACCTCCGGCTTTACAATATCGCCTATCGGGAACATCGCCTTTGCAAGCTGTCCCTGGGTCAACTGGCAAAGGAAATAGCTCTGGTCCTTGTTCGGGTCACTTCCTGCAAGAATCCTGTATACCGGTCTTCCATCCTTGTCAGACAAAGGATTTCCCGCAGCATCAACAGCAATGTCCTTCCTGCAATAATGTCCAGTCGCGACAAAGTCTGCACCAAGCTTTTCTGCGCATTTCAGAAAAGCATCGAACTTTATCTCCCTGTTGCAGAGGACATCCGGATTCGGGGTACGGCCTTTGGAATATTCGTCAAACATATAGTCCACAACCCTCTCCCTGTATTCCTTGCTTAAATCCACAAAATAGAACGGTATTCCGATTTTTCTCGCCACCATCTCAGCGACAAACCTGTCTTCTTCCCATTCACAGTCTCCATGGAGCGTAGCCGAGGCGTCATGCCAGTTCTGCATGAAAAGGGCAAACACATCATACCCCTGCTGCTTGAGCAACAGGGCCGCGACACTGGAGTCAACTCCTCCGGAAAGACCTATACAAACTTTCATGTTTTTAAGCAATAATGAAGTCGAAAATGAGTTTTAATGGCTTCAAAGCCTAATTTCTTTTGTTAAAAAACATTTTCAAACAAATATTTGTTATATTTGTAGGCTTTGAGCTGTATGGATATATTTCCAGAGGCAGCAACAGGCATGCAAAGATAATTAATATTTCTGCTATGACCAATAAACAGATCAATATAGAATATACAGAATACGACAGCATAGGTCAGCTGTCCGCAGAAGACAGGGAACTGGCAGAGAAAGCCATCGAAGCCTCATCCAGGGCATACAGCCCATATTCCAGATTCAGTGTAGGTGCAGCTGTAAGGCTTGCAGACGGGACGATTGTGACAGGTACAAACCAGGAAAACGCAGCCTACCCTTCAGGGCTATGTGCTGAAAGGACCGCAATGTTCTATGCAAGTGCACAATATCCCGACATCCCGATGACAACACTTGCCGTTGTAGGAGTAAAGAACGGAAAGATATGCGAGATGCCTGCCGCACCATGCGGTGCATGCAGACAGGTCATGGCGGAATACCAGACCAAGGGAGGGCGTCCTTTTGCTGTTATACTTGTAGGAGAAAAGAAGATATGGAAATTCTCAAGGATTGACGATATCCTTCCATTCATATTTGACAGCCTTGATAAAGAATAGCATAATTTATTTTTGCTGTTAAGACAAAAATATCTATATTTGCAGCCGGGTAAGTCATACACGACCAGCTCCCTCTGAATTCCCCCAGGGCCGGAAGGCAGCAAGGGTAGGAGGTTGTAGCGGTGCGATGTATCAAGCTTACCCTTTTTTCGTTTATATCGATGTCCCTTGAACGGTACCGGTGCTCCTGCGATTATGGTAATGGTGCCATTTTTAGTGGGTTTTTAGCATATGTTTAAGGGTGTGAAGTTAATTACTTC
>CAMXAU010000002.1 GCA_947179325.1 uncultured Bacteroidales bacterium | reverse complement strand
CGCTTCTCGATGGTGCTTCGAGCGAGTCCATTTTCTTTCAGTCTTTTGATATATATAGTCCTGTAGCTCAGTTGGTTAGAGCACTACACTGATAATGTAGGGGTCAGCAGTTCAAGTCTGCTCAGGACTACTCGGGGGATTAGCTCAGTTGGCTAGAGCATCTGCTTTGCAAGCAGAGGGTCGTCGGTTCGACTCCGACATTCTCCACTAAAGGGGCTGGCTAAAATTATTAGTCAAGCCCCTTTTTCTTTTTTTCTGTTTACGGGTGACCTTAACCCAGTCTGTCGCCAGCCTCGATCTTGTTATAGGAACTGTCGAATTCTCTGCCTGTATTGTGACGGAGACTCGCCTGTGATCCGCTTGAAATATGTGCTGAAGTATTCCTCATTGAAGAAGTTCAGGCGTGAGGCGATGTCACCGACAGAATAATCTGTATTGGACAGCATCTCCTTGGCCTTGTTTGTACGTACTTGTGCTATGTATTTCCCAAGTGTCAGGCCTGTATATTGCCTGAACAGTTTGCGGAGCTTGGAATAGCTTACCGATGCGAATGCCGCTACTCCTTCAGGGGTTGCGCATTCGATGTTGTCGTTTATATAGCGGCGTACTTTTGCTATCAGCTCCTGGATGCTGTCCTGGCGGAATGATGCGTTTTTGTCGTAGTAGATGCATGATGAAAGCAGATTGCACACAATTCCGCAAAGCATCTGCTGATAGCCTGATTCCTGTTTGTCAGCGCATTCCATGGCCTGTCTGTACAGATTGCCGAATGTCTCTATTTTTCCTGCGTGAAAGACGGGGTGCTCTTTGGATATGATGCCGTTTCTGAACCATCCATCTGCTATGTCACCGTAGAATCCAACCCAATATTCGGTCCAGCCGGTGTCCGGGTCGGGCCTGTAGCTGTGCCATTCGCCCGGGAAGAGAAGAAACATGTCGCCCTCTTTTATCTTTGCCGGCTGGTTCATGGAGGCACTCTGGAAAATCCCTGAACCTTTGGTCAAAATCAAAAGCTGATATTCATATAATATACGTCCTTTCTCAGGGTCGAAATGATATCTTGTCGGATGCTTTAGAGGTGGGTAACTCTCATTGGCACAGATGTTTTGAGTACCGATAGATGTTATTGTGAGACCTATTTTCCTGTCTTGCGGGCTTGTCACGAGATATTTCAGATGTACGGATTCCTGCATGATATCAAATGTCAGAATTTAAAGAATTAATGTCAAATATAGCAATAATTGTATTACACTTCCAAATACCTTTGTACCTGACACTGGAACTGATGATATGAAATATTTTGTTGCAATAGATCTCGGCGCGACGAGCGGGCGTGTTATCCTGGCAGGGGTGACAGAGGACAAGAAGGTTACAATGGATGTCATGCACCGTTTCCCGACTCCAATGGTGGAGACGGACGGCAAGTTTTTCTGGAACATAGACAATATATTTGAGAATATACTCACCGGACTGGAAGCGGTAGCCAGGAAAGGGGTTGAGGTGGAGTCCATAGGGATTGACACTTGGGGCGTAGACTTTGTCGGGGTAAAGCCTGACGGGTCTCTCAAAGGTTTTCCCCGTTCGTACCGTGACCCATATTCCTTTGAGGCACAGGACGCTTTTCTTTCCGCAATGTCCAGCCGTGAACTTTATGAACGCACGGGCATACAGATAATGAATTTCAATTCTGTCTTCCATCTTTATGCCCAGAGCAGGGCCGGGGACCTTGATGGAGTTGACAAGATTCTGTTTATGCCGGATGCCATCTCATATATGCTTACGGGCAATATGGTGTGCGAATATACAATCCTCTCGACTTCTGCACTGATGAATCCGCGTACCAAAGAGATTGATTCCGACATATTGGATGTGTGCGGAGTCGACTCAGGCAAATTCCCTGCACTTGTATATCCCGGGCATACCGTGGGCACGCTTACAGGCAGGATACAGGGAATGACAGGTCTCGGCCCCGTTCCGGTAGTTGCGGTGGCTGGACACGACACTGCTTCGGTCGTAGCTGCTGTCCCTGCAGAGGATGGACATTTTGCATATCTTTCTTCCGGTACGTGGTCCCTGATGGGCATTGAGGTTCCCGCCCCTGTGATCAATGACAGGATGTATGGGCTTAACTTCACAAATGAGGGAGGGGCGGACGGTACAATACGTCTTCTTAAGAATATTACCGGAATGTGGATATTGGAGCAGTGCCTGGCCAGGATGCGCTCAGAGGGCAGGGACTATTCGTTTCCGGAGATAACTGCAATGGCTGAGGCTGCCGGTGCTCCGGAGCATGTGTTCAATCCTGATGATCCGTGCTTTGCTTCTCCGTCAGACATGCCGCAGGCTATCTGCAGCTACATGAGGGAGCGCGGCTGGGATGCGCCGGAGGATGATGCACAGCTGTTCCGTCTTATCTATGATTCCCTTGCAAGCAGGTATGCGGAGGTCTTCGGAATGCTCAAGACAATAGCTCCGTTTGAAATAACGGCCCTTCATATTGTGGGCGGAGGAAGCAGAAACGCTTTCCTTAATTCCCTCACTGCAAAGGCATGCGGTGTGAAAGTGACGGCGGGGCCTGCAGAAGGGACTGCATTGGGCAATGTGATGGTCCAGGCCGGGATTACACGTCAGGAAATACTTGAGTCAATAGAAACAACAACATTTTAAGATATGAAAGACCAGAAAGTACATCAGGCCTATGAGTTGGCCAAAGAACGCTATGCGGAGCTTGGCGTTGATACGGAATCTGTCCTTGCCGGACTGCAGGACTTCCACCTCAGCATGCATTGCTGGCAGGCAGATGACGTTGCCGGTTTCGAGAGCACAGGTGAACTTACCGGAGGAATCCAGGCAACAGGAAATTATCCGGGAAAGGCGCGCAATATAGATGAACTCCGTGCTGATATCCTTAAGGCTAAGAGCCTTATCCCTGGCTCGCACCGTCTCAACCTACATGAAATCTACGGTGAGTTCGGTGGCAGGCCTGTAGACAGGGACCAGGTCGGGGTGGAGCATTTCCAGGGATGGATAGACTGGTCAAAGGATACCGGCACTCCACTGGATTTCAATTCTACATCATTTTCTCATGCGAAGAGCGGCAGCCTTTCCCTGTCAAATCCGGACGAGGGGATACGCGCATTCTGGGTGGAGCATACAAGACGGTGCCGTGACATTGCAGACGCTATGGGAAAGGCGCAGGGGGATCCATGCATCATGAATGTATGGGTGCATGACGGTTGCAAGGACCTCAGCGTGAATCATATGATGTACCGTTCTCTCCTGAAGGATTCCCTTGACAGGATATTTGCCGGGAAGAAAGAACATATGAAGGACTGCATCGAGGGTAAGGTCTTCGGCATCGGCCTGGAGAGCTTTACGGTGGGTTCACATGATTTCTACACTGCCTATGCCGCTGCAAACGGCAAGATTCTCACCATTGATACGGGCCATTATCATCCGACCGAGTCGCCTGCAGACAAAGTTTCCGCCGTGCTCGGTTTTGTCCCTGAGCTTATGCTCCATGTCAGCCGTCCTGTCCGCTGGGATTCTGACCATGTCACAATCATGGATGATCCGACCCAGGAGCTGTTCAGTGAAATCGTGCGTGCCGGTGCAATGGACCGCGTACATTATGGGCTTGATTATTTCGATGGCGCCATAAACCGTATCGGTGCATATGTCATAGGGTCGCGTGCTGCCCAGAAATGTATGCTGCGTGCGCTTCTTGAGCCTAAGGACATCATACGGGAGTGGGAACTTGCCGGTGAGACATATAAGGTCCTTACATATCTTGAGGAGGCGAAGGCTATGCCTTGGGGCGATGTCTACAATGAGTTCTGTCTGCGCAACAATGTGCCTGCCGGTGACGGGTATATGGCGGAGATAGACAGATATTCTGCGGAAATATGCTCTAAGCGTTAGCCTATGGAACTGTTCATCGGGATGGCCATAATCGCTGCAGGGGCTTTTGCCCAGAGCAGCAGCTATGTGCCGATAAACAAGATAAAGAAATGGAGCTGGGAGACATTCTGGCTTGTGCAGGGCTTGTTTGCATGGATACTTTTCCCGCTGTTGGGGGCTTTTCTTGCAGTTCCTGAGGGAGAGAGCCTGACGGCATTGTTTGCATCTGATCCGAATGCGGTTCTTTTCACTTTTCTTTCCGGTGCAATGTGGGGTGTGGGCGGATTGACTTTCGGGCTCAGCATGCGTTATCTTGGCGTTGCCCTCGGGCAGAGCATTGCCCTCGGTACATGCAGCGGACTTGGAGCGATACTTGGCCCTGTGTTGACAGGACACGCCCATGACCTGACATCTTCTGTCATCATCGGTGTGGCAGTGACTCTTGCCGGTATTGCCATAATAGGTGTTGCTGGGGCGATGAAAGCTGCTGCATTGCCGGAAGAAGAGAAGAAGGCTGCGGTAAAGGACTTCAATTTCGGGAAGGGCATCGCAGTCGCGCTGCTTGCAGGCTTTATGAGCGCCTGCTTCAATATCGGACTCAGCTTTGGTGCCGGTCTGCATTGGGAAGGGACAAAGGAGATTTTCCTCAGCCTGCCGGCAACTCTGCTGGTGACATCCGGTGGCTTTGTCACAAATGCCTGCTATTGCCTGTATCAGAATGCCAGGAACAGGACTTTCGGTGATTATAAAGATGGCAGCCTGTGGGGGACGAACATTGTTTTCTGCGCTCTTGCCGGGCTGCTGTGGTACAGCCAGTTTTTCGGACTGAGCCTCGGCAAAGGTTTCCTCGCCGGATATCCGGTGCTCATCACATTCAGCTGGTGCATACTTATGGCTCTCAATGTCACATTCTCAAATGTCTGGGGCATTATCCTCAAAGAATGGAAAGGTGTGTCACGCAAGACTATAGCGGTTCTTGTCGCCGGCCTTGCCGTTCTTGTGTCAAGTACTTTTCTACCTCAATTGCTATAGAACAATGATTACAGAAATTCAGCAGACCGCAGAGGTCGCCGGCTATCTTTGGGAGAAAGGATGGGCCGAGAGAAACGGAGGCAATATTACAGTCAACATTACGGAAAGCATAGATCCGGACACAAAAAGTCTGCCCCCGATTGCAGGGCCTTTCCCTATAGGGAAGACGCTTCCAAGGCTCAAGGGATGCTTCTTCTATTGCAAAGGCACGCAGAAGCGCATGAGGGACCTTGCCAGGGCACCTATGGCCAACGGGAGCATAATACGCATCTGTGATGACTGCTCCTCTTATGAGATTATAGCTGAAAATCCGGTAAAGCCTACCTCAGAGCTTCCGTCGCACCTTGCAGTGCACGACTATCTTCTTTCCAAAGGCTCACCGTACCGTGCATCCCTCCATACTCATCCAATTGAACTGGTCGCGCTTACGCACAGCCGCAAATGGATGGAGAAAGATGCAGCCACAAGGATGCTCTGGAGCATGATTCCCGAGACCAAGGCTTTCTGTCCGCGCGGACTTGGGATGGTTCCGTATCTCTTGCCAAGCGGAGTTGAGCTTGCGGAAGCGACCATAAAGGCCATTGATGATGATTATGATGTCGTGATGTGGGAGAAGCATGGTGTCTTCGCAGTGGATACGGACATAATGTCAGCCTTTGACCAGGTGGATGTCCTGAACAAAGCAGCCCAGATCTACATCGCTGCACGCAACATGGGATTCGAGCCGGATGGCATGACGGATGCCCAGATGCAGGAACTCACAGATGTCTTCGGACTTCCCAAATGATATTGTTTACACTTTAAAAAGGTATTGGCGGATACTGTTTCCTGTTGATGCTTTCCCGCTGAAAATGCGTATGTTTGCAGTTTGAATTATACCGGTAGTATGATGAGATTGCTTTACATGATGCTTTGCCTTGCTGCTGCGGTGGGGCTATGTGCGGAATCGGCTTTCGCGCAGCCGGTGCAGCGGGATATGTGGATGCACCGGCTTGAACAGGAAATAATGGCCGTTACCGGCAGGAATGATGCCCAGGTGGGAGTTGCTGTCATTGTGGATGGCAGGGACACGTTGACTGTAGGGAATGGTGTGCGTTATCCTATGATGAGCGTGTTCAAGTTCCATCAGGCCATGGCTGTGGCCGATATGATGCGCAGATGCTCGATTCCTCTTGGGCATGAGCTGCATGTTTCAAGGCAGGACCTGAAACCTGATACATACAGTCCGCTGAGGGATAGATTCCCCGATGGGGAGATTGATATCTCTGTCGGGGAATTGCTCAGATATACATTACAGCTTTCGGACAACAATGCCTGCGACATATTGTTCCGGAATATTGCCGGGGTTGAAGAGACTGACAGATATATCCGTTCGCTGGGAATAAATGATTTTGCCATATCTGCCACGGAGGATGACATGCATAGGGATTTGCAGCTCTGTTACTCAAACTGGTCTTCACCGCTTGATGCCGCGAAGCTGCTTGAGGTGTTTGTGGCTGGAATGGAGGAGGATGGCTATCTGTCTTTTATCAGTAGATTAATGGAGGAGTGCTCTACTGGAAGGGACCGCCTTGCAAAGCCGTTGTCAGGGACAGGGGCAGCAATAGGGCACAAGACAGGGACAGGTGACTGTAATTCAGAGGGACGGATCATCGGTATCAATGACATAGGATATGTCTTTCTCCCTGACGGGCGGAGATATTCCATCGCTGTGTTTGTCAGGGATTCAGAAGAAAGCCCCAGCGATACCGCACGGATAATCGCGGATATCTCTGAGGCTGTGTACAATGCTGTATCAGGACGCTCTTTCTGAATTCGCCCTAAAGGTTTCTGCTCTGGTTTACCTTGATGAGTCTTGATGTGTCGTATCCGCGTTTCTGGGCTTCGGAGACGATATTTGCCACAGTGCTTTCCGGCAGTACAGGAGTCCTTGCCAGTATCCATAGATATTTGTCGCTTTTGCTTCCTACAAGGACATATCTGTATTCTTCATCAAGAAGCAGGATGTCGTAGTCGGAATAGAAGAAAAGGAAGAATGATACCCTTAGCCTGCCAGGTGTCCCGTAAGGGTCCGGCTGCTTTGCCTTGCCATAGGAAACATGTTTTTTCCCGTCTTTCCATCCGGAATTCACAACGCTTACTTTTCCGTCTTCCCGGAGTGAATAGTCGGCGGTTACATTGTCCATCCCACGCTCGAAGCAGTTGTCATATCGTGCTATTTCGTACCATCTTCCGAGATATCTTTCAAGGTCCAGTTGACGCACTGTCCTCCTTTCTGTTTTTGTTGACTGTTTCATATCGCTTAATGTTTATGTTTAACTCCGGCGGCATAAGGCAAACAGTTTGCCATAACTGTATTTTTGATGATTTGTTGTTTGCTCTGTAAAGGACTGGAGTGCCAGGGACTGTCTATCTGCAATGTCGTGTGGCAGTGGATTCAATGTTGCGGAAATGAGTTGTCTTCGTGGACAGGGAACTGCTATGACAACTGCATCATCGGGTGCTTCCTCGGCAACCTGAATACCGGGACAGGCGACCTTGTGCAGTTCAGGACCGTGCAGGAGCTTGTGGACAAGACCGGGCTGTATATGCAGCGGCGGTGCCTACGAGTATCTGCGGGGGAAACGGAAGATTATTGCGAGGATTGCAATCAGGCCGAGCGCGAACGGGTAGTACAGGTATCTTATGATTTCCATTGTTGATATGGCTGCAAGGCCGGAAGCCATCAGCAGCTGTGCCCCGTATGGGAGGACACCCTGGACAAGACATGAGAATGTGTCGAGGATGCTCGCGGTCTTGCGCGGGTCAAGGCCGAATTTCCGGGTAATGTCCCTGGCTATCCCTCCTGTTGTTATGATTGCGATTGTGTTGTTGGCTGTGCACAGGTTGGCGAGGCTCACGAGTGCTGCAATGCTGAATTCGGCTCCTCTCTTTCCGGTTATTCTGCTGGTCAGGAGCCTTATCATGAAGTCTATCCCTCCGTTGCTGCGTATCAGCTCAAGCATTCCGCCGGCAAGCATTGTGACAATTATCAGTTCTCCCATCCCGCCGATGCCGTTGCCGATGGAGCCGAGCCAGCTGCTCCATGTCAGCTCTCCGGAGCTGAATCCGATAATTGCGTTGGTGGCTATCCCTATGGCGAGCACAGGGATTACATTCATTCCTGACAAGGCCAGGACTATTACTGATATATAAGGTATAAGCCTTGTCCATTCGACTGGACCGGCCTGTGCTGCGGCTTCTATGCCATGTCCCTGGAATATATATATGGCTGCGACAATGATGGCTGCAGGGGCGGCCAGGAAGATGTTTGCCTTGAATTTGTCCTGCATCGGGCAGCCCTGGGTCTTTGTCGCAGCTATAGTTGTGTCGGATATGAACGACAGGTTGTCCCCGAAGAATGCTCCTCCTGTTACGATTGCTGCCATGAATGCGGGGGAGACCCCTGTCTGCGAGGCAAGTCCTGTCGCTACAGGCACAAGGGCTACAATTGTTCCGACACTTGTGCCTATTGACATCGAGATGAAGCATGCGGCTATGAAGATGCCTGCAAACATCAGTCTTTCGGGCAGGAGCATCAGGGTGAGGTTTACAGTTGCGTCGATTGCCCCTATGTCTTTGGCTGTGCTGGCAAATGCTCCGGCCAGCACGAATATCCATATCATCAGCAGGACATTCTTGTTGCCTGCGCCTTCGGAGAATATCGCGATCTTCTGCTCTATGCCTCCGCGTGTGATAATCAGTGCATAGCATGACGCAATAAGGAATGCGGATGCGATAGGTATGCTGTAGAAGTCCTTTACCGTAATGGAAGAAACGAGGTAGACCAGCAGGAACACTATCAGCGGGCTGAGTGCAAGGTAGCCGTTCATCGGGCCTCCCTCTCTCTTGTAGAGTGAACCCTCGCGGCCAGCCTTTAGCAGCCTTGACCATTCCCTTAGATATTTTTCCGGAATTATTCCCATGATATAGAGTCAAATGAGCGGCAAAGTTAGGTAAAATATTTAACTTTGCGACGCTCTTTGCCGGATGCCTTGCCAGTATCGTATGGCAGGAAGAGCGGGAGTTCATCCCCAGCCCACAAAATGCCATGGGTGTGTAAAAGCTGTCATGCAGCATGCCGGAAGCATTGGCTGGAGGAATCAAGATGGCAGGCATGCAGTCCCGTGGATATGAGATGGTGCCGGCCGGATCTACAGATGCGGAAATTGACATATGGGCGTAAAGACAGTCGAGACAATACATATGCTGCCCCAGGAGGCAGGGACAACAGTGCTGCTGCACACATGCTGCGCACCGTGCAGTTCTGCTATCATAGAATGGATGCTGGCTAACGGGGTCACGCCAGTCATATATTACTGTAATCCGAATATCTATCCGGCCGGGGAGTATGAAATCCGGAAGAATGAATGCACAAGATATGCACAGTCGCTCGGGCTGCAGATTGTGGATGATGACTATGACCATGACGGATGGCTGGATGCCATAAGCGGGCTGGAGGACGAGCCGGAGAGGGGAGGACGCTGTCTCAGGTGTTTCATGCTGCGTCTTGACAGGACAGCAGCCTATGCTTCGGCGCATGGGATCCGGGCCATCACCACTACGCTTGCGTCATCGCGGTGGAAAAGCCTGGATCAGATCAACGAGGCCGGCAGATGGGCTGCGGCACGGCACGAGGGTGTCATCTGGTGGGACAGGAACTGGAGAAAGGGCGGGCTCCAGGAGAGGAGGAATGCCATAATAAAGGAGTATGGGTTCTACAACCAGCTCTACTGCGGATGCGAGTTCTCGATGGCGGCCCTGGCGGGAAGGACAGAGAAGGTTAAAATTTGACGGACAGGCTTGATAAAATGGCCTGTCCGTCTCTTTATCTGCACTTCTCTCTTTCCTTTGTATTAATGTGTTCCGATATCAAAAACGCATTCTGCGCGCGTGGAACCAGGGTTAAAAAATAAATGTCGATATTTTTTCAGAATTAACCCGCAACTAATCTCTTTTTTTACCCTGCACTATTTCTTTTGCACAGCATACAGATGATTGTGGGCTTGCCTTTATATGGCCGGAAACACTGTGGAGCTCTGGTTAAGCAGCCGCAAGGCGTGCTGCAGTGCCATCCATCCCGTAGACAATACATCGGATATACAAACATATAACACTAAAAGTTTTATTATGAGAATCAAATCGATTTCCAGAGCATTTATGCTCGTTGTGACCATGCTTTCCATGGTATTGTTTAGTGCATCATGCAACAAGGAGCCTGAAGGCGGTGCCAAAGGAGGTACAGTGTCAGGTGTAGTCAAGGATTCTATGGGGGATCCTATAGAAGGAGTCACCGTTACGGCCAGGGGTGTCGACGGTTCAGCACTGACTGATGCCGAGGGACGGTATGAACTTAAGAATGTTCCTGCTGCATCTGTTGTCATTACATTTACAAAGACAGGTTACCAGACTGCAAATGTGACTGTGCCGGCCAGCCGTTTTGATTCAGACGGGAATGCCACTGCAAATGCAACCCTTAATTTTGCCAATGCCATGATCAGGGGACTTGTCCTTGACGGAACAAGCAGCAATGCTCCTCTCGCTAACGCGACCGTGAAGCTCAGCAATGCAGACGAGACAACTGTGACTACAGGTGCAGATGGTAGATATCTCTTTGAGAACCTTACAATTGCAGACTATACAATCACTGTCTCTGCGGATGGCTTCATCGAGACATCAGTGGCTGTCACAGAGAGCATGTTCAACAATGAAGACAAGACAGCGCAGGTAGAGGATGTTGTGCTTACTAAGACACAGCTTCTTCCTGGCCTTACAATAAATGACCTTCAGAAAGCTGACAAATGGTATTATAATGAGTACCGTGGTGGCGGAAACGGAGAGCAGTATCCGCGCTGGGACTGGTCTACATGCTTCATGGGGTCGCTCAATTTCTACGGAGACTGGTCTGAGCACGGTGAGGGAACCTGCATTGAGATATCAGGTGACGCAACAAAGCCGGCCAACCCGAATGTGCTTGAATCATATGTGTGGGGAAGCAAGCTCATAACCGAGGACAACAAGATAATGACCGTACGCGCAAGGACTTTCGGCAGCAGGGACGGTGAGACTACATTCGGTGTCGTGGCTATAGACCTGAGCGCGGCAGAGCCTTCAGCAGTGGCTGTAGGTGAAAAGGTCAAGACTGCTTCCGAGGACTATGCAGACTACTATTTTGATTTTTCTGAGTTTATCGGTAAGGAGGTTGTTATCGGTCTCGGTCTTTACAGGGCTGAGCAGAGCGACCAGGGAAAGCATCTCGCGATAAGGAGAATAAACTTCACAAGCGAGAAGATGTCCGGCTGGGACTGGATATACGGAACAGATGTACCGGGCCTTGAAGGATGGCATATGACACAGGAGATTGTCCGCTCTACAATGGTGCAGACATCCAGGGAGTTCTCTGGAATTACCCTTTCAGGCAGCAGCAACCAGGAAAGATACCAGTCATGGAGGACAAACAACCATATCGGCTATGCATGGAACTTCACGGTTGTCTCAAAGGATACTGAGCCATTTGCAGGACAGGGATTTGTGATGAAGACCAATGGAGGCAGCAGCTATGTTGTGAACACTAAGGTGCCGGAGGCATATTTCTATACAAAGCTGCCTATAGCTGCAGGAAGCAATGAATTGACATTCAAGCTCCGCAACTTCGGTGACAACTTCACCGTGTTCAAGGTTACTGCAATTACAGAGGACTGCCAGTACGAGCATCTTGCACCGAAGTCCAACACGGCTGTTGAATGTGTTGAGGCGGAAGACGGATGCTGGAAGTTCAAGAACAACCGTGGCGAGCCTACAGAAAGCGAGGTCGGGCTGTATGCGGACTTTGTCTACGACCTTTCAAAATTCAACGGAAAGAATGTCATTGTCGCAATCGGTGTATATAAAGGCGAGGAGAACAGTGACGAGAACAAGGTATGCTTCCACAGTGTTACACTGAAGTAGTTCTGGAATAAGGCAGGGCGGCCCATGCATAATTGCTGGGCCAGCCGCCTTGTCATTTGAATTCTTGATATTTGCATATGAAGAAGATCTTGTTTTTCATTATATGCCTGTCTGTCTTCAGTACATGGGCTGTCTCGTGTGAGCGGACTCCGGCACCGGGGGAGAATGCCCCTGTCGCCAGGGTTGACCTTGCGACGCAGAATATAGAGCGGGCAATGGCCATCACTGATGCAGCGGCAGCCGCATATATAAGTTCCGAACTTGGAATGTTCAAGTCCTATAATCCATATACAGGACAGGTGACAGATACCGGGTATGAGAACATATGGGAATACTCAAGCGCCTTTGAGGCTGTGACTAATATCCTTTATGCACTCCATCTTCAGAAAGAGGCTGGTGATACGGAACTGTATGACCTGCATTTCTCAAGATATAAGTCTCTGCTGGACCGGCTATACCAGGGCATGGCATACTATGAGGGGACTTACTCACTGACATCGTACACGAAGAACAACAGGACATGGACTGTGTATGGTGTGCCGAGGGCTTCTGCTCCGGGAGCCAACAATGTATCAGGTATACTTAATGTGTATGATGACCAGATGTGGATTATCCGTGATTTCATTGAGGTGTGGTATGCGACAGGTGACAGGAGCTATCTGGACAAGGCCGAATACCTTGCTGAATATGTCATTGACGGCTTTGACTGCCATGTTGATGAGGACGGGAATGAATATGGCGGAATCACATGGGGCCCTGGATATGTCTCGAAGCATTCCTGCAGCAATGGCCCGTTCATAAGCCCCCTTGTCTGGCTTTCAGACATATATAAAGGAAAAGGTGAGAAGGCTGACAGGTATTATATCGATCCGTCGGACAGGAAGACCCGCAAAGTTGAGCAGATGGACAAAAGCGAATACTATCTGTCATATGCCATAAAGGTATATGACTACCAGAAAAGCCATCTTCTCAGGTCTGATGGAGTCTATGATGACATGATGGGAGGGGATGATACAGGAGGAAAGGTCGTGTATGAGACTGTGGACGGGGTCGAGTACAGGAGGCATACGAACCTGAAAGACCGTGTCGGTCCTGCCCATTCCTACAACAGCGGTGCAATCCTTTCGGGCGCAGCTGACCTTTACAGGGTGACAGGAGATAATGCTTACCTTACGGATATACAGCGTCTTACAGATGCGAGCTTCAAATATTTCGCGAAGCCGGATGAGACCGTGGAAGGATTGTATACATATGATTTCAGCGGTAACAACAGCTGGTTCAATGCTGTTCTTCTCAGGGGATATATCGATGCCTATCCGGCGTATAATGGGGCTGCACTTCCGGTTGACAGCTTCCAGCAGGTATATGACCATGCGTACGATAATTTCCTGTATGAAGGCATGATGCCTAACAGCCTCTACCTCGGATGGGCAAACGACAGGACCAAGAGGACTGTCAGGGGACGCGACCAGTTCGCGTATGCTGCCCAGTTTGCTTTGCTTGCTAAATATGAATTGGAAAACTAAATAACCACTATATGAGAAAATACGATAAACCGAGATCGTGCTTTTCGAGCATTGTTGTGGCGGTCATCCTTATGTGCTCGCCAATACTGACATTCGCCCAGAATACCATTAAGGTATCTGGAGCCGTGACTGACGACACCGGCCAGCCTGTTATCGGGGCCAGTGTCATGATTAAGGGACACACAACCGGTGTGCCTTCTGACCTTGATGGAAATTATCTGATTGAAGTGCCTTCAGACGCAGTCCTGGAGTTCTCGTCAGTCGGGTTTGCTACCGTGGAGATTCCTGTCAACGGACGTTCTGTGATCAATGTCATGATGTCCCAGGACAATACTTTCCTTGATGAGAGTGTCGTGGTGGGATATGGAACACAGAAGAAAGGCTCCATTACTGGTGCGGTGGCGGCCGTGAACAGCGATGACATGATCAAGACAAAGTCAGAGAACCCTGTGAATATGCTTACAGGACGCCTGTCAGGACTCCGTGTCTGGCAGAAGAGTGCTGAGCCAGGTTCATATAATGCATCCATTGACATACGTGGCATGGGAGGAGTCCTTGTCATCATTGACGGTGTCCCGCGCGAGATGGCGGACTTCAACAGGCTTAATGCGGCAGACATAGACAATGTCTCAATACTTAAGGATGCAGCTGCGGCCATCTATGGTGTCCGTGGTGGAAACGGTGTGCTCCTTGTCACTACAAAGAAGGGAAGCGAAGGCAAGACAAAGGTGAACTATAATGGCTCGTTCACATTCCAGACACCGTCATCGTTCCCTGGGGTTGTTGACCCGGTAGACGCGATGATGCTCTATAATGAGAAGGCAATGAATGTTGTCCATAACGGAAGCCTTGCCTTTACAGACGAGTATCTGGAGAAATACAGGTCCGGCGAGCTGACCGGTGCAGACTGGAACAGTCTCATGATAGCCAGCTGGGCACCGCAGACACAGCATGACCTGAGCATAAGCGGAGGAAATGAGAAGATCCAGTTCTATACCAGCATGGGATATACATTCCAGGACAGCTTCTTCAAGTCAGGTGACCTTAACTACAGCAAATACAATATCAGGGCAAACATCACGGCCGAGATTGCACGCGGGCTAAGGTTTGACCTTAATCTCTCAGGGCTTATAGACGACCAGAACAACCCGTATTTCAGTTCTGTGGACCTTATCAAGCAGTATTGGGCACAGGGACCCCTTGCCCCTGCATATATTGATGAGGCGCATACCATGTTCAACGCTGACGGGCTTGACCTCATGAACAACCCTGTGGCCATGATGACATCTGATGTGTCCGGATACAGGAAATACAACAAGAAGACATTCAATGGGGCGGCGACCCTTTCATATGACTTCGGTGCAGCAACGGATGTCCTGAGGGGATTGAGTGCAAAGGCCATGTTCAGCTATGACTTCCGCCAGGACAACAACGAGATATTCCGCAAGGAATTCTATCTCTATCAGAAGGATGCAGTGACAGGGGAATATGTTCCTAAGCAGTATCCCGACCACACGAACAGGCTCCGCAAGGAGAACTATACAAAGCAGCAGACCCTTGCGCAGGTGATGCTGAACTATGACAGGACATTTGCGGAGAAGCATCATGTAGGTGCGCTCATAGGATATGAGACACAGGTGCGCAAAGGTGACAACTATTATGCAGTCGGTGAGCTTGCTACAGGCTCAGCCACTTTGACTGCACTTAACGGACAGGGGCAGCTCATTGGTACGAATACAGGTCTTGGTGACCTCTATGACATTGCATACCAGTCTCTCATGGGACGTGTGAACTATTCCTATGACAACCGTTATCTTCTGGAAGGGCAGTTCCGCTATGACGGATCCACCAAGTTCGCTCCAGGACATCAGTGGGGATTCTTCCCTTCGGTGTCTGCAGGATGGAGGATTTCCGAGGAGCCGTTCTTCAAGGATTGCCCAGCCCTGTCGTTCATCAACCAGCTGAAGATACGTGCGAGCTACGGTATGACTGGAGATGATTCCGCAGACGGATTCAATTACCAGTGGGTGTCCGGATATAGATATAAGGGTGGAGAGACCAATGACAAGGGATGGTACACCGGATATGCACCTGGATATTATTTCGGGAATGAGTGGGTCTACAATGTGGAGCCTCAGCCTCTTCCTAACGTTGACATCACATGGCTTGTGATGAAGACATTCGATGTCGGAGTGGATTTCCAGGCGTGGAACGGAATGCTCGGCCTTTCATTTGACTACTTCTACCGTCTGAGGACAGGTATGATGGCTTCCAGCAGCACAGAGCTTCCTACAGTCGTGGGTGCGACCGCTCCTGTCAGGAATGCAAACTCTGACTGCCATTTCGGTCTTGAGCTTGAGCTGAGCCACAGGAACAAGGTGGGTGACTTCATGTATGAAATCAAGGGTATGGCCACTGTCACAAGGCAGAAGGTTGTGAACAATGTTTCTGTGAGAAAATTCGGAAACCGCTATGACCAGTGGAGAAATGACAACCTGACAGACCGCTACCAGGGTGTGCAGTTCGGATATGAGAGTGCAGGACGCTATGAGAGCTGGGATGACATATGGACATATCCTATATATAAGGACAACTATGTGCTTCCTGGAGACTACAAGTATCTTGACTGGAACGGGGACGGTGAAATCAACGGCAGTGATATGCACCCTTATGCATATGACCAGACACCTTGGCTCAACTACAGCCTTGACTTCAGGCTCAGCTGGAAATGCCTTGACTTCAGTATGCTTTTCCAGGGAAGCGCCCTCGGGTCATATATATATCAGGAGCCTCTCTACAGCATCTGGGGCAACACTAACGGGGCCGGTGGAGTACTGGAGCAGTATATGGACAGGTGGCATCCTGCGAACGGGTCCTACGACATATATGACCCGTCTCTTGAATGGGTCAGCGGATACTATGGATATACAGGGCATTATCCTGACGCGAACTCCCAGTTCAACAGGGTAAGCTCCGCGTTCCTCCGCCTCAAGAGCATCGAGATAGGATATACTTTGCCTAAGTTCAAGTCGCACGGAATGAGGGATTTCGGCCTCAGGGTGTTCTTCAATGCCTATAACCCGTTGACAATTACAGGGCTTAAATTCGTCGACCCGGAACATCCTGGAGATGACCTCGGGCGTCTGTATCCTCTTAACAAGACATATACTCTTGGTCTTAACCTTTCATTCTAATATCAAATTAAATGAGTATGAAAAACAGAATATTATATTCAATAATAGTCCTTCTTGCAGCAGTCTCCTGCGTGGACATGGACAGGACGCCAAAGAATATATGGACTGACGATGATCTCCTGACAACGAATGCGGGAGTGAAAGTCTATCTTGCGCGGCTGTATGCCCAGATGCCATGGGAGGATTTCAAGTATATGGCGCAGTGGGGCTTCAACCGTTCGTCATGGCTTGGCGCATTGGGAATTGAAGGCACAGGTGAGGCTATCAACAGGGATGGAATCAGCACATCTTTCACCGGTGAGGATACTGCGTGGTGGGGAAATTCCTTTACGCTTATCCGCGAGGCGAACCACCTCATCGAGACGATGCCTGAATATGCCGGCAATTTTGCCGAGCTTGAGGTCAACAACTATATAGGGCAGGCGTATTTTGTCAGGGCCTATTCGTTCTATCAGATGGCACGACGCTATGGCGGAGTTCCGCTTACACTGAAAGAGGCTCAGTATAATGGTGATGCAGAGCAGTTTGAGATTCCGCGCTCGACAGAGGAGGAGACCTGGGACCAGATTCTTGCGGACTTTGACATGGCGGCAGAGCTTCTTTCAGCGCAGTCAACCATTGCAGGCACGGCTAATAGATATGTTGCGCTTGCATTCAAGGCGGAGGCTATGCTCTATGCCGGATCAGTGGCAAAGTACAATGAGACAGTCCAGGGGAATCTTACAGGATTCGGAAGCAAGACCGGAGTGCGCGTAATGGGATTCGACCCTGCAACTTCCAAGGCTGCATCTGAAAAGTATTTCGCGGAGGCGTACAAGGCTGCAAGGGAGGTGATGAAGAGCGGACGCTTCTCTTTGCGCAAGGCGGCTTCTGACACTCCTGAGGCAAAATACCAGAATATGGTTGACCTCTTCTCTGACCTTTCGTGCTCAGAGAATATGCTGGCTCGCGAGTATGAATATCCGACATTGGCGCACGGCCTTGATGCCTACAGTTCCCCTTATCTGTGGCACCATCCGCTTTCAGGAGGTACATGTCCTACACTTGACTTCATCGAGCTTTATGACTGGCCGGAGACTTTCGGGAACGGCATGAGCCGCAGATATGCTGACGGCAAGCTGCGTGTCACTGACGGCAGCAGCTGCGGAGACGGCAAATATCTGATGTTCGGCAGTACATATGAATTCTTTGCAGATGCGGAGCCTCGCCTGAGGGCATATGTGATCTTCCCTGGTGACCGTTTCAGGAATACGGACATCGAGGTCTATCTCGGAGTCTATACCGGTGACGCCTCAAATGGAATCTCTCCGTTCTTCAGTTCATATTCATACAATAACGCGGCAAATCCGTATACCGGGCTTGATGCATATGGAAAGGCTCCAAAGACATTGTACATGACAGGAAATCCGGCACAGCCTGAGGTAGTGACGCTCAGTGATGGCACTGTGATGAATTCAGCCGGTGCAAACGGTCCTTTCTTCAACTACAAGGAGGCGACACTTACAGGGCTTCATCTGCGCAAGTACCTCGACCCTGATGCTACAATCGAGAATATCGGTGAAGGCATGTCCGACCAGCCTTTCATCCTTATGCGCTATGCGGATGTACTTCTTGCTGCGGCAGAATCTGCGGTTGAGCTTTCATTGGCAGGGGCCTCTTGCCCTGTTGACGGTGATGATATGCTCCAGGTTGCCACAGAGGCAGTCCAGGAGCTTCAGCAGAGGGCCGGTGCCAATGTGATCGGGAGCAAGCTTGGCGGGGACATAGCCTCGCGCGACATAGTGCGCAAGGAACGCCGCAAGGAGCTTGCATTCGAGCAGAAGACCAAATGGGACCTCAGGCGCTGGAGGGTACTGGACTACAGCAACAGGGACGGATTCTGGCCTGACGGACGTGGCAAGGAGGGATTCAGCAATGACACAAGGTTCCGTTTCCGCGGCATCTTCCCTTTCTACTCTTCTGATTCAGGGAAATGGTTCTTTGATACACATTTTGACAATATTGGCAATAAGGAGTTCAGCTACAACACTGTTGACTACTATTTCTCCATACCTGGCAATGAGGTGACCAAGAGTCCTGTAATCGACCAGCAGCCAAACAGATATTAATAACAGACAAAACTTGCGAAGTAATTATGAGAAAGATTACATTATATATGCTTCTGGCTTCAGGAATGATGTCCCTGGCATCCTGTTCCCTGTTTAAGCTGGACAATTATGAGGCTCCTGACGAGACGCTCAGGGGACGTGTCATGGATATGGATGGAAATCCAGTGCTGACAGACCAGGGGAGCGAGGGGATACGTGTGCGTCTCCTTGACCTGGAATGGGAGGATGCAGGGAATGAGGTTACACCGCAGGACTTCAACTGTATGCCAGACGGCACCTTCCAGAATACCAAGCTTTTCCCTGGAAGATACAACGTTACGGTGGATGGGCCGTTTGTCCCGATTGTGATGGATGACGCCCAGGGCGTGCCTGTAGCTGACGGGTCCCAGAACATCAACATAAAGAAAGGTGTCCCATGTGAGGTTGATTTCTATGTACAGCCTTTTCTTAAGGTTGAGTTTGAGGACTATCCGCAGGTCGCTGACGGTAAGGTGGTTGCCAAGGTTCGTGTGTCGCGCGCAATATCAAAGGATGCCCTGAAGGCTGCCATCAGCAAGACAGGGGACTGGAAGGACGAATATGCAAACATCACTGACATCCAGCTCTATGTCGGATATAACCCGAGCGTCGGATACAGGTCGCATGACACTGAGTGGTCAAGCTATACCGAGTATAGCGGCTCTGCATTCGATTCTAAGCTCGGGCAGGTGGTGGAACTTCGCACAAATGGTGTCATCCCGTCCGGCCGTCACATGTATGTGCGTGTAGCAGCACGTATCAACTATGAGACTGCCAATGTGCGCAGGTACAACTATACCGAGACATTTGAAGTCCTTATACCTTGACGGAATGCATATGAGGAGAGTTTTTATATCATTGGTTCTTGCTGTTGTCTCTGTCTGCTGCGCATGCGACAAAGACGGCAGCAAGGATAGCGGCACGTCATGGAATTTCTCATGCCAGGATGCCATTGATGCATATGACGCATTCAACGCCGGCCTTTTCGAGCCGGGGAGAGGAATCTATGCGAGGGATACAGGAAAGTCAGGTACAGTGGCTGTCGGCTGGACCCAGGCAATGATGTTCGACATGATAATGAATGCCTGGAAGCTGACAGGGGACCAGAAATATATGGACCTGATGAAGTCGCATTATGAAGGATTCAGGAACGCATTTACATTCGACTGGTATGACTACAGCCATTGGGACCTGTATGATGACATGATGTGGTGGGTAGGCTCTCTTGCAAGGGCTTATCTGCTTACCGGTGAAGATGAGTATCTCAAGGTTTCGGAAGAGGGCTTCCGGAGGGTCTGGGATGGCAAGCCATCGGATTTTGACGGTACAGGCTGGAGCGAGCTGGATGCCAAAGGCTCATTTGGAGGCGATGACAATCCGCAATATGGTGACGGCATGTACTGGGACTGGAAATTCGGCCGTATCGGCAAGATGGCATGCATCAACTATCCTACGATAATCGCGGCTATGGAGCTATATCAAGGAACCGGCAATGCCGAGTATCTTGAAAAGGCCAAGAAAGTCTATAAATGGGCATCCGAGAATCTGTTCAATGCCTCCACAGGTGCCGTGGCCGACTCAAAGCATGATGGAAACAGCAGCCCTGCATGGACGATGCTTGTATATAACCAGGCAACTGCCATGGGAGCGGCTGCGATGCTATACCTTGAGACCGGTGACCAGAAATATCTTGACCATGCCTGTGCGGCGATGGACTATGTGGTAAGGGAAAAGAGCACTGCAAACAATATTATCAAGCCGGAGGGCAGTGTGGACCAGGCCAATCTGACTGACGAGATGGGAATATACAATGCAATACTTGCCCAGTATATCCCTATCCTCATCAATGACTGCGGCCAGGAGCAATATACAGAGTTCATTGAACGCAGCATCGAGACAGGATGGAAGAACAGGGACTCACGCGGGCTGACAAACAAGTTCCTGGAGAAGAGGCTTACGGCCACCTCGCCTGTCTCGGCATATACAGCAGCCGGAGTGCCGGCCCTGATGCTGACATTCCCGGGCATGAAGGACAGGAAATAGCCTTCTCCTATATCTTGTCGAAAGGTACATTGTATTCGCTGTCGTATACCTTGCGGTATTCGGCAGCGAATTTTGCATACTGTACAAGCGCATCATCGTTTCTCTTCAGTTTCCTGAGCGCCTTTATCAGGTATGCGAGAGCCTGCTCGTCAAGCGGGTCCACATTGAAAATCATTTCGGCGATTTCCGTTACAGCGGTGTAGTCCCTTGATGCACAGCGCTTCTCTATCTCCTTGTGGAGTATAGGTGTGATGCTGTCCTCTACCTTTTCCTTGAACGAGTCAAAGACCGGGTCGTTCATGAATGCCATGAACTTTCCTTTAGATATGATGTCAAGTATCTTTTTCTTGTCCGGTGAATCAGATGACAGCAGCCTCATGAGGTCAAGGTAGTCGCAGTAGAAGCTGTCGCCGTATTCAAGCTTGAAATGCGCGTCATTGGAAACGAGGCTTACGCCCTCGATAGGCTTGAGCAGTTTCCTCATGTAGTTGATTGCCACACCTCTTGAATTCTTGACCTTGCTCTCATCCTTGTCAGGCCACAGTATATTGCTCAGCTTCCTTGATGAAATCCCGTCCTTGTCGCTGTATTTCAGGAGCAGGCAGAGCAGCTGCCTCTGCTGTTTGGTGAATGTCAGTGTAATGTCCTGCCCATTGCTGTCGAGCACCATGAAATCCCCGAACAGGTATATTGAGTTGGCTTTCAGTTCCTGCCTGAATATCTTCTTTCCGGACACGGCTTCGTCCTGTGACTCCTGCATCCTTGTCTTCCTTATCCTGCACAATGCTGCCGCTGCGCATCCTGCCGCGGCAATGATAAGCGCCAGCAGCAGTCCCCACCATAGCGAAGAATGCTTTTTCTCGAGAGAGAATACAGGAGGGAAAGACAGGGAATACAGTTTCAGCTCAGACCTTATGTCATCGTCGAATACCTGTACAGATGCATAAAGTTTCTTGAGGTCGTCGTCATACCACAGGTTTGCATTGGTCAGTATCTTGTCAGATGTGATCTGGATAGGGTCATCAAGTATTTCATACGTCCCGTCAAGTATCGAGATCCTGTACAGGTGCAACTGTGAGTCGCTTATGTGTTCCGGGTAGCACAGGGTATATATGTAGTCCCCTTTTATTGCCATGCTCCTGACAGGTACCATGTTGGTCTGTTTCCATTCCAGGTCCCATAGCCTTTCTGCCTTTCCTGTCCCTGTGTCTATCCTGTGCAGGTCGTAATAGTAATGCCTTCCGACAATCTGTTCTCCGGACTCATTGCCCATTCCGCCGAAAATGTATACATGCTTCCCCTGCTCATCTGTGCCTCCTGACGTGAAATATCTCGGGAAAATGGTCGAGTTCCCGTCGCTCCATATCTCTTTCCATTTCATGTCCTTGTCAAGGAGATAGAAGCTCCCGTTGTATTTCATCTCCCCGAAGCCTCCGAAGATTGTGTATCCCATGTTGGTCCAGAATGACGTGTGGTGGTGCATCGGGGTCTTGAGCTGGCTGAAGCTCCGGCATGTCCATTCCATGCTGTCAAGGTCCAGTGATGCAATCGAACACCGTGTCGTGTCCCTGTCCTCGTATTGCAGCTCGTATGCGTACAGCTCGGATCCGTCATCGCTGACAAAGCAGTTCGCAAGGACAAGCTCTACCGGGCATGGTGATGTGAAGGTCTTCTCTGTTACGGACTCGGCCATGGTGTTGACTATGCGTATCTGTTCACGGTCGAAATAGTAGAATTCCTTTCTTTCATGGTTATAGACAGCACCTGCATTTGTAGGGAACGCCATGTCGGCAAGCTCTCTCCAGTGCATGGATTCATCTGTCATCCAGATGGGGTTTTCAATCCTTGCCTTTACCGATTTCCTTGTGTCCCTGGCAATCTCCCCGTCAACCTCGTCGAACCGGAATGTATAGCTCTTGTGCCTGTCACCTATGGTAAGGTCCCTGAGGGCGAAGGCCGGTACATCTATGATATGGTCGCTTTTCCCGAACCAGATTTCAGGACTGAACCTGTCCGGCAGGTCTTCTGCCGCTGCCATGTATTCGTGTCCGGCGATGCTGAGGAAAACCGAGTCTTTCTTCAGGTCGAAGGCAATCCTGACATTGGTCCAATGCATATCCTGCATGTCTTCTCTCGGGAACACTTCCTTTATGAGGCTGTATCGCCCCTCCTCGTTTATCCTTACACTTACTGCGCCCTGGCCTCTCCCGTCATATGAAAGGTTCCATATCCTGTATGGGGCCTCGGTCTCCTTTATCCTGAATATATATCCGAAATCAGCCTTCGGGAATGTTGCCATCATGAATTCCATCTCGAACCAGTCATGGAATGTCCTTGTGCCGTTGCCGAATACATCCAGTGACGTCCTCTCGTCAATGCGGCATTCCAGTCCGGAGAATTTTAACCCTTGCGCATAAGCGTCAGCCGACAATATGCTAAGACATGAGAATATGCAGAGAATAAGCTTGGGGGGGGTACTATAGATATGAGCAATAAACCTTTTCATATATGGACCAAGAAATATTTTTCCGCAAATGTAATTGTTTTTGCTTTAAACGGCAAAAATGCTGTCTTTAGGTGATTTTTTCTGGATTAATGCAAAAAATGTCTCACATTAACCCCTGATTAATCTAATTCTTAACCTCCGGGCGTTTCCTTTGCAGGAGAATTAATGGACACTTTTTATATTTGCATTTAACCAATAGTTGATAGAATGAGGAAGATATTTGCATTTTCGTTTCTTCTGCCGCTCCTGTGCTCCTGCGGTGCGGACAATGGACAGAAGACAGACGGCGTGAAGACCACATTCCAGTCGTCGAGGGAATGGCGCCCGACAATTGACAACCGTGCGGATGCCGTCATGGTCTATGGAGTCGGGGGCAACCCGTCTGACAGGTCAAGGCGGAGGATGTCATTCGAGGAAAGGGTCAGGTCCTGGCAGGATAAAGGCTATGTCACGCATTTCATGACAGGAATCGCCTGGGGGGAATATCAGGACTATTTCACAGGTGAATGGGACGGTTCATGGCATCTGGATGAAGGCCAGGTGACCGCCAAGGGGGACACAATCTGGCACGGGCATCTCGTCCCGTATCTCGTCCCGACTGAAAATTATCTTGAATACATCAAGGAAAGGCATGTGAAGAGGGTCATAGATGCAGGGATTGACGCCATTTTCATGGAGGAGCCTGAATTCTGGGCAAGGGGAGGATACAGCGAGTCATTCAAGCGCGAGTGGAAAAGGTACTACGGCTTCGACTGGCGTCCTCAGCATGAGTCGCCTGAGAATACATACCTTTCAAACAAGCTAAAGTATCATCTCTACTATAATGCCCTCAATGAGGTGTTCACATTCGCGAAGGAATATGGACGCAGCAAGGGCATGGATGTAAAATGCTACGTGCCGACGCATTCGCTTGTGAACTATTCGCAGTGGCAGATTGTCTCTCCGGAGGCAAGCCTTGCATCGCTTCCGTGCGTTGACGGGTATATAGCGCAGGTGTGGACCGGGACATCCCGTGAGCCTAACTATTATGAGGGCGTCTATGCCGAAAGGGTCTTTGAGACAGCTTATCTTGAATATGGCTCAATGGAGTCGATGACTGCTCCGACAGGCCGCAAGATGTTCTTCCTTACTGACCCTATAGAGGACAGGGCCAAGGACTGGGATGACTACAAGAGGAACTACCAGGCGACCTTTACCGCCCAGCTTCTCTATCCCGGGATTGCAGACTACGAGATCATGCCTTGGCCGGAGCGCATATATGAGGGGCTTTACCGTGTCAGCGCAGACAGTGATGAAAGGGCGAATATACCAAAGCCTTATGCTACCCAGATGCAGGTCATGGTCAACTCTCTGAACAAGATGCCTGTGTCACGTTGCAAGGTCAGCGGAAGCGAGGGCGTAACTGTCCTCATGGCCAATTCCCTCATGTTCCAGAGATTTCCTCTGCATGACGGCTATGATGATCCTCAGCTTTCCAATTTCTACGGCCAGGCATTGCCTTTCCTGAAGCGCGGAGTGCCTGTAAAGACGGCCCATGTAGAGAACCTTGGATACAGGGAGACGCTTGCGGACACGAAAGTCCTCCTTATGTCATATTCCAATATGAAACCGCTTGACCCCGATGCGCATGAACATCTCGCCAGGTGGGTGAAAAAAGGAGGCGTGCTTGTGTTCAGCGGACGTGACGACGACCCTTTCCAGGGTGTACAGGAATGGTGGAATACCGGGGGCAACAGCTTTGCCGCCCCGTCTGACCATCTTATGGGCCTTATGGGCATTGCCGCGTCTTCCCCGTCTGGTGAATACAGGTACGGGAAAGGCCTTGTCCGCATCCTGAGGAATGATCCCAAGGAATATGTACTTGCGGAAGGCGGTGCCGAGGAATTTGTCTCTACGGTATGTGAAATGTACCGGAAGGCTGCCGGCGGAAAGGAGCTGCAGTTCAAGAACAGCTTCTATCTTGAGCGTGGGCCATATGACATTGTCTCCGTTATGGGTGAGAGCACAGGCAGTGAGCCTTACACTGTCAGGGGTACTCTTATAGACCTGTTCGACCCCCAGCTTCCTGTATATGGGAGCAAGGATGTGATGCCAGGGGAGCAGGGATATTTCCTTGATGTGGACAGGGTGCCTGGGGAAAAGCCGCAGGTGCTTGCGTCCGCAAGCCGTGAATATGATGAACTTGTCACCAGGGACAGGTATTCGTATGTCGCCAAAAGCCCTGTGAATACTATAAATGTCTCAAGGGTGCTTCTCCCGTCTGCCCCTGTGAGCGTGAAAGTTGACGGCATGGAGGTCCTTGACGCTTCTGCATGGGATGCCGGCAGCATGACATATCTGCTGTCTTTCAGCAATAGCCCTGAGGGTGTACATGTCGAGTTCAGATGGTAAAGATCATGTAATAACAATAACATTTATGAAACCTATCGGATTAATTCTATCTCTTATCCCGCTGGCAGGGCTTGCTGTTTCCTGCTGCCAGGGCGGTGATGCCGCAGTTAATGAGCTTCGTGCTCCGGCATATCCCCTTGTCACTATTGACCCTTATACAAGTGCGTGGTCAATGTCAGACAATCTCTATGACTCTTCCGTGAAGCATTGGACAGGAAAGGATTTCCCGTTCATCGGTGCAATCAGGGTTGACGGCGATGTGTACCGTTTCATGGGTATAGAGGATGTAGAGCTGACACCTGTCGTCCCGACTTCACAGCAGGGCAGATGGACAGGCAAGTGGACAGTGCGTAAGCCGGCAGGGGACTGGAAGTCCCTGGATTACAATGACTCGTCCTGGAAGGAGGATGAGGGCGCATTCGGCACGAAGATAAACGAGCCGATTGCAAAGACTGACTGGACTGATGAAAATATCTGGGTCAGAAGGATATTCGAGCTTGACGAGCCGCTGGATGGACACAATGTCTATCTTGAATACTGCAATGACGATGATGCATTTTTCTATGTGAATGGAATAGAGGTGCACAGCACAGGCCCTGTCTGCAACAAGAACACCATGGTGAAGCTGCCGGAAGAGGCGGTCAGGTCCCTGAAAAAGGGAAAGAACATAATAGCGGCCACCTGCTGGAATCCAGTGGCCAACGGGCTGCTCGACTTCGGTCTTCTTGTGCAGAAGGAACTCCATACTTCACTTGAGAATGCGGCTGTGCAGACATATGCCGATGTGCAGGCCACACAGACTCATTACGGCTTCACCTGCGGTCCAGTGGACCTAAGGCTTACTTTTTCTGCACCGATGTTCCTTGAAGACCTTGAGCTTGTGAGCCGCCCGGTGAACTATATTACATATAATGTAGCTTCAAACGATGGCGCGGCGCATGATGTGGAGGTCTATTTCGAGGCTTCTCCAAGGTGGGCGCTTGATGTCCCTTACCAGGAATGCAGCTCCGAGGCCCTTGAGGACCGTGGACTTGTAATGCTCAAGTCTGGCAGCACTTCCCAGGACATCCTGGCCAAGAGAGGTGATGACCTCCGTATCGACTGGGGGTATTTCTATATGGCTGCCCCTATGCAGGATGTCTCTGTGGCCGTTGGAAATGGGGATGCGCTGAAGCGTGCATTCGTTGACGGCTCTTTCCGGTCCGCAATCGGGACGGAAGGGATGAATGAGTCAGCAAAGATGGCAATGGTATGCAGGCTCGGCACGTCCAGGAAGGCTTCCGGGCATGTGATGGTGGCATATGACGACATATATTCAATCCAGTATTTCGGGGAGAATCTCCGTCCTTACTGGAACAGGAATGGGGACAGTTCAATCCTCGAGCAGCTGCAGAAGGCAGAAAAGGAATATAGGTCACTGCTCGGCAGATGCGATGAGTTTGACCTTAAGCTTATGAAGGACGCAGAGAAGGCCGGAGGGAAATGCTATGCAGACCTGTGTGCCCTGGCATATCGCCAGGCGATTGCCGCGCATAAGCTTGTTGAGGCTCCGGACGGTGATATCCTCTGGCTTTCAAAGGAGAACAACAGCAATGGCTCAATCGGTACCGTCGATGTCACATATCCGTCTGCCCCGCTGTTCCTCTATTACAATACGGAGCTTGCAAAAGGCCTGATGAACCATATCTACCATTACAGTGAGAGCGGCAGGTGGACAAAGCCTTTCCCTGCACATGATGTAGGTACATATCCTCTTGCAAACGGGCAGACATATGGCGGCGACATGCCTGTTGAGGAGGCCGGAAACATGATTACCCTGACGGCAGCAGTCTGTGTGATGGAGAAGGATGCTTCATATGCGGCAAGGCACTGGGATGTCCTTACAACCTGGACGGACTATCTCTGCCAGTTCGGACTTGACCCGGAGAACCAGCTCTGTACAGATGATTTTGCAGGACATTTCGCCCATAATGTGAACCTTTCCGTAAAGGCGATTGTCGCTATTGCGTCATATGGCCGTATGGCAGAGATGCTCGGCAAGGATGATGTCGCAGCCGAATATATGGCAAAGGCCCGCGGAATGGCGGAGGAATGGGTGAAGATGGCTGATGACGGAGACCATTTCAGGCTTACATTCGACAGGCCTGGCACATGGAGCCAGAAATATAATCTTGTATGGGATAAGCTCCTGAATCTCGATGTCTTCCCTAAAGAGGTGTATGACAAGGAGATTGCCTACTACCTTACTAAGCAGAACAGATATGGCCTGCCGCTTGACAACAGGATGGCATACACCAAGACAGACTGGATAATCTGGACTGCCACGCTTGCAGATGACAAGGACACATTCATGCAGTTCGTCGAGCCTATATGCCGTTTCGAGAACGAGACCCTGGACAGGGTGCCGATGTCAGACTGGATCTGGACGGATAAACCGCACTGGAGAGGCTTCAAGGCGCGTTCTGTGGTCGGAGGGTATTTCATCAAGATGCTTGAGGAGAAATATTAGGCTTTTTGTGTGCAAGCACTATTTTCTTATCTTTGCAGACTGAAAACACAAAAACAATCAAATAATGAATAAATTTATCTTATCAGCCATAGGGGCGGCACTTCTCATGGGGTGCTGCTCCAAGGCTCCTGAGGTTTCAATGGAAGAGCCTGTGGACTACGTCAGTACACTGGTAGGCACGATGTCAAAGCATGCCCTCTCCACAGGAAATACATATCCGGCGGCGGCACGTCCATGGGGCATGAACTTCTGGACTCCGCAGACCGGGAAGATGGGTGACGGATGGGCATATGTCTACACGCAGGACAAGATCAATGGACTGAAGCAGACACACCAGCCTTCACCATGGATAAATGACTACGGACAGTTTGCGATAATGCCTGTCACATCAGGCCCTGTTTTCTCGCAGGAGGAGCGCGCAAGCTGGTTCTCCCATAAAGCCGAAGTCGCAAAGCCATATTACTACAGCGTATATCTTGCAGAACATGATGTAGTTGCCGAGCTTACACCTACAGAGCGTGCCGCGGCTTTCCGCCTCACCTATCCTGAGATGGAGATGTCCTATCTCGTGGTTGATGCATTTGACAGGGGCTCATACGTCAAGGTCATCCCCGGTGAGAACAAGATTGTAGGCTACACCACGAGGAACAGCGGCGGTGTTCCGGATAATTTCCGCAACTGGTTTGTTTTGGTCTCTGATACACCGTTTGACTATGTGACTACAGTCTCTGACGGCAGCAATGTCTCTGCAGCCCTTGAAAGCGAGTCTGCACACTCCGGTGCGGTTGTCGGCTTCCGTACATCGCGCGGACAGAAGGTGAACCTTAAGGTCGCTTCCTCTTTCATAAGCCTGGAGCAGGCTGAACTGAATCTCAATGAACTCGGAGACGGTGATTTCGACCGTCTTGTGGCAGAAGGGCGCAAGGCATGGAATGATGTGCTCGGACGCATAGAGGTCAGGGACAGCAATCTCGACAATCTGCGTACATTCTATTCTTGCTTGTACAGGAGTGTGCTCTTCCCGCGCAATCTCTCGGAAGTGAACGCGGCAGGCGAAGTCGTGCACTACAGCCCTTACAATGGCGAGGTCCTTCCTGGATATATGTTCACTGACACAGGCTTCTGGGACACGTTCCGCTGCCTTTTCCCTCTTCTCAACCTTGTCTATCCGGACATGAACGGGAAGATGCAGGAAGGTCTTGTGAACGCATGGCTTGAGAGCGGATTCCTTCCTGAGTGGGCAAGCCCTGGACACCGTGGATGCATGGTCGGGAACAATTCGGCTTCCGTTGTGGCTGATGCATACATGAAAGGTTTGCGCGGATATGACATCGATGCCCTCTGGGATGCTGTTGTACATGGCACGAACAGCGTACATCCGCGTATAAGCTCTACCGGACGCCTTGGATGGGAGCAGTATAACACCCTCGGATATGTACCGTCGGACATCGGGATCAGGGAGAGTGCTGCGCGCACCCTTGAATATGCATACGATGACTGGTGCATCTATACCCTTGGAAAGGCGCTTGGAAAGCCGGAGGAGGAAATAGCAGTATATAAGGAAAGGGCGCAAAACTACAGAAACCTCTATAACAGCGACTTCTCCCTCATGTGCGGACGCAGGGAGAACGGGGACTGGAATCTTCCTTTCAGCCCTCTCAAATGGGGCGGTGACTTCACCGAGGGCAACAGCCTTCATTATACGTGGTCTGTGTTCCATGACCCTGCCGGGCTGATAGAGCTTATGGGAGGTGATGAAAGGTTCAATGCAAATATGGATGCTGTGTTCGAGATACCTCCAATCTTCGATGACAGCTATTATGGCGGTGTCATCCATGAGATAAGGGAGATGCAGATCATGAACATGGGCAACTATGCGCACGGTAACCAGCCGATCCAGCACATGCTGTATCTCTATGACTGGAGCGGTCAGCCGTGGAAGACGCAGGCGCGTGTCCGTGAGGTCATGGACAAGTTCTACAATGCGGCCCCGGACGGATATTGCGGGGATGAGGACAATGGACAGACTTCCGCATGGTATGTATTCTCGGCGATGGGATTCTATCCGGTATGCCCAGGTTCAAATGAATATGCACTCGGAACACCTCTCTTCAAGGATATGACTGTAAACCTTCCTTCAGGCAAGAAGATCAGGATCTCTGCACCGGACAACAGCAGGGACCGCTTCTATATCGACAGGATGACGCTTGACGGCAAGGTCTATACAAAAGACTATCTCCGTCATGAAGACCTCGTGAAAGGTGCAAAGATAGTGTTTGACATGTCATCTGAACCGAACTTTACCCGTGGAACCGGAGCTGATGACAGGCCTTATTCAATGAGCAAGTAGCAGATACATACGGCAAGCCTGTCTGGCAGACAGACTTGCCGTAATCCTTTAACAATTTAAATAAAGTTATATGAAGAAATTGATACTGACCACAGTCGCAGCCTCTACCATGATTCTCGGAGCCTGCGCCCAGCCAGTTTCCTATGTGAGCCAGCGTCCAGATGAGCAGGACCGTCTTTTCGTGTCATCTGCCGTTGAGGCCAAGATTGCCGAGGTGCAGGAAATGCTGACCAACCCGCGCCTAGCATGGATGTTCGCGAACTGCTTCCCGAATACTCTTGACACTACAGTCCATTTCAAGGACGAGGGTGAGGACGGGCTATATGACACCTTTGTATATACAGGTGACATCCATGCCATGTGGCTCCGTGACTCAGGTGCACAGGTATGGCCATATGTCCAGCTTGCCGGCTCTGATGAGCATCTCCGCAATATGCTTGCAGGTGTTATCACCCGCCAGTTCAAGCTGATCAACATCGACCCTTACGCAAATGCCTACAACGACGGGGCAACCGGCAGCGAGTGGGCATCGGACGACACCGGCTCTCCAGCAAATCCAAATGTGCACGAGCGCAAATGGGAGATAGACTCGCATTGCTACCCGATCCGTCTGGCTCATCATTACTGGAAGGTCACCGGCGACACATCAATCTTCGGTGAAGTGTGGCTTGATGCCATCCGCACCATCCTCACGACACTCCGTACCCAGCAGCGCAAGGACGGTCTCGGCCCTTATTACTTCCTTCGTGTGACCGACCGCCAGCTTGATACCAAGTGCTGCAAGGGATGGGGCAATCCTGTGAATCCGTGCGGACTGATAGTCTCGTCTTTCCGTCCGTCTGACGATGCCACTACATTTGACTTCCTTGTGCCTTCCAACTTCTTTGCAGTGACTTCCCTGCGCAAGGCCGCAGAGATCCTTTCATCTGTGAACGGGGAGAAGAAGCTGGCCAAGGAGTGCCGTGTACTGGCTGACGAGGTCGAGGCTGCCCTTAAGAAGCATGCAGTTGTCGAGCATCCTGAATTCGGACAGATCTACGCTTTCGAGGTTGACGGATTCGGCAACTATTACCTCATGGACGATGCGAATGTGCCGAGCCTTCTTGCGATGGGCTATCTCGGTGATGTTGACATAGATGATCCTATCTACCAGAATACGCGCAACTTCGTGTGGAGCACCTCAAACCCTTATTTCTTCAAAGGCAAGGCCGGTGAGGGTATCGGTGGCCCGCATGTAGGCTATGGCATGGTATGGCCGATGAGCATAATGATGCGCGCCTTTACATCCCGTGACGACAAGGAGATCAAGGAATGCATAGAGATGCTGATGAAGACCGATGCTGGCACAGGCTTTATGCACGAGTCATTCAACAAGGATAATCCGGAGGATTTCACCCGTGAATGGTTCGCATGGCAGAATACACTCTTCGGGGAGCTGATCCTGAAACTTATAGATGACGGCAAACTTGACCTGCTCAATTCTATCAAGGTAAAATAATGAAGAGAAGGCAACATAAAGAAGCCGGTCCGGTAAGGGCCGGCTTCTTTATGTTTTATATCACATCCACTTTAGAAATAATGCTCCTGTTGGCGTAAAATACTGATAGTCAATCGGTATTCTTTACGTATGTGTGCTCTCTTGTCCACTTCTTTATATCCGCGGGGAATTTCGACTGACGTTTTTCGTAATTTTGTTTCGGTGATTGCATACAGCATGACACCATAACCGCACTGACCATTTAATAACAATTAAATTAATACCGTATGAGAAAATATCTGACTATGGTAATGCTGCTTTTCGCAGGCATGTGTCTCCATGCCCAGCAGCATTCTGTAAAGGGTACTGTAACTGACCAGAACGGACAGCCTGTAATCGGCATGACTGTGATGGAGCAGGGAACCCTGAACGGTACAGTCACCGGAGCCGATGGAGATTGGCAGCTTGAAATCTCCTCGGGAGGGGCAGTACTTGAATTTACCGCACTCGGCTATGCCACTGTCATTGAAAAAGTTGCGGGCCGTGCCGTCATCAATGTGGTGTCAGCCGAGCAGGCGATTGCGCTTGATGCGGTTGTTGCGATAGGCTATGGCTCAGTCCGCAAGAAAGACCTTACTACAGCCGTATCTACAGTGTCCAATGAAGACATGAAGCTCCGCCCTGTTACTGAAGCTTCCGGTTTCATACAGGGAAAAGTTGCCGGAGTCACCGTACAGCAGACAAGCGGACTTCCGGGAAGCGGAATGACGGTCCGTGTCCGCGGTGCCTCTTCAATTGCTTCTTCAAATGACCCTCTTTATGTTGTGGACGGTGTTCCTGTCGGTACCGGAAACTATGCGATTGCCTATCTTTCCCCTCAGGACATCGAGACAATGCAGATTCTGAAGGATGCGTCATCTGCGGCAATCTATGGTTCCCGTGCTGCCAATGGAGTCGTGCTCATCACCACAAAGCAGGGCAAGAAGAGCAAGGGGCCGCAGATCAGTTTCAACGCTTCAGTCGGACTTGCCAATGTGGCCCGTACCTATGATGTGCTGAACGTGGCCGAATACAAGGACCTTATGGATGAAATCGGTGTCGTGAGCCTTCCTGACGGCCTCAAGGATGAGACCGACTGGTTCAAGGAGACCTACAAGACAGGTGTGAGCCAGAACTATCAGCTATCTGTGTCCAATGCAACGGACAAGATGAGATATTATGTCAGCGGCGGATATTCCGATGAGCAGGGAATCCTTCCGGTTGCATACAACAGGAGGTTCAACGTTAAGGCCAGCTTTGACTCAGACCTGTTCAAATGGATCAATGTCGGGACAAATGTGGCCTACTCGCACTACAAGAACAACGGTATCATCTCAGGGACAGGCTCAAACCGTGCCGGCGTCGTGCTTTCTGTAATCAATACACCGACTTATGCCAAGACATGGAGCGAGACCAATCCGGACTGGTACTGGACAGAATTCTATGGTGCGAACCTCACTACTCCGCATGAGAACCTTGCGAGGACGGAGAACAATTATTCCCAGACAGACCGTCTGCTTCTCACAGGTTACGCGACCATCAAATTCCACAAGACATTCCAGTTCAAGTCCACTGTCTCCATGGACCGCAGGTGGACGCACACTTACTCTTTCCTTGACCCGATAAAGACGTCGTATGGACGTACGCAGCATGGAACGGCATCTTCCGAAAGGGCCGATGACATGAGGATGGTGTATGACAATATATTCACATACAACAACTCATGGGATGCTAAGCACAATTTCGAGACAATGGCGGGAACTTCCGCTACAACGTCAAGATGGGAGAATCTCTCTGGTTCAAGGAGCCATTTCTCCCCGGACTACGGAAACGCAATCTTCGGGCTGAACGGAGGAAACAACGGAGGTCTCAGGGGACAGTCGCAGGGATATACCAGATGGGCAATCATGTCATATCTCGCCCGCGTGTCGTACAATTATGACAGCAAATATTACATTACGGCGAATTTCCGTGCTGACGGATCCTCAAAGCTCGCCCCGGGCCATCGCTGGGGATTTTTCCCTTCTGTCTCTGCGGCCTGGAGACTCTCCGGAGAGGACTGGCTCAAGGATGTAAGCTGGATCAGCGACCTCAAGCTGCGTGCAGGATGGGGACAGCAGGGCAACCAGTCCGGTCTAGCAGACTATGCATGGGTGCAGCAGTACAATACCAACTACTATGACTGGACAGACTCTGCATATGCCGATGCCACCCCGACCCTCGGCGGAAAATCCAACATCGGAAACAAAGACCTTACATGGGAGACCACTTCCCAGGCCAATGTCGGAATTGACTGGTCAATGTTCAACGGACGCCTCAATGTCACTTTGGACGGATATTACAAATATACCAAGGACCTTCTGATGAACGTCCCTCTTCCTTCACCGAACCCGTGGATATTCCGCAATGAGGGAGAGATGTCAAACTGGGGACTTGAGCTTGCGGTAAACTCTGTGAATATCGAGAAGAACGGCTGGAGCTGGACAACTGATTTCAACATTTCCATGAACCGCAACAGGCTCGAAAAGCTTGACCTGCAGCAGGTCTACTATTACACCCAGACTTCCGAGGCGTTGAGTGAATACGTGGTCAGGATGACTCCTGGACGCCCTTTGTCGCAGTTCTGGGGCTACACTGCCCTTGGAGTGGACCCTGAGACCGGTATGGTTATCTATGAAGATTACAACGGTGACGGCAAGATCAATGTGGCCGACAAGCATTATATCGGTGACGCAAATCCTTGGTTCACAGCCGGAATGACCAATACCGTCAGCTGGAAAGGGTTGAGCCTCAGCATACTTATGACAAGTTCCGTTGGAAATGACATCTATAATGCATCGCGCATAGAGATGATAGGAATGTACAACGGTAGCAACCAGATAAAGGATGCCGTAAGGCGCTGGAGGATTCCGGGCCAGGTTACAGATGTGCCTAAGGCAGGGGAACTTGACAACCTCAAGGCTTCCACAAGGTGGATAGAGGACGGCTCTTATCTGAAAATCAAGAACATCACGCTTGCCTATGATATAAGGCATCCGGCACTTAAGAAGGCGAACATATCGAGCATCAGGCCTTATATAACGCTTGACAATATGATTACTTTCACCAAATATTCCGGCTATGACCCGGAGATGAGCCAGTGGTCGAGTGCCACGAACATGGGCATAGACTGGGGTACATACCCATGCGTGAAGACCGTGTTGTTCGGAGTGAACATCGAGTTCTGAGGAGAGCCCGGATTTTAGACCATCAAATTCCAATAAAGTATGAATACAATGAAAAAGACATATATAATGGCAGCATTCGCCTCGCTTTTCTGTCTTTCTTCCTGTGACCTGAACCTCTTTCCGGAGACAGGATACAATGAGGGAAATGTCAAAGTGGAGGGAAATGAAGGCGAATCGCAGTACTCTACAAGGGAGGACATGAAAGGACTCCGCGATGCAATATATGCCAGCTGGACCAAGGATATTCAGGAGAAAGGCTATCTGGACTGGCTTGTCTATGCTGAATGCCGTGCGGACAATGCCTATGGCGGAAATCCCGGTACCGGCGAGCTTATGGCAATCGAGGCCAACAGGCAGGACGGCGAGAACAAGAATGTCGTCCGCGACTGGGACTGGTATCTTGCCCAGGTGAACAACTGCAATAACATAATATGCAACATTGACCGTATCCGCGAGGCCGACCCGTCGATGACGGAAAAGGAGTATGGCGAATGGAAGTCCGAGGCCTATTGCTGGAGGGCATGGCTTCTTTTCCAGATGTCGCAGATATGGGGCGACATTCCGCTGGTCAACACGATTCCTCCTGCAATCACAGCAGAAAATATCGAAGAAGTGTATGACCAGTATTTTCCGGCCAGAACTGCGAGGGCGGACATCTATGCCCAGATTATAAAGGAACTTGACTTTGCATGCAGCAATGCACCGGATGTGAACCATTCTGACAAGTTTCTCTTTACCAAGGCTTTTGCCCATGGCATGCTTGCGAGGATATATGCGGAGTCCACTGCACGTGACTGGAACAAGGTCATTGAGCATTGCGAAGCCGTTGAATCCATGGGGTATTCTCTTGTCGATGACTACGGTCTCATGTGGGCCTATGATGATACGGATGCCGTGCGCAATACCTCTGAGTCCATTTTCGAGATTACATGGACAAGAAGCAGCGGCAACTGGGTGTGGATGATGTTCCACAGGAATGCCTACAATCCGGATGACAGCTATTCGTGGATCAAATGGATTACTCCTTCACGCGACCTTATCGCCGCATACGATGCCGAAGGGGACACGGAAAGGAAGAATGCCTGCATCGTCTTTGACGCTGCCTCGTGGTCGAACTATTATCCGGGCAATGAATATGCATTTATGCACAAATGCCCGACAAATGCATCCAGCACCATCCTTATGAGGCTTGGCGAGATCTATCTTCTTCATGCCGAAGCCCTTGCCATGACAAATGACCTTGAAGGGGCTACTGACTATGTAAACCGTATCCGTTCAAGGGCAGGAATCAAGACTGTCCAGCAGCCTAAGAGCGTGGAGGAAATGATTGATGTCGTCCTGCATGAACGCCGCCTTGAGCTGGCATTTGAAGGATTCCGTTTCTTTGACCTTCTCCGCCACGGTTTTGAAAGAGCCAGGTCTGTCCATGATGCAATGCCTGGAAAAGACAGGTATTGGCAGAGCAGGTTCCCGCTTTCTGAGGATACTGTGCTCATGCCTATACCTCAGACAGCCCTTGACAACAACCCGAGCCTTGAGCAGAATGCAGGATATTAAATCATTGATGATATGAAATTTACTAAAATACTGATTTTTTCACTTTTCGCCGGGATATGTGCATGCAACTGCACAACGGAAAAACCTTCCGGCAACGATGACGGCACAGGCAGCGAAAAGCCTGTGATACCGGCACCGGAGCATGATGTCACCGCCTTCCTGACCAAATGTGACGGGACTGTCCTGTTTGCGGAGAGCGGCTTTGACTTCGGGAAGCCCGGCAGCATGTCGCCTTATCAGGTGACTTATGACAAGAATACAGATTCACCGCAGGTTGAGGGATTCGGCCTTGCCATAACTACTGCAACGGCTTTCAACCTTCTCAAAATGACGCCGGAAGACAGGACAGCCTTCCTTACGGAGACGTTCTCCAGGGAAAACGGTGCCGGCTCGAGCCTTATACGTGTCTCGATAGGCGCATCTGATTTCTGCCTGAAGGACAACTATACATGGTGCGACACGAAGGGCCTGGAGAATTTTGCTGTCCACCAGGAGGACAGGGACTATCTTTTCCCGGTCCTGAAGGAAATCTATGCAATCAATCCTGACGTGAAGATCATAGGCTCGCCATGGTCCTGCCCGAAATGGATGAAGGGTGCCCAGTATGGATATGAGGGATATGATTCTGCAGTACTGGAAAGGGACTTTGACTCGTGGACAAGCGGCAGGCTTAAACCGTCCTGCTATCGGGATTATGCCGGATATTTCGTGAAGTGGATACAGGTCATGAAGGCTGAAGGCTTTGATATCCATGCCGTGACAATGCAGAATGAACCGTTGAACCATGGCAACTCAATGTCTTTGTTCATGCCTTGGCGGGACCAGCTGGCATTTGTGAAAGTTCTCGGACCGGCATTGGCGGAGGCCGGACTTGAAGATGTAAAGATTCTTCTTTTCGATCACAATTACAACTATGACAACAAAGACGACCAGATAAACTATCCTCTGAACATTTATGCTGACCCTGAGGCGTATAGATGGGCGGCCGGATCCGCATGGCACAATTACGGCGGAAATGTATATGAACTTGACAATATCAGGGCGGCAAATCCAGAGAAAGACATATATTTCACGGAAGCGTCAATCGGTGAGTGGAACTACTCGTTCGACGGATGTCTGGTGAATGACTTCTCATCGATATTCATCGGTACACTGGAGCGCGGCGGAAAAGGCGTGACATTGTGGAATCTCATGCTTGACGACAAGAAAGGGCCTTATAGCCCGCATGACGGCTCATGCAAGACATGCTACGGCGGCGTTACAATCAACTCTTCAGACTACAGGACAATAACACCGAACACCCATTGGTACAATATGGCCCACGCTTCTTCCGTAGTGAAGCCTGGCGCGAGGCTCATGAAGACAGGGGGCTTCAGTTTCCCTTCCGGCTTTGAGTGCCTGATGTTCCTTAATCCGGACAATACGGTCGGAGTAATTGTCTGCAACAAGAACGCTTCCGAGCAGCAGCTTGTGTTTGCCAATACGAAATTTACTGTAAAGTATACAATGCCTGGCAAGGCCATAGCCTCGCTTCTGTGGCAGGAATAATAAAAATGGATAGTATGAACAGATATATAAAATTCCCGATAATGCTTATTGCCGGTGCCTCTCTGCTGGCATCATGCCTGAGGACACCGGAATTCAGGACTACGGACAAAGGGCCTGACATGACAGTGAACAGCTGTACAGAATCCACATATATGGGAGCGGACATAAAGTTTTCCGTTACTGTGAGCGATGATGATTTCGCCCTTTCTACGCTTAAGGCAAAGCTTTTCTATGATGAGGCCGAAGTGGGTGAGACCGTGGTCAGGACAAAGGAGAACGGGACATACGAAGGGACTGTCAACGCTCCTCTGTACAGGGATATTCCGGATGGAATCGCCTCTTTGGTCTTTGTAGCCCAGAATGTGGGCATGGGACTCACCTATGATACGGTGTATGTAAGTCTTAAGAGGCCGGACTTTCAGTCTCTTACCCTTTCGGACCAGGACGGGAGGACATGGCAGATGAGCAGGTCGGAGGGCTATCGCTATGAGGTGACAGCAGATTTTCCTGCCCAGCTGAACGGCATCGTGACCACTCCGGCCGTCAATTCTGACGGTGATGTAATCGCATTCGGATGGAACGGCTCTGAACTTGAGGCCGGAAATGAGAACGCCATACCATTTTCTGCAAACATTTCCGGAGAATATACAGTCTCTGTGGACCTGATGAGTCTTTCTGCCTCACCGTTCAATCATGTGATCTCTGAAGAGATTGACCTTAGCGAGGCATCCCCTGAAGCCGTCTTTGCGCTTCGTCAGGGGGCCGGCCTGTCTTTCCCTATGATAGAGTCAGTGAGCGACTGGGACCTCGACCCTGATTTCTTCTCGGTCGATGACAATAAGAATGTGATTTTCAATGCAGTCGATGGTCACTATAAATTCCGTGCGGATTTCGGTGCTTCATTCATAAAGGTGCTTCCTTGCGATGCGGCAGGAAACGAGCTTGCAATGGGAAGCGGCTGTGACGGAGCTGTCTGGGCAATCGGCCAGAATTTCGGAAAGCCTGTAATCGGGCCGTCATGGAATACGACCGACGGAGCATATGCATTCGCGCAGGTGTCTCCGAAAGTATTCCAGTTCAGCCTTAATGTGGGAGGACAGATCAAGGAAGGTGTCGCATTGAAAATATACCAGCAGATGGGCTGGGGAGGAGAGTTTGTCAAAAATAACTTTGCTTCATTTGACGGTGCAGGTGTCTTTGTAATGACAGAGTCCGGTGACATAAACATAGCGGAAGGAGCTAAGCTGGCAGACAAGAAAGCCTACCGCTTTACTCTGGACCTCAACGGCGGTGCAGATGCGGCTGTGCTTAAGGTCAGGGAAGTGGAGGCTGCCGGAGGAGCTGTCCTGGATATTTCCGTGAACGGAGTCAAGGCGGACCGTCTTTCCAAGAGCATCTACAAAATCAAGGCAATGCAGATAGAGAAAGGTGCGTCCGTATCATTCTCCGGCATAGACAATCCTGACGGATGGTATGCGGATCCTGACCATTTCATTCGCTCCGCTTCTGGACTTTCTTTCAATGCAGTGTCCGGCTATTACTCGATAGAGCTTAACCTGGACGGGGAATACCTGACTGTAAGGCGAGTGAAGGCCGACGGTTCTCCTGCTACATTCAAGGATGAGGGGGCGATAACCATCATGGGATGGGGTGTCGCGCATCCGGTCATGACTTCCCAGCTTGCATGGGACACAGGGGCATTGATTACTCTTGCGGAAATTGAAGACGGTGTGTATCAGTTTACCGGCATTGCGGTCGAGGAGACAGACGGAACCACAATGGGAGGACGCTTCAGGTATGACTACCTGTCTGTCAAATTCTTCGGACAGGCCGGCTGGGGAGATGAGATGGGCAATGTCACCCTGACGGACTCAGCAAAGAAGCTGGTCGCGGTCCCGGGGAATATTGAGCTTGCAGACGGGGTTGAGCTTGAGAACGGTGCTGTATATGTGATGACAGTAAAGGCAGACAATTCCGGTTTTAGTGGTGGGACGTTTGACTGTTCGGTAGATTTTGTAAAGAAATAGAATTATCTTTGCCAGCCTAACCGCAGGATTTTTATGACCCTTTTCTTTAAGCCGGGAGCAGAGGCAAAGTTTCTCTTCCTTCTGATATTTTCAACTTTTCTGGCAGGGCTGCCGTCATGCAGCGTAAGCGGTGACAGCGCCCTGCTTGAAAAGCTTGACAACGTCCTTGAGCAGAAAGACACCTATCAGGGATATTTCCGGGACAGGATGAGCGTGCTCAAAGATGTGCTTTCAGAGCAGACCGACCTGGAACAGATATACAGCATAAACCGGAGGATTGCAGACAGCTACATAGCGCACAGCTTTGATTCCACCCTTGCCTATCTCCAGGACAACCGCGAAATTGCACACCGTCTCGGTGATCCGTCAAAGATAATCGATACAGATTTCATGCTTGTGAAGCTGTATGTGATGTCCGGCTATAACGTTGAGGCAAGCGACATATTGGGCCAGTATGACATATCCAATGTCCCGCCCTCCATGCTTGGGAGTTTTTATGATGTATCGCATGTGTATTGGGGAGAGACAATGGCCTATGCATCTACAGGTGTGCCGGACGACGGGAAGTGGGAAAAGAGGAATGCCTTCCGTGACCTGCTTCTGTCCGTGACCCCGGAGGGGACGTTTGAATGGTATGACCTGAAGCGTGAGGAAGCCGAAGCGGCTGGGGATATGGAGAGCACGAGGGCATATGCACTCAGGATGACAGAACTCTCAGGAGAGAATACGCATGACTATGCCAAGGCCTGCTATTTCTATGCAGAGACATTCCAGGAGCCTGGCTCTCCGGAGTATGAGGAGTGGCTCATACGTTCTGCCATAGCCGATGTGATGTGCGCAACCAATGACTACGCTTCACTGAACTCACTTTCGAGGCATCTGTTTGTGAAAGGTGACATAGACCGCGCTTTCCGCTATGTGGCGGACCATTGCATGTGCGATGCGCTGTCCTATAACGGGAAGCTCCGCCCATGGCAGATATCACGTTTCTTCCCGGAAATAGAAAAGGCATATCAGCTCAAGCACGCCCGTGCCACACGTGTCATGACGGCCATGATTGTCTTCATCTCGGCTCTTGTGCTGGTGCTTCTGATACTCCTGCTGGTCATATTCATGAGACAGCAGATCCTTGATTCCATGCGGCACAAGCTGCAGGAATCTTATATATACATTGAAGACAGGAATCATGAACTTGTGGCCATAAACAGCAGATTGGTGTCCCTGAATGCAAAGATGCAGGAGGCCGACAAGGTCAAGCAGGAGTATATAGCCCTGTTCCTCAGCATGGTGTCAGAGAACATCAGCAAGGTCAGACAGTACAAGAACCATGTGCTGAAGGCAATACGGCAGGGTAAGACAAAGGCGCTTGTCGAGGAGATCGAGCTGCTGCCACCGATAGATGAGGACATCTCGGAATTCTATAAGATGTTTGATGAGACTTTCGTGAATCTCTATCCGGACTTTGTGGACAAGTTCAACTCTCTGCTTGCAGACGGGGCAGCCATCGTGCCGAAGGGGGATGACATCCTGACTCCGGAACTGAGGATTTTCGCCCTCATCAAGCTGGGCATAAGCGATTCAAGCAAGATTGCGTCCCTGCTTCATTACTCAGCCAATACCATTTATAATTACAGGGCCAAGACGAAGAACAAGGCGCGTGGCTCAAGGGAGGATTTTGAAGACGCTGTGCGCAATATAGAATAAGAAATGATTTGAAATACCTGTTAAAGCAACCTCAAATAAACATTGTAATGATAATGAAAAAATCCATTTTGGCATCATTGCTGGGTGCCGCTGTTTTTGTCTCATGCGGGCAGAACGTACAGAAGAACGATGTCCCTGTCTATCTTGACGAGGATAGCCCTCTCGAAGCACGTGTCGAGGATGCGCTCTCCCGCATGACCCTCGAGGAGAAAGTCAGGGTGCTTCATGCACAGTCAAAGTTTTCTTCGGCCGGTGTACCGCGTCTCGGCATTCCTGAGCTTTGGTGCACAGACGGTCCGCACGGAATCCGCCCTGAGGTGCTTTGGGATGAGTGGGACCAGGCCGGATGGACAAATGACTCATGCGTTGCCTTTCCTGCCCTTACATGTCTTGCGGCTACATGGAATGAAGACATGTCGGCAGTTTATGGCAAGGCCATAGGTGAGGAGGCACGCTACCGCGAGAAGGATGTCCTGCTCGGGCCGGGAGTGAATATCTACCGTACCCCTTTGAACGGGCGTAATTTTGAATATATGGGCGAGGACCCTTTCCTTGCGTCGAGGATGGTGGTCCCTTATGTGCGTGAAGTGCAGAAAAACGGTGTGGCTGTCTGCGTGAAGCATTTCGCCCTGAACAACCAGGAGACAAAAAGACATGAGTATGATGCCGTTGTGGACGACAGGACTCTGCATGAGATATATCTTCCGGCTTTCAAGGCAGCTGTGCAGGAAGGCGGTGCATGGTCTGTGATGGGGGCCTACAATCTGTACAAGGGACAGCATCTCTGCCACAATGAGTATCTGCTCAACGGTGTCCTTAAGGGCGACTGGGGGTTTGACGGGGCTGTGATCTCAGACTGGGGAGGAACCCATGACACTGCCGAGGCCATCACAAACGGTCTTGACATTGAATTCGGTACATGGACCAATGGACTCAGCGGAGCAACTTCAAACACTTATGACTCTTACTATCTTGCTGATCCTTATCTTGCCGCGCTGCGTAGCGGAGAGGCTTCAACCGAGGTGCTTGACGACAAGGTGCGCCGTGTGCTCAGGCTTATCTTCAGGACTGCCATGAATACGCGCAAGCCTTTCGGTTCGCTCTGCTCGCCGGAGCACTATGCGGCTGCCCGCGAAATTGCCTCTGAAGGTATCGTGCTCCTCAAGAACGAAGGAGAAGTGCTGCCTATAGACCTTTCGTCTGCCGGCAGGATAGCAGTGATAGGCGAGAATGCAATAAAGATGATGACAGTCGGAGGCGGATCCTCGTCTTTGAAGGTACAGCACGAGTGCACTCCTCTTGAAGGAATCCTTGCAGCAGCAGAGGGCAAGGCGGAAATTGTATATGAGAGGGGATATGTAGGTGATGTCTCAGGAAGATATAATGGCGTCGTGACCGGACAGGACCTTTCGGAGAGCCGTTCTGAGCAGCAGCTTATCGATGACGCCGTGGCTCTGGCCTCTTCCTCTGATGCTGTCATTTTTATCGGCGGACTGAACAAGTCGGCCCATCAGGACTGCGAGGATTCAGACCGCTACGGACTTGGTCTTCCTTATGCGCAGGACAAGGTGATTTCGGCTCTTGCAAAAGCCAATCCGAGGCTCGTGGTCGTGCTTATATCCGGAAATGCCGTGGCGATGCCTTGGGCAGGTGAGGCCGGCGGAATCCTCGAGGCATGGTTCGGAGGCTCAGAGTCCGGGAATGCCTTGGCTGATGTGCTTTTCGGAAAGGTGAATCCGTCAGGAAAATTGCCGTTCACTTTCCCTGCAAAGCTGGAGGACAACGGGGCACACGCCCTTGGGGCATATGACCCGGAGTCGGACATTGCTGAATACAAGGAGGGAATCTATGTCGGCTACCGCTGGGCTGAAAAGATGCAGACTGAGCCTCTGTTTGCATTCGGGCACGGACTCAGCTATACTGAATTTGAATACGGAGAAGCAGTGTGTCTGCGCAAGACAGTGCGCCATGGTGCGGATGTGACAGTTTCCGTGGATGTGACAAATGCCGGTAAGGTTGCAGGCAAGGAGGTTGTACAGCTTTATATCGGTGATGACAACTCGTCTGTCGACCGTCCGGTGAAGGAACTGAAGGGTTTCCGCAAGATTGCGCTTGAACCGGGGGAGACGCAGACCGTTACCTTTACCGTTACTCCAGACATGCTTAAATACTATGACTCTTCAGCCGGCGGATGGGTGCTTGAGCCAGGCACTTTCACTGCATATGTAGGCTCGTCTTCTGCTGATATACGCACTTCAGTCCGCTTTGAAATAAAATAATGCAGTTGAGGGAAACAGATATGCGGCTTACTTGCAGCCTATATAGTCATTGAGAGAGCGGCGCAGAAGTTTCAGTGCGCGCTGGATTTCAGATGTTACTTTGCGGCGGGATACATTGAATCTCGCCGCAATCTGTTGATAGGTAAGGTCTTCTTCCCTGCTTGCAAGGAATATTTCCTTGGTGAGGACCGGCATGCCCATGAGTTCTTTCTTGAATATCCCCGAAATTTCAGAATGATATAGCTTTTGCGCCAGCTCATTGTCGGAAAGGCTGTTCAGGCTTGTCTCTATGCGTAGCCTGATGATATCGGACATTTCGTCATGCGCCTTGCTGGCTGTCTGCTGTCTTCTGAGCCATGAAATGCATCTTGCCCTGACACACATGTACAGATATCCCTTTATATTGTCTTCTCCCTCCAGTTTGTCACGGTGCTCCCAAAGGTAGATGAAACAGTCTGTTACAATATCCTTTGCCGCATCGCGGTCATGTACGTAGGAAAAGGCAATATTCTCAAAATTACGTCTGCCTTCGAATAGTCTTGAGAAATCGTCTGCGGTCAGCTTCATGCCTCGTCTTTTAAAAAAAGGAAAGGGCCAGGCCCCATAAAAGAGGCCCGGCACGTCTTTCCGGATATTCTATGAAATGAAGTCTAAAGCCATTTCGTGTCCATCATTGTCGGATTGGATGAGGCTCCGATGGCATCGTATCCATGTCCGGTCTCGTCCGGAACTCTGTTTCCGCTGCCGTTGGACTCCCATCTGTTCATCCTCCAGTATGCGAGCAGGCCGTCTGACTGAGGGTCAACATAGTTCATGTTGTTGGCTATCTCGGACTGGCTCAAGGCCCTTGTCCATACCCTCACCTCTGCGACATACCCGTAGAGATATCGTCCTCCGCCGTATGATGCTCCAATCTGGAATCCGCCTGAGTTGTCGCTTGTCAGGTCTATTGTCTCGCCTCCTGTAGGTGTTCCTGTAATATACTGGCCGTCGATATAGATGTCCCATGTCGAACCGGTCCACACAGCGGCGATATGATACCATTTGCCTGTGTCGCAGAGTCTGTCTGTCGCTGCCGGCTGGTATGAGTCATGGCATATCTGCACGCAGTTGTTCGGAATCTTCACGTCTCCGAAACGCACACCGCATACGCCCTCTATTCCCATGATTGAGCTGATGTACGGGTCACTTGTCTGGAAGCGGTCCACATATACCCTTGATTCGAGTGTTACCTGTGCAAGGGCGGCAAGGTTTGCGTCCTGCTGGAATGAAGGGACAGTGTACTTGTTGCTGCCAAGGTAGATGGCCTTGCTTATCACAGGTGTCTTCAGCACGATGAAGAGTGTCCTTGAAGGCTCAAGCACGCGCATTGCGCTTACTGACTTGATGCTTACAGGAATGCAGTATGTCACTCCTTCCGAGAACTCATCCATGCTTGTGACAGTTACGTCGACTGCATCTGACATGTTGTATCCTGACGCTATGGATGTAGTGTATGAACTCAGCTCAAAGCTGCTTTCAGGGGCCATCTGGTAATTCTTCCCGTACTTTGCATTGAATGACTCCAGGAGGTCAGGGCGTACTTCCAGCTCGATGAGGATGTCCTCGGAGGCCTTAACTGAGGATGACACCGTGAATGATGTCCCGTCCGGAGGAGTGTCGATCGTTATCGACTTGTCTACATTGCTCTGGGCGTCTGTCATGAAAATGGCATCATAAGGCTCTACGGGGTTTACGCATCCCGCTGCAAATACTGCCGATGCCATGAATATGATTGAATTCTTAAGTCTCATATTATTGTCTTGTAGTTAAATTAGTTGGCTGGACCGTAGATTTCGGCCTCGTTCATGCTGGTAAAGCTGCTTACAGGACCGACCAATACACGTATATAGCGTGCCTTTACGGTCTTTGTGAACTGGAAGATCTTCCAGTTGTCCACGAGGTTAGGCACGAATGTCTCCCCGCCCATAAGGCTTGACCAGTTCTTCCCGTCAGTACTATAGAGGAAGTCCAGGATTTCAGGGTTTGAATCTGTGTAGTAGATATGCCAGCGGAATCCGTTGATGTCATACTCCTTATCCATCTCTATGACGAAGTTTCCTCCATTTGCCCATGAATAGCTTGCAGAAGAAGCGTACCAGCAGTTGCTGTCAAGAAGACCGTCGAACATCCTGGCTTTCTGGGCGTCGCTGTCCAGGTTCCATACGCCGTTGGCTCCCTCCATGAGCTCGCCCTGATAGCAGGTGATGGTCCAGTCTGCTGTAGGCTCTATCTTTGTACCTGTCAGTGCAGTGGCAGAGAGGTCCATTCCGAGCTGGCTGATTCTTGCGAGCACATATTTGACAAGCTTGCCGCCTTCTGGCTGGTAAATGCCGTCCTCAGGGAATTCCACGACAATCGGAAGCAGGTAGTCTCCGATTTCCAGGCCATTCGGGTCAAAGCCTATCCTTGATGCTTCCGATGTCAGCGCACCTTCAGCAGCAGTTATAGGGGACAGGGTCACCCTTGAGGCGCCTGGCCAGATGTACTCTGTGCCGTTTTTCGTGTTGTACTCGTCAACGAGGGACTCATCAAGCACAAGATTGAATGAGACATCTTCCGAAATCGGCCTTGAGAAATTCAGCGCGACACTGATGCTCATCTCTCCTGAGATTGAGCCGTCATCCTCCAGCATGAAGCCCTGCTTCTCAAGGGCAGAAGAGGTAAGTGAGCATGTCAGATATCCTCCTGCCGGATTCGCGTCCTGGATTGCCCTGCGCATATATTTGTATGGCATGTCTGAATGCGCATACTCATATTCCATGTGATATGCCCCAAATCCTCCTGCGAAGCCCTGTGTAGGGTTGAACCTTGCCATTCCGAGCAGTGAATTCACAACCTGGCCGTCGCTGCATCTGTGGTTTACGCCGCCGTCTTTCCAGTATGACTCGAAATTCTCTGCGAAAATATACTGCTCTGGAGTCCATCCTGCATTGTATGCGTTGTTGAAACGGCTCTGGAGGTCAGAGTAGCTTGAAGAATTGTATGCCTGTACGATACCGTAGTCGAAAAGCTCGGCATCCTCCCCTGTGACAGCATATGGGACACCGTCGATCATGAAAAGCCTTCCTGTACCTGATTTCGGACCTACGTATTTGCTCATGGCCCTTATGGTTCTCCTGAAAAGGTCCGGTGCCGGATTTCCTACAAGAGGTCCGGATGCACCGAAGCCAGGCTCGTAGTCAATGTCGATGCCGTCATAGTTGTATTTGACCATAGAGTCCTGGCAATATGCCTTTGCAAAAGTCTCGATGCATCTGTCCTGCTCTTCTTCGGACACGTTAGGCCATCCTTCGCATCTGAACTGCTCAGGGAGGTTGTCAAGGAAGATTGTGTAGGTCACCTTTGTGCCTTTTACCTTCTGCACATATTCCTTGTCCGCTATCTGGTCAGGGGTAAGGTCGTACCACTGGCTCCAGATTGATATGATGTCCATTGAGTCAGGTGCGCTCACAAGGCGGGTCTGGTATGAGGCACCGTTTCCGGTCCATGAACCGTACCATCCGAAAGCCACCTTGTGCCTTGTTTTCTTGTATGCCCTCAGGGCCTCATAATATGCATTGTCCCTGAGAATAGGGGACTGCTCATCCGGATGCTGCGTTATCACGCGTTCCGGGGTGATCCAGTCTGCGCATCCCGCAAAGGCGAAGACGGCAATAAGGCTGAATATGGAATATTTAATGATTCTGTTCATATTATGTCAGTTGTCTTAATGTCATTATTTCTTGTCCCACCAGAGTTTAGTCCCGCCGGTGTCGCTTCCTCCGAGCAGGGTTGTAGCCTGGCTTACGGCAGGAGCGTTATTGGCATATTCGGAACGCGGGAAAGTCATCCTCCTTACCTGTATCTCATCATCGATCTTGCCGGCGCTCAGGTTATTGACGACCTTGATTACCTTAGGATATCCTGTGCGGCGGAATTCCGACCATGCCTCCTGTCCGTTAGGGAACATCGCTATCCATTTCTGTGTGATTATGCGTTCAAGCTTTGTCTCGTTGTTTGCCGAGTCATCCCATTTCGGTGTTATCGCCGATGGCTGGCTGAATGAATTCTTTGTGGAGCTTGTGTTCTTGTCTTCAAAAGCCGCAGGCTCGTTTGTGCTTGCCATGTATGTTGCTGCGTCAGAGGTAGAAAGCCCGTTCTCTACGAAAGAAAGCTCTATTCCGGTTTCATAGAATGTCCTGGCGTCTCCGCCCATCTCCCAGCCGAGCATCGCGCCTTCTGAACGCAGGAATGCTGCTTCTGAAGCCAGCATCCAGACCACAGGGGTGCTTTTATCTACATTAGGGACGGACATCGGAAGGTAGTTCTCCTTAAGCATTGTCCTGATACCGCTGCGCACACCGTGGTATCCGCCGCCATCGACAGTCGCCTCCTTGAAATATTTCGGAAGCCTCGGGTCAGAGTATCCGTTCATGTATGTATCGATAGTCGCTCCCATCCTTGTGTCGGTGTAGGCATTCCATACTTCTTCAAGAGGGTTGAACACCTGGATCACTCCGGAGCTCTTGAGCCATGCCCCGTCAGATGAGGTCTCCATCACTCCGTCTGCTACAGCTTCCTCCGCGTACTGCTGTGCGAGGGACGGCTCGACAAAGCGTATGCGCATTGCCATGCGGAGCTTCACTGAGTTGGCCAGCTTCAGCCATGATTCGTATCTGCCCTGGTAGACGAGGTCTACAGATGCGAGCGGTGGAGTTGATGATGAGCCTGCTGACGCTGCTGAATATATCTTGAGGATATTGATTGCAGCATCAAGGTCATTGAACAGTACCTTGTACACATCTTCCTGTGAATCATAAGGGTTGACGTCCTCACCGAAATGGGTGAACGGGACAGGTCCGTAGATGTCTGTCACACGCTGGATTGCCATTACCTTGATTACTTCAGCAATGGCGAATGACGCTTCGTCAAACTGGCCGTTCAAGAATGCGTATTTCAGGTTCAGCCATGCCGGCATCACATTGGTGAAAGTCACTTCAAACGGATAGTTGTTATAGTCTGTACCGTCAAGGTCATATGTACATGTGTATGAGCCTCCGTTGAAGGCCTGGGTAGGGGACAGATAGCCTGCGAAAGCGTCTCCCATGAGGTTGCATGCACGCTGGAACTGGTTTGCCCCGACGTCGCTGCATGGTATGACTGCGTCCATCTGCATTGTCGTGATGTATGATTTCACATCGACTTCCTGTACAGCGTCAGGATTCGTGTTGTAATCCTCGAAATGTTTTGTGCAGGAGGCAAGAGCCATGGCGAGGATGGCTGCGGCGGCCCCTGTCTTCATATATGTTTTCATTCTCATTGATCTGTGTTTTTAGAATTGGAGTCTTACACTGAAGCCGAGGTCCCTTGTGCTTGGCTGCATGAAGAAGTCAAGTCCCTGGTAATATGTTCCGGTGGAAGCGGTCAGCTCAGGGTCGAACGGTGCCTTGTTGTAGATCATCCAGAGGTTGTGTCCCACGAGTGACACTGTCATCCCGAGCTTGTTCTTGAACCATTTCCCTGGAAGGTCATATCCGATGGACAGTTCGCGCAGACGAACGTTTGTCATGCTGTATACATAGTGTGCAAGCATTGATGTTCCGTTGCCGTTGTTGGCATAGAATGTCTTCACGTCAGGGAGCTTCTGGTCCTCTGAAATCCAGACACCCCCGTTGTCACGTGCATCTGCTGATGCCTTGGACGCACCCCAGCGGTCCATGAGGGCCTGGGTTGCAGATACTCCGTGTCCTCCGATGCGTGCATCGATGAGGATGCCCAGTGATACTCCTTTATATGAGAATGTGTTGTTCCATCCGATTCTTGCCTTTGCTTCTGTGTTGCCGCCGTAGATCCATGTGTTAGGGTCGGTTGTCACCGTGTTGGAGTTAGGGTCCACATATATCACTCCATGGTCGTCGACTTTCAGCCCTGTCACATAGAAATCTCCGATTGAGCCGCCTTCTGCGATTTTCATGCGGTATCCGCCATAGTCCATGTTTATTTCTGTGACATCGATAGGTTTTCCTGTGACATCGACTGCGTCCTTAGGCACAAGCTCCTTGATCTTGTTCCTGTTCATCGCGAATGTGAACTGTGTGGACCAGAAGAACCCGTTCCATGAGTTCTTGAACCCGAGGGCGGCCTCAAGACCCCAGTTGTTGACCTTTCCTGCGTTTATGTATGCCATCTTGTATCCTGTCGCAGGTGCGGCGTTATATTCGATCAGCTGGTCGAATGTGTCTGTGTTGTAGTATGTGAAGTCAAGCCATACCATGTCTTCGAGGAACTTGACGTTCATTCCCGCCTCCCATGACTTTGTGCGTTCCGGCCTGAGGTTTACGGCAGGGGCATATGTGTTGGAGGCGATGATACCTCCGATGTTTATCGGGGTGTTGACTCCTGTGATGTAGCGCTGAGGTGCGTTTCCGACCTCTGCATATGAACCCCTGAACTTGAGGAAGGATATTCCCGCAGGCTTCAGGTTTGCCATGGAGGATACTACAGCTGAAAGACCTATTGAAGGGTAAGGGATATTCAGGTTCTCGGTGAATGCAAGCTGTGACGCCCATTCGTTGCGGAATGTCGCATCAAGGTAGAGCATGCCCTTGTAGCCGAGCTGGAGAGTGGCATATATCGCCTGTGTCTGGTCGTGATAACGGTCCGTGTACGGCTTTGTCTGCGGATGGGTCATGCTTATGTTGTTCACAGTGAACTTGTTCGCGATTGTCGCAAGATGTCCTTCAAAGCCTGATCCATTCTGTACATCGTCCATGATGCTGGCTCCGAAGTTGAACAGCACAGAGAATTCGTTGTTGAAGAATTTCTTGTCGATTGTCAGGAGGACATCGCCATAGAAATTGTTGTGGTTGACCTTGTTGTCCTGGTAGTTACCGAATTCTGAAGCGAAAAGTGTGTTTGAAGAGGCGTAGATTTTCCTCGTGTAGTTCATCGAGGTGTTGTCAAGGCGTGCCCTTCCTGTCACCCACATCCATTTTGTGATGTCCCATTTGAGTGTTCCCGTGAGAGTATAGCGGTGGGCTGTGTTTTCGAAAAGTTCCCTGTTTGTCTCCCAGTAAGGGTTTTCGACTCCGTCAACGAACTCAAGCGGCCAGAACTGCCTCATGTAGCCTGCGTTGGCGTCATATCTCTCGTAGATCTGGTATTTTGTGATGTCGTCGCCTCTCGGGAACAGGTATGTTGCAACAAGCGGGTTATGGTAGAGTCCCTGTATTGTAGGGTTGCGCTTGTACTGCTTCATGTAGCTTCCGCTTACATCCAGGGTGAGCTTGTCCTTGATCAGCTGTGCGGTGTTGCGGATTGAGAACGTGTAGCGGTTGAATGTATTGTTGTTTATCAGACCGCGTGAATTGAGCGACGACGCAGATACGTATGTCTGGTTTGTCGCGTTTCCGACAGAGACGGAAATTGAGTTCTGTGTGTTGTATCCGGTCTGGAAGAAGTCGGCAGGGTCATATGATGTAGGGGTCTCGAGTTTTGTTCCCCAGCTCATTGACGGCGCGGTTGCATCTGTCCCGTAGGTGTTCTGGAACTGTGGCATCACGAATGGGGAAGAGAAAGTGGTGTTGTTGGAGTAGTTCACTTTCAGCTTCCCTTCCTGGCCTTTCTTGGTAGTGATGAGGATGACACCGTTTGCACCCTGTGAACCGTAGAGGGCTGACGCAGTTGCACCGGTGAGGATTGACATTGACTCGAAATCTTCCGGGTTGAGATTGGCGATTCCCTCGAAGTCTCCTCCATCCGGAGTCTCGAAATATCCTTCTGTCTGTGCAGAGCGGAGGTTAGGCATCGGGATACCGTCAATCACATAGAGGGCGTTGTTGTTTCCGTTGATTGACTTCACGCCTCGCATGATTACACGGGTTGAACCGCCGGCTCCTGATGCGCTCTGGTTAATCTGCAGACCTGCAATCTTTCCTGAGAGCGAGTTTACGAAGTTTGCGTCCTTCACCATGTTAACGATGTCTCCATCGACTTTCTGCACATTGTAGCTCAGCGCCTTCTCTTCGCGCTTGATGCCGAGTGCCGTCACCACAACGTCGTCAAGTACTGTGGCTGCTTCGCTGAGCACGATGTCAATCTGCGCCCTGTCCCCGATGGCTACTGTCCTGGTCTCATATCCGAGGAGGTTGAATTCAAGGCTCTTCTCATTTGCAGGGGGGGGTATCTGTATGGAGTAATTGCCGTCAATGTCGGTCATGACTCCTGTGGATGTGCCCGCGATGATAACAGCGGCCCCTATGATCGGCTCGCCGCTGCTGTCTTTCACGGTTCCGGTCACTGTAGCCGGACCTTGTTTCTCCTGCACGGACTTCCTGGACAGGATTATATAGGTCCCGTCGACAGCATAGCTCACATCTGAGCCTTTGAAGATTTTCTCAAGGGCGTCCGTGATTGAGACGTTGCTGACATTTACAGAGATCTGCCTCTGGATGTCGACGCCTTTGTTTATGAACAGGAAATGTGATTGCTGCTCAATTTTCTTGAGCACTTGCTGAATGGATGCATTTTCCATATTCAGCGTAATGCCTGTGTCCATGTCCTGCGCTGTGGCAAGCCATGATGACATTGTCAGCATTACCATGATTCCGGCTATTTTCCGGAACAGATTGAAAAATGTTGAGTTAGTCATACGTTAATAATTATGATTTGAATGTATCAATATATAATGATATTTGCAGAGCTGTCGACAGTGAACCTGAAATCCGCAGTCTTCTGCAGGATCCTGAGGGCGTTCTCTATGCCGTCGTTTATCCTTATCTTGCCGCTTACGTCGCTTATGTCCGGAAGGGCCGTCTTCCTTATGTGTATCTTTACCCCGAATGCCTTCTCGAAGTCTCCCATCAGCTTCTCAAAGCTTTTCTCCCCGATCCTTATCAGCCCTGCGGTCCAGCACAGATGATCCTCTGGGTCGCTGAGCTTTTCAAGATGCGCAATGCCGTCTTTGATGAGCAGCCTGTCATTTGGCTCCATTATGATTCCCCTGTCTCCAGGAACCGAGAGGTTCACGACTTTCACCGAACCTTCCAGCAATGTGGTTGTCAGCATGTTCTCCTCCTTGTCGGCCTTGACGTCGAACTTTGTCCCCAGCACGCTTATCTCTGACGCAAATGTGTTTACGATAAATGGCTTCTTCTCATCGTGGACTACCTCGAACATAGCCTCTCCGTTAAGGAACACCTCGCGCCTGTCCTTCCTGAAGACTACCGGATATTCTATTCTCGCACCCGAATTCAGATGCACTGAAGAACTGTCCGGAAGGGTTATTATGAAATGCTCCCCGAATGGCGCCTCAATGGATGTCATCTGGGATGAAAGCGAGTCATAGACACTGTTCCTTACAGTATAGCCTGTCACAAATGCAATGATTGCAGAAGCTGCAGCGAAAGATGCCAGCCTTGCCGCTTTCCTGAATATCCCTCTTTCCTTCCGTGCCATTCCTATAGTGCCAAGCTCTGTAGCATCTATGATGGCATGGATGTTATCGAATTCCCTCTGGCATTCCTCGGGTGATTCGCTGTACCATCCGGCGATTGCCTGCTCTTCCTCTTCTGTAGCGCAGCCACGTAGGGCGCGGTACACTATCTCGTCTTTGTTGTAATTTATCATCACGTTTATCTTTAACAATAATATAAACGCAGAACTTCCGCATCTTTACATTCGGGATTTGCAAAATTATGCTGTTTTTTGTTGAAAACAGTAATCCGTGCCTGCACTTGCTGTCTTTTTATGTCTGCTGCCATGTCATGAAGAAATATCCGGACATTATATTGGAAACAGATAAATAGCAGTATCTTTGCAGGGCTTTCCACAGGACAGAGGCCCTGGAGAAGTCAGAATGCGGACAGCCCTGTCTGCCCATGCATTCCGTCCGCTCTCGTGGTCCGGGAAAATTTGCAGGTAAACTTAAACATCTCTTTATATTATGATAGACCAGATTATAGAATTCAACAAGGCGTTTGTGGCATCAAAGGGATACGAGAAATTCATTACTGACAAATATCCTGACAAGAAACTTGCTGTGTTGTCATGCATGGATACGCGTCTGACAGAACTGCTGCCGGCAGCGCTCGGGCTGAAGAACGGAGATGCCAAGATCATCAAGAATGCCGGTGGCCTGGTGATCTCCGCTTTCGACTCAGCTATGCGCAGTCTCATAGTGGCGATATACGAGCTGGGTGTGGAAGAGATAATGGTTGTAGCCCATTCCGGATGCGGTGCATGCCACATGAGCTATTCGCATTTTCATGACAGGATGCTCGAAAGGGGGATAACAGACGAGACACTGGCAACAATAAGGACATGCGGCATAGACCTTGACGCATGGCTCGAAGGCTTCCGTGACACATCTGAATCTGTGAAGAATACGGTCCGGACAATCCGCAGGCATCCCCTTGTGCCCAAGGACATCATGGTCCGCGGCTTCATAATCGATTCCAAGACCGGCCATCTGGAAGAGATTGATTCGGCAGCGAATCTGTGATATATAGCCGCGGGCGGCTGATCTGCGATGCAGCTGTGATTCTGTGATATGGCTGTAATTCTGTGATATGGCGGCTATCCTTTGATATATTGATGCGGCTGCGACGGAGTGGCATAGTAGTGTCGCGATTTTGCGATGCATTGGTGCTGTAGTGATTCAGTGATGCATTGATGTGGGTGTGATGATGTGACGTGGTGAATCTCTGCAGCCATGGCATTTAGCGTGATGGGTTTCCGCTAAAAATTCCAAATGGGCAAAGCAGACAATTTGAAGCTCCATTGGAACATTGCTGGTGGCCTGAATTTCCATCTGGAACAGGAGTTTCCAATAGGTGTTTAAATGACAGGCCTGATTCGTGGTCTAGGGTACTCACCCACCTGCGGCATAGGTTACCCGCCGGGATTGTCTGTGATTCTTGAAGGATCACCTGCAAAAGTATGTGTCCATACATGGATTTTTGTAAGTCCACCCCTGAGCATCACTGGTATACTGTTAAAATATACTTTTCAAATCTGCCAGGGACAGTGTTCAGCGCATGGGTGCCATTTGTCCTGGATTGCAGAGCGGCCCAGGCCCGGTTCCGCCAGCAAAATTTCATAGCAGGATTCCGCAGCCCCGACTCAGGCAGCCTCGATTCAGCAGTCCTAGACCCCGGTAGTCCGATTCCGGCGGAATCGCCCCTCTCTCTTTCTCCTCCTTCTCCTCTTTTCCTCTCCATCTCTCTCACCTCTCACTCCCTCTCTCCTCTCACTTCCTCTCTCCGGTCCTTGACTTCTTTGACAGGGGCATCCTCTGCCACGAGATAGCGATGTCTTCCGGCTTCGGTATGGTGATGGGGTGATGGAGAAGATGAAGGCCAGTTTCAAGGCGGCCGGCTGGTGACTGAAAGACGTGCAGCACCGCTTGAACCATGGCTTACTTCTTTACCTGTGGACTATGACATGCTGCTCCACCTGCGGACTATGGCACGCTTCTCCACTCGGACCATGGAACACTGTACAATGCCAGGGCCGTGGTAACACTTATTGCCCCACTGATAATCTCAAGTTCACCGGAGCAGCAGGATCAAGTGGAAGCGTGTCGAACCGAAAGAATTCTGTCCACGAAAACGGCTGTTTCCGTGGACGAGTGACATGATTCGAGTGTTTCGGCCACGGAGGGGCTTCATTAAATGAGATGTACTTCCACATGCGACCCTAAATGCGTAAAATATAACCACTTGATTATAAATGTATTATGTAATGATAGGTGTCGGGATTCTGGTGCATTCGAATTTTAAATGCAATTGACAGGTAAGTGATTGAATAACTGCTGCTTGTATTTTACACGTTAACACACCTTCAGCTCAGATTTTCCAACATATGCGCGTAGACGCAGGGTTTTCTAGTGATCCAAAACAAGCTTTGGCAACTTCTGCATTTGTGTCTTTGAACGCCATTGCGGAAACCCCATTTGATGACGTGCAGCGAGCAACATTCCGGGCATCGCAAACAACGCCTTATTTTTTTATTATCGCTCATTAAATGAAAAACTTTTCATCTAATTTCTGTAAATTGCAGGGTGTTAACAAGATATAACGATTTTACCAACCGCTTTTGGCGATTATACCCTGAAAATGGCATCTCATTACCATCATTACCGAATCAGCAGTGGACCAGAATGATATGAAAAAGCACTTGCAATTTGCAAGTGCTTTGGATTTTGTTGCTCCTGAACCAGGACTTGAACCTGGGACCCTCTGATTAACAGTCAGATGCTCTAACCAACTGAGCTATTCAGGAATTTTGTTTTCCCGTATCGTTTCCGAATGGGATTGCAAAGGTACAACATTTTTTTTACGCTGCAAGTATTTTTCGAAAAATTTTATGATTTTTTGCAATTTTTTTTCACGTTGACAGTTCCTGATTGATCTTTGCGTGTTGTATTATTCTGATACTGTGTGCGTTGTGATTTTGTGACAAAACTTTCCTTCAATGCCGGAAAAATATCATAAAACATCACGATAAAAACATCATAAACTGCTTTTGTGATATAGCAAAGACGAATCGCTGTCGTGCCTCCGGTATTCATCGTCCGGCATCTCGCTATTCACCATCTGTCTGCTTGCCGTTTTATCATTCGTCATCTTGCTATTCATCTGCTGCCATCTTGCGGTGTTCATCACCTGTAGGCTTGCCGCTTTCATTGGCCTGGCGGATTCTTGTAGCTATAGGTTGTAAAAGGACATAAGGCAAGGAGGAACCGGTGAGATATAAATAAGAGAGGACGAATATGTGAAATGTCCTCATGTGATTCCGTGGCTGATGCCCTCTGCGTAATTCCAGGGTATAGGCGTTTCCAATGTGCATGCAATTGGGGCAGGCAAAGGCGTACATACTTCAGCAGAGCGTGGGCGTCTCCTTCAGCAGAGCGCGGATATCTCTTCGGCAGATTGTTAGCGTCTGCATCTTCCAAAGGGTATCTATATGATACAAGCTGAAGTTAACGTGACATTTTTTGATTATCTAAATCTGGACAGTTTCTGAATTTTCGGCAGATTCTTATTACCTTTGTGCCGCTTTTGCAGTTTAGCTGCATGTTTATGTAATTGAATCAAGAGACTTGCTTATGGATATCGATCTTCTGTCAAAAATGGTGAAGGAACTGATCCTTGACAATGATAGGGTTGTTTTGCCCGGCCTTGGCTATTTCGCAGCCGAGATTGTGCCTTCTACGTTTTCTGACAGGGGATATACCATCAATCCTCCGTACAGGAAACTGTATTTCAGGCAGGATTCCGGGAGGGACGGGCTTCTTGCGAGGCTCTATGCTGAGTCCAATGGCACTGGAACTGATGTGGCTGAGCATATTATAGAGGATTTTGTGCGTGATATGCGGGCGGTGCTTGACAAGGAGAAAGTCATGATTTTCCCTGGGCTTGGCAGGTTGAGGGCGACAAGGGAGAACAATTATTTCTTTGTCCCTGATGAGGATATGGATATTTTTCCTGAGGGTGCCGGGCTTGAGCCCGTGTCATTGAAGACTCATAGTGTACGAAATGTTTCGGCAGGGCAGGAGAATGAGCCGTTGTCTGATGCCGGGCATTACGCTATGCCAGGCATGGGAATCTCCACGGAGCCTGAGGTGAGACCGGGTGTCCCGTCTCCTGAAGCGGGGCCAATGCCGGGGAATGAAAAACAGGAGCGACTCCATGTGCATGAAACGGTGGAGGACCCTGGTGCGGCTAAGCAGCTGGAGACGGAATCCTCAGATGGACCTGGCGCGGAGCAGGTGCCAGAACATAAAGGAGAATCGGAACAGAATCCATCGCAGGAACTCTCTACAGGATCAGTAGCGGTGATGGAGCAGGTGTCTGCTTCAGAGCCGGCATCGGGGACGGATTTAATGACAGTGCCTTCCGTAGAGCCAGTGCAGGAATCAGAAGCTTTACCTGCAGCAGTGCAGGAATCAGGATTGCCGCAGCCTGATCCTCAGCCTGAACCTCTGTCAGACCAGCGGCCAGAACCTCAGCCGCAGCCAGAGAATGTCCGGCCTGCCGCAGAGCAGCCGGAAAGCCCGGCGGAAAAGGAGGCCTTGACAAGGACGGAAGGGAAGGCCCGCACTGTCAGGGTAATCCTGCTGACAGCCGCTTTGCTTGTGGCATTGGCGGTTATTGCGCTTGGGGTATTTGTCCTGTTGGCTGACCTGTGTCCGGATTTCATAAATTCAATATTATATAGTCCGGAGGAACTTGAAATTCTGAACTATTAATGCTATTTTTGCGCCCCGTCTGCCGGTTTTGCCATTCCAGTGATGAGCGGGCCGGGAAAAATTGATTGTAATGCAGAACAAGTTTTCACAGAATCTCATTATACCATGCTACGACACGGACAATGCGTGCCGCCTGAAGCCATCGTCATTCATGGACCTTGCGCAGGAAATGGCAAATGTTCATGCACAGAAGCTTGGATTCGGATATGATGACCTTCAGAAGACGAGGACCGTGTGGGTGCTTTCGCGTATGCATATCCATTTTGAAAGATATCCCCAGTGGCGTGATGAGGTCTGCCTGAGCACGTGGCACAAAGGTGCTGACAGGCTTTTCTATCTCCGTGATTTCCAGATGAAGGATGGCAGTGGAGATGTGCTCGTCTCTGCGACTACATCCTGGCTGGTGCTGAATGTGGATACCAGGAGGATATCAAGGGACACTGAGATACTTGACAATGGGACAGCATGCCTTGAGGATGCGATAGAGCATTCCTGCGACAAGGTTCAGATGCCGAAAGGCGTGCAGCCTGAAATGGTGGCGGTGCGCAGGGTGGCATACTCAGATGTGGACATGAACGGTCATACAAACAATGCACGCTATCTTGTCTGGGCGATGGATGCGCTTGAATACGGATTTGCTGTAAGCAATCCTGTAAAGGATGTCAGGATCAATTTCAACAATGAGACATTGCCTGGAGAGGATGTTGAAATCTATAGGGCTGATGCAGAGGGGAAGATATACATTGAGGGACGCTCGGAAGGAAGGTCGGCCTTCTGCATTGAGCTTGGCTGGTGACTCCAGCCTTTGTTTTTTTTGATAGACAGCCGAAGATGCTGTAAATAGGACTTAATTAATGGAGTTATGAAAGATTTGTTTTTCGGATTAGGGACTGGGCATTCCATAATGCTGCTTGCCTTTGTGATAGCCGCCGGTATATGGCTTGGACGTTTTAAGGTCAAGGGGGTTACGCTCGGGTCTACATGGATCCTGTTTGTCGGTATCCTGCTCAGCCATTTCGGATTCCGTATTCCTGGGGAGCTTCTGCATTTCCTGAAGGAATTCGGACTCATCCTGTTTGTCTTCTCTATCGGACTTCAGGTCGGCCCTGGATTTTTCCATTCCTTCAAGAAAGGCGGGCTGATGATGAATATGCTTGCAGTGGCAATCGTGCTCCTTGCTGTCCTTACAACATACGTGATACATATCGTCACTGGCGAGGACCTGTCTACAATGGTAGGTGTCATGTCCGGTGCTGTCACTAATACCCCTGGGCTTGGTGCTGCACAGCAGACGTATTTTGATGTCGCTTCATCTGTACAGGGCGCGGCTGAGGCGTCACGCATATCAGGCTCGCTTGCGTCTGGGTACGCTGTGGCTTATCCTATCGGTGTGCTTGGGGTGATCATGGTGCTCATGCTTGTCAAGGCCATCTTCAGGATTGACCTGAAAAAGGAAAAGGCTGTCCTGGATGCTGATGAGACCGGAATTGAATGTGCTGTGCGTATTGCGTTTGAGGTCAGGAATCCGGCGATTTTCAATAAGGCGGTGAAGGAGGTCAACAGGGAGATAGCAAACAAGTTCGTGATTTCCCGTGTCTACCGTGACGGTACTGTGGATGTCCCGTCTGCCGAGACTGTACTTCATGAGGGGGACAAGCTTCTTGTTGTCACTTCACAAAGTTCCGCTGATGTCGTGACTATGCTTTTCGGAAAGAGGATCGAGATGGACGTCAGGGAGTGGGAGAAACTGGATACTTCCATGATTGCCAAGAAGCTCACAGTCACAAAGTCTTCATTGACAGGTAAGAGGCTGGGAGACCTCAAGATCCGTGCGACCTACGGAGTCAGCATCACAAGGGTTTCACGTGCAGGTGTTGACCTGGTGGCAAGCCCTAACCTTGTGCTCCAGCTCGGTGATGTGATACGTGTTGTCGGGCACGAGAATGCGATAGACAAGGTGAAGGATGTTGTTGGCGACTCTGCCTCAGGGCTTAATCACCCATATCTTATCCCTATTTTCCTCGGCATTGCTGTAGGTGTCATATTCGGCTCAATTCCAATCCGTTTCCCTGGAATCCCACAGGCGATAAAGCTCGGGCTTGCAGGTGGACCGCTCATCATTGCGATCCTTATCGGATATTTTGGCCCGAGATTCAAGGTCACTACCTATACCACCACAAGTGCGAACCTGATGATAAGGGAGATCGGGATCTCGATTTTCCTTGCAGCCGTGGGACTCGGTGCTGGAGAGAACTTTGTGTCTTCAATTGTAAACGGCGGATACTGGTGGATCCTGTATGGCGCATTGATTACCATAATCCCGACATTTGTCGTGGCAATGGCAGGACGTCTTGTCTTCAGGCTTAATTTCTATCAGATATGCGGACTTGTCTCCGGAGCATGCACCAACCCTCCTGTGCTTGCATTCTCTCAGAATGCGTACGGGACGGACTATACTTCGGTGAACTATGCGACAGTCTATCCGCTGTCCATGTTCATGAGGGTGCTTGTCGCCCAGCTCCTTATACTTGTAGCACTGGCGTAGCCCGTAACCGGCATAGGCATGTTCGACCTGATATATCCATTTGAACCGGCGCCAGTCCTTCCTGCACCTACTGCGGGAAATCCTTCTGCTTATGTGCCGGGGACCGAGATGTTTCCTGTCATAAAGCCGGACGGTGAGGTCGTCGGCATGGCATCAAGGGCATATTGCCATAGCGGTGCCAAGGTGCTGCATCCTGTTGTGCACCTGCATATAATAAACCGCAATGGTGAACTGTATATGCAGAAGCGCTCCATGGATAAAGATATACAGCCAGGCAGATGGGATACTGCTGTCGGAGGGCATGTCGCCTACGGAGAAGTCCTGCTGGAGTCCCTGTACCGGGAAGCCCGCGAGGAACTTGGCTTCATGGATTTCAATCCTATATACCTCATGTCATACCAGTTCGAGTCGGAGATAGAGCTTGAGATGGTGAATGTCTTCGCTGTAGTCGGGAACTTCAGGCTGGAGCCGGACAATGATGAGGTTGACGAGGGGAGATGGTGGCCGTTTGCGGAAATTGAAGAAAGTTTGGGAAACTCAGTCTTTACACCTAACTTTGAACAGGAGTTTGCCATGATTGGCCGCCAGCTGTCTGCTCTGCTGTAGGGAAATCCCTGGTTTCCCGATTGCCACGCCATTTGCTGGCCAGACAGTCCGGCGCTCCAGGACAGATAGTCATATTTTAGCTGACGTTGTTTTATGGACATCGAATGTTTCGTAGCCGGGAGCCATTTGCTCCCAACAGAGGCTTTGCGTGCAATTGCAGGACAGGCTTCGACAAAATATATCCTTATATATACGAGGGAGGATTCCCTTGACCTTGGGTACAGGTCTCTTGAACGTTTCGTGTCCATCGCGGATGCTTCCGGGGCTGACATGCTCTATTCAGACTATTATGAGGTGCTTCCTGGCCAGGAGGGACCAGCCGCAAGGAAAAGGCATCCGCTGATTGACTGCCAGAAAGGTGCCCTGAGGGATGATTTTGACTTCGGTCCTGCCCTTGTCTTCAGGACATCTGCATTCCGTGAGGCTGTGTCGGAGCTTCCCGGGTGGTGCCGCTTCGGAGCCCTGTATTTTATACGCCTGAGGATGAAGAAGATAGTCCATGTAAATGAATATCTGTACACTTCTGTCCAGCTTGACGGCCGGAAGTCCGGTGAAAAGCAGTTTGACTATGTCGACCCGAGAAACAGGGAAGTGCAGATTGAGATGGAGAAGATCTGTACATTGCACCTGAAGAAGATCGGCGCGTACCTTGAGCCTGTGTTCAGGGATGTGGACCTGGGACAGGCATGTCCTGGCTCTGAGGTAAAGGAAAGCGTATTCCCGGTAAAGGCTTCAGTGATAATACCTGTATATAACAGGATACGTACAGTTTCTGACGCTGTCAGGAGTGCGTTGTCGCAGGAGTGTCCCTTCCGGTTCAATGTAATCGTGGTGGACAACCATTCGACAGACGGGACGACAGAGCTTCTTGCTGAATTGGCGGCATCGGACAGCCGCCTTGTGCATATTGTCCCGGATAGGGATGACCTGATGATCGGAGGCTGCTGGAATCTTGCAGTGCACTCAGCCCATTGCGGTGAATTTGCAGTGCAGCTTGACAGCGATGATGTCTACAGCGGTCCGGACACATTGTCAAGGATCGTGTCTGCCTTTGAGGAACAGGGGTGTGCCATGGTTGTCGGTACATATCTGATGACGGATTTCAACATGGAGCCGATTCCTCCCGGAATTATTGACCATAGGGAGTGGACAGATGACAACGGCAGGAACAATGCCTTGAGGATAAATGGGCTTGGTGCCCCGAGGGCTTTCTGGACCCCTTTGCTCCGCACGCTGGACTTCCCTGATACAAGTTATGGAGAGGACTATGCAATGGGCTTGAGAATCAGCAGGGAATACAGGATCGGTAGAATCTATGATGTGCTCTATTGCTGCCGCAGATGGGAAGGGAATTCAGACGCGGCTCTTGACATCGAAAGGGTAAACGCAAATAATCTGTACAAGGACCGTCTCCGCACATGGGAGCTTGAGGCGAGAATAAGGATGAACACTGATGCAGAATGACAATGAGACCAGGAGGATTAGATAAATTTATCTGCGACCAGCTGTCGCGGTGGCCTTTGGCCTGCGCTAATTTCAGGGCACTTAAGAATGTAAGGGTCAAGACCCTGGATGCAGGCGGGCTGGAGGTGAAGGTGCAGTTTAACCCGGCGCGCATCGTCTCTTCCGCCGCAAAGGTCGACAAGGAGTCTATCGGTGCGCGCAGATGTTTCCTGTGCCATGAGAACCGTCCCAAGGAGCAGACACGCATGAAATTCGAGGGGCGCAAAGGCAAGAAATACGATATCCTGGTAAATCCGTATCCTATATTTCCGGAGCATCTTGTGATTGCGGCAGACCGGCATGTCCCGCAGTCAATCAGGACAAGGTATGTGGATATGCTTGACATGTCAAAGGCATATCAGGGATATGTCTTTTTCTATAATGGTCCAAAATGCGGAGCCTCTGCCCCTGACCACCAGCATTTCCAGGCTGCGGGGCGCGGTTCCATGCCGCTTGAGTCCGACGTGGACATGATTCTTGACTCAGTCGGGAGGGACAGCCATCTCAAAGGGGATTGCACCCCGCTGGAATATGTCGCTTCTATACAGGATGCCGACCTCTTCCATTACAGGAAGTTTACATCAGGAATATTCGTGTTGAGGTCAAGGACCGCAAAGTCTTCTGCAAAGCTGCTCTACAGGCTTCTTGACTGTGCTCCGGCGGCAGAGGGGGACAGCGAGCCTATGTTCAATCTCTTCACATATTGCTCAAGGGGGGAATACCGCTCTATTGTTGTATTCCGTTCAGCGCACCGTTCGCATCACTATTTCTCTGACGGCCCTGACCACCTCATGATGAGTCCGGGGTGCGCTGATATGGCCGGGCTTTTCATCACCCCTCTTGAAGAGGATTTTGACAAGCTGGACCAGGAACTGCTGTCCGGCCTGCTTTCGGAAGTGTCTCTGTCCAGGGCTGTGGAGGAGAATATCATAAGGAGGATGACCCGGACCCAGCCTATGCTTGATGTCGGCATCATGTCTGCCAGGGAAATAGAGTTCGAGATTCTCTCAGATGGCGCAGGAGTGCGGAAGGCAACCCTCAGGGAAGGGAAGATTGAATATGACGGAGCCTTGTACGATGAACTCTTTTTCGGTGAAAACACGCTTTCGACAATGTTTGCAGAGCCATGCTTTGTGCTTCATGGCGTCACTATAGGGAAGAATTTCCATTGGGAGCGCAGGGAGACACAGAAATTTGCCGGCTCGCTCAAGATAATTGTGGAGAAGGACATGCTGACTGCCGTCAATGTAATCGGCGTGGAGGACTATCTGGTCAGCGTAATCTCATCCGAGATGAAATCCACAGCATCCCTTGAATTCCTTAAGGCTCACTCTGTAATTTCACGCTCATGGGTGATGTCCCGCATTGCGTCGCATGGCAGGCCGGTGATGGAGCATTATCCGGACTGGGCCGGAAGTGTGCCTGGGGTGGTCACTTTTGTCGGAGGATGCGAGAACCATGGAAAAGGCTCTGCCTGTGGCGGGCACTCCGGATGTGAACATATAAAATGGTATGACCATGAGGAGCACAGGAAATATGACGTATGCGCCGATGACCATTGCCAACGCTACCAGGGACTGACGCGTGCCGCAGGGCCGCTGGTCAGGAAGGCGGTAGACCAGACATGGGGCGAAGTGCTCATGTATGACGGGGAAATATGTGATGCGAGGTTCTCCAAATGCTGCGGAGGAGTGATGGAGAAATTCTCTGTCTGCTGGGAAGACAGGGACTATCCTTATCTCCAGGCGCTTCCGGATACCCCCGGGCATGTCGCTGTGGGAGGCTTGGCAGGCGGGGCTGTCAAGAATGGAGGACTTCCTGATGAACCTGTCCGTGCATTCTGTGACACGCATGACAGGGAGGTGCTCTCCCAGGTGCTGAACGACTATGACCTTGAGACGGAGGATTTCTATAGATGGACCGTGGAATATGGCGTAGAGGAATTGTCCGCACTTGTGGAGAAACGCTCAGGCCTTGGCCTGGGACGTATCCTTTCGCTGGAGCCGCTTGAAAGGGGTGCCTCCGGCAGGATCTCCAGACTCAGGATTGTCGGTTCGGAGAAAACCGTTATTGTAGGCAAGGAACTGGAAATCAGACGGATCCTGTCTGAGTCGCATCTTAAAAGCTCTGCCTTTGAGGTTGAATACCTTGAGGCGGCAGGCGAAGGGCCGGATAGCTCCCGTATTGTCCTGCATGGACGTGGCTGGGGACATGGTGTCGGCCTGTGCCAGATAGGTGCGGCAGTGATGTCTTCCATGGGATACGGATACCGCCAGATACTTGAACATTATTATCCAGGTGCGCTTCCCGGGCAGCTCCCGATGAAATCTGACAAAAACAGGAGAGTATGAAGCCTGACATGAAAATATCACCGTGGGCGTGGGTCCCGACATTGTATTTTGCGGAGGGGATACCTTATTTTATGGTCAATGTGATCTCTGTGATCATGTTCAAGCGGATCGGCATGGGCAATGGTGACGTTGCAATGTATACAGGACTTCTCTATCTGCCGTGGGTCGTAAAGCCTCTATGGTCTCCATTCGTTGATGTCATAAGGACAAAGCGGTGGTGGGTGATTGCAGCGCAGCTCCTTATGTCATTGGCATTTGCCGCAGCGGCTTTCTCGCTCCCGTCTCCGACAGGTGACATGATAAAGGAAGGGGCTGTACCGGTGCCGATGTTTGCCTTTACGCTTGTGATATTCTGGATCACAGCCTTTGCGTCTGCAACGCATGACATTGCCGCAGACGGATTCTATATGCTTGCCCTTGATCCCGGAAGCCAGTCCATGTTTGTAGGCATCAGAAGCACATTCTACAGGCTTTCCTCGATTTTCGGACAGGGGGTGCTTGTAGTTCTTGCCGGGATTCTTGAGACAAGGCTCGGGAACATACCTCTTGCATGGTCCCTGACAATAGGGTCTGCGGCTGTCCTGTTCGGGGTGATGTCTGTCTATCACTCCTATGTCATGCCGCATCCTTCCGCAGATTCAAGCCGTAACGGAGCTTCAATGCATGGAATCATCATGGAGTCCGGACGTACATTCACGACATTCTTCAGGAAGAAGGGAATAGTGACGGCCATGCTTTTTATGCTGCTGTACCGTCTTCCGGAGGCATTCCTGGTCAAGATGCTGAATCCTTTCCTTCTTGACCCAGTGGAAAAGGGAGGGCTTGGACTCGCGACTGAGACAGTGGGGATTGTGTACGGGACAATCGGTGTGGCTGCATTGACCATAGGAGGGATTCTCGGAGGGCTCGCCTCTGCAAGGTGGGGGCTTAAGAAAGTCCTGTGGCCTATGGCCCTGAGCCTTGCCCTGCCTTGTCTTGTGTTTGTGTATCTCAGTGCGTTCCAGCCTGGCAATCTGATTGTGATAAATGCGTGTGTCGCGCTTGACCAGTTCGGGTACGGCTTCGGATTTACTGCATATATGCTTTATATGATGTATTTCTCCGACGGGGAATACAGGACTTCGCATTATTCTCTGTGTACGGCTTTCATGGCATTGAGCATGATGGTTCCGGGAATGGTGGCCGGCTATCTGCAGGAATATCTCGGGTACCGTGGATTCTTCTGGCTCGTCATCGCCTGCTGTGCGGCGACTGTCGGGGTGACTTTTTTTGTCAAGGTCTCCCCGGATTACGGGAAGAAGAAATGATTTTCGCACAGTAAAGACATCTATGATTGTATGAAAAGGAAATTGCTTATAATGACCATCGGCATACTGGCGGTATCAGTCCTGTGCGCCGGTTCTGACAGGAAGAGAAAACGCGTGAAAGATGCTGCCCCAGTAGCGGATACCGTTACTGTGCATGATACGGTCTATATACAGTATGGCATCTCTGACCAGGCAGACACGGCCTCTTTCCAGGCCGTGGACGGTTGTGCGGACAGACATATGCCGGAATGCGGAGAGGTTAAGCCTGGCATCGAGGTCCTCCGTGACATGGGGTTTGCCCCGCTGGCCGGAAAACGTGTCGGGCTTGTGACTAACCCGAGCGGTGTTGACCGGGAGCTGCACTCCACGATAGACATCCTGTTCAACGCCCCGGAAGTGAATCTTGTGGCGCTGTTCGGCCCTGAGCACGGAGTGCGGGGTGATGTCTATGCCGGCGGTAAAGTCACAGACATGACCGATGCAACGACGGGCCTGCCGGTATATTCATTATATGGCTCCACGCGCAAGCCTACGCATAAGATGCTTGAAGGCATAGACATAATGGTCTATGATATACAGGATGTCGGCGCAAGGTCATATACATTCATCAGCACACTGGGGCTTGTCATGGAGTCATGTGCGGAGCTCGGCATAGAGGTGATGGTCCTGGACCGGCCGAACCCTCTTGGCGGCAGAAAGATAGAAGGGTGCTATGCGGAAGACGGCCTCATATCTTTTGTAGGACAGTACAAGATACCATATATATATGGTCTGACTGTCGGGGAGCTTGCCACCCTTGTCAATGAGGAGGGGCTGAACTGCGGACAGCTCGGTACGCAGGAAGCTTCGCATTGCTCATTGTCGGTAATCCCGATGGAAGGCTGGAGACGTGACATGCTCTACCGTGACACAAGGCTTCCATGGGTGCTGCCCTCTCCGAACATACCTACGTCGGATGCCGCGATAAACTATTCAGCCGCGGGAATCTGCGGAGAACTGTACAATTTCCTCAACATCGGTATCGGCTATACTTTGCCCTTTGGAGTGTTCGGGGCGGAATGGATTGACGCAGAGAACCTGAAAAATGAGCTTGACAGCTATGGACTGCCAGGTGTCGGGTTCCGGACGATATACTTCAAGCCTTTTTCCGGAAGCAGTGCCGGCCGGCTTGTCAAAGGTGTCCAGTATTTCTTTACAGACTATGAAGCAGCCCATGTGACCATGACGCAGTTCTATGTGATGCAGGCTGTTGCCAGGCTGTATCCTGCCAGGAAGGCATTTGAGGCGGCTTCACGTGTCGGGCTTTTCGACAAGGTCTGCGGTACATCGTTCATAAGGACAAGGTTTTCCGTGTCCTACGATGTGTCGGACATAATTGAATACTGGAACAAGGATGTCGAGGATTTCCGCGCGCTTTCCAGGAAATATTACCTTTACCAGTAGGGAACTGGCCAGCTATATGATGCTGGAGAACATCCGCTGAAGCCCTTCCGGACAGCCTGATGATTCAAGCCGTATGTCCGGGCGTGTGCTTCTGTCTTCCGTAAGAAGCCCTTCCTGCTTCATTACTTCCACCAGATGCCTCGCGACAGCAGGTGCCGGGTCGATTATCGTGACATGGCGCTCCGGGGCCAGCTTGCGTGCGACTTTTTCTATAGTGTCCTTCAGGAAAGGGTAATGCGTGCATCCGAGGACTATTGTGTCTGCACCTGAGTCAAGCAATGGCTTCACGGACTCTGTGACAACATCTTCTGCCTCTGCTCCTGATGTATTGCCGTTCTCTACCAGTTCAACAAAGCCCTGCCCGACGTGCTCGACTATCTTGACGTCATTGGAATAGAGGTCGCGGCTGGTTATATATTTGTTTCCATTGAGGGTGCCCGCTGTGGCAAGTACACCTATTGTCCCGCTCCTTGTGTTCAGCGCAGCAGGCTTTACGGCAGGCTCCATGCCGATGAACATTATATGGTCCTGTCTGCCTGAGGACAGCCTGGAAACCCTTTCCCTTACTTCAGGGGATGAACTGTCGGAATACTCTCTCCTGAGCGTGGCAATGGCCGCGGCCGTCGCAGTGTTGCATGCAACTACAATGATTTCAGCCCCTTCCTGTATGAGATGCTCTGTAATCCACCTCGCCCTTGCCGTGACATAATCCTGCGATTTTTCCCCGTATGGGCAATGTGCGTTGTCAGAGTAATAGATATAGCCTTCACCGGGAAGCCTTCTGAAGATTTCCCTGAAAACGGACAGTCCGCCTACGCCTGAATCAAAAATACCGACCATAGCCTGCAAATATATCACATATTTTTCAGAATATGGGCATCGCCGGTTTCCGGGCGTGTGAAATCCCGGACTTGTCCATTTGCGGATTCTGGAGGAAATTGAGGTAAGGCAAAATGCAATCCGGTCGTTATCATATAAGAAGACACATAGCAGGCTTGCCGGAAGGAGAAAATGTGCAGATTAATGCGCACCGCTTCTGTAAATACGGAAACATTTTCTTAAATTTGTCCGTTTTGGCAACCGTGTGCCGCATGCGCGGTATGGATAATGGTGACACTATTAACTTCTAACATATTTTAGAAATAAATGAAAAAGATCTTTTTAGCACTTGCTCTTTCCGCATTCGGGATAGCAGCTTATGCACAGACCTTCAAAGAATGGCAGGACCCTGAAGTCAATGCAGTCAACAGGCTGCCTATGCATTCCCACTATTTTGCATATGAATCAGTTGAGGCTTCATCTGGAATCCCTGCAAATTCATCCAACTTCATGAGCCTGCATGGGCTTTGGAAATTCAACTGGGTGGAGAACGCGGACCAGCGTCCTGCAGACGGCTTCTGGAAAGCCGGATATGATGACTCCTCATGGGGGACAATGCCTGTTCCTGGCATCTGGGAGCTGAACGGATATGGAGACCCGATATACCTTAATGTCGGATATGCGTGGAGGGAGTTCTACAGGAACAATCCTCCATATGTGCCGGTGGAGATGAACCATGTCGGCACATACAGGCGCGAATTTGATGTGCCTGCAGACTGGAAAGGACGCGAGGTGATTGCACATTTCGGCTCTGTGACCTCGAACATCTACCTGTGGGTCAACGGAAAGTATGTCGGATATAGCGAGGACAGCAAGCTGGAGGCAGAATTTGATCTTACAAAATATGTGAAGCCGGGTGAAAAGAACCTTATAGCATTCCAGGTTTTCCGCTGGTGTGACGGTACGTATCTTGAGGACCAGGACTTCTTCCGCCTCAGCGGTGTGGCAAGGGACAGCTATCTGTACAGCAGGCCGAAAAAGCATATCTCAGACGTGCGTGCCACAGCTGACCTTGACAAGGACTATGCAGACGGTACGATGAAGGTCGAGATTTCAGCCACTTCGTCTTTCCCTGTGTCTGTAGAGCTTATGGATGCGGATGGCAATGTGGTCGCCTCCTCCAGGACCAATGGCAGCGGTGAGGTGGTGCTTCCTGTCAAGAATCCATGCAAGTGGACTGCGGAGACTCCTTATCTCTATACTTTGCGCCTGACAGCCTATAGCGGCAATGACATCTCTGAGGTTATCCCGGTAAAGGTCGGCTTCAGGAAAATCGAGATCAGGGATGCACAGCTGCTTGTCAACGGGCTGCCTGTCCTTTTCAAGGGTGCTGACCGTCATGAACTTGACCCGGATGGAGGATATGTTGTCTCAAGGGAGCGCATGATACAGGATATTGAGGTTATGAAGAGGTTCAATATCAATGCAGTGCGTACCTGCCACTATCCGGATGACAACGTGTGGTATGACCTGTGTGACGAATACGGTATATATGTAGTGGCGGAAGCTAATGTCGAAAGCCATGGAATGGGCTACGGGGAGAAAACGCTTGCGAAGAACCCGTCATACAGGACAGCGCATATCGAACGCAATGTACGTAATGTCCAGCGTGGGTACAACCATCCTTCGGTCATCTTCTGGTCGCTTGGAAACGAGGCTGGCTACGGGCCGAATTTCGAGGACAGCTACAAGGCGGTCAAGGCTGAGGACCAGAGCCGTCCGGTCCAGTATGAGAATGGAGGATATGACAGCATGACAGATGTCTTCTGCCCTATGTACTATGATTATGATGCATGTATCGCATATTGTGAGGATGCCTCGAAGGTGAAGCCGCTCATACAGTGTGAATACGCCCATGCGATGGGCAACTCCGAGGGCGGATTCAAGGAGTATTGGGAGATAATCAGGAAATATCCTAAATACCAGGGAGGCTTCATCTGGGATTTTGTTGACCAGGGGCTGAGGTGGACCGGGAAGAACGGGGCCATGATATATGCCTACGGCGGTGACTTCAATGCCTATGATGCCTCTGATGAGAATTTCTGCGACAATGGCCTGATAAGTCCTGACCGCGTGCCTAATCCGCATATGTATGAGGTAGGGTACTGGTATCAGGACATATGGACATCATGGACTGGTGACGCCTTTGAGGTCTATAACGAGAATTTCTTCCGTGACCTGTCTGCATACAGGCTGGAATGGGAGGTCCTCAAGGATGGAGTTCCGGTCAGGACAGGCGTTGTGAACGACATAGATGCCGCGCCTCAGGCACGTACTGCTGTCAAGGCGGAAATAGGGGAGACCGGCGAGGATGGAGAGTGGCTTCTCAATGTGAGGTATGTCCTGAAAGTGCAGGACGGCCTTCTTCCTGCAGGCTTTGCAGTGGCAAGGCAGCAGATTGTGCTGAAGCCATACATGCCGTCGGCCCTGGAACTGAAAGATGCTGCTTCCGCCAATCGTCCGGCTGTCGCTCCGGAAGTGACAGTGAATGCGTATGGATGCGTGGCGGTAAAGGGAGAGGACTTTGAGATCCTTTTCAGCGGAAAGACCGGGTTCATGGAGAAGTATGCTGTCTCAGGTACTGATTTCATAAAGGAGGGGGCTGAGCTGAAGCCTAATTTCTGGCGTGCGCCTACCGACAATGATTTCGGTGCTGGGCTGCAGAAGAAATTCCGTGTATGGCATAATCCGGGCCTGTCCCTTAAGTCAATGGAGAATGTAACGGTGGACAATAAGGTCAAGGTTGTTGCTGAATATGAACTTAAGGAGATCGGGGCATCTCTCAGGATGACATATCTTATCAGCAGCTCCGGGGCTGTTGAGGTCACCGAATCCATGGCTGCCGGCGAGAAGGAGGCCCCTTGCATGTTCAGGTTCGGGATGCAGATGCCTATGCCGCGCAGTTTTGAGAATATAAGGTATTACGGCCGCGGTCCAGGAGAGAACTATGTGGACCGCAACAGCTGCACCGGAATAGGGATATACGGGCAGACAGTAGAGGAGCAGTTCTACCCTTATATACGTCCTCAGGAGACCGGGACAAAGACCGATGTGAGGTGGTGGCAGATCTATGATGCGTCTGGCCAGGGGCTTGAGATAGTTGCCGAGGCTCCGTTCTCGGCCTCTGCGCTGCACTATACGGTAGAGTCCCTTGACGAAGGCGTGAAGAAGCATCAGATGCACTCGCAGGAGGTTGAGCAGTCTGATTTGACCAATCTTCTGATTGACAAGGTGCAGATGGGTCTTGGCTGTGTCAACAGCTGGGGTACGCTGCCGCTTCCTGAATATATGGTTCCTTATGCTGACTATGAGTTCCGCTATATGATGACCCCTCTTAAATAGAGTGGATAGAGATAATGCCTGTGCGGCAGTTCTGCATATTCTGGTGCAGGGCTGCCGCACAGTGTTTTCCATATGTGCCGCCGTGTGAGGCCTCAGTTGTATGGATGTATTTTGTCAAAAATGCTTATTTTGTGGTTTAATTGTATTTCTCTTTTGCTGAAATGCTTCTATTTAAGTAAAGTTTTATTTAACTTTGTATGTTTTCGCGCAGATTGCGCGGGTGTTTGACGGAAAGATTTAGAAACTGTAATATAGAATGGAAAAGACCAGGAAGCCTGCTCTTGCATATAGGCTGTTCAAATCTTATATCAGGTTTTACCACGATTATGTATGTTACCGTAAGATATATAATGTAGATACGGAAAATGTACCGCCTCCGGGAACCCCTCTGCTGATTGTCTCGAATCACCAGAATGGTGTCAGCGACCCCCTGGGGATAGTGATGTCATTCAGGGACAGGAAGCCAAATGTCCTTACGAGGGCCGATGTCTTTGCGCTCCATCCGCTTGCAAACAGATTCCTGCGTGCCATAGGGCTTCTGCCTGCATTCAGGATTGACCATGAGGGGGAGGAGTCCCTCGGGAAGAATGTGGACACATTCCGCATGTCGGAGAAGGCTATCCTGGACGGTGAGACTGTCGCCATGTATCCGGAAGCAGGACATCAGGATAAGCGCTGGCTCGGCACTTTCTCTTACGGCTATACGAAGCTTGCTTTCGAGGCTGCCGAGATGGGCAATTTCGAAAAGGAGATATTCATCCTTCCGAGCTGCAACCATTACAGCAATTATTTCGGTATCAGGAATGATATGATGATCAGGTACGGTACGCCAGTCTCAATCGCCCCGTACTATGAACTGTACAAGACAAAGCCGCGTACAGCGCAGAGGGAGGTAAACAAGCTCGTCAGGGCGCAGATAGAGAGCCTGATGCTCAATATCACTGACCTTGACAACTATGAGGAGATCGATTTCATCCGTGAGACATACGGTGCAAAGCTTGCGCCCGGTGCCTCTCTTCCTGAGCGCCTGGAGTCGGACAAGCGGCTTGTGGCTAAGCTTGCTAAGGCCAAGGAGGAGGATCCGGAAAAGGCCAAGAAGCTCTATCATGACGTGTATCTGCTGAGGAATAGCATTGAAACTCTCCGGATTTCCGACAGGAATCTGGAACAGATTCCCGGTAAATTCATTACTTCGCTTAAGCTCATGGCTGCCATTCTCCTCTTCCCTGTATGGGTATTCACATTATGGCCTTCCGCGATAATGTATGCAGTCGCATATTATTTTGCTGATGTGAGAATGAAGGACAAGATGATGGAAAGCACTTTCCTTATATGTCTGAGCGTCCTGTTCTGGATACCGCTGTTTGCAATACTCACCTTTGTGCTTGCCGGGATATTCATCAGCTGGTGGGTTGCTGCGGCATGGGTCCTTCTTTTCCCTGCCATATTCATATTTGCGCAGAACTATGCCTCGTTTGTGAAACGCCTGAAGCAGGATATGGCCAGCCTGAAAACTAAGCAGTTCGGTAATATCATAAACCTCAGGAGGTTGAGAAGAGATATATACAGAAGGCTTGACAAGATAACAGGAGAATAAAACAAAAACACATACTAAGATGCTAAACAGAGTAGTAATTACAGGTATGGGGATATATTCCTGCCTCGGAAAGACACTGGACGAGGTCAGGGATTCGCTCTATACGGGAAAATCAGGGATTATTTTCGACCCTGCCAGAAAAGAGATGGGATTCCGTTCCGCATTGACAGCAAAGCTTGAAATTCCTGACCTCAAGAAGCAGCTGAGCCGTTCACAGAGGGTATATATGCCGGAGCAGGCAAAATATGCCTACTGCGCGACTGCAGATGCCCTGAAGCAGGCAGGCATTGACCAGGACTACCTGAATACCCATGATGTAGGTCTGCTTTATGGAAACGACAGCTCTGCGGACCCGGTGGTCAAGGCTGTTGATACAATGCGTGAAAAGAAAGATACGACACTTTGCGGCTCTGGGGCTATTTTCCAGTCAATGAACTCGACTGTAACCATGAATCTCGGCTGCATCTTCAAGCTTAAGGGAATCAACCTGACAGTCTCCGGCGCATGTGCCAGCGGCTCGCACGCAATCGGTCTTGGCGCGCTCCTTATCCAGAACGGGCTTCAGGAAATGGTAGTCTGCGGAGGTGCACAGGAGGTCAATCCTTTCTCTATCGGGTCATTCGACGGAATATCCGCGTTCTCGGTGAGGGAGTCTGAGCCGGAGAAGGCCAGCCGTCCTTTTGACCGCGACCGTGACGGGCTTGTTCCCGGAGGCGGTGCGGCTACGGTCATCCTCGAAAGCTACGAGTCCGCAGTGCGCCGCGGAGCACCGATACTTGCGGAGGTCCTCGGATATGGATTCTCGTCAAATGGAGACCATATATCTTCACCTAACGTGGACGGTCCTACAAAGTCATTGCAGATGGCTATAAAGAGGGCCGGGATAGACATCAGGGAGATCGGGTATGTCAACGCACATGCAACTTCAACCCATGTCGGTGACACCAACGAGGCAAAGGCCATCTTCAATGTGTTTGGAGAGAAGAGTGTCGAGGTCACAAGCACGAAGAGCCAGACTGGACATGAGATGTGGATGGCAGGTGCCAGTGAGGTTATATATTCGATGCTGATGATGAAGAATGGCTTCATCGCAGGAAATATCAATTTCGAGAATCCGGATGAGGCATCAGGGCATCTTCTTATCCCGGCGCAGACCATCGAGAAGCGTTTCGATACATTCCTCAGCAATTCATTCGGTTTCGGAGGAACCAATTCTACGCTGATTATCAGGAATATGTAAATAATTTTCAAAAATACATGATTATGGAAAAACAGGAACTTATTGAAAAGATCAATGCAGCGCTCGCTGAGGAGTTTGAAATTGATGTAGAGGATATCACCCCGGAGGGTGACATCAAGGCTACCCTTGAACTAGACAGCCTCAGCCTTGTTGACATGGTTGCACTTGTTGAGTCTGAGTCAGGCGTAAAGATCAAGGGATCTGATGTGGCGCAGATCAAGACTTTCGGTGCTCTGTATGATTATCTGACTGAACATCAGAACTAATGGAGACACCTCTGTTCGTCGGGGAGCAGATACATGGACTCATTCCTCAGAGGCCCCCGATTGTAATGGTTGACACCCTGTATTCTGCCACGGAAACCGAGGCAGAGACAGGGCTTCATATTCTGGAGGACAATGTGTTTGTTGAGGACGGACGCCTCAGGGAGCCTGGACTCATAGAGCATGTAGCCCAGTCGGCGGCTGCATTTGCAGGGTATGGAACATTCCGGCAGGGACTTCCCCCGAAGCTGGGATTCATAGGAGAGATCAAGCAGTTCCGTATATCGCGCCTGCCTCTTGCAGGCGAAGACCTGCGCACAAATCTGCAGATTCTCGGTGAGGCAGCCGGCATCACATTGCTTTCTGCAAGTACAGTGTCTGGCGATGAGCTCCTCGCCACATGCAGGATGAAGATTTTTATCAAGGAAGATTAATATGGAACTCAGTACAACGGTACGTGTCACAGTGCGGTTTTCGGAAGTTGATGCCATCCGGATGGTCTGGCATGGCAACTATGTAAAATATATGGAGGATGCGAGGGAGGCTTTCGGACGGGAGTTCGGGCTGGAGTATATGCATATCTTCGGCAGCGGATACCTTGCCCCCATGTTTGACATGCAGCTCCGCTACCACCATGTGGCTTCAATAGATGACGTGCTGCTTGTCAAGATTTCCTGGCATAAGGCGCGCGGAGCAAAGCTCATGTTTGATTATGAAATCCGCAGGGAAAGCGACAATACCTTGATACTTACGGCCGTGACGACGCAGTTGTTCACTACATGTGATGGAGAGTTTGAGCCGTCATGCCCTCTTTTCTATGAGAAATGGAAGAGGGAGCACGGCATTGAATGTTAATAATTGCACTGTGCAGGCTTTCCTGCCGGGACGGGACAGCGCAGGCAGTGTGAATTCATGTTTTTATGGACAGATTTTTTATCGCTATATATAGATTCCTGGAGAAGAGACGTCCCCTGATGTGGATGTCTCTGCTTGGCTCTCTTGCCATATTTGTGTTTTTCGGACTGAAAGTCAATTACGAAGAGGACATATCGAAGCTTCTCCCAGCCTCTGATGCCGCCGAGGAGACAGGACTTGCGTTCAGCAACCTGAAGGTGAAGGACAAGATATTTATACAGATTCTCGGAAAGGACGGCGACATCGAGCCGTCTGTGCTTGCGGAATATAGCGATGAATTTGTGGATGGGCTTTATGGCAGGGATGAAAAGGGATATATCTCAGGCATACTCAACGGCATCAGCCCGGATGTCATGATGAATGCGCTCGACTATGCCCTTGGCAACGTCCCTGTACTTGTGGATACTTCTGCCTATCGGGAATTTGACCGCCTTCTTTCATATGAGGTGCTATTAGCCCAGATGGAGATGAACCAGGAACTTGTCTATTCCGATGAGGAAGGGAACGTTACTGCAATGGTTTCGCAGGACCCGGCCGCTCTCCGCAAGGCCCTTCTTCCGCAGGCTGAGTCAATTATGGGCGGAGGTTCCGGCTACACTATGGTGGATGGACACCTTTTCTGTCCAGACAGCACTGTCGCCCTGATTTTCCTCTCTCCTGAATTCAATTCGATGGACTCGAAGGCAGGCACGGCACTGGTGGCAATGATTGAGGATGAGATTGCGGAGTTTACTGCTGCCCATCCCGAGGCTGAGGTCCTTTTCCACGGTGCGCCTGTCCAGAGCGTATTCAATTCGAGATATATAAAGAAAGACCTTGTCCTGACCATGGGTATATCGCTTCTGATAATCTGCCTTGTCATTGGAATCTGTTTCAGGAACAAGGGTACGCTGCCGATGCTTCTCTGCCCTGTTGTCTACGGGGCGTTCTTCTCATTGGCATGTGTCTACTGGATAAAGGGAGGGATGTCCCTGATGGCAATCGGGCTTGGTGCGCTTGTGCTCGGTGTAGCCTTGAGCTATTGTCTCCATGTCATCACGCATTACAAGTACGTTGGAGACCCTGTGCAGATTCTCAGGGACCAGGCCACCCCTGTGTGCCTGGGCTGCCTGACAACTATCGGTGCCTTTGCCGGACTGCTGTTTACGCAGAGCGAGCTTCTCCGCGACTTCGGCATTTTCGCATCTTTCGCCATGGTGGGGACGACGGTTTTTGCCCTTGTGTTCCTTCCGCATTTCTTCCGTCCTGACGGAAACAGGAAAAATGAAAAGGCCTTTGCATTGCTGGACAAGATAAATTCCTATCCTCTTGACAGGTGCAGGTGGCTGCTTGTGCTTATTGCAATTGTATGCGCGGTATGCTGCTATACGCAGTCGTGGGTTACATTTGACAGTGACCTCAAGCACATAGGCTACAATGAGCCGTCTGTCGTAAGGTCAGGTAAACTCTATGCAGAGAAAAACAACCGGGGGCTTGCATCGATGTATTATGCCGCGGCAGGAGAGACTCTTGATGAGGCGCTGGAAGGCAGCAGGAGAGTTGTCGCAGTACTTGATTCCCTTGAGGGAGAAGGGATTGTCAGGCAGTATTCACGGGTGTCAAATCTGTTTGTGACGGAATCTGAGCAGCAGGCACGTATTGACAGATGGAAAGCTTACTGGTCACCTTCAAGAATCATGGAGGTGAAGAGGAAGGTCGGCCGTGCCGCAGTGGCAAACGGGCTTTCTCCGGATATGTTCGACCCGTTCTTTGCGATGGTTGAGGCTGATTATGAGCCTGCCTCCCTCTATGATGCAGCTGTGCTGCCTGATGAACTGGTCTGTAATTTCATAGAGGAGACCTCTGGCGGGGAATATCTGGTCTTCACATCCGTGCTTATGCCGGAGGATGACAGGATGGCAGTCAATGATGCAGTCGCTTCACTTCCACATACCGTTGTCATCGACCCGTTCTATTATACCAATGACATGGTACGCATACTGAATGATGACTTCAACATCATTCTCGGCATATCCACAATATTCGTGTTCATAGTGCTCCTGCTCTCGTTTCGCAGCATAGTGCTGGCCGGGCTTGCGTTCCTTCCGATGGGGCTGAGCTGGTATGTGGTCAGGGGAGTCATGGGAATCTTTGGCCTTCAGTTCAACCTTATCAACATCATTATCGCGACATTCGTGTTCGGTATAGGTGTTGACTACAGCATATTTGTCATGAACGGTCTTCTGGCCAAGGCGGCCGGCAAGGATGACAGGCTATTGACATATCACAAGACCGCTATCTTCTTCTCGGCATTTGTGCTGATAGTTGTGGTGGTATCATTGCTTTTTGCAACGCATCCTGCAATCCGCTCCATAGGGATAAGCACATTGATAGGGATGGGGTCCACTGTCCTCATTACATATACTATGCAGCCTTTCCTTTTCCGCCAGCTGATGAAGGTGAAATATTTCCGCAGGCGTTTCTGCAGGAAGGATGGATGCAAAGAGTAGCATAAACATATATTCGACACATCATGCCAACAGGAAGTGCAATAATAATAGGCAGCGGTCTCGGAGGCCTGGAATGCGGATATATCCTTGCCCGGAACGGCATGGATGTGACTGTGCTTGAACAGGATAGCCAGATCGGAGGATGCCTGCAGACTTTTGTCCGTGGGCGCGCCCTCTTTGATACAGGATTCCATTATGTAGGAGGGCTTGACCCGCAAGGCCCGCTCTATCCTCTTTTCAGGTATTTCGGTCTGATGGACCTGCCGTGGGTGCAGCTGGACAGGGAATGCTTTGATGAGGTTGTGGTAGGGGATGAATCTTTCCCTTTCGCCAGCGGACATGACCTTTTTGCAGAACGCCTGATTGAGCGTTTCCCGTCAGAAAAGGACGGGATAAGAAGATATACGGCCTTCCTTAAAGAGGTCGGAGACCATATCTTTGACAGTTTCATGCCACGTGACATGTCGGACTTCTATACCCGGTCACTTTTTTCACGTTCTGCATATGATTTCCTGAATGAGACTGTCTCTGACCCTCTGCTGCGGAAAGTGCTTTCCGGCACCTCTCTCAAGATGGAGCTGAATGCTGATACGCTTCCGCTGTATGTGTTTGCCCAGATAAACAATTCCTTTATCCAGAGTGCCTGGAGGCTGAAGGGCGGCGGTTCGCTTATTGCAGACAGCCTTGCAGGAAGCATAAAGGCAATGGGCGGCAAGGTAATCACTGACGCCAGGGTCACTTCAATGAGGGAGAGGGGCGGAAGGATTGCCGAGGTTGTCATAAATGACGGTGAGGTGCTGACTGCTGACTGGGTTATTTCAAGTATGCATCCGTCAGCGGCACTTGCCCTTGTTGAGGATACTAAATGCATCAGGAAGATATACCGCTCAAGGATGTCAGGACTGGAGAATACATTCGGGATGTTTACGGCGAACATACGCCTGAAGCCAGGAAGCATGCCATATCTGAACAGGAACGTATATGTCCACAGGGAGGATGCTGACCTATGGAGACCAGGAGCAGGCTCTGTAGACAGTGTGCTTGTCAACTGGGCAGTGCCATATGACAATTCCGCTGATGCGATAAGCATAGACCTGCTTTCTCCAATGTACTGGAGCGAAGTGGAAAAATGGTCCGGATTCCCGCTTCGGCACAGGGGAGAGGACTATGTGGAGTTCAAGAATGCCAGGACTGAGGCGTGCATTGAGCTGGCTTCAAGGAGGCTGCCAGGCCTTAAGGATGCCGTGGACAGGGTATACACAAGCACACCTCTGTCATACAGCAGCTATACAAAGACAGTTGAGGGTTCTGCGTACGGCATAAGGAAGGACTGGCGCAGCCCGATGACTACGGTGCTGACCCCAAAGACCCCGATACCGAATCTTCTGCTGACCGGGCAGAGCCTGAATCTGCACGGTATACTTGGTGTGTCGATGACTTCTGTCTTTACATGCGCATCGGTACTTGGCATGGATGCGATTGCCCCGGATATCCTTGCATGCCGCAGATAGAAATATTGAAAGAATAAATATTTAAGTGATAACAGATTATGAAATACGCACTTGTAACTGGAGGGAGCCGTGGAATCGGCCGTGCTGTTTGCGTCAGGCTTGCGCAGATGGGCTACAATGTGATTGTGAACTATGTCTCAAATGACACCGAGGCGGAGAAGACGCTCGAACTGGTCCGCGAGGCTGGAGGCGACGGAGAGCTTCTGAAATTCGATGTCGCTGACACCGAGGCTTCTGTAGCGGCCATTGAGGGTTGGCAGAATGCCCACCCTGGTGAATATATAGAGGTGCTTGTAAACAATGCCGGGATACGTAAGGACAATCTTATGCTCTGGATGGAGCCGGATGACTGGTTCAAGGTCCTGGGCACAAGCCTGAATGCATTCTACAATGTCACAAGGCCTGTCCTTAAGCCTATGCTGGTCAAGAAATATGGCCGTATCATCAATATGGCATCGCTTTCAGGACTGAAAGGGCTTCCTGGTCAGTGCAACTATTCAGCAGCAAAGGGAGGGCTTATAGCATCTACAAAGGCCCTTGCCCAGGAAGTTGGACGTAAAGGGGTTACTGTCAATGCTGTCGCTCCGGGATTTGTGAAGACAGACATGGTTGAGGGACTGGATGAGGCTGAACTCAAGAAGACAATCCCGATGAACCGTTTCGGAGAGGCGGAGGAGATTGCAGCCCTTGTTGGATTCCTTGCATCAAAGGATGCTGGATATATCACTGGTGAGTGCATCTCTATCAACGGAGGACTTTATTCGTAATATCTCTTGCCAATGAAAAAGATTGCTATGATGGCGGCATTGCTTATTGTGATGCCGCTCGGGCTTTTGGCCCAGGACGTGATTCTTGATAGGATTGAGTCCATGAATGCTTCCATAAAGACTATAGAGGCACACTTTGACCAGACCAAGACCCTTCCTGCATCGGGAAAGGAAATAAAGTCTGAGGGAACTCTGTATTTTACTGCAAAGGACAGGATGTCAATGGTGTACAGTTCACCGGAATCAGACCTGTTCATTATAGACGGGACAAAGGTCAGCATGTCTCACGGGGGCAGGAAGAATGTGTATGACACATCCAGGAATGCCTTGATGGGAAGCCTCAGTGCAACTCTTCTGGGATGCATTACAGGGCAGGTCCGTCCGCTTGCCATGGAGAATGATGCGGAAATAGCCGCAGAGCAGACAAAAGACGGGTATCTCGTTACCATGACAGCCAGGAAAAAGGCTGCAAAGGGGTATTCTTCCATAGTGCTCCTCTATGATTTGAAGACGTGTGTCCTCAAAAGAATGGAGATGGTGGAGTTCAGCAAGATAAGCAATCTCTACGAAATGTCCTCGATAAAGACCGGCGGGGCAATTCCCCCGGCTGTCTATGTCTTTGACGGAAAATAGCATATAAAATGAATCTTGTGAAAAATATCTATCGTACTTTTCTTCTGCTTCTGGCTGTTGTCCAGTTTTCTGCAGATCTTTCGGCAAATGTTGCAGTTCCAGGGCCTGAGGTAATCATCCCAGTCCCGATGGATGCTGTCCGCCTTGATGGAACGCTTGTCCTGCCTGAAAATGCAAGCTTCTGCATCAATGCTGATTCTTCAGTTGATGCAGATGATGTCCAGGCGCTTGCTGCATATATTGAAGATTCACCGCTCGGTTTTTTGCAGACAGGGCAGCGCAAGGCCGATGTCAAGATAAACATAGCTAAGGGGAACAAGTCCCTGAAAAGGGCATTGAAGCCGTTCAGTATTATCCCGGACCGTCTTGATGAAGCATATTCACTTGAGGTATCCGGAACAGGGATTACGATAGATGCCATGGCTCCTGCCGGTGCACTCTATGCAATCCAGGGCCTTATGCAGATGACCCGTGATGCAACCCTCATGGAACTGCAATGCTGCAGAATTGTGGATGCGCCCCGTTTCGCGTACCGTGGCCTTATGGTGGATGTGTCAAGGCATTTCCGGAGTGTGGACTTCCTGAAAAGGCAGATGGACGCAATGGCTCTGTACAAGCTGAACCGGATGCATCTTCACCTTACTGATGCAGCCGGATGGAGAATCGAGATTGAAGCGTATCCGAGACTGACTGAGTTCGGAGCATGGCGTCCGCAGAGGAAATGGATGGACTGGGCGGCAGAAGGGAGCATGTATTGCGAGAGGGAAACGCCTTCTGCCTATGGCGGATATTACACAAAGGATGACATAAGGGATCTGCTGGAATATGCCATGGTACGCAATATCGAGATAATACCTGAGATCGAGATGCCGGGACACAGCGAGGAGCTAATAGCCTCATATCCTCAGCTCGGATGTTCCGGTGAACCGTACATGCATGGCGATGTCTGCCCCGGAAATGAGGAGACTTTCACTTTCCTTGAAACCGTGCTTTCAGAAGTCATGGACCTGTTCCCGTCTGAATATATACATATAGGTGGAGATGAGGCAGGCAAGGGAGCATGGCATACATGCCCGAAATGCCAGAGGAGAATGGAGGAGGAAGGGCTTGGCGGTGTGGATGAACTTCAGAGCTATCTGATCCACCGTATAGAGGAGTTCGTGAATTCAAAGGGACGGAAGATTATCGGCTGGGACGAGATAATGGAAGGCGGGCTTGCCCCGAATGCAACGGTAATGTCGTGGCGCGGAAGCGAACAGGGGATTGCTGCGGCCAAGTCCGGCCATGATGTGATAATGACCCCGGGGGCATATTGCTATATTGACTATAACCAGGATGCCCCGTTCAAGGAGCCGCTGTCAATAGGTGGATATACCCCGCTGTCAAAGGTATATTCATACGAGCCTATGGAATCCGGAGTTACTGATGAGGATATGAAGCATATGCTTGGTGTACAGGCGAATCTGTGGTCGGAATATGTTACTGAGGACAGCCATGCCGAATATATGTACTACCCGAGGGCCCTTGCAGTAGCGGAGATCGGCTGGAGCCGTCCCGGTCAAAAGGACTACGATGCTTTCAGGGAAAGGGCACTGGATGCACTTGACCAGCTTCAGGCAAGGGGATACAATACATTTGACCTAAGGAATGAATATGGTGAACGCCAGGCCAGCCTGAATGCCGAGGAACATCTCGCAAGAGGAGCGAAGGTCATATATGCCAATGCCTGGCATCCGAAATATCCTGCAGCAGGGGAGTCAACGCTGACTGACGGACTGCTTGGCGGCTGGACGTATGGAGACAGGCGCTGGCAGGGCTTCCTTACTGACATTGATGTGACTGTGGACCTTGGAAAAATACAGCCGGTCAGATATATAGGTGCTACATTTATGCAGAGCCCGGGCTCATGGGTGTATTTCCCTGAGCAGGTGAGGATTTCAGTGTCTTCAGACGGCAATGCATACCGTGAGATAGCTGTTGTCAACAATGAATTCCCGTACAGGGATCCGGAGATTGCATTCATGCCGTTCGCCTATGCGGGTGAGACGGAGGCAAGATACATCCGTCTTGAGGCAGATGTCCACACCAGGCCAGGCTCATGGCTCTTCCTGGACGAGATTGTTGTGCATTAGGCCTGTTCACTTCATCCCGGCGGACGTGGAGGTAGCGGTTCTTCTGCTCCCGGCAGCATGCCAGGTAATTGCCGAGTGTAGATTTTCCTCCCTGTAATCCATTGTCAAGTAAAAATTATACTTTAACTTTACAAGTTAATTTGCTTGAAATGGATTTAGACCTTTTTCTTGAAATACTCAGCATAGATTCCACCTCCTCAAAGGAGGGGGTTCTTGCAGACCATCTTGCGACACGTCTTGCAGTGCCGGGATGTACCGTATCCTGTATTCCGGAGGATGCAGGTCCGGGCGAACCTAAGAATCTCCTGTTCAGCTGGGGAGACCCTCAGATTGTCTTCTGTACGCATATTGATACCGTTCCTCCGTATATTCCGCCAACAGTGGAGAGAAAGGATGACGGGAATGTAGTGGTCCGTGGACGTGGAGCCTGTGATGCCAAGGGACAGCTGTTCTCGATGTACACCGCCTGTCTCGAGCTGGCTTCAAGGGGCGCGGATGGTTTCGGGCTTCTGCTGCTTTATGGTGAGGAGACCGGCTCGTATGGTGCAAAGTGCTTCCGCTCGCTCCATAAGGGAGGCAGATATGTGATAGTCGGTGAACCAACTGACAACATGATGGTTTCCGCAAGCAAGGGGACAAAGTCATTCGCGGTCACAATCAAGGGTAAGAGTTTCCATTCCGGATATCCTCTCTATGGAGCGAGTGCCGTGGAGAGATTCATTGACATGATGAACACATTGAGGGCTGTGGAGTTTCCTATTGACCCGAAACTCGGGGAGACTACATACAATGTCGGCAAGCTTGTGAGTGACAACCCGCAGAACATATTGAGTGACAGCCTGGCGTTCCGCATATATTTCCGTACAACATTCGCGAGCGACGCGATGGTCAGCAAGGTGATGTCCGGTTTCAATGATGAATACATCAAGGTTGAGGCCTTTGGCGGTGACACTCCTGATGAATACCTTGTCCTGGACGGGTTCAGGACAAAGACTGTCGCATTTGGAAGCGATGCCCCGCAGCTGACGAACTTTGAGAATAAGGCCCTTTGCGGACCAGGGTCGATCCTTGTTGCGCATACTGATGCTGAATATATAGCAGTCAAGGATCTTGAAGCAGCTGTTGATAATTATATCTCGATATATAATAAGTTAAGATAAGAATATGATTGTAATGAAATTCGGCGGCACATCTGTCGCCAATTATGAAGCGATATCAAGGACTGTATCCATCGTGCACAGTAAGCTTGCGGAGAAACCTATTGTCGTTGTCTCTGCATTGTCAAAGGTTACAGACCTTCTGTATAAGATTGCAGACAACGCGGCCGAGGGAAACCGGGCCGCTGCTGACGAAAAGCTTGAGGAGCTGCGCCTGCGCCATGCCGGCCTTGCGTCAGAGCTGCTTGCAGGTGACAGTGAACTCTGTGCGGAGGCTGTCGGGAAGGTGAATGAGATATGCGGCACGCTTGCTTCATTCGTGGGCGCAGTCTGCTCTCTCGGTGAACTGACCGACCGCAGCAAGGCCAAGATAATCTCGCATGGGGAATGGCTCTCATCAACAATAATATGCTATGCCATGAACCATCGTGGCATAAAGACCGGATTCATAGATGCGAGGAAGATGATTGTCACTTCACCGGAATACATGAAGGGCGAGCCTGTCATCGAAGAGATTGTGAAAAGGGTTCCTGAAGAGGTGTCAAAGGCTTACCAGGGCGCAGATGCCGTTATCACCCAGGGCTTTATCGCATCGACTGTAAAAGGTGAGCCGGCTGTGCTCGGAAGAGGCGGGTCGGACTACTCGGCATCGCTGATAGGCATGGCTGCCGATGCGTCAAGGATAGAGATCTGGACGGATGTCGACGGGGTAAGGACTGCAGATCCGCGCCGTGTCGCCAATACAAGAAACATAAGCAAGATCTCTTTTGAAGAAGCTGCCGAGATGGCCCATTTCGGTGCAAAGGTCCTTCATCCGCTTACCATCGAGCCGGCTGTGATGAAGAACATACCGGTATATGTGCTTAATTCAATGAAGCCGGAGGGAGAGGGCACTGCCATCCTGCAGAGCGACCAGATCGAGGATGGTGTGAAGTCTGTGTCGTTCAAGGAGAATATCCTGCTGCTCAATATCTTCTCTACCAAGATGATCAATGTGTCAGGCTTCCTGAACAAGGTTTTCGGGATATTTGCAGAGAACAAGGTCTCTGTAGACTTGATAAGTACTTCAGAGGCTAACATCTCCCTGACCGTCGACGGCTCACAGAATCTTGACAGCGTTGTCCGTGAGCTTTCAGAGTTTGCAGAGGTGGATGTGGACAATGACAAGTCACAGGTCTCGATTATCGGGAAGAACATTGTGAATCTCCGAGGCCTTCTGCGCCAGACAATGGCCTCATTGAAGGACTGCAACATATATATGATTTCCCAGGGAGCCTCGTTTGTCAATATAAGTTTTGTCGTTGACAGGGCATCGCTTACAGAGGTTGTGCAGGAAGTGCACCGCTATCTTTTTGAATCTTGCGGGAATGACAGGGAGGCATAGGCAAAGAAAGGAACAGTTATGAAAGTTGTTATAAGCGGATATGGCAAGATGGGGAGGATGGTCGAGAAAGTCCTTTCCGACAGGGGTATCGAATGTGCAGGCAAGAGCGAGGATATACAGAACTTTGACAAGGTGGTTGCTGCGGGAAGCGTATGTATAGATTTCACGACTCCAGCTGCCATACGTGAGAACTACAGGTCGCTTGCCGAGAATTTCAAGGCGGTTGTGATCGGTACAACCGGATGGAATGACATAAAGGATGAGGTTGTCTCATACTTTGAAAAATGCGGCACTGCGATGATCTATGCCTCAAACTTTTCCATAGGCGTGAACCTTATGTTTGCTGCCGCGGACTTCCTGTCCGGGAAAATGGCGCTCACGGGCGGCTATAGCCCATATATGGTTGAGATGCACCATTGCCACAAGCTTGACGCCCCGAGCGGGACGGCCAGGACTCTTGGGGAGATTGTAGACGGCAATATGGGGACAAGGACCGATATACAGTCTGTCCGCTGTGGTGAAATCCCTGGTATACATACAGTTGGATTTGAGGGGCAGAATGACCGTATTGTCATTACGCATGAGGCCTTTTCGCGTGAGGGCTTTGCACAGGGGGCTGTGGAGGCCGCTGTAAGGGCTGACAGCCTGACCGGTGTCCATGACTTCAAGGATATAATCTTTTTGTAGAGAATAAATGCATTTATCATGAATAACAGATTTGTATTGTCAGGGTGCGGTACGGCACTTGTGACTCCGTTCAAGGATGGTGCGGTGGACTATCAGTCCTATGCATCTCTTGTAGAACGCCAGGTTGAGGCAGGGATACATTTCCTTGTCCCTCTCGGCTCGACTGCCGAGACACCTTGTCTTGAGGATGATGAGAAGCTGAAGGTACTTGAACTGACACGTGAGATTGCCGGGGACAAGACTATCCTTGCCGGTGTCGGGACAAATTCCCTGAAGCAGACATTAAGGAACATGAAACTTCTCGGGGAGCATGGCGCAGACATGTTTCTCGTGGTCGTCCCTTACTACAATAAGCCTACGGCGAGGGGCCAGTATGAATATTTCAAGGCTGTGGCATCGGAGACGGACAAGCCTGTCATACTTTACAATGTCCCGGGCAGGACAGGGACGAACATGACGGCAGAGACAACTCTGAGGCTTGCGGAGATTGAGAACATCATTGCAATTAAGGAGGCGTCAGGTGACCTTGGCCAGATAAAGGCAATCATAGAAGGTGCGCCTGATGGATTTTCAGTCCTCAGCGGCAATGATGACCAGACAGTTGATATAATGAAGATGGGAGGAGCAGGAGTTATAAGCGTGGCTTCAAACATCGCTCCGTCACTTGTCGTAAAGATGACAGAGGCTGCTGCGCGCGGTGATTTCAATGAGGCTGATTCGTTGAATGCCAGGCTGATTCCTCTCTTTGAAAACTGCTTTGTCGAGAGTAATCCGATACCGGTAAAGGCAGGTCTTGCAGCCATGGGGCTTATCAGGAATGAGCTGCGCCTGCCTCTGACTACCAGTGAGGATTCTACTTACGACTTGATGGCCAAGACAATAGATGGACTTCAGAACATGATCTAAACAACTGAAAATGGACAATATAGATATAGAAAGGTTCAATGAGGTCATGAGTGACCTCGAAAAAGGAAATATAAGGGTCGCGGAAAAGATTGACGGTAAATGGGTCGTAAATGCCTGGATCAAGGAGGTGATACTTGCCGGATTCCGTCTTGGAGGCCTTGCTGACATGTCTGACGGTGCCTTCTCGTTCTTTGACAAAAGCACTTTCCCGGCAAGGACGTTTACCGTGGAGAATGGTGTCAGGATCGTCCCGGGAGGCAGCACTGTCAGGACTGGCGCATATCTCGCCCCGTCTGTAATCATGATGCCGCCGTCATATGTCAATGTCGGCGCATACGTAGATTCCAGCACCATGATTGATTCGCATGCCCTTGTCGGCTCGTGCGCCCAGGTCGGGAAACATGTGCATCTGTCTGCAGCGTCGCAGCTTGGAGGCGTGCTTGAGCCGGTAGGGGCCTTGCCTGTCATAATCGAGGACAATGTCTTCATAGGAGGGAACTGCGGAATATATGAGGGCACTATTGTAAAGGAGAATGCAGTGATTGCTACAGGTGTAGTCATCAATTCCTCTACCGCAATATTTGATGCCACTTCCGGAGAGTACATCCGTGCCAATGAAAACGGGCAGATGGTTGTTCCTGAAGGAGCTGTTGTCGTTGCCGGCAGCCGTCCTGTCACCAGGGGGCCAGGGGCGGAGCAGGGTATACATATCTATACTCCGGTCATCGTTAAATACCGTGACTCGAAGACTTCCGCCTCACTTGTCCTTGAGGATATATTGAGATAATTATGTTGACTTGCCGGCATGCTCTGACATCCCGGCATTAATTTATTTAGGTATATTGGAACAGCATATAGATTACAGCGGACTTTTCTCTGACGATGTCGGCGCGTTTTTCCGCTCGCCTGTCAGGGAGATATTCAAGAGGGTGGACCTGAATTCGATATATTCATTTGCAGGGGGATATCCTTCTGCAGAAACTTTCCCGTTGGACCAGTTCGGGGAAATCATGCAGGACGTCATTCGCCGGAATGGAGGAAAGGCGTTCCAGTATGGCGCGACACAAGGTGTCCCTGAACTGCGCGAGGCATTGTCCGCCAGGTATGGGATCCCGCTTGAAAGGATACAGGTCACATCTTCCTCTCAGCAGGGGATAGATGTATGTACAAGGGTGCTGGTGAATCCTGGCGATGTCATACTTGCATCCAATCCATCCTACCTTGGTGCATTGCAGTCTTTCCGTTCATACCGGGCGGATGTGGTCGGGGTCAAGACGGTTTCTGATCCGGATGGCTTCGCACGTGCATGGGAGGATGCCATTGAAGACTGTCTCGCAAGGGGCAGGAGGATAAAGTTCCTGTATGCAATCGCTGATTTCCAGAACCCTTCTGGCGAGAGCCTCAGCCTCGCGCAGAGGCAGATCCTTGTGGACCTGGCGCACAGATATGGCTTCCTTATAGTAGAGGATGCTCCTTACCGCGAACTGAGATATGAAGGCGAGCCAGTGCCGACAATCTATTCCCTCGCCCCGGACATTGTGCTCCATCTTGGCTCTTTCTCAAAGATAATGGCCCCGGGATTCCGCCTGGGATGGATATTCGGAAATCCGGAGCTTCTGGACAAGATATATGTGTGCAAACAGTCACTTGACCTGTGCCCTCCTGTATTTGACCAGTATGTGGCGGCTGAGTTCCTTGTATCCGGGCGTCTTGATTCTAATCTTGCCAGGAGCATAGAACTATACCGCTCGAAAAGGGATCTGATGCTCTCCCTGCTTGAGGAGCATATGCCGGAAGGGGTGACATGGACCCATCCGGAAGGCGGGCTTTTTCTTTTCCTGACCATGCCGGATGGGTTTGATGCCGTGAAATTCTATGACAAGGCGCTTGATGCAGGTGTTGCATACGTTGCAGGCTCTTTTTTCCATACAGACGGGACAGGGCTTAACACCATGAGGCTGAATTTCTCTTTCATGTCCCCGGAACGGATCATTGAAGGGATAGCCCTGCTTGGGAGACTTCTGGGATAGATTCATGGGGATTCCTGCGGCAAGGTGCCTTTATCGGCATTGCATAATACGGCAGGATGTGGAATAGGACAGATAACTGAATAGCAAGTATATGGAACTATATAAATATCAGGGTGCAGGAAATGATTTCCTCATAGCGGACAATCGGGACGGGGCCATTCTGCATGGCGAAGCTGCGGCATATGGATGCGGTGACATGATGTTGCCTCCTGCCCGTATCGCGGAGCTATGTGACCGTAGATACGGAATAGGGGCGGACGGCCTGATGCTTCTCGAAAATGCTGATGACGCGGATTTCAGGATGGTGTATTATAATTCAGATGGCTCCGGAGGAATGATGTGCGGGAACGGAGGACGCTGTATCGTGGCGTTTGCAGACAGGTGCGGTACAGATGGGCTTGACTTTATTGCAGCAGACGGCCCGCATTCCGCCATGATTCTGTCAAGGAGCGGGAAATCATGTACTGTACGTCTCAAGATGAAGGATGTCCGCGGCATATACACAAGGGGGGAAGATGGGCTTGTAGGATATTTCCTTGATACCGGGACAAGGCATTTCGTCAGACAGGTAGGGACACTTTCGGAGTATGATGTGTTCAGTGAGGGACGTAGGATACGTTACCGTGAAGAGTTCGCCCCGATAGGTACTAATGTGAATTTCGTGGAGCCATATGATGGCCTGCTCCATGTCAGGACATATGAGAAAGGGGTGGAGGACGAGACTTTTGCCTGCGGTACAGGCATAACGGCCTCTGCCATTGCTATGTGGCATGATGTCGCTGCGCATCCGGAGAGGGGCAGCCAGTATAATGGCGTTTTCCGTACAGCCGAATCAGGACGTATACATGTAGATGTCAAGGCTTTGCGTGATTATCTGTCTGTTGATTTCATTCCTGCGGATGACGGTGCGGATGATGTATGGCTGACGGGGCCTGCTGTCTATGTCGGGAAGATCATAGTGTAGATGTCCGTTCTGCTGCGTGCTTTTTTCTGCATAAATGCCTTGCCGCATTGATTTCGCTTGGCTCAATGGCTTTTTTGTTATAAATTAGCACCCTTGTATAAATTGATGTATAGATTATGAAGAAAATTTTAGGTTTTGTAGCCTTGGCTATGTTTTGTGCCTCATGCTTCAAGGGGGCTTATTATGAGGCCAGCTTTGTCGGGCTTGGCGGATTCAATTATGTCTACAGTGCAACGGAATTTCCTGACAGTGTCCTGATTTCTCCAAATGGTTTCTCGGATGCTGCAACATATCTTTCTTTCAGTGCAAAGGCAAGTGAAAATCAGGATGCATTATATGGCGGCTTTGCCTTTTCAATGAAAAGGGACAGTTCTCTTGTAATCAATCCGGAAAACAAATATCCGATGCTCACTGTCTACACAAACCCGATTTCACCAAAATCAGGAAGTATTGTGGATGGTTTCATCGTATACTATGACAGCGTGCAGAAGCCTGAGCATGCAATTACATACCTTGAGGCTGCGAACGGGACATGTGCACCTAACTATTTCATGGTGACAAATACGCAGCAGGTTGTCAAGTTCTTTGCTGACAGGGGCTATGCGCAGTTTGCCGGTGAGACAGGTGATGGAGAGGAGGAGACAGACAAGTCTGAATATCTGAAGCTCAAGGTGACTGGATACCTTGCTGGGAACAAGACTGGGTCTGCCGAATATGTCCTGGCATCTTCAGACAGTGTGAATGTAGCGTGGAAAACACTCTCTCTGAGCAAACTTGGAAGCATTGACACGATTGACCTGGAGCTTGAGACAAAAGAAGGTTCAGAGGTTCCTAAATATGTATGTATTGACAATATTGTGGCCCAGATATATATCAAGAAATAGATTTACAGGTCAAGCAGACCTTCCGGGATGTCCATTATGATTTCCTGGTTTTCAGGGTCAACAGAAATAATGAGATCTTCATGGAGCGGGATATTTACCGCTCCTTTTTCTGTGCATACCTCTATGCACGGGTTGTTGGGAATGTCAATGAAGTCGGTGATCTCCCCGACCTCCTCGTCTTCTTCCTCACCTGCAGCATACAGAGTCCATCCGACCAGTGCAGAGAAACTGTCCTCATTGTCAATGATTCCCTCTACACTGCTGCGCTCTGCATATATGCCACGCCCCGTAATTTCCTCGGAATCCTCAAATGAGGAGATGTCGGTAAGGTGGACGAGAGCCTTGCTGTTGCCACGTCTGGCAAGTGATTCAATAAAAAATGGAACCGGCAATCCATCAAAATAGATGAATACCGGTTCCTTCAGGTTGATGTCTTCCGGAGATATTTCACGTGTGCCTATGACAATCTCGCCATCGGTTCCGTTTGATTTCAGTACCTGGGCAATTTTGACCAGCCCGTGAATCTCCTGTGACATTACGCCTCTGTGTTTTCAGCAGCAGCCTCTGCCTCCTGGGCAGCTTTCTCTGCAGCAGCAGCTTCAGCGGCAGCCCTTGCAGCTTCCTCAGCCTCGGCTTTCTTCTTGGCAAGAGCCTCAGCCCTTTCCTGGTTTACCTTAGCCTCAGCCTCAACAGCAGCTTTAGCCTTTGCGTCAGCCTCTTTCACGAGACCTTCTTTCTTTGCATTGACCTTAGCGTCTTTCTGAGCTTTCCAAGCCTCGAATTTCTTGTCAGCCTCTTCCTGTGTGAAAGCTCCCTTTGCAACTCCACCCTGGAGGTGTTTGCGGAGGAGGACTCCCTCATAAGAAAGGATACGGCGTGTAACGAGGGTTGGCTGTGCACCTACATTGAGCCATGCAAGAGCCCTGTCTGAATTCAGAAGGATAGTTGCAGGGTTTGTGTTAGGGTTGTAGGAGCCAATCTGCTCGATGAAACGACCATCGCGAGGTGCGCGTGAATCAGCCACGACAATGTGGTAGAATGCGAAATTCTTTTTTCCGTGGCGCTGAAGACGAATTTTAACAGCCATTGTAATCTGTTTTTAGTGAAAAAATAAAACCTATGTTTTCCTGCACGAGGAAAAACGTGCAAATTTACAAAATATTCCATAAATTCGCAACCCTTTTTATGGACTATGCCCTGAAAAACCGTCTGTCGGCACTTGCTGCTGTGTGCGGAAATTTTGATGTGCCATCCTGTCGCCCGCTTTTTTGGCAAGGTTATGGTAAATACCGGAGAGGATTTAAATTAATATGTTATGAAAAAGATATTTGTTTCAATTTTATTGGCACTAGTGCCATTGTTCGCAGTGAAAGCCCAGGACCTCAATTCCATACCGGACAGTATTCTGGGCGATTATCATGTTGTACGTTCCGGGGAAGACAGCAAGGTCCGTTTTACAAAGGCCGATGACGGGACATACACGGCCCGGGTTTTCTGGGTCAAGAACGACAAGGACAAGAACGGGAAGAAGCGTCTTGATGAAAAGAATCCGGACAAGAGCCTGAGGAACGTGCCATGCGATGAAATACTCCTTGTCTGGAACCTTAAATATAATCCGGAGAAGAAGTGCTGGGATGGGGGAAAAGTCTACGATCCGACAAGAGGAATGAAGGCAAATGTCACATGCGTTTTCGACAATGAAGGCAATTTGAAGCTTAAAGGATCGCTGCTTGGTATCTCAGAAACGGTGACTTGGACGAAAATCAAATAAATTTTCAAAAAAAGTCAAATATTTTTTGCAGATTAAAAAATGATGTCTATCTTTGCAATCCCAAATCAAAGCGGATGTGGCGAAATGGTAGACGCGCTACTTTGAGGGGGTAGTGGGAGTTATCCTGTGCGAGTTCGAGTCTCGCCATCCGCACTAAGAGAGAGACCATTCTGATGAATGGTCTCTCTCTTTTGTTGGTCATATGGGTTCTGTATCTTGAATCAATGTTTGTCGGTAAAATATAAGTCTCGGATTACCTGCAAAACACTGTGTCTATGCACATATGGGTTCACCGGCAAAAGCATGTGTCTATGCATGTATTTTTGTAATTCCGCCCCAGAGCCGCACTTGCATTCTGTTGCAATCTACTTTTCCAAACGGCCAGGGACAGTGTTCTGCGCATGGGTACCGTTTGTCCTGGATTGCAGAGTGCTCCAGGCCCGGTTCCGCCAGCAAAATTTCACAGCCAGATTCAGCAGCCCAGACTCCGGCAGCCCAACTCCGGCGGAATCACTCTCCCTCTCTTTCACTCTCCATCTCTCTCCATCTCTCTCCCTCTCTCTCCCTCTCTTTCACCTCTCACTCCCTCTCTCTTCCTCTCTCCGGTCCTTGGCTTCTTTGACAGGGGCATCCTCTGCCACGAGCTATTGATGTTCCACGACTCCGGTATGGTGATGGGGTGATGGAGAAGCTGATGGCCAGCTTCAAGGCGGCCGGCAGGTGGCTGAAAGACGCGCTGCACCGCTTGAGCTATGGCGCTTCTCCACCTGCTGACTATGGCACGCTGCTTCACCTGCGGACCAGGGCGCGCTGTACAATGCCAGGGCCGTGGTAACACTGATTGCCCCAGTGATATCTCAAGTTCACCAGCAGCAGGATTGAACAGAGCATGTCAAACCAAGAGAATTCTGGCCATAAATACCGGCTCCATTGTGTGGACATGTGGTGTGATACGAGTGTTTCGGCCACGGACAGGCTCCATTTTGTGGACGAGGGACGTAATTCAAGTGTTTCGGCCACGGAAGAGCTCCATTGCGTGGACATGTGGCGTGATCCGAGTGTTTCAGCCACGTGAAGGGCTCCATTTCGTGGACGAGGGATGTGATTCGAGTGTTTCGGCCACGGAAAGGGCTTCATGGTGTGGACATGTGACGTGATTCGAGTCTCTCGGCCACAAATAGACTCCCATTTTGTGGACAGGAAACAGCTATGACAGCAGTGTCACCGAATGCTTCTTCTGCAACCTGAAGACCGAGATAGGCAACCTTTGGCAGTTCAAGACCGCACAGGAGCTTGCGGACAAGACCGGGCAGTATATAGCGTACTGCAACGAGAGTCGGATACAGCTGGGCTTTGGCAGCAGGAGCGCGAAAGAGTAAAGTGAACAAATGATGCACCACGGAGTGGCATGACGGCAGTTGGCTGGCTACGCCTCCACAGCAGACCAGGAGGGCCGGAAGGACGGAGTTGAGAAGACGAGAATGAGATATTGTTAAACCACTCCAAGAAAAACAAGGCAGTTCATGTGGCATATAACGACCCACCGGGACTATAGCGAAAATATAAAGCACTATATATCAAACGCTCATAAAGCCATACCAATCCCAAAGAGTGCATGCTGTTTACCACCTGGATTCGCTGTAAAACACAATTAGCTATAAATCAACATATTGAAAAACAAGAAAAATCCAAGTGGTAGCCGTACACCTACCCGCCGGGATTACTCACAAGATGTAATTTACTATAAATCAATGTTTCAAAAATACGAATAATCACGGTGTGTGCATCTTGCGGACACCATGATTAGCACCAAAAATCTAATTAACTGTCAGTCTATACATTGTAAAATACCGATAATCCCGGTGTGTAGCCTGTACCGTAAATGCCATGTACTTACACATGCGGCCCTAAACATATAAAATATAACCGCCTGACCATAAATGTATTACACAATAGCAGGTGTAAAAATTCCGGCGCATCCGTTGTTGTATAAGTGATTGAATATATGTTACTTGTGTTTTACGGACTCCCACGATTCAGATTTACCGACACAGATGCGTGGACACGGGGTTTTGCAGGTGATCCGTCATAAGCCTTTCCAGGTGGTTTCCGCAGTCCAAGCGCGGAACATGGTACGGAATCTTCAGTGCAAGCCCTTATTGGGGTGAAACGGTTTCGTTTATCATTACTTCCGCTGTGGTAGGTGCTTTCGGGTGGCAATACGGCTTCATTGCGGCTTCTGCAGCAGGACTGTTCGGCTCAGCCATAATTTTGTTTTTCGTCTCTGACACTCCCGAGAGCAATGGCTTGCCGTCCGTATAGCAGCTTTCCGGGGAAGAATTGAGAAAAGAGGACAATATGCCGACAAAAGAATTGCAAAAATTGATTCTGAGGCATCTCAGGTCATCGCGTTCTCCGCGGCCTTCGGTGTGCTCGGGACTGTACTTGCCGGCTGGCTCTCCGATGTAGTGTTCCGCGGAGACAGGGCAAAGCCTGCCGTTCTGCCCGGCATTCTCGGTGCTGGTTCCCTTGTGCTCTTCCTGTTTGCCGGAGGAGGTTTTGTTCTTAATGTCTTTTATGTATCTTTGTTCAGTCTTTCTGTCGGTGTGCTCTACTGCATAGTGGCCGGGCTTATGGCTGTGGATATCGTGCCGAGAAAGGCCACGGGGCTGCGCTCGGGATTGTCGGGATATCAAGCTGTATAGCGGCCGGTATCCAGGATATCGCAAGCGGCTACCTCATAGAAGGGTTTATGGGACCTGACGGGACCGGCATTTATGATTCCGGGCCTGTGTCCTGGTTCTGGCTGGCTGCATCTGCCTTGTCTTTTGTACTGCCTGTCATGAACTGGAAGAAAATGAAGAACTGATTATTCACTAAAACATATAATGCAATGAAACTACAGATCAGCATCGGCTACAGGACTGCTTGGGGCGAGAGCCTTGTACTGTGCGCCGGTGGCAAAAGGTATCCCCTTGCTTATTCTGCCGACGGGGAATGGAGCGGCGTGATTGACCGCTTTGATCCGCATAAAACTCCTGAATACGGATATGAAGTCGTCAGGGACGGCGTCACTGTGCGCAAGGAGTGGAAGCAGCACAGGCTGGCATTGCCGGAAAATGCCGTGCCGGCAATGATGGAGGTAAGGGACAGATGGATGGAACTGCCTTCAGATGCGCCCCTGTGGTCTTCTGCCTTTACATCGGCCATTTTCGGCAGGCAGCAGAATAAGGCAAGGACCGGAAAGAAGGCCGGAAAGGTATCCCCGAATGTCACTATACGCACGGCTGCTCCTGACATCAGGCCCGGAGAAGTGCTTGCCATTGCCGGAAGCGGCCGGATGATGGGAGACTGGAAGAAAGTGATTCCGATGGATGATTCATTCTTTCCGGAGTGGATTCTGCATCTGAATGTGACTGAACCCTTTGAATATAAGTTTCTTATTGCGGATGCAAAGACTCTTGCACCTCTTGTCTGGGAGGACGGGGACAACCGTGTGTTCTCCGGAGTGCCGCAGAAAGACGGGCATCTGGTTGCGGCTGATCTGCAGGCGCGTTTCAGGGGACGCTTCTGGAAAGGCGCGGGAACAGCCATCCCTGTATTTTCATTGCGCTCGGAGGAGGATTTCGGCGTAGGGGAGTTCTACGACCTGAAAAAAATGGTTGACTGGGCTGCCGCAACAGGACAGTGCGTGCTTCAGCTGCTTCCTATAAATGACACGACAATGAGCGGAACATGGGAGGATTCCTATCCTTATAACCCCAATTCCACCTTTGCCCTGCATCCTCAGTTCATCAATCTTCCTGCAGCGGGAGTAGAGGCCGACGGGCATTACAAGGCCTTGCAGGCTGAGCTTAACTCTTTGGGACAGATTGACTATGAGAGAGTGAACACCGCAAAACTGTGCCTCTTGCGCAAGGCTTTTGCCAAGACTTTCGGCAGACTTTCAGCAAAAAAAGACTATAAGGATTTCGTGGAGCGGAATCTCCATTGGCTCATGCCTTATGCTGCATTCTGTGTTCTCCGTGACCAGACAGGCACGCCTGATTTCACAAAATGGGGGAAATATGCCAAGTATGGCAGCCGGAAAATCGCGGCATTTTGCAATGAATACAAAAAAGACATTGATTTCTGGTATTTTGTACAATATCATCTTGACAGGCAGCTTTCAGAAGTATGCAGTTATGCACATTCCAAAGGTGTCATCTTCAAGGGTGATCTTCCGATAGGAATCAGCCGGACAAGCGTCGACGCCTGGCTGTATCCTGAGCTGTTTAATATGGATTCCCAGGCCGGGGCACCGCCTGATGCTTTTTCGGAGTTCGGACAGAACTGGGGTTTCCCTACATATAACTGGAAACGTATGGCTGAGGATGGTTTTGCATGGTGGAAGGCGAGGCTGAAAAAAATGGCCGAATACTTTGATGCATTCCGCATAGACCATATTCTCGGATTTTTCCGCATATGGGAAATTCCTGTGGACGCCGCACACGGGCTGTTGGGTCATTTCAATCCAGCTCTGCCGTATTCTGCCTCCGAGCTTGCTTCCATGGGATTTGATGTGTCCGGAGGACAGTGGGTGACTCCGCCTCTGTCTGATGATGTGCTTTCCGGAATATTCGGAGAACTTGCTTCTGAGGCTCGGGAGATGTTCATTTCTGACGGGCATGTCAGACAGTGCTTTGATACTCAGCGCAAGGTCGCGGACAAGCTTGCAGGAAATGACGAAAAGACTGCCCGTCTGCGCGAAGGCATGATGACTCTTCTGGATGACGTTCTTTTTGTTGAGGACCCTCGTGAGAAAAACTGCTGGCATCCGCGCATCAGTGCATCATCGACTTACTCGTTCCGTTCTCTCGATCCATGGCGCCGTTCTGCATTTGAACGCCTGTATGATGACTTTTTCTACAGAAGACACAATGATTTCTGGCGTGCTTCGGCCATGGACAAACTTCCCGAACTTCTTGGGGCGACAGGAATGCTTGCCTGCGGCGAGGACCTTGGAATGATTCCGGCGTGCGTTCCTGATGTGATGGATGCAATGAGAATACTTTCGCTTGAAATACAGCGTATGCCGAAGAGCGTGCATGATACATTTGCCGATCCGGCCGGGTATCCTTATCTGTCGGTATGCACAACATCTACTCATGACATGAATCCTCTGCGCGCATGGTGGGAGGAGGACCGTGGCCTTACCTCCAGATTCTGGCATGAAGTGCTTTGGCAGGGGGGAGAGGCCCCTTCTGAGTGTGAGCCATGGATATGCCGCCGCATTCTTGAGCAGCATCTGTACTCGCCTGCAATGTTTACCATACTTCCTCTTCAGGACTGGCTTTCTATGGACGGAAGGCTCCGCAGCGGGGATGCAGCCGGCGAAAGGATTAATGTTCCTGCCAATTCACGCCACTATTGGCGTTACCGGATGCATCTTACTTTAGAAGACCTTGCTTCGGCGAATGAATTCAACAGGCAGATGCTCAATATGATAGAGGCAAGCGGCAGGAAATAGGCTTGTGCTATTTTTCAAGCCAGAGCAGGAAATCGTCCACGCGGGACCTGCTGACGGTCATTTCGAAATAGGAGGCGGGAGACGGCATTATGCGCAGTCTTCCGCCTGCCTGTTTGATAATGCTCGTGATTGCTTTCATTGATATGATGCAGCTTCTCGATATGCGGAAAAACTCTTTCGGATTCAGCTCTTCCGTTATGACATCAAGCGAAGAGTCGATTATATACCGCTGCTCGTCGAATGTCACAATATAGTTGTTCTTCTCTTCTGAATATACATATGCGATATTGGATATGGCAAGCGGAACAATCCTGTCGTTGAATCTTACTATATATCTTTCTTTATAGTCTTTTTGCGGCCTCTCGCTGCCTACGGCTTTCATAAGTGATTCTACATTGACCTGTCCTCCGCTCATCCTGCATCTGGCCACTGCCCTTTTCAGGGCCACAGGGTCTATAGGCTTCAGAAGATAGTCCACCGAACCGGTCTCGAAGGCCTTGAGCGCATAGCTGTCATAGGCCGTTGTCATTATAACCTTGGCCTTTATATCTGTATGGCGGAAAATTTCGAAGCACTCTCCGTCTGAAAGTTCTACGTCCATGAATATTATGTCGGCAGAATTGCCGCTCTCATTCAGCCATGCGACCGTGCTCCTGACGGAATCGGTACACCCGACTATGCTTATGTCGGGGAAATGCCTTGTCAGAAGGCGTGCCAGGCTCTTTTGGGCCATTATTTCATCTTCAACAATCAGTACATTCATGATGCTTTTTTCTAAAGGTTGATCGTATATCTGTTACAGCAGAGGCAGTATCACATAATATTCTTCTCCCTCCTGACCTATCTGCACGGTCTTGCCGGAAAGGTCAAGATACAACTGCCGGATGTATTTCAGTCCAAGTCCTGTTGACGGGCTTGAAGTCACTTTGGGCACTATGTTGTTTGACACCCGTACAGTATCTCCGTCTGCCTTTATCTTGATTTTCAACGGATTGTCTATGTCGTTTACGGTGTTGTGCTTTATGGCGTTCTCTATGAGCAGCTGGAGTGAGCATGGAAGTACACATTTGCCTGAAAGTCCTTCCGGGACCTCTGTCTCTACTTCAAATCCTTCCGGAAACCGCACTTTGAGAAGATCGACATATAGCCCTACGAATATGAGTTCGTCCCTGAGAGGCACGACTTCTTCGTCCTCGCTTTTGAGCATGTATCTGTAGATTCCTGCCAGCTTGTGGATATATGTGCTTGCCTGGGCGTCCTTTTGCTCGCATACCAGACAGTCAAGTATGTTGAGCGAGTTGAACAGGAAGTGGGGATTGACCTGATGCTTCAGCTTCACATACCTGTATTGTGCCATGCTTGCCTTTTCCTTGGCCTCCTGCATTTCGGTACGTGCTGTAAATGCGTAGTCTGTCATGAAAACGATGCAGTAGACGGTAATCTGTGCCAGCATTGACGTGAGGAAAAGCATCAGAAAGTTTCCCCCGAATCCTGGGCTCATGTTGAAAGGCAGGTCAAGTCCCACAGTGATTGTCTCCATAAGGCCGGCTGCAATCATGAATACCGCAAGCAAGATGAATTTTGCGGCTGAAGGAAGTTTCTTGTGCCCTACAAATCTGACATAGAGTATGTTTATGCATATGAGGATTATCAGTGCGGCTGCATTGGAAAATATCTTTGCCGATGTCCCGATGATGTCGACAGTGCCGAATGGGCCGTCGGACAGGAAGAACACAATGCAGAACCTGAGCAGGAATATTCCTCCCATGGCCAGGATGAGCCATCTCAGATAGGGGAAGTCAAGCGGCTTGGCAGTGTTGGACTCATTGCCGTGCCGGAATATGCGTGTTATCGCGCTCATGCCCCATCCAAGTGCTTCGGTCGTGATTGCGGTGGACAGTGCATGGGCAAGATATGACGGACTTATGGCCATGCCGATGATGTCTGCCGTTATGTTGCCCATCAGATAGCCTGTTATGTTGACAAGTATGATGCCCGCTGCCGTGAATTCTATCCTGAGTCTTTTCTGCAGACAGATGATGAGAGTCATCGCCATGGTCAGGATTGTGAGCAGCAGCTCGTCTTCGGCTCCTCCGAGCCGGCACAGCAGAGTGACTGAGGCATGCAGCAGCGCAAACAGATGTATTATTGTTCCTGTCCTGACGGTCTTCATGGCAAAAATTCCGCTCAATTGGACACCGAAGTTAGGCATTTTGCTCCGATAATGCAATTCTTGTTGAATTTTCATCGTGAAAAACCTGCAGTTCATCCTTTTCTTCAGACCGTTCGTCAGATGTCTGGCTTCACTTATATAAATAATGTCTATTTTCGCAAAAAAGAGGGCTGGCATGGTTGAAGACAAGCCCGTTATGACCACAAAAGATAACACATAATAACAGGAATAACCGCAAAATGCAAAAACCGAAACTTTCTTTTTGGCAGTTGTGGAATATAAGCTTCGGATTCTTCGGGGTCCAGATAGCATATTCACTGCAGAGCGCGAACATCAGCCGCATATTCTCCACATTGGGGGCAGATCCGCATGACCTGAGCTATTTCTGGATTCTTCCGCCTTTGATGGGAATGATTGTACAGCCGCTTGTCGGCACTTTCAGCGACAGGACATGGTGCCGTCTGGGCCGCCGTATCCCTTATCTCTTTCTCGGCTCGCTCATAGCGATAATCGTAATGTGCCTGCTGCCGAATGCCGGGAGCTTCAGTTTTACGCTCGGAGGGGCAATGATTTTCGGCCTGGTGGCCCTGATGCTTCTTGACACTTCAATCAACATGGCAATGCAGCCTTTCAAGATGCTGGTCGGGGACATGGTCAGCGAAGAGCAGAAAGGCAAGGCCTATTCAATCCAGAGCTTCCTGTGCAATGCCGGAAGTCTTGCCGGATATCTTTTCCCGTTTGTCTTCGCATGGATAGGCATCTCGAACACGGCTCCGGACGGACAGATTCCGAATACAGTTGTATATTCTTTCTATGTAGGGGCTGCTATCCTTATCATGTGCGTGCTTTTCACGACATTCAAGGTGAAGGAAATGCCTCCGAAGGAATATGCCGAGTTCCATGGCATCTCCGCTGCTCAGGCACAGCGTGAGTCCGGCAACTGGCTCTCTCTTCTGAAAAATGCGCCCAAGGCTTTCTGGACCACCGGACTTGTGCAGTTCTTCTGCTGGGCGTCATTCATGTATATGTGGACATATACCAACGGTGCAATTGCTGATACGGTATGGCACACGACTGACGCGGCTTCCGAAGGATATCAGGAGGCCGGCAACTGGGTCGGTGTCCTGTTTGCCGTGCAGGCCGTCGGCTCTGTGCTGTGGGCTTTGGTGATTCCTAAGTTCCGCTCGCTCAAGACGGCATATTGCGTCAGCCTCCTTACAGGTGCGGCGGGATTCGCGTCTGTGTTCTTCATACATGACCAGTATTTCCTGTTTGTGTCTTTCCTTATGATAGGTGTCGCCTGGGCTGCAATGCTTGCAATTCCGTTCACTCTGCTGACGAATTCACTTTCAGGCAGCCATATAGGCACATATCTCGGCCTGTTCAACGGAACAATATGCCTTCCTCAGATTGTGGCGGCCGCATGCGGCGGACTGCTCCTCAGGCTGACTGGAGGAAGCCAGGTGAACATGTTCCTGGTCGCGGGAGTCCTGATGCTCTGCGGAGCAGCTTCTGTCTTCCTTGTAAAAGAATCATCAAAAACAAAATAGAAACAATCAACTAACCAAACACAATTCTTTATGAATAGAATAATGACACTATGCGCAGCTTTCGTGCTCCTATGCATGACGGGTGCGTCCGTGTCCGCCCAAGGCGGATACGAGGTGAAAGGAGTAGTTGTCGACCAGGTAGGCCCTGTCATCGGGGCTACAGTAATCGAGGCTGGCACCGCAAACGGTGTCTCGACCGGTCTGGACGGCGAATATGTCCTTAGGGTTTCAGGCCCGCAGGCTGTTGTGGAAATCAGCTGCATCGGCTATGCTTCAAAGACTTTTACAGCTTCAGAGATACCTTCAAGGGTGCTTCTGTCTGAAGATGCGCTTTTCCTTGACGACGTCGTGGTCATCGGCTACGGTACAGTCAAGAAAGGCGATGTCACAGGTTCGGTCTCAACCGTGAAGGCGGATGAAATCAATAAGGGAATGATTACTTCACCTGCAGATCTCCTGAAAGGAAAGTCTGCCGGAGTCGTCATCACTCCTGGAAGCGGAGCACCGGGCTCAAAGGCCACAATCCGTATCCGCGGAGGTTCTTCCCTGAAGGCAACAAACGACCCTCTCATAATCATTGACGGACTTCCTGTCAGCAATGATGACATCAGCGGAATGTCAGACCCTCTTTCGTCAATCAACCCGAATGACATCGAGTCTTTCTCCGTGCTTAAGGACGCTTCCGCAACTGCAATCTACGGCTCCCGTGCGTCAAACGGTGTCATCGTGATCACTACCAAGAAAGGAGCCAGGACAAAGACCAACGTTCCTCAGATCAATTTTGACTTCTCGACTTCAATAAGCCATGTCAGCAAATATGTGGATGTCCTCAGCGCGGACCAGCTCCGCAACCTTATGCAGGAGAGGGTGGCTGCAGGTCTGATGAGCCAGGCCGGTGTCGATGCACTCGGCAGCGCCAATACAAACTGGCAGAAGGAAATCTACCAGATAGCACCTACGTATGATGCCAATCTCAGTCTGGCCGGACGTGTCTCCATGGGCAAGGCCGGTGTGCTCCCATACCGAGTGTCAGGTGGATTCATGTCACAGGACGGTGTCCTTTTGACTGACCATATGAACAGGGGTACAGTATCCATGAGCCTTACTCCTTCTTTCCTTGACGACCATCTTACTGTGGCACTCAACGGAAAAGGCGTGTTCTCTTCAAACAACTTCGCCAATAAGGATGCCATCGGGCAGGCTGTCCGCATGAACCCTACGCATCCTGTATATGCTACGGATGAGGAGGGAGGAATCCACGGTTACTTCGTGCACCGCTCTCCGAACGGTTCAGTGAATACTATGGCCGTACAGAATCCTGTAGCCCAGATTATGGAGAAGCAGGACAAGAGCAATGCGTCGCGCTTCATCGGAAACGCGCAGATCGACTATAAGATCCACGGTCTTGAGGATCTCCGTCTCAATCTCAATCTCGGTATGGACTATGCCCGCTCAAGCGGATTCACGCACTCTCCTGAAGGCTCCGAGCAGTCATGGCACGACACCATGCAGTCTGGCTCCGGATACCATGGAGAGTACACCTACGAGCGCATGGACAAGACACTGGAGGCATATATCGCCTACAATAAAGATTTCAGGGGGGGCATCACTTAGACGCCATGGCCGGATATTCATGGCAGCAGTTCTACTATAAGTCCACAGACTACAAGTACAGGCTCGACAACAATGCCGCGCTTTCTGAAAAGGCTCCTGCCGGTGAATTGTTCCTCGTCTCTTTCTTCGGGCGCGTGAACTACAGTTATGATGACCGATATATGATTACGGCTACTCTCCGCCGTGACGGAACATCACGTTTCTCGAACAATAAGTGGGGACTCTTCCCTTCAGTGGCACTCGGCTGGAATATCGGAAACGAGGCCTTCCTCAAGGACAATGACGTCCTTACTACTCTCAAGATGCGTGCCTCATGGGGCCAGACCGGACAGCAGGGCGTGGGCGACTATTACGGAACGCTTGCCACCTATTATACCAACCTTCTCGGAAGCTGGTATCAGTTCGGAGGACAGATGATCAATCCTATAACAGCTCTCGGATACAATGCCGACCTTAAGTGGGAGACTACGACAACATGGAACGTCGGCTTTGACTTCGGCTTCCTCAATGACAGAATCACTGCCGGAATCGATGCATACTGGCGTGAGACCACAGACCTTCTCAACCATATCCCTGTTCCGGCTCTCGGAAACCTCACGAACTATCTCGACTCGAACATCGGAAGCCTTGTGAACAAAGGTATTGAGTTTGACATCAATGCGATTGCCATCGACAGCAAGGACTGGACCTGGCAGATCGGAGGAAACGTGGCCTGGAACAACACCAAGATTACCAAGCTCACCGCTTCTCCTGATGACCTTACGGGAATTGAGACAGGAGGCATCTCAGGAGGTGTCGGAAACAACATCCAGATGCACCAGGTAGGCTTCCCGCCTAATGCATATTATGTATATGAGCAGGTTTACGATGCGGACGGACGTCCTATAGAGGGTGAATATGTGGACCGCAACGGAAACGGAAAAATCGATGCAGGTGACAAATATTTCTATCACAAGCCTGCGGCTGATGTCACACTCGGTGTGAATACCACACTCTCCTACAAGAACTGGACTCTGGCGGCTTCGGGACACGGAAGCATCGGCAACTGGGTCTACAACAATGTGGCTTCTGACGGAGAGATGCTCGCAGACCTCTGGACAAACAACTTCACAAGCAACCGCCTGCAGTCTTCGCTTTACTCGAATTTCGGCCAGGCATGCTATCTTTCAGACTATTATGTCCGTGACGGCTCTTTCTTCAAGATTGACAACATCACTCTCGGATATACTTTCCCTAATCTTTTCAAGAGCAGGAAGCTCGAGCGTTCACTCGGACTGAACATCTATGCCACAGTCCAGAATGTCGCTACTTTCACACGCTATGACGGTCTTGACCCAGAGGTGTTCGAGGGCATTGACAATAACCTTTATCCGCGTCCGAGAACTTATATCCTCGGCCTTAAATTCAATTTCTAAAAACAGGAGGTACAGAATATGAAAACATTGAAATATATATTTGCGGGCCTCGTGCTTGCAGCCGGCCTGTCTTCATGTATAGGGGACCTGGATGTCACTCCAATCGACCCTTCCAAGAATACTGCCGACAAGGCCCTCAAGACTGCCGATGATTATTACAGCCTTCTCGCACAGTGCTATACGGGATTTGCCGTATCCGGCTCATACGGTCCTAACGGAGACAACAACATATCCGGCGTGGACGGCGGATTCAGCCAGTACTACCGCGGCCGCTATCATCTTAACGGCCTGACTACGGATGAGGCTGTCTGCGGATGGAATGACAAGACGCTGCAGGATCTCCATGGCCTTAACTGGACCAACTCGGATGTCTTCGTTACGGCATTCTACTACCGTATATTCTACCAGATATCTGCGTGCAACGAATTCATACGCCAGGCACAGAAGGCAACCGTCGAACTTCCTGAGAAGGACCGCTGGATTGCCGAGGCGCGTGCCTTGCGTGCTCTCTGCTGGCTTGACGCCATCGACAATTTCGGCAATGTTCCTTTTGCGGACGAGACAGCATCTGTAGGTGCCGATGCTCCGAGGCGCATTGCACGTGAAGAACTTTTCTCATATATTGAGTCTGAATGCCGCGACCTCATTGACAATTCTGCCCTTTATGGCATGAAAGAGGCTCCTTACGGACGTGCGGACAAGGCCCTTCCTGTCATGGTGCTGGCAAAGCTCTACCTCAATGCTGAGGTCTATGCAGGAAAGAAAATGTACCAGGAGTGCGCTGATGTGCTGGCGGAACTTTCCGGATATTCGCTTCACGGCAATTACGCTGAGCTGTTCCTTGCCGACAATGACAGGTGCACAGATGAGATAATCTTCGCCATTGAGCAGGACGGAGAGGATACTCAGAGCTACGGTGTCACCAATTATCTGATATTTGCTTCTACCGGAGGCACCATGGATACAGAGCAGGTCGGCATCTCATCAGGCTGGGGAGGTATACGCATGACTTCAAAGTTCTATAATTACTTCACCTCTTCAGACAGGCGCAGACTTTTCTGGGAGGAGGGCCAGAAGGTGGAAATCGATGACATAAGCGACTTCACGAACGGTATAGCTTTCTTCAAGTTCAAGAACATCACCAGCAGCGGCGCTCCGGGCAAGGCCAACGGTTTCGTGGACACTGATTTCCCTGTGTTCCGTTATGCGGATGCGCTTCTCATGAAGGCTGAGTGCGCAAAGAGAGGGGCCAATGTTTCTGATGCCCTTGAGGCATGGAACAAAGTGCGTGAGCGCGCCGGTGTCTCTACTGCAGCATCAATGAATGATGTGACCCTTGACATGATTATTGAGGAACGTGCACGCGAGCTTTATCAGGAGGGATGGCGCCGCAGCGACCTTGTGCGTTTCGGGCTGTTCACTTCGGGCAAGTATCTGTGGGACTGGAAAGGCGGTATTAAAGGCGGCCGCGGGGTAGGAGAGCATTTCAATCTGTTCCCTATACCGAACAGCGACAAGATGACCAATCCCAACCTTATCCAGAACCCTGGCTATTAGAAGCAGTTTCTTAGACTTTAAATTCAATAAAAACAGAACAAGATGAAAAAGTTCAATATATTGGCGGCTGTTCTTATGGCAGGAAGCCTTGCGTTCCCGGCATGCGAGAAGCAGGACAACTCCCCGGTCATGCAGGAGCCTACGGTGTTTGTGCTGAACACACCTGCATATGTGAACACTACATATGACCTTGAAAACTCGACTTCACTGGAACTTACCTGCTCACAGCCTGACTATGGCTTTACAGCAGCCGTGACGTACCAGGTAGAGGTGTCTCTTACTGACGACTGGACTGATCCGGAGACAACATATGCCGTGCTCGGGACAACTTATAATACCGCCAGGATAAATGTTGATGCTGCTGACCTTGCAGCATCGCTTACAGCCTTGTCGGGCAAGGACGAGTCTGAGTTCCCGTTCATTACGGAGGTTTACGTGAGGCTTCGCGCAAGCCTGACCGTGAGCGGAAAAGGTGAGATTGTGTCAAATGTGGTCGTGCTTCCTAATGTGCGTGTCCATTATGCACTTCCTCCTGTGAATGCACCTGAGGAAATGTTCATCAACGGACAGTGCAACGGCTGGGACTGGGGTGCATCCTTCAAGATGGTGGATGTCTGGACAAACTCTGCGGACAATGGCAATGACGGCTCATCACGTACATTCTGGAGAATAGCATGGATGCCTGCTGACGGAGGATTCAAGATCAATTCGGCCAAGTCATGGAATGGGGATGAAGTCGGTTTTGCCGGTGCTTCTGTTACAGATAATGCAAATGCGGGAATCTCTGCTTCTGATGACGGCAACTTCGTTGTCGCAAATGAGGGATGGTATCTGATAGTAGTGAATATAAGCGTGTCAGGAAGAGATCTGGTATATAATGTCACATTCAATGAGCCTGCAGTATATCTGATCGGTCTTTCTGCGCCGTCCGGGACATGGGATATTCTTGAAGAGAACCGCTTTGAGGTTCCTGCTGCAGCTGACGGAATGTTCAAGTCACCTGCCCTTGCTGCAGATCTGGCGGGAACAGATGAGGACGGATGCTTCCGCGCCTGCATCAAGCTTGACGGCCAGGAATGGTGGCATACAGAATTCATGGTGTTTGACGGTGTCCTTAAGTTCCGCTCGACAGGAGGTGACCAGGACCGCGTCGGAGGAAAGGCCGGACAGTCTCTCTACATCAACTTCACCGATGAGACAGGTGATATTAAATAATCATAAAATCAGACAGAAATATGAAACATACAGCATATTCAATCATGTTGGCGGGACTTCTGATGACAGGATGCATCGCCGGAGACTACGGCATAAAGCCGGCAGATCCGCAGAGCTGGTCTCAGGAAGACGCTGTGACACTTCCGTCTCTGACAGCTTCTGCCGTGCAGCCGATAGATATTGCACGCGTTGAGGAAGATTCCGTTGCGATTGCAGCAATCACCCCGATGGTTGTGGAAGGCGCGGAAGTCAGGTATGTGGTTGTGCTTGACGACATTTATAAATTTCCTGTGGGGGAAGACGGCAAGGTGGCCGTCTCCCTTCTCCAGGAGACCGTGACTTCAGCCTATGGCAAGGCACCGAGGGAAAGGACTTTCGATGCGGTTGTGAATGCCTATGTGATGGCCGGAGACGGCGGGCAGGCTTCTCTTGTGCAGTCAGGAAAGTTTACACTGGAAGTTACTCCTGAGGCACCTTTTATTGACAGTGCATATTATCTTATAGGCAATGTGAACGATTGGGACGCAGATGCGGCAAAGGAGTTCATGTTCAAGCACAGCGGAAAGGATGTCTATGATGACCCTGTCTTCTCGATAGTTGTGACAGTTGAGGATACCTCGTATTGGAAGATTGTGCCTCAGGGCAACTATGATGCAGGGAATGTGTGGGCGGAAGGCCCTCAGGGCGTGCTCGGAGTGGCTCTTGACGGAGATGACTCTGCAGAGGGCAAGCTGGTCACAGAGAAGCCTCAGGCTGCGCAGATTCCTGCTGCAGGGACCTACAGCATTTCAATCAACATGATGGAATACACATACAAGGTGTCTCCGATGGCATCTGAATACTATCTTGTGGGTGCACTCAACAGCTGGAATGCCACTGAAACCGGCAAATACTGCCTGCTCTATCCGGAAGGCTCGAATGTGTTCTCATATACGACAAACTGGACAGGTGACCATAACTTCAAGATCTGGTCAGGTGCCGACTATGGAGACTGGGATGCTGCCGTCGGCAATCCGGTGGACGGAAATACTGCAGCGGAGGGCACTATCGGAGGCAGCGGAGCAATCTGCACTCCTACGGCAGGGTTCTATAAGGTGACTTTCGACATGGCAGCAAACACTTACAGCTCTGTTGCCCTTGATGACCAGGCTCCTGCGGAACATGAGTCAATCTCACTTATCGGAGACTTCAACGGATGGGGCGGTGACCTTGACCTTGATGAGGGAGCACCTCACAACTGGTATGTTTTCGGAGCGGAGATTCCTGCTGACGGAGGCCTGAAATTCAGGGCAAACCATGACTGGACACTCAGCTGGGGAGCCGATGCGGATATTGCAGACTGCAATTACGGAACTGCAACAAGCAGCAACGGTCCGAATATGGCCGTTCCGGCCGGTACGTACGATATATTCTTCAATGACATTACAGGACAGTTTGTTTTTGTCCGCAGATAATTTTTCGGGCAGGAGACCGTGACAGGTCTTCTGCCTGCCAATTTTGATCAGGATGCATCCCCTTATGCAGTATTGACTGGACATTATGAAAATGATTAAAAGATATTTTACATTGTTTCTGGCGGTGTTGTCTGCGCTGGCTGTAGCTTCGTGCAATGGACCTGGGATTGAGGAGGGAGGTCCGGCTTCATTGTCTTTTGAGAAAAGTGTATTGAAGTTAGGCCCTGAGGAAGGCAGCGGGGTGATTGCCCTGAAGACGGACTCTGACAATTGGAGCATTACCGTGCCTTCTGACGCGCAGTGGCTCAGTGTCTCTCCTGAAAGCGGTGCCCTTGATGCAGAAATCAATGTCTATGTCACCGCAAACGGCGGAGCGAGACGTTCTGCTGCCCTGACGGTTTCCGCTCCAGGACTCAAAAGCGCTTCTGTGACCGTGATACAGGAGGCAGGTGAGTCACCGAAGGATATTATAGGACTTTTCGCTGATCCGGAAATGCCGGATGCCGACAGTCCGTGCACTTTGTATTACCGTGCCGACAGGACCTCCCCGATATACAACCATACGGGGGATTTGTATGCCCATATCGGCATAAACAGCGAATGGCAGTTTGTCGTGGCCGAATGGGGCGAGAACGTGGACAAATGCAAGTGGCAGGCTACTGACGAGAAGAACCTCTGGTCTCTGGAACTTTCTCCTACCATAAGGGAGTACTTCGGCTCGGGCCTGTCTGAGATAAGCAGCATATCGGTTGTCATAAGGAATTCGGCCGGAACCGTCCAGACAGGCGACCTTTCTGTTGCAGTTTCAGACTCAAAATATGCATTTGTTCCGGATGATGTCGTCATGGAATCCGTGCCCCAGGGTGCTGTCCATGGAATAAACTATAATTCAGACGGTTCTGTTACACTTGTTCTTTTAGAAAAGGACAAGAAAGGAGGACGCTATGACTATTGCTATCTTGTAGGGGAGTTCAGCGGATGGGTGCGCAGCAACGAATACGCCATGAAGCGTGACGAGTCTGCTGGCTGCTGGTGGATAACTCTTGACGGCCTTGAGAACGGAAAGGAGTATATGTATCAGTATTACCTTGTGAAGGGTACTTCGCGTGTCCGTATAAGCGATCCGTATTCAGAGATTGTCTATGACGGGGCAAATGACAAGTATATCTCTTCGTCCACATATCCAGGGCTGCCGGAATATCCGGAAGGTGCTTCAGGGCTTGTGTCCGCATTCCAGTCCGGAAGGCAGGCATACACCTGGAAGTCGGACGGATTCAAGATTGCCGACAAAGACAATATGGTGATATATGAACTGCTCCTGCGCGACTTTTCAGCTTCCGGAGACCTTGCAGGTGCTATGGATAAACTTGACTATCTGCAGGAACTCGGAGTAACTGCCATAGAGCTTATGCCTGTGCAGGAGTTTGACGGGAATGACAGCTGGGGCTATAATCCGTGCTCTTATTTTGCGATGGACAAGGCCTACGGAACGCGCGAGAAATACAAGGAGTTCATAGACGAGTGCCACGGCAGGGGAATGGCAGTCCTGCTTGACGTTGTATATAACCAGGCTACCGGAGCGCATCCTATGGCGAAAATGTATTGGGACGCATCCTCTAAAAGCACTTCTGCCGACAACCCTTGGTTCAATGTCGAGGCACCGCATCCTTACAGTGTGTTCCATGACTGGAATCATGAGAATGAAGATGTCAGGAACCATGTGAAGAGGAATCTTGAGTACCTGCTCAGGGAATATCATGTGGACGGATTCCGTTTTGACCTGACAAAAGGATTTACTCAGAAAAAGTCCACTGAGACAACTGCGTCCAATTATGATGCATCCAGAATTGCTATTCTGAAAGACTACAATTCCCGTATCCGTGAGGTGAATCCGGATGCTGTAGTGATTCTGGAGCATTTCTGTGCTGATGATGAGGAAAAGGAACTGGCCAGGGACGGCATGAAGGTGTGGAGGAATCTGAACAATGCCTATTGCCAGAGCGGAATGGGCATTTCTTCGGACAGCGGTTTCCAGGGACTCTGGACCGGGCAGAACGGAATGTCTTTCGGATGTTATGTCGGCTTCATGGAAAGTCATGACGAGGAAAGGGTCGCATACAAGCAGTCGGCCTACGGTGCGTCTTCCGTAAAGGGAAAGCTTGATGTGATGATGCGCAGGTGCGGTCTGAATGCGGCGTTCTTCCTTACGGTTCCCGGCCCTAAGATGATCTGGCAGTTCGGCGAATTGGGCTATGACATAAGCATTGAGACCGGGGGGCGCACAGGAAAGAAGCCTCTTCACTGGGAATATCTCAGCAACAGAGACAGGAAGGCTCTCCATGACACTTATGCCGGTCTGCTGCGCTTCCGCAGTGAAAATCCTGAATTTTTCGGGAAGGATGCTTCGTTCTCATGGAATGTTTCCGCGTCCGACTGGGCCGGAGGCAGATTTGCCTCATGTACGGCCGGCGGAAAGTCTTTTGCCCTCATAGGCAACTTTGATGTCTCGGCAAGGACAATCACACGCCGGCTTCCTGCATCGGGAACCTGGAGGAACTGGTTTGACGATACGGAGTCATATTCAGGCGACAGCGTGACTGTGGAACTTCCTGCAGGTGAATTCCTCCTGTTGGTGAATTTCTGAAATGTTGGCTATATTTACAAGTGATTTTGGGTTTAATGCTGCCGTGCCGGCTTCGTTTCGGATTCCGCTCCGGCAGACAAATGGACAATTATGAATAATATCAGTAGATTTGCGGCGGCAGTTTTGGCTGCATTGCTGGCATTCTCTTGCGGGCAAGGCACGGACCGTCGTCCTGCTGGGAACAGCGTGGTATATGAAATGAATGTGCGCCAGTACACTCCGGAAGGCACTTTTGAGGCGGCTGCAGAGCAGCTTCCGCGTCTGAAGGAACTTGGTATTGACATCCTGTGGCTCATGCCCATACATCCTATAGGAACAAAGGAGCGCAAGGGAACCCTTGGGTCGTATTATGCGATTTCCGACTATTGTGATGTGAACCCTGAATTCGGCACAATGGCGGACTTTGAGAAATTTCTGGACAAGGCGCACCGTTTCGGATTCCGGGTGATACTCGACTGTGTGGCCAATCACACGTCTCCGGATGCCAAATGGATCAATGAATGTCCTGCCGACTGGTATGTCAGGGATTCACTCGGAAATACCGTTGTGAACTATGACTGGACTGACATCGCTGAACTTAACTATGACAACAGGGATGTGTGGACGGCAATGCAGGCGGCAATGCGCTTCTGGATGGAAAAGGGTGTGGACGGATTCCGCTGCGACATGGCCTGTGAGGTGCCTTTTGAATTTTGGGCCGAGACTATATCCATGCTGCGCTCGGAGTGGCCTGACATGTATATGCTGGCAGAAGGGGAGGACCCGAGGCTGCACACTGTGGCCGGCTTTGATGCCTCATACGCATGGGAGCTGCACCACCTTCTCAATGACATTGCGCAGGGCAGGAAGAATATACCTGAATTACTTGAATATATTGAAAAGGATGCTGCGGCAGTGCCTTCTGACGCACTCAGGCTCATGTTTACGTCCAACCATGACGAGAATTCCTGGGCCGGGACCGAGTTTGAGCGCATGGGAGATGCAGCCGGGGCGATGGCCGTCCTGACTTTCACCTTGCCTTCGGGCCAGCCTCTCATATACACAGGCCAGGAAATGGGATGGAACAAGAGATTTGAATTCTTTGAGAAAGATCCTATACCTGCATGGGAGGAAAACAGCTATACCGATTTCTATAAGGAACTTGTGAATCTGCGTCATGTACATCCTGCCCTTGCCGCAGGTCGCGACGGCGGCAGCTTTGAGGTTATTTCAGTGCAGGACAGTACTCTTGTCTTCGACAGGGCCGTTCCCGGTGACACAGTCAGGGTGAAAGTGCAGCTGAAGGCTCCTTGGGAATACGAAATCACTTGCCTTTGACATAAAACCATATTGACACTATGCTGAAAAAGATTATTATCGTATCGGTGCTTGCCGTTTTTGCTTCATGTACGGCACGCCAGGCTTTTGACCCTGCTTCTGTTGCGGATGCAGATGCTGTCCAGGTATCACATGTCGAGCCTCTTTCATGGTGGACGGGCATGAACACTCCTCTGCAGCTTATGGTCCACGGACAGGGAGTCTCTGAGTATGTGCTGTCCGTCGAGGGCGGTGACGGGGTGTCTGTCTCAGCTGTCCATGAAGCCGACAGCCCGAACTATCTGTTCGCTGACATAAAGATTTCTGCAAAGGCCCGTCCGGGAACATATTATCTTGTGTTCACGCGGGATGGTGAGTCTGCCCCTGCATTCAAATATCCTTATGAGATTGAGGCCCGCCGGAGCGGCTCTGCAGAGCGCAAGAGCTTTACGACTGCTGATATGGTCTATCTTATAATGCCGGACCGCTTTGCCAACGGGGACACTTCCAATGATTCTGTGGACTGCATGACGGAGAAAGCGGACAGGAGCGAGCCTTTCGGACGCCATGGAGGCGACATCCAGGGCATAATTGACCATCTCGACTATATCAGCGGATTGGGAGCCACATATATCTGGGCGACTCCTTTCCTTGCAGACAATGCTCCCGAAGGGTCATACCACGGCTATGCCGCATCGGACTACTATCATATTGACCCTCGTTTCGGAAGCAACAGCCTGTACCGCGAATTTGTGGCCAAGGCAAAAGAAAAGGGGATGGGTGTCATTATGGATATGGTGCCGAACCATTGCGGAACGGAGCACTGGTGGATGGATGACCTTCCTTTTGAGGACTGGATCCATCAGTTTCCTGAATATACGGGAACCAATGTGTGCTTTTCTGCCAATATGGACCCGAATGCATCGGCTAAGGATCTGTATCTCAACGAGAGCGGGTGGTTCGTGCCTTCTATGGTGGACATGAACCTTGACAATCCATATATGCTCCGCTATTTTGTGCAGTGGGCCGTATGGTGGATTGAATATGCCGGACTTGAAGGACTGCGCGTAGATACTTATCCTTATAATGAGAAACAGCCGGCTGCGGACTGGTGCGCCGCCATACGGAGCGAGTATCCTGACATGAACATTGTGGGGGAATGCTGGACATCTTCTGTGCCGCAGCTTGCATATTGGCAGGGCGGCAATCCTAACAAGGACGGTTTTGACTCGAATCTGCCGTCAATCATGGATTTTCCTCTTTATGATGCGGTCTGTGCCGGACTCACCTGTGACAATCCGGGCTGGGGACAGGGCATGACAAGGATATATGACGCACTGTCCCATGATTTTGTTTATCATGACCTTTCGAAGATGCTCATTTTCCCTGGAAACCACGATACGGCAAGAATTGGTGATGTGGTGCGCAAGGACCCTTCGCGCCTGAAGATTGCAATGGCACTTATGGCTACAATGCGCGGGATTCCTCAGATTTTTGCCGGTGACGAACTTATGTTTGTGTCTTCGAATAGTGATGACATGAGCAACCATGGCGGACTGCGGGTTGATTTCCCGGGAGGATGGCCTGGGGATGCCGTGGACCTTTTCACTGAGGAGGGGCGTGATGCGCAGACTGTGAACACAGACGGACTTGCTGTGGCAAAGGGACAGGCCGGTGAACTTTACCGCTATGTGTCGCGTCTGTTCAACTGGAGAAAGGGGAAGAAGGTCATACATGACGGCAGGACGATGCATTTCCTTTCGAGGGACAACACGTATGGGTATTTCCGCTATGATGACAGTGATGCTGTGTTTGTATATGTGAATAATTCTGACGAGGCGAAGAATATACCTTGGTCACATTACTCTGAAATTTCTGACGGTCTGTCTGACGGAAGGGATGTCATCACAGGAGAGGCAGTAGAGGTGTCTGATTCGACAGTTGCCGGTCCACGTTCGGTTCTTGTCGTTGAATTCAGACGCAATTGATGTGAATTTATGTTGCCGGCTGCGGAGTTTCAGTATCTTTGCATAATTATTCCGGACGGAAAATGTATATAACACTTAATTGATATGAGAAAAATGCTAATAGCAGTGTCGGCTGCAATCCTCGTCGCAGGATGTACGGCACAGAAACATGCTGGGCCTGCCACTGATGTGCAGACCATGGTGTCACCGGGTGGGAACATGCAGATGACTTTCCAGCTTGCCGCTGACGGAACTCCGCAGTATTCGCTGGACTATGGCGACAGAAAGGTTATTCTGCCGTCTGACCTCGGATTTGAGCTTCGCGGCACTGTGAAGGCCACAGAGCTGGCGTTCAATGCAGACGGGACAATTGAGAAGACCGATTCAAGGCCGGCTAATTCGTTTCATGACGGCTTTGCCCTCGAAAGTGTCTCGACTTCCTCTTTTGACCAGACATGGGAGCCTGTATGGGGCGAGGAAGCGCAGATACGCAACAATTACAATGAACTTCTTGTGAATCTTGTACAGACGGAGACAGGAAGAAAGATGGCTGTTCGCTTCCGTCTTTATGATGACGGGCTGGGCTTCCGTTATGAGTTTCCGCAGCAGCCGGACCTCAATTATTTTGTGATCAAGGAGGAACTTACGCAGTTTGCCCTTGCCGGTGACCATACGGCATGGTGGATTCCTGGTGACTATGACACCCAGGAGTACGACTATACGGAATCCCGCCTGACGGAAATCCGCGGAAAGTTCAGGGAGGCAGTGTGCGGCAATTCGTCGCAGACACTCTGGTCTGACAATGCCGTCCAGACTTCTCTGCAGATGCGTTCTGATGACGGTCTTTATATCAATATCCACGAGGCTGCCCTGGTGAATTATCCTTGCATGCATCTTGACCTTGATCCTGAGACGCTGACTTTCACGTCGCATCTGACACCTGACGCACAGGGCTGGAAGGGCTATATGCAGACTCCGTGCAAGACTCCGTGGAGGACAGTCGGTGTCGCGGAGAGCGGTGCAGAGATGCTTTCTTCACGTCTGGTGCTCAATCTGAATGACCCTTGTGCATACGATGACGTGTCATGGATTCACCCTGTGAAATATATCGGAGTATGGTGGGAGATGATAAGCGGCAAAGGCTCTTGGTCATATACAGGTGACTATTCTTCGGTAATGCTCGGCGAGACAGATTATGCAGCCAGCAAGCCTCATGGCTATCATTCGGCAAACAATGAAAAGGTACGCAGGTATATTGACTTTGCAGCAAGGCATGGGTTCAGCCAGGTCCTTGTGGAAGGCTGGAATGAAGGCTGGGAAGACTGGGCGAACTGCTCGAAGGACTACGTCTTTGATTTTGTGACCCCTTATCCTGACTTCGACATCAAGGCGCTGAATGACTATGCGCATTCGAAGGGTGTGAAGCTGATGATGCATCATGAGACTTCTTCTTCTGTGCGCAATTATGAACGCCATATGGAGAAAGCGTATGACCTTATGGACAAGTACGGCTACGATGCAGTGAAGAGCGGATATGTCGGCGACATCCTGCCGCGCGGGGAAACACACTACGGCCAGTGGATGGTGAACCATTATCTCTACGCTGTCACAGAGGCCGCAAAGCACAAGATTATGGTGAATGCCCATGAAGCAGTGCGCCCGACAGGACTCTGCAGGACTTATCCTAACCTGATAGGCAATGAGTCTGCGCGCGGCACTGAGTACCAGGCCTTCGGCGGCACAAAGCCTCACCACGTGACTATCCTTCCGTTCACAAGGCTCAACGGCGGTCCTATGGACTATACCCCTGGCATTTTTGTGATGGACATGGCTGAGGTTACTGACGGACACAATAAATCCAAGGTAAATGCAACTATTGCAAATCAGCTGGCACTCTATCTCACGATGTATTCTCCTCTGCAGATGGCAGCTGACCTGCCTGAGCATTATGAGCGTTATATGGATGCTTTCCAGTTCATCAAGGATGTAGACATCGACTGGATACAGAGCAGATATCTGCTCGCAGAGCCGGGCGACTATATCGTTGTGGCACGTCAGGGCAAGAAGGACGGGCAATGGTTTGCCGGAGGTGTGACTGACGAGAATAGGCGCACTCTGGATGTGCCGATGAGTTTCCTTGATGCAGGCAAGTCCTATGAGGCGACTGTCTATGCGGATGCCCCTGATGCTGACTACGCGGAGAACCCGCAGGCTTATCAGATATATAAGAAGGTGGTGGCTTCAGGAGACACGCTCTCGATTGACTGTGCACGCGGCGGCGGATTCGCCATATCTTTCCGTGAACTGTAGGTTCCGGCCTTTGGAAGTGGATGGCGCGGAGGAGATTTTTCCCTGTCGGGGATTTTTCCATATGCGGCTCCTGTCCTGAAATTTGCTCATACTTAGGAGTTTCCTTTTCAGCAGATGATTCCGGCAGTTTTAAGCATTCATTTCCGGGAACTGCCGGATTCAAATATTTTTGGTTAATAAGGGAAGGACCTGGCCTGTAGATGCATTTGTACCTGCGGGCCAGGCCCTTTTCTTTTCCAGCCAATGCCCCATCCACGCCCCGTCTCTCCTCTCCGCCCTTCCTTTTCCAGATATTTCTCCCTATGATATTCCTCCCTCTTCCTTTCCTATTCTTTTTGCGTGGTATGCAACATGCTATAAATCAATCTGTTCTTTATAGTCGCTGCCATGAAAATACCCGTTATTACATGACATGTTTACAGCCAAATAATTATATTTCACGTATTCAGGATTACATGGAAAGTATATGTCCAAGCATATATGCTGAAACATGGAGCCTTTCCGTGGCCGAAACACTCGGGTCACGTCCCCTGTCCACGACAACAGTCGTTTTCGTGGACAGAATTCTTTCGGTTTGGCATGCTACGCTTGATCCTGTTGCTTCGGGTGAAGTTGAGAATCAGTGGGCGATAAGTGTTGCCACGGCCCTGGCCTTGTACAGCGTGCATGGTTCGAGTGGAGCAGCGCGCCTTTAAGGCTCCTGCCGGCCGTCTTGAGCTGGTCTTCAGCTTCTCCATAATCCCCATCACCATACCGGAGTCGTGGCTGCTGAATCTGGCTGTGAAATTTTGCAGTCGGAAGAGGCCCTGGAACACTCTGCAATCCAGGACAAACTGTATCCATGCGCAGAACACCGTCCCTGGCCGTTTGGAAAAGCATATTGTAATAGCATACCCATGCAGCTTTGGGGTGGAATTACAAAAGTCTATGTATAGACACATACTTCTCAGCTAAGGCTGTCATCCGAACTCAAAGTATCTTTCGGCATTGAAGTATGAGATGTCCTTGACCATCTGGTGTATGAATCCCATTTCGCTTTTAGGCAGCTTGCCTTTTTCGAGATCCTCGCCAAGGATGCTGCAAAGTATCCTGCGGAAATATTCGTGTCGCGGATATGAAAGGAAGCTCCTCGAATCCGTAAGCATTCCGACAAACCTGCTGAGAAGCCCGAGTGAAGAGAGGGCGTTCATCTGCCGTCGCATTCCCTCCTCATTGTCGAGGAACCACCATCCGGAGCCGAGCTGTATCTTTCCTGGTGTAGTGCCGTCGTTGAACGTATATGCCATTGCAGCAAGCACTTCATTGTCCTTTGGATTGAGATTGTAAAGGATTGTCTTAGTCAGCCTGTCTTCCATGGCAAGCCTGTCCAGGAACTTATGCCCAGCCGCCGCACATTTGATGTCCAGTATTGCATCATATCCGGTGTCTGGGCCTAACATGTTGAACATACGTGTGTTGTTGTTCCGGCTTGCTCCGATATGGAATTGCTGCACCCATCCTTTGCTGTGGTCCATGCGTGCGAAGTCAAGCATGATTGCGCTCTTGAACTTGAGATTCTCCTCAGTAGACGGAATCCTGCCTTGAAGTGTGTTGCGGAAAATCTTGTCTATTTCTTCAATCTCGAAGTCTTCTGCGTAGAATGTGTCTATCCCGTGGTCAGACAGGCGGCTGCCCATTTCATGGAAGAAATCATGGCGTTTCTGCAGAGCGTCAAGCAGGTCCTGGTAGCCGCATATTTCTGTGCCGGAAACCTCTCCAAGCCTTTGGATATATTCTTTGTATTGCTCCGGGTTCTCTATGGCCATAGCCTTGTCCGGTCTCCAGGCTGGGAGCACCTTTACACCGAACGGATGCTCATTGATATATCTGTGATATTCAAGACTGTCAGCCGGGTCATCTGTTGTGCATACGACCTTTACGTTGAATCTTTTCATCAGTTCCTGCCCTCTGAACTCCTCTGTCTGAAGCTTTGCTGTGCATTCATCGTATATCTCCCGTGCTGTGTCCGGATTCAGAAGTTTGTGCACATCAAACACCCTTGCAAGCTCAAGGTGTGTCCAGTGATAAAGTGGATTGCGCATGGCATATGGTACTGTCCCGGCCCATTTCTCAAACTTTTCGTAGCTGCTGCGTGCCCCTGTTATGAATTCTTCCGGTACACCGTTTCCTCGCATCGCCCTCCATTTGTAGTGGTCTCCTCCGAGCCATACCTCTGTCAGGTCGCTGAACCTGTGGTTTTCTGCAATCATCTTGGGCACGAGATGGCAGTGATAGTCGATGATAGGCATTTTTTCCGCACTTTCGTGGTACAGTTCACGTGCAAAGTCGTTCGTAAGCATGAAATCGTCATGGATGAACGGCTTGGTGTCCAGAATGTTTCCGATTTTAGAATTAGTTTCCATATATTGTATCTGTTTTGTTGCAAAAGTCTGGCAGCATAGAGTGAAAACTTTATTTTCCGCATTGCTGTCCGGCATGTTCCAGGACGCTCCTGGTCCATTATTCCGGAATCGGATGTAAATATAATAAATTTCCGTGTACGTACACAGAAAATCTGCTTAATCTGCACTGCAAATGATGCCCGCCTATTTAAAACAGCTATGATTTGTCTTTCTTGTCCACCGTGGCCTTGCTGCTCCATGTCCCTTTGAAGCACCAGCGTATTCATCATAATAAAAAGTCAGGCAGCTAAAATTAACTTTTAGCCGCCTGACTATATAAGGTATTGCAATGTGATGCTCGCTGTTATTCAGCCTTGATTGCTGCCTGTGCAGCAGCAAGACGTGCAATTGGCACCCTGAATGGAGAGCATGACACATAGTTGAGACCGATCTTGTAGCAGAACTCTACAGATGCTGGGTCTCCACCGTGCTCACCGCAGATTCCGCACTTGAGGTTCTCCTTGACTGAGCGTCCGTCCTTGACCGCATGGTCAACGAGTTTTCCTACAGACTTGGTGTCAAGTGTCTTGAATGGATCAGCGTCAAGGATCTTGTTGCCGAGATAGTCGCCCATGAAGGTTCCTACATCGTCACGTGAGAATCCGAATGTCATCTGGGTAAGGTCATTTGTACCGAATGAGAAGAACTCAGCTGTCCTTGCCATCCTGTCTGCAGTAAGGGCTGCACGAGGAATCTCTATCATTGTACCGAACTTGTATTCGATATGTATGTTCTCGATAGCCTCAACCTCTGCACGTACTTTCTCGCAGATTGCCTTCTGGAAACGGAGCTCCCTTTCTGAGATTGTCACAGGGATCATTATCTCAGGCATAGGGCAGAGTCCCTCTTTAAGGAGTTCTGCTGTCGCAGTGAAGATTGCCCTGAACTGGGTCTCTGAAATCATAGGATATGTGATGTGCAGACGTACTCCGCGGTGTCCCATCATCGGGTTAACCTCATGGAGTGACTCACCTCTCTTCTCGATTTCGCCCTCGCTGATTCCAAGCTCAGTTGCAAGCTCCTCTCTCTTGTCGTGTGACTGAGGCACAAACTCGTGGAGAGGCGGGTCAAGGAGACGGAATGTCACAGGCTTGCCGTCCATTACTTTCATTGTACCCTTGACAGCGGCCTTGATGTATGGCTCAAGCTCTGCAAGTGCAGCCTTGCGCTCCTCGTCTGTCTTTGAAAGAATCATCTTGCGGAGCTTTGCAAGAGGAGTCTCTGAGTTCTTTCCGTAGAACATGTGCTCGATACGGAAAAGTCCGATACCTTCTGCGCCGAAGCTGATTGCGCGTGCTGCATCTTCCGGAGTATCTGCATTTGTCCTTACACCAAGAGTGCGGAACTTGTCTACAATCTCCATGAATTTCACGAAACGAGGATTGTCTGAAGCATCCATAGTCTCGATTGCAGTGTTATATACAAGGCCTTTTGCTCCATTGAGGCTGACCATGTCGCCTTCCTTGATCTCAACTCCGCTGGTCTTGAACTTTGCGGTCTTGTTCTCAAGGTCTATTGTCATGGCCTCGCATCCTACGATGCAGCATTTTCCCCATCCGCGTGCAACGAGTGCTGCGTGTGAGGTCATACCGCCCCTCTGGGTGAGGATACCTGCGGCTGCGCGCATTCCCTCAACGTCTTCCGGTGAAGTCTCCTCCCTGACGAGGATTGTCTTGATGCCTTTTGCATTGGCCTCCATAGCTGCCTCGGAAGTGAATACAACCTGGCCGACAGCTCCACCTGGAGATGCAGGAAGGCCGTTTGCCACTACTGTCGCCTTTTTCTCTGATGCAGGGTCGAGGATAGGGTGGAGAATCTCGTCAAGCTGCGATGGAGAGACACGCAATACAGCTGTCTTCTCATCAATCATTCCTTCCTCAAGCATGTCCATAGCCATGTTGAGGGCTGCTATACCGGTCCTCTTTCCTACGCGGCACTGGAGCATCCAGAGCTTTCCGTCCTGTATTGTGAACTCGATGTCCTGCATGTCGCGGAAATGATCCTCAAGGTGAAGACGTATTCCGTCAAGTTCAGCGTAAACCTCAGGCATTGCAGTCTCGAGTGACTCGAGGTGCTGGTTGTGAGGGTTCTTTGTCGCCTCGTTAAGAGGGTTAGGAGTACGGATACCGGCTACGACATCCTCACCCTGTGCATTGATGAGCCACTCACCGTAGAACTTGTTGTCTCCGTTGGCAGGGTTACGTGAGAATGCCACACCTGTCGCAGATGTGCTGCCCATGTTTCCGAATACCATGGACTGGACATTCACAGCTGTGCCCCAGTCATCAGGAATTCCTTCGATTCTCCTGTAGGCGATTGCCCTTTTTCCGTTCCATGACTTGAATACACCTCCGATTGAACCCCAGAGCTGTGCCTCGGCTGAGTCAGGGAAGTCAACTCCAAGGACTTCCTTTACCCTTACCTTGAATTTTCCGCAAAGATCCTTCAGCTCATCTGCAGTGATGTCTGTGTCTGACTTGTAGCCTTTGGCCTCTTTCAGCTCCTCCATCATCCTGTCAAGCTGCTGGCGGATACCCTGGCCGTCTGCAGGCTCGATGCCCTCAGCCTTCTCCATGACAACGTCTGAGTACATCATGATGAGACGGCGGTATGCGTCATATACAAAACGTGGGTTGCCGGTCTTTGCTATCATTCCCGGAATGGTCTCGGAGCAGAGTCCGATGTTCAGGATTGTATCCATCATTCCTGGCATTGAACTTCTTGCACCGGAACGGCAGCTTACGAGCAGAGGGTCGTTCGTGTCACCGAATTTCTTGCCCATGATCTTCTCTGTAGCCTTCAGTGCCTCTGCGACTTCTGCGCGAAGTTCATCTGTATATCCTCCTCCGAGCTGATAATATTCTGCACAGCATTCTGTAGTGATTGTGAATCCGGCAGGGACAGGGATATTGAGTTTGCACATCTCCGCAAGGTTCGCTCCCTTGCCTCCGAGAAGGTTCCTCATCGCGCCGTCACCTTCAGCTGTCTTACCGCCAAAGCAGTAGACCCTTTTTTTGTTATCTCCCATGTTTTATAATATAAATGTTTAAAGATTGGCGTGTCTACGGAGGCAGTCTGTGTTGTCTGATTTATAAATTCTAATTGATTCCTGACAAAATAAAGACGGCTTCTCCAGCTATCCGGCGCGAAAATAATAAATTATCGTCACATATGAAAAATTTATAACAGTTTGCTCGCTATTTCAGACAGTTCGCTCCTTTCACCCTTGTGCAGATTTATATGTGAGAACAGTTTCTGCCCCGCCATTTTCTCTCCGAGATGTGTCAGCCCGTTCGAATATATGTCAAGGTATGGCTGGTCTATCTGGAACAGGTCGCCGGTGAAGACAATCTTGGTCCCTTCTCCTGCGCGTGTGATGATTGTCTTGATCTCGTGTGGAGTCAGGTTCTGCGCCTCATCAATGATGAAATAGACATTCCCGAGGCTTCTTCCCCTGATATATGCAAGAGGGGAGATGAAGAGTTTCTCTTCGTTGAGCATTGCGTCAATCTTCGTGGCCTGCCTGCTGCCCGGCTTGAACATTCCCTTGATTACGTTGAGGTTGTCCATGAGCGGCTGGACAAATGGACTCATCTTTGCCTTTTCATCGCCCGGGAGGAAGCCGATCTCCTGGTTCCCGAGGATGACAGTCGGCCTGGAGAGGATTATCTGGTCATAGTCATTTGCCTGCTCCAGGGCCGAGGCCAGCGCAATCAGCGTCTTTCCGGTTCCGGCCCCTCCTGTTATGGACACGAGCCTTATACCTTTGTTGAGACATGATTCCATTGCGAATTTCTGTTCATTGTTGCGTGGCGCAATGCCGTATGCGTACTGCTTCTTCACCAGCACGATGCGCCCTGTCGCCTTGTCGTATCTCGCGCAGCTTGAATATGAATTGTCTTCGCTGCCCCATCTGAATATGAACAGCTGGTTCGCTTCCGGCTCTTTCTCAAATACATCCTCGTATGGAAGCCATCCCTGGCCGTAGGCAAGTTTCTGGTTCTTCTCTGGTGAGAGGTCTGGCTTTATGATGATTTCGTTCCGGGTGAACTCGACCCGGGATTCGTCGATCTTGTCCGTGAGATAGTCCTGCGCCTCCATGCCGACTGCCTTGGCCTTCATCCTGAGGTTGACATCCTTGGTCACGAGCGCCACGAAGCGTCCAGGATTGTTGTCACGTACCCACATTGCCGTAGACAGGATACGGTGGTCCTGGATGTCATCCATGAATGATGACTGCAGATGCTGCGGGAAAGGATGGTTAAGCTCCACCTTTATGTTGCCTTTCCCCTGTCCGATGGGAACCCCGTTCTTCCCGAACATCTTGCGGTCTGTAAGCCGGTCCAGTTCGCGTATGAACCCCCTTGCATTGAAGCTGAGGGCGTCATTGCCTTTCTTGAACTTGTCCAGCTCCTCAATCACTGCGGACGGGATTACAATGTCGTTTTCCTGGAATTTTCTGATGCATCTGTAGTCGTGGAGTATGATATTGGTGTCCAGGACAAATATCTTGGGCCTTTTGGCACCGGATCCCTTGGAAGGGACGTTTGCGTACTTAGTCATATCGTTGTAGTTTAATTTCATCTGTCAGTATATGTTCTCCGGAATTCTCCATGGAGTGCGGCTGGTGGGCAAAAAGAATACCGAAGCATATTCTCACGTGCGGTTTCCGGGCCGGGTTGTAAATATAGCATTTTTAAACGGCATCTTTCTTGATATTCTGCTGCGCTGTTGCAAAAAAATGACAGTTATGAAAATTATAGGAATTACAGGCAGGGAGATCCTTGATTCAAGGGGGAATCCCACAATTGAGGCAGAAGTGACACTGGAGTCCGGGGTGAAGGGAGTCGCGTCAGTCCCGTCCGGGGCATCGACTGGAGAGCATGAGGCCCTGGAGCTGAGGGACGGTGATCCCGGGAGATATGGAGGGAAGGGTGTCCTTAAGGCCGTCTCGAACATCAATGGAAAGATCTCGTCTGCGCTATCAGGGATGCCTGTCCTTGACCAGAGGGGCATAGACCGCACCATGATTGAGCTTGACGGCACTTCTGACAAGTCCGCGCTTGGGGCCAACGCCATATTGGGTGTGTCACTTGCAGCGGCAAAAGCCGCGGCCGCATATCTGCATATCCCTCTTTACCGCTACCTCGGTGGCACAAATACCTATGTGCTTCCTGTACCGATGATGAATATCATAAACGGTGGCTCGCATAGTGACGCCCCGGTTGCATTCCAGGAATTCATGATAAGGCCTGTCGGCGCGGATTCATTTGCTGAGGGGCTCCGGATGGGGGCAGAGGTTTTCCATGAATTGAAAAAGGTGCTTCATGCGAGAGGCTTGAGTACGGCTGTCGGTGATGAGGGCGGATTTGCCCCTGCGCTGGGAGGAACCGAGGATGCCATAGGTGCGATAATGTCAGCAATAGAGAAGGCTGGATATGTCCCTGGAGAGGACCTGATGATAGGAATGGACTGCGCAGCTTCCGAGTTTTACCGCAATGGAGTCTATGACTATACGGTCTTTGAAGGGAGAGGGGCGGCTATACGTGATACGGATGAACAGGTTGCATATCTGGAGTCCCTTGTCTCAAGGTACCCGATTGATTCCATTGAGGACGGGATGGATGAGAATGACTGGAGCGGATGGCGGAAACTCACAGAGAGGATAGGGGACCGGTGCCAGCTTGTCGGTGATGACCTGTTCGTCACAAATGTAAAGTTCCTCGGGAAAGGTATACGTGAGCATTGTGCCAATTCAATATTGATAAAGGTCAACCAGATAGGCACGCTGAGCGAGACGCTGGACGCCATTGAGATGGCTCATCGCAACGGCTATGGTACAATTACATCCCACCGTTCCGGCGAGACTGAGGATACGACCATAGCGGATATTGCCGTGGCTGTGAACAGCGGGCAGATCAAGACAGGCTCCCTGAGCCGTTCTGACCGTATGGCAAAATACAACCGTCTGCTGAAAATAGAGCAGGAGCTTGGAAGCGGGGCTGTCTATGGCTATAGCCGTGTGAAGTAGTGACAAGGCATCAGTCCTCGCCTTCGGAGGCCTGGATGTTTATGAGTGATTCCAGTATTCCGGATATGCCTGGCCTGGTGTCTTTTCTCAACTCGATTCCATGCCCTGACGGAACAGGATGTCCAAGCGGGTAATATGCCACATCCTGAAGCAGCATCTGCGAGTCGAAATAGTCGTAGTCATTGTCCCTGATCTGGATTATTGCACCAGGGACTTCACCGAAAAGTACACGTATGGGGTCATTCTCATGGTATGCCATGCATATGCCGCTGATATCCATTGACATTCCGGCATCGGTGCAGAAGCGGTCAGCGGCATACATGAGGCCTCCGCGTCCCGAGGTGATCCCGGACATTATGATCCCGTCCTCTGTAAGTTCCCTGACAACCTCATAGCAATCAATGAAATAGTCCGGGTCCTGAATCTCTGCCGGGGCACCGCCTTCCTTGCCCATGGCTTTTGAAAGGAATGAACCTCCGAGCTTGAACGGGCATGTGTCAAAAGGAATGTATATAAGCCAGCTTCCTTTGTCCTGGACCATTGTGCCGCTGCATTTCATGCCTCCTGTCATGTGCGGATTCCTGCTTCCGAACGGTGAACCGCAGAAAAGCGGATCGTCCATTGTCTCGTCCGTGGCATTGTGCGGAGTGCCCTGTCCTGAATCCCTGACGCATTCTACAGACAGCTCCACTTCGCATTTCCCCGGATGTTCCTCAAAGCTGAAGCCTTCAAGGCCTACTCCGAGGTCATAGAGGTATTCTCCTGCTGCTGTGGCGGAATAGAAGAATGCCGCCATGTTCCCTATCTGTCCCGGGTCCCATTTCCAGCTGGCCTTTACAGCGAGGTCGCCGAGCCTGAAGCTTCCGTCTTTCCACAAGGTCTCTATTATTGCCTCCGCAATGCTGAGCCTTGTTGATGTCATGGGGTAATACCGGCTTACTGATGTATCCGGGCCGGATGTCTCCCTGATCCTTGAGAGGTAGGCTTCAGCGGAATCACTGTCGCTGCTGAGTGATTCCGGCGGAAGGTCGACAGTCTCGTCCGCTATGGCGGAATATGCTCCAGGTCCCGGCTGTGCCTTTGCCGTCATTCCTTTCATGCATTCCTGGAGTATGCCGCCAGGCGTATTGTCCTGTGCCACACCGTCAATTATGTACCGTGAATAAAGGGCTGAGAACTGTGCTTCCATCCTTAATGATTAAAAAGTCTGTAAAGATAATCAAAATGTTTATTCCGGAGAAAAAATATATCTTTGTGGCCGGCTTTCGCTGCCCGTTTGGGCTATATAGACCTGTTGATGATGAAAGAATTTACTGAAGAGACATACAATATAATGATAGATGCTCTGTTCCGGCGTTTCCCGTCGTTCCAGAAGTCAGGTGCAGCGGCATATAAGCCTGGAATCGGGAACATGGTCTTCTTTGACCAGGTGCTTGGACATCCGCATCAGAAATATATGACAATACACGTGGCCGGGACCAACGGGAAAGGTTCTGTGTCCAATATGCTTGCTGCGGTCCTTGCTGCCTCCGGCAAGAAGGTGGGGCTGTACACTTCCCCCCACATCCTTGACTTCAGGGAACGTGCGAGGATTGTCGATGGCAGTGTCTTGCGCATCCAGGCTGACGGCGCGCTCCATGCCGGAAGCGGCACATGTCCAGGGGACATGTCTGCCGGTGTAGGCGTATGCGGCACAGGGAGCCATGTGAAATATATATCAAGGGAGGAAGTCTGGGATTTTGTACAGAAATGGGGTGAGACCTTCGACCATCTGGACTTGTCGTTTTTCGAGATTACGACATCAATGGCATTTGACTGGTTCGCTTCGCAGGAAGTAGATGTGGCTGTGATCGAGACCGGGCTTGGTGGGCGTCTGGACAGCACGAATATCATTTCTCCTGTCCTGAGTGTCATAACAAACATAGGGCTGGACCATTGCGACATGCTTGGAGAGACGTTGTCCGAGATCGCTTTTGAAAAAGCCGGGATAATAAAGCCTAAAGTGCCGGTCGTGGTAGGGGAGAGCAATCCTGAAACAGATCCGGTATTTGAACGCAAGGTGCTGTACACCAATATTTCCGAGGCGGAATATATGGGAGACAGGACACGCATCATGTCGCTTCTTGCATTTGCTGACAAAGTGGAGCCGCACCTGTGGGGACGTTCCGGCGAAATTCTTGCGGCGATGGACCTGCAGGGCATATATCAGCGGAATAACCTGAGGACTGTGCTTGCCGCGGCAGAGGTGCTCGGGAAGATTGGAGTCATGCCGTCTTGCATATGGGACGGCGGTATGCCGGAAAAGGCTTCTGCGCAGGCTGTCATGTCGGATGCTGAAATGATGTATGCCATAGAGCATACCGCGTCAATCATGGATTTCCATGGCAGGTGGGAGAGACTGTGCAGTGAACCGTATGTCATAGCTGACATCGGGCATAATTCACATGGGCTGAAATATAATTTCGCCCAGCTCGGACAGGTTATGTCGGAAGGAAAATTCGACTCCCTTACAATAATTTACGGGGCGATGGCCGACAAGGATGTCAGCGAGATAATGCATCTTATGCCCAAAGGGGCTGAATACGTGTTTGTGACAGCTCCCGGAAAGAGGGCCATGCCTGCGGATAAGATCATGGAGGCATATGCCGCTGCCGGAGGCGATGCTTCATCTGTGAAATGCTTCGGGTCTGTAGCGGAGGGTGTCGCATATGCTATGGGGGATGCCATGTCTCCGGGCAGGCAGGCCGCAGGGGAGGCCTGTGTGGCTTATGGTTCTGTATGCGCAGATGGTCTTGGGCACGGCACTTGCAGTGGTGACGCCCGCCGTCTTGTATATATAGGCGGAAGTACATATGTAGTCTCAGAGGCAGTCTCGCTGCTGCGGGGACTTGAATAACAGTAAGAATTATATACCATGAAACATTTCGGGAAACTGTCTGTACTGGCGGTTGCCGCATTTGCTGCGGTGCTGGCAGTCTATTCTTATGCCAAGAATGATGACAAGGAGAAACAGAAGACGGATAAGGATGGCCATGTGCTTATTTCTTTGTGGAAAGAATATGACAAGGCGGATAAGGCTGACCTGCCGCAGAAGGAGGAACAGATTCTCGATGACATTATCAGGGAAGCAAAGTCCGGAGGGTATGTGCTGGATTTCTATGACGGCTGCCGGAAATGGTATGACGCAGTAGTCTCACGTGACTGGAAACGTCGCGATGAAGCCGGCAGGCGTGTCGCGGACGATGCGGCGGATTTTGACAATGCACTTGTGTCTTATCGTCTTGCCGATGACGGGATTATCAGGAATCTGCTTGATGCCGGATGGTATGACAGGTGTGTCTCTGCAGGACGCCAGTCCCTGGTGCAGTCCAGGACGCCGGTGCTTTATTCCTCTGACGGCAATCTCACTGACTTGCCGGGGTTTGTCCTCGACAATATCTCCAATGACTATGAGTATCTCCTGTGGTCGCTGTCATGCACGTCTAAATATTACTCATCTGCATTTACTGAGCTTGTCCGGCCAATGGCTGAAAACGACCTTGCAGAATATCTCGGTGACTCTTATCCGGCAGGTGCCTATCTTGAGTTCCGTGGCCTGCGCGGATCCATCTTCCAGATTACGGGTTTTTCTGATACGGAAGCTGCATTGAAGGCGTTCGTGGAGAAATATGACGGGAAGGCGATAGCCCTGCTTGCTTTCCAGGAGATATTGGCAGGGAGAAAAAGCGAACTGGACTGGAGGCTTGGCGGTGACAGATCTAAGCCGGAGTCTGCGGATTATATATCCCTGAGGGATGACTGTGGAAAATTTGAAAGGCTAAGGAAGTCGTTTTCCGGGAAAGAGGCAGAAATCGCAGATTATTGCACAGGTGTGGCGGGGCTTGTTGAATCCCTTGACTCGAAGTGGATTGCTGCGGGCATGAGCCGTACCGCGGACAATGAGGTTGCCGTTCTGCTGAGGAATATTGATGAGGTTGAGGCCCGGCTCCATAAAGGACAGAAAGACGGGGAGGTGTTGCACAGGGCAGTGCTGAAAAACAATAGGGGCAGCTATTATATCCAGGATACAGTCACGTATGTCCTTCCGGAAAATCTGGATGATGGAGACTATTGCATTGAACTGAGCGGTAAAGGTGCTGAGACAATGTATTTCTCCCTTAGCAGGAATACGATATCATTGGCTTCGCGCAAAAATGCTGATGGGCTTGGTATATATGCCGCTGACTACAGGACGGGTGAGCCTGTGTCCAGGGCGGATCTGAAGTTTCTATATAAAGGGAATACCGTGGAGACTGTCAATGGGTTCGAGTTTGACGGCTTTACGTCGGTCCAGGAATACCTGGACGGGATTTCCGCTTCAGGCATAGTCGTGCTGAAATGTTCATATACTGATGAACGTGGAATCTACAGGGAATCCGGTGAACTCGTGGCCGATTCAGGCCGGAAAACCATGGAGGCATCTGGTCAAAGCCAGTTTTTCTGCACTGTAATCAGTGACAGGGCAGCCTATAACCCTGGAGAGACAGTGAAGTTCAAGGCAGTCATGTATTCTGTCTCCGGAAAGGAATATGCTGTGCTGCCTGAGGGGGTTGAGGTGAGTGCTGCAATTTATGGCAGCGACAGGAAGGTACTTGGCAGCCTTGACCTTGTGACAAATGATTTCGGCGCGGCCGCAGGTGAATTTGTGCTTCCCGGGGATGTCCGTGGAGGACGTTTCATGATTGAGGTCAAGGGTGAGTATGTTACCGGGACGGCCTGGATTACAGTCGATGAATTTGTCCTCCCGACATATACCCTTGAATTTGACAAGGATACGTCACTCTATTATAATGGGGATACAATTGTCGTGAGAGGCAGTCTCGCCAGCTATTCCGGGCATCCTGTGTCTGCTGCAAAACTGTCATATAATGTGCATTCATGGACTTCCGGGGAGGTTGCCGGAGAGATTGAGCCTCTTCCTGGTGGCCGCTTTGAATTTTCTTTCATGACATCTGGTGAAGCAAGGCAGTCTGCGTGGTATAATGTTAAGGTTAAGGCTGTTGACCAGACCGGCGAGACTCTTGAATGGAGCACCTCTTATCGCACGGAGCCTTATATCATGCTTGACCTAAGGCTTGTAAACAAGGCGGATGCGTATGTCTCTTTGGGGAGTCTGTACGGCAGCCAGCCCATGCCTGCCTCAGGGAGGGACCGCAACTCTGCCGCTTCTGCGGTGCTTGACGGTGAGATTGCGCATTTCACAGCGGATGTCTATGCGAATGTCCAGTCTGGCAATGTCGCGATTCCGGCCGATATACATTATAAGGTACAGAAGGACGGGGAGACATTTGCGGAGGGAAATACTGCTGCTGGAAAAGGACTGGATGTGGACCTTTCCGGAAAGCCTTCCGGAATATATGTGCTTGATGCCGAGGCTGTGTATGTGAGTCCTGGAGGAGAGAGGACGGTGCTTGGCTATACATATACAATATTGAAGATTTCAGAAAATGATTCTGCTGTATATTCGGATGTTGACTTTTTCTGCAGGAGATATGATGACGGCAGGATTGCAGTCCAGCTCGGTACGACCAGCGGTCCTGAGTGGGTTGTTGTGGAACTTTATGGCGATGAGTCCCGGCTCCTGCGCTCTGAGATGGTCTTCTTGACTGGGGCCAGGGGGAAGGGAGGCTCTGTAAGATTGGTGGAATATGACTACAGGGATGAATATCCTGACAATGTACGTGTCCAGCTCTTCTCATTCAAGAACGGGACGTCGCGGAGCAATTCATATGTCTTCAGCAGAAAAGACGTTGCGGAGAACGGGCTTCCACTTGAGTTCTGCTCGTTTACGGATAAGTCATCGCCTCGTGAAGAGTGCGTGTTCGGAATACGTACGCTTCCAGGTGTGGAATGTGCCGTTTCAGTGTTTGACATAAGCACGGAGACCATTGCCGGGAATGTGTGGCGCGCAGTGCGTAAATCTGCTGCCGGGCCTGCTGTAGTGCCGATATCTTCTGCGTGCGGTTCGGTACGTGGCTTCGGTGGCGGAATTGTTGTCAGGGGACGTTATGCCGGAGCGAACCTGATGGCTAAGTCTGCTGTGACAGAAGAGTCTATGGGTGTTGAAGTGATGGATTATGTCGAGACAGATTCCTCATTCAGCCATGAATCTGATTCCGGGGCAGGGGCAGAGGAGGAGGCAGCAGTGCCGTGGCCGGATGAAAACCTGCAGATAAGGGACCGTTTCGAAAATACGTTGGCATTCATGCCTTTCCTCAGGAGCGATGATGACGGTAATCTCACTGTGAAAGTCAATTCAAGTGACAAGCTCTCCACATATTGTGTGCAGGTCTTTGCGCACAACAGGGAGATGGACAATGCTGTGCTGAGGCGCGACTTTATTGTGACACGTCCTGTCAAGGTAAGCGTTGTGCCGCCTCAGTTCCTGTATGGCGGAGATGTGTACAGGCTTAAGGCTTCTGTCTCCAATGGCTCGGACGAGGGGCTGGAAGGGACTTTGTACCTATATATATATGATACGGAGGATTATCTCTCCGCACAGCCTGTCGTTGTGGACAGCATGCAGCTTGCCGTCGGCGGCGGTGATTCTGTCCCGGGTGAGTTCGAGGTAGACGTACCTGTGCCGGCCGATGGCAGGGGAGTGCTTGGCTTCAAGGTTATATATGCTGTGGAGCAGGAAGGCCTTGCTGTTTCGGACGGTATCTTTGTGACAGTTCCTGTGATGGCTCCTGTACAGACTCTTGTTGAGGCACATTCTGCTGTGCTGCGTCCGGGGATGGACCGGGATTCTCTCCGCCGTGCCGTTGCTGCGGAGTTTACAGGAACGCTTGGGCAGACATATGATTATAGGGAAATTTCTTTGATGGATATGCTGCTGGATGCGGTTCCAGGAAAGGTTGAGCCAAAGTCGGACGATGTGCTGTCGCTTACAGAGGCTTATTATGCAGGTGTAATGGCGGATATGATGCAGCGGCTTTCTCCGCATGGGGCTTCTGGTGACGGTGTCTCGAATGCAGGAATGGATGCCGGCTCAATTGCAGCGCATCTTTCAGATCTTGCCGTGAAAATTGTGGCCTGCCAGAATGCGGACGGTGGCTTTGCCTGGTTCAATGGCTTCAGGTCCTCTCCGGTCCTTACAGCTGTAGTTGCAGAACGTCTGGCGGTATTGCATGGCATGCTCACAGAGTATTGCCGGCAGGATTCGGGATGTGAACTTTTGAAGCCTTTGCTGAATACAATGCCGGATGCGGTCAAGTATCTTGATGGACAGATGTTTCAGCCTGGCATGCCTTCATGGTGCGGTGGCATATCGCTTGGGCAGTATCTGTATCTCAGGTCAATGTATCCTGATGTACCGTTCGCTCCGGATGCGGACAGGAAGGCTTTGGCGGAATTCAGGAAGAATGTCAAGGAATATCTTGTGCCGTCTAGGCAGGACGCACTTGACGGATACATACTTGGAAAGGCACGCAGGATTGCCACGGCATTGAATATGTCGGAAAGTGCAGCCCTCGCTTCTATGGCCGGTGTATCGCGCAGGAAACTTATGAAGACCGTTGAGGAGGATATGGTGTCATTGTTTGAATATTCCGTATCACATTATTCTGGAGGCACTTATTATCCGAATGCAGTGATGCCCTTCCGCGGATTGCTTGAGAACGAGGTGTATGCACATTCTCTTATCTGCGACCTGATGTCACGCTATTCCGGGATATGCCGCACATCCTCCCGGAAAGGAGCGGAGGCTGATGCCGCAAGGTCCGGTGCAATAGCTGATGGCATCAGGCTGTGGCTCATGCTCCAGAAAGAGACCCAGAGATGGGACAGTGATCCAGCATATATGAATGCTGCCAATTCAGTCCTGCACGGGTCTGATGAGCTAAAGAATACTTCTGTCATTGTCTTGACAAAGAAATATATGAAGCCTTTCAGGGAAATTTCTGCTGCCGGGAACGGTTTTACCGTAGTGCGTACTTTCTATCGCGGGAAGGCTGTGGATGAAAAAGACGAGAGCGGTGCGACGGGCAGGTCGGCTCTGACGGAAATCAAGGATGGTGACGTGCTGTGCACCGGTGACAGGATTATTGCGGAATATAAAGTGTGGAGTGCTGAGAACCGCAGCTTTGTCCTGCTTTCTGCTCCAAGGCCTGCGTCCCTGCGTCCTGTCCAGCAGCTTTCCGGAAATGCCGGTGGCTGGGCAAGGCCGTTGTCCGCGTCAGGAAGCTATATGGTTACTCCGTATGCCTACCGTGAAGTCAAGTCGGACCGTACGGACTGGTATCTTGATGTCTGTCCGGAGGAATATACTGTGATTACGGAGGAATTCTTTGTCAGTCAGTCCGGTAGATTCATTGCTCCTGTAGTCTCTATAGAGTCGTTATATGCTCCTCATTATCGTGCCAATGACATGTCCGGAGGCGTGATGGCAGTGGAATAACGTCATGTGGGCTGCCGTTTGTGATAAAGCTGAAATATCCGATTGGGTCGTGTGTGGAGAATGGCGGAAAAGAAAAATCTTGATTTTTTTGAAAAAAAGTTGAAATAAAATTTGCAGAATTAAAAATAATGCCTACCTTTGCAATCCCTTTCGGAAACGAAATGGTCAAGTTCTTTAAAAATCAAGATTCGGGAGCATAGCTCAGTTGGTTCAGAGCGTCTGCCTTACAAGCAGAGGGTCGGGGGTTCGACTCCCTCTGCTCCCACTTTAAAACGCCTTTTCACTATGTGGAGAGGCGTTTTTTTGTTGTCTGTTTGCTGTTGATCTGCTCCGGATGGTACAAATATAAAGGGTAGACCTTGCCTCTATTCTACCGAGCTGTAGTCTATGAGGTTGTTCAGCAGCGCATATACCGTGAGGCCGGCAACGGTCTTGATCCCTGTTTTGCGGGTGATGTTCTTGCGGTGGGTTATTACGGTATATATCGAGAGGTTCAGCTGGTCTGCGATCTCCTTGTTCAGCATGCCTTTGGCTACACAGACAAGAATCTCCTTCTCTCTTGCGGACAGTTCGTCACCGTCAGATCTCGGTGCCTCCTGGTGGATGGCCAGGGCGGAGCGCAGTTTCTTGACTATGGCAGGGGGGCTGTCGTATATGTTTATTGTCTCGTCATATTGCTTCCATGACTCGTCATCCATGTTGACAGTCCTCAGCCCGACTATCGCTGCGTCTGAATATTGGCTGATGGCGGATCTTGCATTGGCCCTTGAAGAATAGTCGAAGATTATCGGGTCGATGATTATTATGTCCGCTCCAGTGTTTTTCAGGCGTATTATGGATTCCGAAGAGATTCCGGACAATATTGCGGAGACCCGGAACTCGCTCGCGCTGTCCAGGATTGCTTCAAGGCCTCTCGCGACAAGCATTGACGGGACGACCAGCAGAATGTTTTTTCTCTCGCTATTCATGGCTCTCAAGGATTGTTACCATCGGTACTAATACATGGTCCTCTATAAGTGTGTGCCTGTAGAGGTCTTCTTCCAGCCTGAATATATGGTATAGCGCATCGTTCCTCATGATGGGGTCGCAGCATTCCGGAAGATATTTCATCACGATGTTCTTCAGGTCTCCGAGCTTCTCGTCGATATTGGTGTGGTTCTCCTCGAACTTCTCCATGGAGTATCCGTCCGGACGCTCTCCGCGCAGGAGCGAGCGTATATACGGGAATACGGTATCCTCTTCGTATTCGAAATGCTTTTTCACCTCTGTCTTGTAGTCATGGAAGAACTTGTAGAGCATCTTTTTCTGTGTCTCTCCCGTCGGTTCCAGGAGTGTCTGGAGCAATGTCTCGAGCTTTGTCATCTCCTTGCTCATGTAGCATACATGCGAATTGTGGAGATATTTCATTATGTCTGACGGTGAGCCGTTTGCGAGCTGGTCGGAGGACGCCACGTAGCCGTCAAACGTGTATTCGTTGCATATCAGCAGGAAAGAGTCTATGTCTATGCCATGCGATGCGCAGGCGTCAGCTATGGAGCCTTCGCCGAAACCAAGTCCTATATCAAGGCGTGAAAGGACTTCCAGCAGTTTGTAGTTCAGTGAAATAAGGTCCGCCAGTTTCATTGACGGCGTAATGCTTTCTGTCTGTTTCATACTTTCTGTAAAATGTGCGGCCTGTAAATTTCTGTATCCCAGATTTTCAGCCGGCCCTTAAAACCAATGCAAATATAATCTTAAAAACCTGAAATCATGCCTTTCTAATGACCAACGGGGATAATCTCTTGTCGAGCATCCCCGTTAAACACAACAATTAAAAGGATTAAAATTTCTAACTTATGGCCTAAAATTTCATTTCCGGATGCAAAGTTAGCCTTGATGCCCGTGCGTGGCAATACCTAATAGTTGTGATTTCCTGTGCGGCCGGTAGCAATATGTGCTGTCCGGAGCATATGATTGTCCGGCTGACGCCCGTCGGAGATGTCATTTCACTGGCATGCCGTCTCCTGATTCCGCTGGGGAGATGCCTTCCCATGTCATGAACGGATGGGCTGAAAGATAGGAATTGTAGTAGTGTATGTCTCCGGTGACTTCTTCCCCGAGCCAGTCCGGCTTCCCGAACTGCTCATCCTCTGCGCGCAGTTCTATCTCTGCGATGGTCAGCCCGTCATTCTCTCCGTGGAACTCGTCGACTTCGAATATGTGGCCGCAATATTCCACAAGATGCCTTGTCTTGTCTATCGCTCCTGCCTCGCACAGCCCGAGGAGTGCCTCGGCTTCATCTGCGCCGATCTCTTTCTCCCATTCGAATCTGCTCATCCCGCTTGCGCTTGACGCCCCCTTGACTGTGATGAAGCCCTTGTCGCCTTTGAGCCTTACCCTCACTGTCCTCCCTGGGGCTGATGACAGGTATCCCTGCACTATCCTTGTCGCCTTGTGCGCCTTGTCCTTGTATTCTCCGCAGACCAGGAATTTCCTTTCTATCTCCTTGTTCATGATTCCGGTTGTTTTTTTGCCCTGCATCATCTCCATGTCACGGAACTGCCAGGCTTTTGCTTAATTCATGGCAGCAAATATACTATTATATTCGGGCAGGTCGGCAAAGAAGTCTAAAAACTGTGGCCGGTGCCGGGGGCTGTGTGATGGCTGGCAATCTGCACAGTTAGTGCGCAGTATGTGGCCATCTGGCGCCCTGCAGAAAAATAGCTTCTGTTTTTTGCAGGGAATGCTTGCCATTTTGGTGAAATATGCTATCTTTGCAGCCCGTAAAATTAATTAAGGATTGTCAAGCAATTGGTGAAGAGCTGTCTTTTGCAGCCGCTTGCGGTCTAAACTTTAAAGTTTTTTATTATTATGTACGCAATTGTAGATATTGCAGGCCAGCAGTTTAAAGTAGAAGCTGGAATGGAAATCTTTGTCAACCGCCTTGCGGCTGAGAAGGGTGCTGCTGTTGAGTTTGACAAAGTGCTTCTTCTTGATTCTGAAGGCAATGTCAAAGTGGGTGCTCCTTATGTTGAGGGCGCTGTTGTCAAGGCTACTGTACTTGATGATTCTTGCAAGGCAGACAAGGTCCTTGTGTTCAAGAAGAAACGCCGTAAAGGCTACCAGAAGCTGAACGGTCACCGTCAGTACCTGACAAAACTTCAGATCAACGAAATCGCTTAATTTTTAGGAGGAATCAATTATGGCACATAAAAAAGGCGTCGGTAGTTCAAAGAACGGTCGTGAGTCACATAGCAAGCGACTCGGTATCAAGAAATTTGGCGATCAGGTTGTAAAGGCAGGCAACATCCTCGTACGTCAGAGGGGCACTGTCCACAATCCAGGTCTTAATGTAGGTATGGGAAAAGACCATACTCTTTATGCACTTGTTGCCGGAAAGGTAAGCTTCTGCAAGAAGGCAAACAACAAATCTTACGTCTCGGTTGTCCCTTTTGAAAACTAATTGCTCGGGGGAAGAGATGAATATTTAGAGAGGGCTGTTACTCCGGGGTGAGTCAATAGCCCTCTCTTCAATTAAAACGACAATAATATGCTTACACTTAAATTGCTCCGTGAAAATCCGGAGTTTGTCATCGAGAAACTTGCAGTAAAGAATTTTGATGCTAAGGAAATAGTAGCAAAGATAAACGGCTTGGACAGCAGCAGAAGGGCTCTCCAGGCGGAGCTTGACTCCTGTCTTGCGCAGCAGAACAGGAAGGCTGCCATGATCGGAGGCCTGATGAAGGAAGGAAAGAGGGAAGAGGCAGAGGAGATAAAGAAAGAGGTCGCTGCCCTCAAGGAGCAGTCAAAGAAGCTCCAGGAACAGTCAGATGCGAACAACGCAGAACTCAATTCGCTCATAGTCCTTCTTCCTAACATCCCTTGTGACCAGGTTCCTGAAGGAAAGGGTGCAGAGGACAATGTCGTTGTAAAGATGGGCAATGACATCCCGGAGCTTGGCGCAGATGCGCAGCCGCACTGGGAGCTTGCGAAAAAATTTGACATTATAGACTTCGACCTTGGCGTAAAGCTTACCGGGGCAGGCTTCCCTGTATATAAAGGTAAAGGTGCAAGGCTGCAGAGGGCGCTTATCAACTACTTCCTTGACATCAATGCCAAGGCTGGCTACCTTGAGGTGGAGCCTCCTGTAATGGTGAACGAGGCATCCGGATTCGGTACCGGACAGCTTCCTGACAAGGAGGGACAGATGTATCATGCCACCCTGGACAATTATTACCTTGTTCCTACAGCGGAGGTTCCTGTTACCAATATATACCGTGATGTCATCCTCGGAAACAATGACTTCCCGGTCAAGATGACTGCGTATACACCTTGTTTCCGCCGCGAGGCCGGCTCATATGGAAAGGACGTGCGCGGACTGAACCGTCTGCATCAGTTTGACAAGGTGGAGATTGTACGTATCGAGAAACCTGAGGATTCATATGCCGCATTGGACGAGATGATTGCACATGTGGAGGGGATTGTAAGCTCGCTTGGGCTTCCTTACAGGATTCTGCGCCTTTGCGGAGGCGACATGAGCTTCACTTCTGCAATAACATATGATTTCGAGGTGTATTCGGCAGCGCAGGGACGCTGGCTTGAGATAAGCTCTGTGTCGAATTTCGAGTCATACCAGGCTAACCGTCTGAAGCTCCGCTATAAGGATGCAGACGGGAAGACACAGCTTGCGCACACCCTTAACGGTTCTTCACTTGCATTGCCTCGTGTTGTCGCTGCATTGCTTGAGAATAATCAGAGGGACGGCAAGATTGTCATTCCTGAGGTGCTCCGCCCTTACACCGGATTTGACTGTATAGATTAATCTTCCTGTTCCCCTTGCAGGGGAAAGGCGTACTGTCTTATGAAAGATAAGATAATACTTGGAATTGACCCCGGAACCAACATACTTGGTTACGGGGTCATCAAAATAGACTCCAGGGGGCCGCATTACATGGACATGGGAGTCTTTGACCTCCGCAAGATCAAGGACCCTTTTGAAAAGCTGGCCAATATCTTTGCCGGAGTCGATGAAATACTTGAGACAGTAAAGGCGGATGAACTCGCTGTTGAATCTCCGTTCTATGGCAAGAACGCCCAGGTCATCCTGAAGCTGGGACGGGCGCAGGGGGCAGCCATCACGGCAGCCACCATCCGTGGTATCCCAGTCTCGGAATATGCACCGAGAAAGGCTAAAATAGCGATCTGCGGGAATGGAGCAGCGTCAAAGGAGCAGGTCAGCACAATGATACAGAAGACATTGAATGTAAAGCTTGACCCGAAACACCTTGATGCTACGGATGCGCTGGCCATTGCTTTGTGCCACTATTATGAGCAGTCCAGCCCCCTTGCCGGAATTGGAGGGAAATCGGACTGGAAGAAGTTTCTTGCAGATAATCCGGACAGGGTAAAAAAAATGTGACGGCCTGTTAAACCTTTGCCGGCCGGATTTGTCTAAATCTCCGATGTGTCCGCCTTATGGCGGATTTTTGTGTGTATTCCAGGGAACTTCCGGGATATTATGCCGCTCCGGCGGTGAACCGGGACAGTTCCTGAATCTCTAACAAATTATTATGATGGGAAAAATTTCTGCTGTGTTGACCGGACTGGCATGCCTTCTGGCCATTTTCATTAACCAGGCTCCGGCCTATGCCCAGGGCGGCTCTGTCAGGATTGAACTTTCTGACGGGAAGACAGGTGAACCTATAGCGTTCGCCACTGTCTCTTTGCTTGAAGAGGGGTCTTCAAAGGCCTACAAATATGTGCTCAGCACCTCTGAGGGAAAAGCTGAGTTCACTGGGGTCAAAAAAGGGACATTCAAGCTCAAGGCGGAGCTTATGGGATATAATGCCTATGAGACTACCGTCAAGGTTGAAGGTAAGCTTGTGGATCTCGGTATGATAAAGATGGGCGAGGATGTGCAGGTCCTTGATGCCGCCAAGGTCTCGGCTGTGGGTAACCCTATTACAGTCAAGAAAGACACTATAGAATATAATGCATCTTCATTCAAGACTACGGACAATGACATGCTTGAGGAGCTTCTGAAAAAGCTCCCTGGTGTCGAGGTCGGGAGCGACGGAAGCATTACTGCAAATGGCGAGACCATAACAAAGATTACGATTGACGGAAAGACTTTCTTCCTTGATGACCCGCAGCTGGCCAGCAAGAATATCCCGGCAAAGATCATCCAGAAGGTGAAGGTGGTCGAGAAGAAATCCGACCAGGCGCAGTTCACCGGTATCGATGACGGTGAGGAGGAGACGGTCATCGACCTCTCGCTCAAGCCAGGAATGATGCAGGGATGGTTCGGAAACGTACAGGCCGGAGGTGGCCATGACCTTCAGCAGAAATGGTCGGACGGCGACTGGAGATACCAGGGTGCCGCCATGGTTGGACGCTTTACAGACAAGAGCCAGCTGAGCATAATCCTGAACGGAAACAACACCAACAACCGTGGCTTCAATGACATGGCAGGCAGCATGATGTCCTCGATGAGAGGAGGTGGCGGCGGAATGGGCCGTGGAACCGGCGGATGGGGAGGCAACAACGGCATCACTACTTCCTGGATGGGGGGAGTTAATGGTGCGTGGACTCTTTTTGACGGTGACATGGACCTTGCCGGAAACTATCTGTACAGCGGTTCTGCGAAATCGCTCCTTGAAAAAAGTGACAAGATCACATATCTTGACAACGGGGACCAGCTTATCTATAATAACGGAGGCCCTGAACGTTATGGACGCAATGACGGATATGGCTACAGCAATACGAATACACAGGGACATCGTTTCGGAGTGCGCCTTGAGCACAAGTTCAGCAAGAACACCTCTATCCTCTTTGAGCCTCAGGTCAATTTCGGCTCAGGAAGCTATAATGAATATTCTGACTTCACTACAAGCCGCTACCGTTCGGAATACGGGGATACAGTAAGGACCAACGACGGTTTCAGCCATACACTCGGAAACAACAAGAACTGGTCGACAAGCGGTTTCCTGCTTTTCCGCCAGAGGCTCGGCAAGCCAGGAAGGACACTTTCTGCAAATGTGCGGTACAGTTTCTCCGGAAACAGGCTCCTGGATGCGCTCAACCAGTCCCTTACGAGAAACTATGATATCGTGGATGAACTTGCCAACTCTGTTGAGGATATTGTCAACCAGAGAATAACAAGCGTCAGCAACAGCCAGTCAATCAACACGAGGGTGTCATATACTGAGCCTCTCGGGCATGACCTTTATCTGGAGGCATCATACAACTACAGCTGGGCGAGAAGCCACAGCGACAAGGATGCCTATAATTCTGGTGCCATTGAAGATTTTGCAGCAGGATGGGTCGGATACAAGAGAGATGGAGAGGTGCTGGACAAGACCTATTCCAGCGAGATAACGAACATCAGCCAGAACCATAATGCCGGACTGAATCTCCAGTACCAGAAAGGCAAGCTGCGTGCACAGATCGGGGCTTCGCTCCAGCCGACTACAACGCACAACAGCACTGATTCATACACCAGGCAGATTGACACAACATATACTGTGTGGAACTGGGCGCCCCAGGCGATGTTCAGCTATGAGTTCACTGACAATTCTGAACTGCGCTTCTTCTACAGGGGACGCTCCTCTCAGCCGTCTACCTCACAGCTCATGCCTGTCCCGGACAACTCCGACCCTCTCAACGTCTCTTTCGGTAACCCGTACCTGAAGCCTTATTTCAGCCATAACATGAGGGGGCATTTCGGATATACCAACAAGCAGACATTCTTCTCCATAAGGGGACGTTTCGGAGCGGGGCTTGTACAGAATCCGATAACCAGCGCGGTATGGTATGGTGACAATGGCGGACAGTACAGCATGCCTCTCAACGGGCCGTCAAGCGGAAATGCAAGCGTGGACTTCTTCCTTAATGCACCTATAGCGAAGTCCAACTTCTCCATAATGAATTTCTTCAGGACTAATTTCAGCCAGTCTTCCTCATATATAGGAAAGTCTGCCCTCCGGACGGACGACTACTATAACCATGAGACAGCCGAATTCGATTATGACAAGTTCAATGCTGATTTCTTCAACCATTCTGCAGCCGGTTCTGCAAAGCTTGACTTCAACGATTATTTCTCTACCAATATCATGCAGAATGTGACTTTCACTGAAAGGCTTTCTGTCAAGTTCACAAGCAATATCGTAGAACTGAATGTCGGTGGACGCACTGTATATAACAAGAGCTGGTATACGGTCCAGGAGTCTCAGAAGGCACGGTGGAGCAACCAGGCGAATGCCTCGATGAACTGGACAATCCCAGGAGGAATCACTCTTGCCTCAGACCTTAACTACAACTGGTACCGTGGATATACAACTGCCCAGGAGGATGAATATGTCTGGAATGCAGAGCTTTCAAAGCTGCTTTTCAAGAACCAGTTCACACTCTCCCTCAAGGCCTATGACATACTGAACCAGTCAAAGAACCTCTCTATTACAGATGCCTCCAACTATCATCAGGAGATCAGGAACAATACCCTTGGACGCTATGTCATGCTTTCTCTTACATACCGTTTCGGTAATTTCGGAAAAGGAAAGGGCAGCCAGTCTGGCGGAATGATGGGCGGTCCTGGTGGAAGAGGACCTATGGGGCCTCCTCCAGGAAGGTAGTCCTGTGACATAAGAGATAAAATGGGGTGAATGTATTTTTGCGTTCACCCTATTTTTGTATCTTCGCGCGCTAAAAAATCAATGCTGTGAATACAAGGGATTCAATATATGGGCATATGGCCTGTTTTATAGCCTACGCTATATTCGGAGTCAATATCATTGTGTGCAAGGACCTGACCAGCAGCCATGCCATTTCTCCGGTCGCAATTTTCCTGCTCCGTTCCATAGGGGCAGGCTCGCTGTTCTGGCTCATATCCATATTTCAGCCTAAGGAAAGGGTGGACAAGAAGGATTTTCCGAAAATTTTCGCGGCGTCTCTGCTTGGCTTTTTTGTGACGCAGCTGACGTTCCTTGTCGCGATTCCGGATATAACACCTATGAACAGCTCGATCATAAGTGCACTCTCTCCTGTCTATACGATGTTCATTGCGGCGATTGCAATAAAGGAGCCTGTGACATTGAAGAAGGCCGGAGGTGTGCTGCTGAGCCTGTGCGGTACAGTCATGCTTATCCTCAGCAGGTCCACCTCTGGTGGCGGAGCACCTGACAGCAGCCTGTACGGGATATTCCTCATGTTCCTGAATGGCCTGAGCTTCTCGTTGTATCTCGGGATATTCAAGCCTCTGATCCAGAAATATTCGGTTGTGACATTCATGAAATGGATATTCCTGTTTTCGGCACTGGTCTCTTTGCCTATGGCTGGCAGGGAGGCAGCCGGGATCCGCTGGTCGCTCTTGCCTGCAGAATATCTGTGGGAACTTTCGTTCCTTATTGTGTTTGCAACGTTCGTGAGCTATTTCCTCATACCTTTCGGCCAGAAACGCCTGCGTCCTACATTGGTGAGCATGTACAGCTATGCCCAGCCGATAATAGCGACATCAATAAGCATATGCATCGGGATGGATTCGCTTTCATGGCAGAAGGTGCTGTCTGCGCTGATGGTTTTCCTTGGAGTGCTCATTGTCAGCCGCAGCCGTTCTGCAGCTGACGAGATGAAAGCTTCTGCTACTCCAGTTCAGGAGTAAGGTTCTGGGAATATTTGCGCCACTTGTCTATAAGGGCCTGCATATCGTCCGGAATAGGGGAGTCAAACTGCATGTGCTCTTTCGTCCTTGGATGTATGAATCCTAAGGTCTTGGCATGCAGGGCCTGGCGTGGAAGAAGCTTGAAGCAGTTCTCTATGAACTGGCGGTATTTGGCGTATATCGTGCCTTTGCGTATCTCTGCACCGTCATACCGCTCGTCATTGAACAGAGGGTGCCCGATATAGTTGAAGTGTACACGTATCTGATGCGTGCGTCCCGTCTCCAGGCGGCATTCAACGACTGTGACATACCCGAATCTCTCAAGCACACGGTAATGTGTGACGGCGTGTTTCCCGTGGTCGCCTTCAGGAAAGACCTTGAAGCGCATCCTGTCGTTAGGGTCGCGTCCAATGTTGCCTGTGATAGTGCCTTCATCTTCCTTGACATTTCCCCAGACAATCGCTACATATCTGCGCTCGATGGAGTGGACAAAGAACTGTTTGGCAAGGTCAAGCTGCGACTCATCATTTTTGGCCACGACGAGAAGCCCTGATGTGTCCTTGTCAATCCTGTGCACAAGGACTCCCATCCTTTCATCCTGTGCATCTGCCCCCTGGCTTATTCCTAGGTGGTATGCAAGCGCATTTACAAGTGTTCCGCTGAAATGTCCGTGCCCGGGATGCACCACCAGCCCAGCCGGCTTGTTGAGCACGAGCAGGTCATCGTCTTCATGGACAATGTCAAGGGGGATATTCTCCGGCAGAATCTCCAGGCCGCGTCTCTGGTATGGCATTACAAATGTCACCACGTCACCGGGCCTTATGACACAGTTCGCCTTGGCTACCTTGCCGTTCACCCTGATATACTCCTGCTTGATCGCCAGCTGTATGCGATGCCTGGATGTATATTCCATGTGGGTGGCGAGGTATTTGTCGACACGCATCGGTGTCTGTCCCTTGTCAATGTCGAACCTGTAGTGCTCGAACATTTCCTGCTGCTCGTCTTCGTATGCTGCTTCGTCTCCAGGGATGCCGGGGCAGAAGTCCTCCGTATCCTCTTCACTAAAGCCTATATATCTGTCTGATGGATTTGTCATTGTCTTCAAGGCAAATTTATTCTATAGAGGTTTTAGGCTCCTGCTTGACAGGTACCTTGTTCTTGTCTTTTGTCAGGTACAGCGTGACAGGGCTTCCCATGCGGATGGCTGTCATCGACATTTCTGGTGACTGCCTGTAGACTACAGCGTCCAGTGAGTCGGAATAGTCCTTCACGGTCTTGTCGAAATACAGCCTGTTGACATTGAGGGAATGGTCATGTATTGCATCTACTGCATTAAGGTATCTTGTGCCTGTTATGTCCGGGACATATGTCGTGTTGTCAGTGCTGTTCAGCCCGACAACAAGGTCTATGACTGATTCGCTCTCGATCTTCTTGCCCGGGTCGACCTCAGAACTGTTATACAGCTGGCTGAGGACATTGTTGGTGGCGATGTCGTTCACATATATGAGTTTCCCGAGCGACAGCCCCCTTGAGAGAAGCTCCGCCTTGGCCTGTCTCATGGAATATCCTACAAGATTCGGCATAGTCACGCTTTTCGGGTTTACTGCATTGATTGTGAGCATTATCCTCCTGCCTTTCTTTACATGGCTCCCGGCCCCTGGAGTATGTCTGTATACGGTCCCGCGCTCCATCCTCTTGATATACACTGAGTCGGTGACCTCGATTGTCATGTCGTTCAGTGCGGCTATCCTCTGCGCCTCCTGCACTGTCATGTTGGTGAAGTCAGGCACCACTATCTCCTTGTTGTGCCTCGTCGTTACATTGAGCAGTATCTGGGCAGCCCCGATAAGGATGGCCATGAGCAGTGCTGCAAGCAATATGTTCTTTACAATCCAGTTGCTGAAAAAGCTTTTGATTCCCATATATTATTGTTTTTTTAGTCTTGTTTCCTATTTTACTGTGACAAGTTCATAGTCCATTGAGCCAAGCCCTATCTTTTCTCCATGCCTTACTCCGGCCTTCCAGTCAGTGTCCGGATGGACAATATGGAATTTGTCTTCTCCCTTGTGGTGATGGTGGTGTGTCCCATGCTCCTTGTCTGTTATCGCATTCCCTGTCAGTGTCGGGGCTGCCTTTACGAGGTCAGCGCATGCGCAGTCAAGTGCCACCGGGTCGAATGATGCCGCTATCCCGAGGTCCGGCACGATTGCGGCGTCGTTGTGGTTCCAGCAGTCGCAGTTAGGGGATACGTTCATTATGAAGCTTATATGGAAGTTCGGCTTGCCCTGTACAACAGCGAGGGCGTATTCCGCAATCTTGTAGTTGAGAGTCTCTGAGGTGTCATAGTCCTTTACTATGGCCGCGTCATGCTGGCATACAGCAACGCACTGTCCGCACCCGACGCATCTGCTGTAGTCTATGCGGGCTTTCCTGTCCAGTACAGTCACTGCATTGTGGCGGCAGTATTTCTCGCATATCCTGCATCCTATGCAGTTCCCCTCGTTTATGCAGGGCTGGGATGACGAATGCAGTTCCAGTTTTCCCCCGACGCTCGCTGAACCCATGCCGAGGTTTTTCAGTGCGCCCCCGAATCCGCTCTGCTCATGTCCCTTGAAGTGGTTCATCGAGATTACGATATCTGCGTCAGCTATGGCGGACCCGATTTTCGGTGACGGGCAGAACTCGCCCCCGGAAGGAATCTCCCTGTAGTCTGTCCCCTTTAGTCCGTCCGCAATGATCACATCGGCATGTGCAGATATCCTGTTGAATCCATTGTCCATTGCCGCATGCAGGTGGTCAACGGCATTGGAGCGTCCTCCGGAGTACAGGGTGTTGCTGTCTGTCAGGAATACCTTCCCGCCAAGCTCCCTTACAATGTCGACAATCCTTGCTGCATAGTTGGGCCTTATGTAGGCAAGGTTGCCCGGTTCCCCGAAATGTATCTTTATGGCAGTGAATTTCCCGTTGAAGTCAATGCTTTCTATCCCTGCTCTCCTGACAAGTCTTGCGAGCTTTGTGAGCATGTCGTTGCCTGGCGTTGTGCGCAGGTCGGTAAAATAAACTTTTGACTTTTCCATGATTGTTCTGTTTTACGGGTTTAATGTTCTGGACCGGACTATTTCAACGGTATCCCCTGGAAAATGACCCTGTAAAGCCCTTCGCCAAGCAGTACGATACCTATGATTATCACGATGGCTCCGGTTATCCTGTTGATCCACAGTATTGTACGGAGCTTGAATCTTTTTCTGAAATGGTTGAGCAGGGAAGTTACCCCGAGCCACCATATTGTCGCACCTGCGCTTACTGACAATATGACTGGCAGGATGCTCCAGTCCTCCTTGTCCTGTGAGCCTATGCCGAAGAATGCGAACAGCGTGAATATCACGAGAATGGCTCCCGGATTGGAAAGCCCCATCATCAGTGCCTGCAGGAAATCTTTCACGGATACTCCGGAGGCATTGTCCGACTTGAGCTTGCGGAAAGGGTCAGAAGTGCTCATGCTCCACCCGAGAATGGCGACTATGACGCCTCCTATTATGAAGATAAGCTCCTTGTGGCTGGTCATGAACTCCTGGGCAAATGTCAGCGCGAACAGTGCTATGACCGCGAATATGGTGTCCACTATGCAGGCTCCCATACCTGTCATGAAACCTGCCTTCTGGCCTTTGCTCAATGTCTTCTGCACGACAAGTATCGCAATCGGTCCGATGGGGGCCGATGCGCAGATGCCTATCAAGAAACCTTTAAGAATGTCTATTAGCATATATCACGTACCATTTGCAAAAAAGCAATCCTGCAAAAATACTAAATAAATTCTTATATTTGCCCGTGTGAATGGCTAAAGTTTCATGTTGCATGGAAGGATATGGCCAGACTGGAAAATCATGGGTGTTATGAAAGGTCAGAAAATACTTCTGTGGGGCCTTGTCCTGCTTTTTGCGGTGCTGATGTCAGTGCCGTTTCTTGTGCCGCATTGCGGGTTCTTCGCGCTTTTCGGCATCGTGCCGCTGCTGTGCATGGAGCGTGTCGCGACGCTTTCGGGCGTCAGGAGGGTGTGGGTATACCATTATTCCGCTTTTGTGCTGTGGAACGCCTTCACCACATTCTGGGTCTGCAATGCCACCGTCGGAGGAGGAATCTTTGCTGTGCTTGCAAACTCCTTGCAGATGTCCGTGATATTCGGACTTTTCCGTCTCTCGAGAAAGAGATTCAGCGGAGTGCTGCCGTATGTGTTCCTGATGGTCGCATGGATATCTTGGGAGAGGGCGTATTTCGATGCGGACATATCGTGGCCATGGCTTGTGCTCGGCAACTCCTTTGCGCGCAGCATAGGGACGGTACAGTGGTATGAGTTCACGGGGACGCTGGGCGGCTCGCTATGGATATGGATGTGCAATCTTTCCATATTCGGGATCATGGCCGCACTTTCTGACGGCAGGTGGATGTCTTTCAACGGAAAGGCGAAAGCGGCCGCCGTCATCGGGATGGCTCTCCTGATTTTAGCTCCAGTTGTGGTCTCAAGGGTGATGTATGACAGGTATGAGGAAAAAGAGAATCCACTTGACGTGCTCATCCTCCAGCCTGATATTGACCCGTATAACAAATTCCAGGCGAAGAGCCAGCAGCAGCAGAATGCAATCCTCATTGACCAGATGAAGAGTGGCCTTTCCGGGCGCACCGCTGTCCGTGCCGATTCCTGTGCGTGTGGTGCGTGTAGCGGAGTATCTCCTCTGCTTGTGCTTGCCCCGGAGACTTTTACCTCCGATGTTGTGACCGGAGAGTGGAATTCGAGCGCGACATGGCGCTGCTTTACCTCGTTCCTTAAGGACTATCCTGGGGTGAACATGATATTCGGTGCATCTTCATATTCACTCATTGATTCACCGGAACGTCCTTCATATACGGCACGCCAGCTCCGGGACGGCCGCTGGATAGAGTCCCACAATTCTGCGCTCATGGTTGACGGTACCGGACGGACGGAGATATTCCATAAGTCAAAGCTTGTCGTGGCGGTTGAGATGACGCCTTATCCTGCATTGTTCTGCAGGATAGATGATATGCTCGGTGGAGTGATGGGCCGCTGTGTAGGGCAGGATTCGATTTCTGTATTCCATTGTATCGCCCCGGAGGGCTGCGGTGGAGAATCCGTGACTGTGGGATGTGCCGTATGCTATGAATCTGTATATGGAGAATACTATACCGGATACATCAAGGCAGGGGCGGAGGTCATGACAGTGATAACAAATGACTCGTGGTGGGGGAACACCCCCGGCTACAGGCAGCATCTCAGCTATGCTTCGCTGCGTGCAATAGAGACGCGCCGCAGCATAGCAAGGTGTGCGAATACCGGAATATCTGCACTGATTGACCAGCGCGGTGTGGTGCATGACCCTACACCATGGTGGGAGCCAGCCGTGCTCTCCGGAAAGGTAAACCGCAACGACAGGATTACGTTCTTTGTGGCTCATGGCGACATTGCCGGACGTGTGTGCACTTTCGTCTTCGTGCTTCTCCTTGCAGCCATGCTGGTCGCATTCCTGAAGAGATAGGGGTGTTTTCAAGGCTGTACTGGTTCAGATATGGAAAATGACAGGCAGAAAGAAAAATTTATAAAGATGACGACCGGTCCGGTCGGGCATCTTGTTACTTCATTGGCGGTTCCGTCAATCGTAATCATGCTGGTCTCAGGCATCTACAACCTGGCGGACACATTCTTTATTGGACGTATAAACACCCAGGCTGTCGCCGCGCTCGGTGTGGTGTTCTCCTATATGACCCTGATTCAGGCCATCGCCTTTTATTTCGGGCAGGGGTCCGGAAACTTCATCTCACGTGCGCTCGGCGGCAAGAGGGTGGATGAAGCCGGAACCATGGCCGCAACAGGATTTTTCCTGTCCTTCTTTACCGGCACTGCAGCCGCCGTGGCCGGATTCATCGCAATGGAGCCGCTCTTGCGCTTTCTTGGCTCCACCGATACAATCCTTCCGTATGCAAAGGATTATTTCAGCTTTATCCTTCCTGGTACCCCGTTTATAATGTGCTGCTTTACGATGAATAACCAGATGCGCCATCAGGGAAATGCGTTTCTGGCCATGATCGGGATCATCTCAGGTGCAGTGCTGAATATCGCCCTGGACCCTCTTCTCATTTTCGGCCTGGGGCTTGGCATCCGGGGCGCAGGGATTGCAACTGCATTTTCTCAGGCTGCCAGTTTCGTGATCATGCTTTCATTATGTACAAGGAACGGCGGGATTGCCATAAGGTTCCGTGACTTCAGGCCTTCACGCTCCATATTGTCGGAGATAAATGCCGGAGGACTTCCTTCACTTGCCCGTCAGGGGCTTATGAGTGTTGCTGCAATATGTCTCAATCAGCTTGCCTCTTCATTTGGAGATGAGTCTGTAGCCGCCTTCTCAGTTGTCAGCCGTATAACGATGCTTGCAGGTGCCGCCATGATCGGCTATGGACAGGGCTTTCAGCCTGTATGCGGATTCAACTATGGGGCTGGCAGGTTCGACAGGGTCCGTGCGGCATTCTGGCACAGCCTGTCTGTCTCGTCCCTGTATTGTCTTGCCCTTGCTGTACTCGGATATGTATTTGCTCCGGGGATAGTGCGTGTCTTCCGTCCTGATGATGCAGAGGTGATACGTATGGGGACAGATATACTGAGATACCAGTGCCTGTCTTTCCCTCTGACCTCAATGGTCGTGATGTCCAATATGTATCTGCAGAATATCCGTAAGACTGTGCCGGCTGTCCTGATGGCATCTGCCAGGCAGGGGCTTTTCTTTATCCCGGCACTCTTTATCGGCCGCCTGCTTCTCGGATTCCATGGCCTGGTCCTGGCGCAGCCGGTCTCTGACCTGTGCGCATTCCTGCTTGCAATTCCGCTGACAGCCTCTGCACTACGGAAGATGAAGTGAACCGTCCTCTTATTGCAGTGATATGTATTTCCTTGCGATACGTGCCCTGGAATCTGTCGTGAGGATGAAAGGAAGGGCGGAGAGGTCGAAACTGTCCAGAAGCTGTTCGGCCAGGTCCGGCTTGCTTGAAAACATCTCGTCCATATCGATGAGGACAACCTTTCCTGTTTCGCCTGATTCAAGGCTTCTGTATGCCGCAGATATCTCTGCCTTGCATATATTGCATCCTTCTGTGTGGAAAATGACTGTGGCGTTCTTCAGGCTGCCGAGATTGTATGTCCCGTATTCTGTCTTCAGTTTCATTCCGGCCGCTGTCTTCTGTGCGCTTTGGCTTCCGGCATTGCCTGTGCGTGCCTTGGCCTTGCAGGTTATCACTGCTGCAGGAACCTTGATGTCCGGCATCTTCTGTCCTGCCGGAGCGAGTTCTGCAATGTTCTTCATGAGTACGGCCAGGCTGACAACCTTAAGTGAGTCCTCGCTTGTCTTCCAGATGTCACTGCGCTCCAGTATATATTTGTCGGCAAATGCCGGCGTGCCGCATTTATAGTTCTCTCCTCTCTGGCTTGAGACGAAATATAGCAGGTCCCCGATCATCTGCTTGTAGAGCAATGTGTCCTGGTGTTCAAGGACAGAGTCGGAAATGTGGTCAGCCATCATGGAGACGCCTTCGCATCCCATGCCTTTCTCTATGGAGGAGAAGGCTGTGCGGAACATCTCCATGGCCTCATCGCTTCCATATTCGATCTCCCTGGGTGCAAGGATGTCTGTAAGGAGCTGCTCAAGTGCATATGTGTCAAGCCCTCTCCCGGCTATTATACCGTCAGGCCTGACAAGGAACATCCTCGGTGTCTGGATTATGCCATAGCTTGTCTCCATCCCGGATTCCGCACCGGGGCACCAGAGATGCAGGGTCTCGGTCTCGGGGGCGTCAATTGACAGTTGCTCTGTGACATAGCTCTGCCATTTGTCCCTGTCCTGTCCTGTATATATGGCATACAGATTTACAGGAAGATTGTCGTTCTCCAGGACATTCCGCAGAAGGATGCCCTCTATCCTGCATTTGGGGCATCCTGTGTCATAGAAATACAGGATTGTGTAGCGCCCGTCCTGCTGGGCATCATGGCGGAAGATTTCAACCGGGTTCCCGTCGATGTCCTCCAGCTGCAGCCCGGGGGCGCGGCATCCTATCAGTGACTGCCTGTTGACAGTGGCGAACAGTCTTGCCTCCCATAGCCCGGCTTCGTCTGGCATGGTTACTTTCCCGTCTGCATACCAGTTGTCATATATGTGTATGGCTACTGCTTCATCTCCCATGACTTTCGAGTCAAGGAAATGCCTGTACACGGTCTCGGCTGTTTTCTGTCGTATTGCGGAATCCGAGCATGCGCTGATTATGAAGTCAGCCTCTTCGCACTTGATCTTCAGTGGCTCAAAGTCGAGTGACGCCAGGTATTCCTTCAGTTTGGCGTCAAGCCTTGCCATGGCGGTGCTGTCCTGCTGAGCCTCCATGTATTCCATTGACACCGCCGTTCCATCCGACGGATGCCCAGTTGCCGTAATGGCAGCCATTACAGATGCCGCTATGAAAAGGGGAAGTCTCATCATATCTCCACTCCGTCCGGAAGAAACCTGGATGTGTCGCCTCCATGCTTGATTATATCCCTTACGGCAGTGGACGATATGTGTGCGAACTCCTGTGCTGTCGGGATTATTATTGTCTCGATTTCCGGGGCGAGTACCCTGTTGGCATCGGCAATTGACCTCTCTGTCTCGAAGTCGATCATGTTCCTGACTCCACGGACTATATGCCTGATGCCAAGCTCGCGGCAGATATCAATCGTGAGATTGTCATAGTAGATTACCGATACTCCTTCCAGGTCGCTGGTGGCCTGCCGGATTATGTCTTTTCTTTTCTCTGCGCTGAAATGGCCTCTCTTGTCGATGTTGACTCCGATTGCGACAATGACCTCGTCAAACATGGTGAGGGCCCTTTTCAGGATATTGAGGTGGCCTGCAGTGAACGGGTCGAATGAACCTGGAAATATTGCGGTGCGTTTCATTTTGTCCTTGAACTTTTGTTTTTACAGCTGCCAGTCAATTGTTGTCTTGCCCTGGCTTGCGAGTATGTCGTTGGTCCTGGAGAAGTGCCTGCATCCGAAAAAGGCCCCGCGTGCAAGCGGTGACGGATGTGCTGCTTCAAGTACATGGTGCCTGGACGTGTCTATAAGTGCTTTCTTGCTTCTGGCGAAGCTGCCCCAAAGTAGAAATACGACTCCCTCACAGTTGTCTGATATGTATCTGATTACTGCATCTGTGAATTCTGCCCACCCGATGCTGCTGTGCGATGCCGGCTCGCCTGCACGCACTGTCAGGACTGCGTTCAGGAGGAGGACTCCCTGCCTGGCCCATTTCTCAAGATGCGGATAGCCGCTCATGGTGATTCCGAGGTCATCATGTATCTCCTTGAAGATGTTGCGGAGGGAAGGCGGGGCAGGAACATTTTCCGGGACGGAAAATGAGAGGCCTTCGGCCTGCCCGTACCCATGGTACGGGTCCTGCCCGAGTATCACCACCTTGAGCTGTTCCACAGGGGTCAGCTCGAATGCCCTGAATATCTGTCTGCCAGGAGGGAAAATCTTTTTCCCCTCTGCCTTCTCCTGGTGCAGGCGTGCGACAAGGGAACCGAAATATGGTTTTTCGAATTCCCCTGCCAGTGCCTTTTTCCAGCTTTCTTCTATCTGAACTTCCATTCTCTGTTCCTATCCAAAGATAAAGTCAATGACTTCATCGATGCTGTTGACATAGACAAAGGTAAGACCTTTTATGTAAATTTCCTTGATGTCTTCAACATCTTTGCGGTTTTCCTCGGAAATCACAATCGTATGGATGCCGGAACGCTTGGCTGCAAGTATTTTCTCCTTTATGCCTCCGACCGGCAGCACGCGCCCGCGCAGGGTCATCTCGCCTGTCATCGCCACACCGCTGCGTATCTTCTTGCCCCTCAGTGCGGAAACCATTGAACTTACCATTGTTATTCCTGCTGATGGCCCGTCCTTTGGAACTGCGCCTTCAGGGACATGGACATGGATGTCTTTCTTTGAGAATCCTTCATAGTCCATGCCTGCCATCTGCGGATGTGCCTTGATATACTGGTAGGCAATCTGTGCAGACTCCTTCATGACATCTCCGAGATTTCCTGTCATGCTGAGCGCGCCCTTGCCTTCGCTTACAGAGCTTTCAATGAAAAGGATCTCCCCGCCGGCTGCTGTCCACGCCAGCCCCGTGACTACTCCCGGGGCCTCATTGCCTTTCTGGCTGTCATGCGAATTTGTCGGAAGCCCGAGATATTCCTTGAGGTTCTCCTTGGCTATTGTCCCCGGAAGGGATTCCCCGAGGGCGATCTTCTTGGCCGTGACTCGTGCGAGCTTTGCAATCTGCTTCTCAAGCCCCCTGACTCCAGACTCCCTTGTGTATGTGTCCACTATGGCTGCAAGGGCCTTCTTGTCAATCTTCATCTGGTCCTTCTCCAGGCCATGCTCTTCCAGCTGCTTCGGTATCAGGTACTTCTTTGCAATCTCCATCTTCTCTTCTGCAAGGTATCCTGAGACGGATATCATCTCCATCCTGTCTTTCAGGGCAGGCTGGATGGTTGATATGTCATTTGCCGTCGTGATGAACATCACGTTTGACAGGTCGTAGTCGATGTCAAGGTAGTTGTCGTGGAATGTAGTGTTCTGCTCCGGGTCAAGTGCCTCAAGCAGGGCAGAGGACGGGTCGCCCTTGAAATCGCTGCTGAGCTTGTCCACCTCGTCAAGCACAATTACAGGGTTGGATGTGCCGGCCCTGTTCAGGCCGTTCAGTATCCGGCCCGGAAGCGCACCGATGTATGTCTTCCTGTGCCCCCTGATCTCGGCCTCGTCATGCACTCCTCCGAGTGCAATCCTGATGTATTTCCTTCCGAGCGCGCGTGCTATGGATTTTCCAAGGCTTGTCTTTCCGACTCCCGGAGGACCGTAGAGGCAGAGGATAGGCGACTTCATGTTCCCTTTCAGCTTCAGTACGGCCAGGTACTCTATAATCCTCTCCTTGACAGTGTCAAGCCCGTAGTGGTCCTGGTCCAGCACCTTCTGCGCATGCTTGAGGTCAAGGTTGTCCTGGGACATCTCTCCCCATGGAAGGTCAAGCATGAACTGTATATAATTATATTGTATGCTGAATTCAGGCGAGCTTGGGTTGTATCTCTCAAGCTTGGCCATCTCTTTCTCGAAAAGCTCCTGGATCTCTGGTGACCACATCTTTTCTTCTGCACGGCTGCGGAACTTCTCGAATTCCTCCATGTCATCCATCCCCAGCTCCTCCTGGATGGTCCTCAGCTGGTTGTTGAGGTAATACTCCCTCTGCTGCTGGTCAATCTCTGTCTTTACCTTCTGGTTGATCTCCTGCTTGATCTTGAGCAGCTCTATCTGCGTGTCAAGAAGGGAGAGAAGCTTCATCGCCCTTGTCTTCAGGTCCCCATACTGGAGAAGCTGTACCTTCTCAGGGAAATTCTCTACCTCAACCGTAGTGGCGATGAAGTTCACTAGGAAGTCAAAGCTCTCGATTGACTTGAGGGCCATAGCGGCCTCCTTTGCCGCGAACGATGAATATTTAAGGACGCTGGTGGCCTTCTCCCTGAGGGACTCTGTTATCATCTTTACGTTATTGTCCATTTCCGGAACTGTATCTTCCAGATAACGGACATCCGCAGTGATGTAAGGGTCGTATCCTGTAATCTCAGTGATCTCAAACCTCTTGAAGCCATGGAGGATTGCAGTTATGGTGCCGTCCGGCATCTCCAGTGTCTTTATGATCTTTGCCACGGTGCCGAACCCGTACAGGTCCTCCTTGCGCGGGTCCTCGACAGAGACGTCCATCTGCGGCACTGCACCTATGAATGAGTTGCTGCTTTCAGCATCCTGTATCAGCTTTATGGATTTCTCCCTTCCTATGGTGATAGGGTACGGGGTGCCGGAGAACAGCACAGCGTTGCGCAGCGTAAGTATCGGCAGGCTGTCAGGGAGCTCGCTCCCGTCAACCTTGCCAAGGCCTTCACCGCCCGGCATCACCGGAATAATACTTACTTCAGCTCCCATCGGAGAAAAAATGTCTGCAATATCTTTCATGTTTAAGTTGTTTTCAATAAATAATAAGCCCTGGTATGCCTGTCCGTGCCATTCTGCCGGATACAGCATGAAGATTTCCTGCCAAAATGGCAGAGAACCCCTCGTGTATAGACAGCGGGGCATATATGTCAATCTCCATGCCATATATATAGATTGGTGCAAAGTGCCCCGGGAAATGCTTCAATTGATGTAAAGACACCGTGTTTTTTGTTAAAAAATATAACAAATCCATTGTGCATTTGAAAAATAACTATACCTTTGCAAGGATATGTGGTTTTAATATCGTTATTAAATATTAAAGTTATGACAAAGGCAGAAATCGTAAACGAGGTTGCAAAGGCAACAGGTATTGAAAAACTTACTGTACAGAAAGTTGTTGAGGCTTTCATGGAGAGTGTAAAGGATTCCCTTGCAAAAGGCAAGCCGGTTTATCTCCGCGGATTCGGCAGCTTCATTATCAAGCACCGTGCAGAGAAAGCTGCAAGGAATATCACTAAAAACACTACCATGACTATTCCGGCTCACAATGTACCGGCTTTCAAGCCAGCTAAGGTATTTGTGAACGTTGTCAAGAAATAATTTTATAAACTTTTCAAATTATGCCAAGCGGTAAAAAAAGAAAAAGACATAAAATGGCTACGCACAAGCGTAAAAAACGTTTGCGCAAGAACAGGCACAAGAAGAGAAAGTAGTCTCGGGTGTCTGCCATTTTAGCAGTCTTGCTAAATTGAGAAAGGCTGACCCAAGGTCAGCCTTTTTGTTTTGAGTCTAATAATGTAATTTCCTGGATGGAAGCTGTTAAAGATCTTATCGTTGACGTTGGCTCAACGGAAGTGTCAATCGCGCTGATGGAGAACCATCGCCTGATTGAGCTTAACAAGGAGTCCAGCACAGGGCATAGCTTTTCTGTAGGGGATGTATATCTCGGAAAAGTAAAGAAGATTCTTCCTGCCCTCAATGCTGCCTTTGTGGACATCGGTGATGAAAAGGAGGCTTTCGTACATTATCTGGATCTTGGTCTGTATTTCAATGCGTTTGACGAGTTTGTCAAGAGAAGCAATCCGAATTCGGACCTCAAGGGAATATATTCTCATATAAAGATAGGGCCTGTCCTTGAGAAGGAGGGGCGGATTGAGAATGTGCTGACTCCCGGCCAGATTATGATTGTACAGATAGTCAAGGAGCCGATCTCGACCAAAGGGTCACGACTGACTGCGGAAATTTCATTGGCAGGACGCAACATTGTACTTCTCCCTTTTGCAGAAAAGGTGAGTGTTTCACAGAAAATCTCTTCCAAGGAAGAGAAACGCAGGCTTGAGACGCTTGTAAGGAATATTCTTCCAAAGAACTACGGTGCAATCATCCGTACAGCGGCAGAGGGTAAGAATGCTGCCATACTTGATGCGGAACTGATGTCCCTTGTTGAGAAATGGGAAAGCTCATGGAAGAAATTCGCCTGGTCCAAGTCTGTCCAGCTGCTCTTTACAGAGTACAGCAAGACAACCACCATTCTCCGTGACCTTCTCAATGACTCATTCTCCAATATATATGTGAATAATGAGAATATCTACGAGGAGACAAGGAAATATATTTCACTGATTTCTCCAGAGCAGGAGAAGATAGTGAAGCTCTACAAGGATTCGGCCCCTATTTTTGACCATTTTGAGGTCACGAGGCAGATCAAGAGCTCTTTCGGGAAGGTGGTGCCTATCAAGCAGGGTGCCTATCTTGTGATAGAGCATACAGAGGCACTGCATGTAATTGATGTCAACAGCGGCACGCGCTCCAGGAACAAGGAGCAGGAGCAGAATACATACGACATCAACTGCTATGCGGCCGAGGAAATTGCACGGCAGCTCCGTCTCCGCGACATGGGAGGCATCGTGATTGTGGATTTCATCGACATGGAGTCGAATGAGCACAAGAACGCGTTGTTTAAATATATGCAGGAGCTGATGCAGGGAGACAGGGCTAAGCATAATGTCCTGCCGCTTACAAAGTTCGGCCTGATGCAGATTACCCGCCAGAGGGTACGTCCGGCGACTGAGATAAATACCACGGAGGTATGTCCTGTCTGCAACGGAACTGGAAAAATCGCGTCAAGTGTAGTTATTGATGAGGCAATAGAGCGGAAACTGGCCTACTATGTCTCTGAGAAAGAAGTCAAGTCACTTGTGCTGAAGGTAAGCCCTATTCTCGGCTCATATCTCAGCCGCGGCATCTTCTCGATAGTGAGCAAGTGGAAACGTAAGTACAAATGCAAGATAAGACTTGTTGAAGTCACGGACTTCACAGTCCTGCAGAATGAATTCTACAATGAAAAAGGGGACAAGCTGGATAGCTAAGTCCCCTTTTTCATTTATCTTGTGTGCGTAATTGCAGTGTCATGCGGCAGGCTACCTGGCGGTCTCAGCCTTTATGGCTGCATTATAGCAGTGCCTGCATAGAGGCTCGTATATGTCTTTCTCTCCGAGGACAACAAGCTTCTCGCTTTTGGACAGCCTATGTGAATGGTTGGCAAGGCAACCGCATTTTACGCATATGGCATGTACTTTCTGGACATCTTCTGCCACGGCCATGAGTGCCGGTATAGGTCCGAAAGGTTTTCCTGAGAAATCCTGGTCAAGTCCCGCGATGATTACCCTGATGCCTCTGTTGGCGAGCTTCTGGGCCACTTCTATAAGTGTCTCGTCAAAGAACTGGGCCTCATCTATGCCGACTACTTCCACATCGCTTGAGAGGAGAAGCATGCTGGCTGGCGAGTCGATAGGGGTTGATGGAATGCTGTGCAGGTCATGTGAGACAACCTGGTCTTCTGAATATCTTACATCAACGGCAGGTTTGTAGATCTCCACTTTCTGGTTGGCAAACTGTGCCCGTTTCAGCCGTCTGATAAGCTCTTCCGTCTTTCCTGAGAACATTGAACCGCAGATTACTTCAATTGAACCTGCTTTTTTTGCATTTTCTAAAAACATTTCCTTACTTTTGCGATTGACGGGTGCAAATATAGTCAATATTGAGTTTATGAAAAAGACACCAGAAGAAATTTTATCTGAAATAAAGGAGCTTGCCAGGGACTTGTCTCTGCGGTTGGAAGTCCTTGAAAATAAATATGTTGAGCTTGAGCAGTCGCTTGCTGCCAAAGAGTGCGCGGATACCCTCTTCGAGCCTGTGGCAGAAGAAGATGACACTATAGACATTGACCTTGAAATAGGGGATATGTCAGATGATGTCATGCCGTCTGATGCCCTTTCTGAAAAAGCCCCTGAGCCTGCCTTGCCGGAGGAATGTCCGGAGGAGGGCAGTGGGGACAAGGAAGAGAACCGTGCCGCTCCGGTGGCTGTCCTTGATGCCATGGCTGAAAAGCAGGCATGGCGCAAAGATATTCCTGGAACCGAAGTCAAAGATGTCAGAAGCGCGATTTCATTGAATGACAGGATATTGTTTATCAGGTCCCTTTTTGCGGACGACGCGCTCCTGTTCCAGAATACCCTTGACCGGATCAATTCATCCGAGACCCTGGATGAAGCCGTAGACTGGCTTATGTCAAGCTTTGGCGAATGGAATTTCGAGTCGGATACTGTCTACAGGTTCATGATGGCTGTAAGGAGGAAATTGAAATGAGCATAGGAAGACAGGCAGGGATGCTTTACATCGTGCCGACTCCGGTTGGCAATCTTGAGGACATGACTTTCAGGGCGATCAAGGTGCTGCAGGATGCGGACCTGATACTTGCCGAGGACACAAGGACAAGTTCTGTCCTGTTGAAGCATTATGATATACATGGCAGGCTGGAGTCCCATCACAAGTTCAATGAACATAAGACCGCTGCAATCATAAAGGAGAGGATACTCTCAGGGCTGAATGTCGCCCTGATAAGTGATGCCGGGACTCCTGGCATATCTGATCCTGGATTTCTCCTTGTACGCACATGTGTAGAGGAGGGGATTGAGGTCCAGACACTCCCTGGTGCCACGGCCTTTGTCCCAGCACTTGTCAGTTCTGGCTTTCCGTGTGACAGATTCTGCTTTGAGGGCTTCCTGCCGGTGAAGAAGGGACGCCAGACACATCTCCAGGGGCTTGCTGCTGAGCACCGGACGATGATTTTCTATGAATCACCTTACCGTCTTGTCAAGACCCTGACGCAGTTTTCAGAGGTTTTCGGTCCGGAAAGGCAATGCTCAGTATCCAGGGAGATTTCCAAGAAATTCGAGGAGCATCGCAGAGGTACGCTTTCAGAGCTTGTCGAGTGGTTTACTGCGCATGAGCCGAAGGGCGAGATTGTGATTGTTCTTTCCGGCGCCCCTGAGGTCAAGCCGGCAAAGAAATCATATCGTGAGGAGCATGGGCTTGATTAGTCTATACGATTCAGCCGTGGCAATCTGTGGCTGTGGAAATCAGTGGAGACCTGTCCGTATTATCGAAAACTGATGTATATTTGCAATTCGTTTCCGCGTGTGGTCGCATGGGAAATTGAAATGCTATTGTGAATAGAGATTCTATCGAGAAGAAGTCCGGCGGTGGATTGTCGGCTTCTTTTGTGACCGGTGCTATCGCCCTGGTCTTTCTTATTGTGGGCTATCAGGTAGCCGTCTTCATCAACAGGGCGGCAGTCTCGAAGATCATGTCGATCAGGGAAACCCCTGACACAGTCTTTATCGTGGACGACTCTGCTGCAGCGCGCGTACTTGCGGATGCCGGAAATGCTGCGTTGGCTGCAGAAGGTTCAGCGCCTGGCAATTCCGGTGTGGGGATATCAGCATCCTGTATTGTCCCGTCCGGGCATAGGGGCACTGTAATCTGCAAAAAAGGTGGGCATCCTTCTGTTGTTTCTTCTGGCTCATCTTCCGCTTCTGAGTCCGGGAAGACAGGGAGGATGGTGGAGAATTTCCGGTTCAATCCAAATGATGTCACAGTGGAGGATCTTGTCCGTCTCGGGTTTTCAGAAAAGCAGGCCATGTCAATAGACAGCTACAGGAAGAAAGGCGGGCGTTTCAGGCGCAGAAGCGATTTTGCCAGGTCATTTGTGGTCTCTGATTCTGTCTACAGCCGTCTTGAGCCGTACATAGACATACCTCTTCTTGACCTGAATGCCGCTGATTCCTCTGCATTTGATGACCTGCCCGGCATCGGGGGGTATTTCGCCTCAAAGATGGTTGCCTATAGGGAACAGCTTGGAGGCTATTCCTACAAGGAGCAGCTGATGGACATCCATAGGTTTGACAGGGATAGATATGATGCACTTGAAGACCTTGTGGAGATACGTCCGGAAACCTGCAGGCCATATCCCCTGTGGTCTCTGCCGGAGGAACAGCTCAGGGGGCATCCATATATCGGCCCATATGCCGCCCATGGCATTGTCCTTTATCGGGAAAACAATCCGCGAAGTGCCTGGACAGTGGATGCCTTGGCCGCAGCAGGAGTCCTCAAGGCCGACCTTGCCGTCAAACTTTCCCGCTGCATCATTGAGGATTAAAGAAATACCCCCTGTCCCATACGGAGCAGGGGGTATCTATTCAATTTCATCATCTACGCTCTTCCCAGGCGTACCAGCCTCCGGAAGGGGAGTTGCCATATTCCCACCAGAAGTCATAGATCCGGCTGTACTTGAACTTGTCATATCTGTCATAGAAATCAATTTGAAGTACCGCATCGGTGAAGCCTGGCCTCAATACACTGTTGAGATCATAGAATATCTCTTCAATGTCCCTGTCGGACAGGTATGAGGAATTGAAGTCATACCTGCCGTTTGAACTTGCATTTGGCAGCCCGCCTGGGTAGTATACTGTCAGAAATGCATCTGTGCTGACTCCATTCCCTGTGTTGATGTTGATCTCACAGGAACTTGTGGACATGATGACTGCTAATGCAGATACTATGAATGATATGACGTGTTTCATTGTACTATGGTCTTCTGATGTATGTTGATTCTAATCTTCCACTTTGGCGATTTCTTCGCGGATCTTTGCCTCGATTTCCTCGCAAAGCTCAATGTTGTCAGTAAGCAGCTGCTTGACAGCCTCGCGTCCCTGTGCCAGCTTTGCATCGCCATAGCTGAACCATGAGCCGCTCTTCTTGATTACATCGAATTCAACTCCGAGGTCTATGATTTCACCGACTTTTGAGATTCCTTCACCGAAGACAATGTCGAATTCTGCCTTCTTGAAAGGAGGGGCCATCTTGTTCTTTACAATCTTGACCCTTGTCCTGTTTCCGAGAGCCTCCTCGCCGTCCTTGATCTGTGTGGTCCTGCGGACATCGACACGTACAGATGCATAGAACTTGAGGGCATTACCTCCTGTGGTCGTCTCCGGGTTCCCGAACATCACTCCGATCTTGTCGCGGAGCTGGTTGATGAATATGCAGCATGTGTTGGTCTTGCTGATATTTGCGGTCAGCTTTCTCAGCGCCTGGCTCATGAGCCTTGCCTGGAGTCCCATCTTGGAGTCTCCCATCTCGCCTTCAATCTCCGCCTTTGGGGTAAGTGCTGCAACAGAGTCGATGACAATTATGTCGATCGCTCCGGAGCGGATGAGGTTATCTGCAATCTCAAGTGCCTGCTCGCCGTTGTCCGGCTGTGAAATCAGCAATGTATCGAGGTTTACACCGAGATTCTTTGCGTATGTCCTGTCGAATGCATGCTCGGCATCAATGATTGCTGCGATGCCTCCTGCCTTCTGTGCCTGGGCGATTGCATGGATTGCCAGGGTGGTCTTACCGCTGGATTCCGGTCCATATATCTCAATTACCCTTCCGCGTGGATATCCTCCGATCCCGAGGGCGTGGTCAAGGGCGATTGAACCGCTCGGAATGACAGAAACTTCCCATTTTGGCTGATCTCCCAACTTCATGATCGTCCCTTTGCCGTAATCCTTCTCAATCTTGTCAATTGTTGCCTGCAGCGCCTTGAGCTTGGCTGCATTCATATCCTCACCGGCCTTTTCTACAACTTCTTTAGCCATAATGTTTAAATTTAATAAGTTAACGACCGTGCCACCTGGCACAATCCTTACAAAGTTATGAAAAAACTATAAATCTGCAATGCACAATTTCAGTAACTGGGAGCAAATCACAGGACAGTGACTTCGTCGATGAAGAACCAGCATGGGTGGCCGACCCCGTAATGCCAGTGCGGACAGGTCTTTGTCCCTTCTACATCTATACGTATATATCTTGCAGGCGTCTTGCCTGTGAACCTGTGCGTGACATCAACGAACTTCACCTTAGGTGTGCTGTCTTCCGGAAGAGTATATGAACCGGCTTCTGTAAAATCTTCTCCGTCAAGTGAAATGGAGTATCTTACCCCCTTTGGCAGAAGTATCCATGCCCCGAGCTGGTGCAGGAAATCGGTCTCTATTGATGAAATCTCCATGACTTTCCCGAAGTCTATCGTGAATGAAGCGTCGCATCCTTCCCATCCTACCCAGCTCTCTACAAATGTGGAGCCTCCGAACAGCCCATCTGTCAGGGCAGTCTGTCCGAGTTCTGCATATTTTCCTGTCGGCTTGACAAGGAAGTCCACCGCCGCTCCGTCTGCAAGGCTTTTCTGCTCCCTCGGCATGTATCTGCTGCGGAAAAGTTCGCAGTAGTCAACAGGGGAGTTGCTTCGCTCGTTAAGTGTAGGCACATTGAATTTCTTTACCTGGCCCTCAAAATAGTCAAGCATCTCCACCATGCTCTCATAGTCCTTGTCCGGATTGCTCCTTGCTATCTCCAGTTCTGAATACAGGAGCGGAAGCCTTGTCCTCTGCACGCGTGCCAGGAAAACGCTGTCCTGCGCGGCGGCAGCCTCAGCCTGGTCGAAAAGCTCCCTGTAGCGTCGCATCAGCTCAGGCTTGAGCATCCCGTCCTTGTGCGAGATTGGTGAATCGTATATCCAGAGACGTTTGCCGCTGCCTATCAGTGCCCCCTCCATTATCTGCGTGTATCTGTATATGTAAGGGGCGGCCGGCCCGTAGTATCCGTTCATGAAATGCTGCATAAGCGAGTCAATGTCAGCGTCCGGATTCCACATCAGCTTGGATACGAGATATGTACGCATCTCGGCGAAATCCCCTCCGCGGCTTCCGGCAATCTGCGAGAAATGCATGTTTGCATGGTTGTCCCTGAACAGCCTTATGTTGTCCTGCAGGATGTGGAAATTCGGGAAAGGGGCCAGGTAGTTGTCGAAATTGATGCCGTAGTCCCAGACGAATATGTTGTCTGTAATCCTGCTCCATCCCTCCATCGCCTCGACAAATTCGCGTCCGGAGGCGTTCTCTGTAAGTGAGACCTCCCTGTCACAGTCTATGTCGCAAAGCATTATGTTCACATTCGGAAGAGGCTTGACATGTTTAGGCGGTTTCATTGTATACAGGTAGGCAAGTGTCGAGAATTCCTTGTCCGGGAAACGCTCCGCGAGCTTGTTCAGGAAATGGATCACTGAACCGGAAAGCGCGCCTTCATATTCGTCAATGGCCTTGCACGCATCGCATTGGCAGTTCGTGTAGTTGCCGTCATTCTGGCTGACTGAGATTATGTCCTTGCCGGGGTTTGCCCTGAATATCGAGTCAAGTTTCCCGGTTACAATCTCAAGCACTTCAGGATTGGACAGGCACCATTGGCTGGCTTTGCCGGGATGGCGTTTCCCGTTGAAGAAAGAGTAGTATTCAGGGTGTTCCTTTCCGTAGACCGATGACGGAAGGAGCTTGTCGAAGGTATGGACCCAATAGCTTCCTGCAAACACCTCGGACGGTTCTTCCAGGCGCATCCACAATTTGTATACAGGGTCGCTGTGCATACCGTAGAACTGGCTCTGGCGATATCTGAACGCTGGATTCTCGATGAAATCGACAGCCGGGATGCAGATATTCTCCGATCTGGTGAGTGAATATTCGTTTTCCCCCCAATAGTCAACTCCAAGGTAACGCTCAAGCAGGGTCACGGCCCCGTAGACTGAACCGTTGCCTGCACCTCCGATGATTCTCAGGAATCCGTCTTCAGTGGATATCCTGAATCCGTCTTCGAGGATTTCATCGCTTGCCAGCGCCTTGTTGGACATACCGTGGCCGATAAGGATATCTCCCCTGGACGGGGCCTTTCTGATTTGTTCCCCGTAGACAACCGGGACAGTAACTCCGCTTATCCTCTGGAAAAAGTCCTGCAGCAGCATGGCAGAGACGGAGTCTGCTTTTTCGCTGCTTGTCAATATGATACGGCTGGATGTGCGCCCTTTGTGCACGGGGCTTACCTGTGCTGATGCCATTATGCTGCAGAGCAGGCCGATGGCGAGCAATGATGATTTCATATGCTTATGTGTCATTCCTGAAATGTTATATAAGTACTTTATGCAAATATACTCAACTTTTCCGGCAAGGCTGCTATGAAATTTATCCCTATATTTGCGCTGCATTGCGGATGTTGATGATGCCGCGCATAAAATATACATAAGTTATGAAACAGAAACTATTGGGAATGACCCTGAATGACCTGAAAAAGGTTGTGGCGGAAGCCGGACTGCCTGGATTTACAGCATCGCAGATTGCCCGCTGGCTATATGTCGCAAAGGTCAGGGAAATAGACGGGATGACAAATATATCAAAGGCGGCACGTGCTGCCCTTTCACAGAAATATGAAGTCGGTGTAACTGAGTATTCTGCTGTGCAGAGGTCTGCTGACGGGACAAAGAAATATCTTTTTCCGGTCAGCTGCTCCCATAGGCTTCCGACTCCGGAGTGCCCGGAAATGGAGGAGCTTGAGCAGGGGGCAGTGGAATCCGTGATGATTCCTGACAACGGCAGGGCTACCCTGTGTGTCTCCTCGCAGTCAGGATGCCGTATGGGATGCCGTTTCTGCATGACCGGGCGCCAGGGATTCCATGGGCACCTCAGCGCAGCTGACATTATTTCGCAGTTCATTGCAGTCGATGAGTGCAATGAACTGACCAATGCTGTCTTCATGGGCATGGGTGAGCCGTTCGACAATTATGACAATGTCATGAAGGCTATAGAGATATTGACTTCAGACTGGGGATTCGGATGGAGCCCGAAGCGTATCACAGTGTCAACCATAGGTGTACTTCCGGCATTGAGGAGATTCCTTGAGGAGAGCAGATGCCATCTTGCTGTCAGCCTGCATAACCCTTTCCCTGAGGAAAGGCTTTCGATGATGCCGGTGCAGAAGGCCTGGCCGGCCAGGGAGGTGATAGACATGATACGTGAATATGATTTCAGCGGCCAGAGGCGTGTGAGCTTTGAATATACGATGTTTGAGGGGTTCAATGACGACAAGCGTCATGCCGATGCGCTGGCAAGGCTGCTGCGCGGGCTGGAATGCCGTGTCAACCTCATACGTTTCCACAGTATTCCTGATTTCCCGTATGGTACATCCCCTGATTTCAGGATGGAGGCCTTCAGGGAAAGGCTTTCGGGGTATGGAATAATAACAACAATAAGGGCTTCCCGGGGTGAAGACATATTTGCGGCCTGCGGTTTGCTAGCAGGGCAGCACAACCCCCAAAAATAAGAGTTTATGAAACGGCTTCTTTCTGTTGCGATAGCTTTATTGACAGCATGTGTCTGTCTTGCGGAGGACTTTCCTGTGCCAAGGAGAGCCTGCAGTGCTTCTGATTCTGTCTCGATTGCGGAGATAAGGGACAGGATGGAGCGGATCCGGGAGAGACGTCCGTCAGTTGCGCTTGTCCTTAGCGGAGGAGGGGCCAAGGGTGCTGCGCATATCGGGGTGATAAAATACCTTGAATCCATAGACATGCCTGTGGACCTTGTGCTCGGTACAAGCATGGGAGGCCTTATGGGAGGCCTTTATTCACTCGGCTACAATGCGCATCAGATGGATTCCATAATCCGGTGTGTGGACTGGAACTGCACGATGACGGATAAGCTGCTCAGGGAGTATATCTCGTATTCCGAGATGAAATATAAGGAGAAATATCTGCTGAATGTCCCTTTCTACTATAGCAAGGACAAGATTGCCAGTGGCAATGAGACTGAGTTTGAATTCGCGGAGGAGAAGGAGGTTAAGCCAAAGTTCAGGCTTGCAGCGGACAGTGATGCCGGCGATGTCCTCAGGGAAAACCTTCTGGGGAGCCTGCCGTCAGGATTCTCCAAGGGCCAGGCTGTCTTCAATATAATCACGAGCCTGTCTGTAGGCTATCAGGATTCATTGGAGTTCAGCCGCCTGCCTATACCTTTCATGTGCGTGGCAACAGATCTTGTTGACGGGAACGGTGTCTACATGTATTCCGGAAAACTGGCGACAGCGATGCGCTCGACAATGTCCATACCTGGTGTCTTCGCACCCGTGAAAGTTGACGGTATGGTGCTCGTGGATGGAGGGATGAGGGATAATTATCCCGTGTCCGTGGCACGCGAGCTGGGGGCGGACATCGTAATCGGTGTCGACCTTGGAGACGAAAAGCGCAGGTATGACCAGATTAACAATATCGCAGACATAGCGTGGCAGAGCATCGATATGCTTGGCATGCCTTCATACCTTCACAATGTCCCTTTGGCGGATGTGAATATCAGGCCGGTGCTTACCGGCTATAACATGATGAGTTTCGACAACGAAAGCATAGATGTCATACTGTCAAGGGGATATGAGGCTGCTGTCGCCAACTCGGAAAAGCTTCTTGAACTGAAGGAGCGCGTTGGGACAGATACACGCAGGCTGAATGCTCCTGAGGCTGTTGACATAAACCTCAGGCCTGTGATGATTGACGGGATAGAGATACGTGGCGTGCCGGACAGGGAGATGGCAATCCTGATGGGAAGGATAAAGGTCAAGTCCGGTGACATGGTCTGCAGGAAGGATGTAGAGGATATAGTCGGGCAGATATACGGGACAAAGGCATATGAGTATGTCACATATGAACTGGAAGGGACCGGAGAGCCATACCACCTTGTCGTGAACTGCAGGAAAGGTCCGGTACACCGTTTCGGGCTTGGACTCAGGGCTGATACCGAGGAGATCGTCTCGGTCCTTATGAATCTTGGCTTCAATTCCCGTAAGCTCTATGGCTCTACATATGACTTCACAGGCAAGATCAGTGCGAATCCGTATATGCGTTTCCAGTATTCATATGACGGGGTCGGGATGCCGACATTCAATCTTTCGGCTTCTGCAAGATGGGTCAATCTTGATCTCCTTGAAGGGCTTGGCATTACTCCGTCAAGCTATCATCTGAAATATTTCGACACAGTGCAGGAGTTCTCGATGTCGAATATACAATGGTCGCTGTTCGACATCAAGGGCGGATTCAGGAACAGGTATTTCATGATACGTTCGCTGATGTCGCAGGATTTTATTGTCGGGAACTACAATTTCAAGGATGTCAACAATGATTTCATGTCATTGTTCCTGAACATGGGCGCTGACACTTTCGACAATGGCTATTTCCCGTCACACGGATTTTCCGCTAACCTCTCATATGAATGGGTCTTCCACGGATATCCGAACAGGATCAATAATTTCCATGTCGTCAGCGGGGATGCTAAAGTTGTGTTGCCTGCCGGGAGGATATTTGCATTCATACCTTCTGTCTCTTTCCGCTTCCTGCTCGGGGCGGACAATATCCCTATTGCGTATATGAACATTGCAGGAGGTTCAATGCCCGGAAGATACTTTGAGCAGCAGATGGCCTTCGTCGGGAAGAACAATGTCGCTGCCATGAGAAACATATTGACCATGATACGTACTGACTTCCGCTTTGAGGCGGCAAGGCACCACTATGTCACGGGTATCTTCAACTATGCCAGGGACTGCGATGATTTCAGAGGATATGCCGGCCGGGAGTCTGGCTGGTTCGGTGCTGGTGTTGAATATGCGTATGATGCTTTCTTCGGTCCGGTAAAGGTTGACCTGCACTGGTCGAATATCACAAACAAGGTCGGCTTCTATATCGGAATAGGCTATAATTTTTAAGGGATGCAGAAAAAGAATACATGCGGCAGTGCCTCTCAGGCAGGTCTTCCTAAGGAAAAGGTCCTGGACAGGATGCGCAGACTCTGTTCCAGGAGGGAGTACTGCAGTGCAGACATACGTGCAAAGGTGGCTGCGGCTCTTGCTCCTGGCTGCGGTGACGGTGATAGTGGGCAGGCAGGGGAGGATATGGGCAGGGCCATTGAGGAGATAATGTCTTCTCTTCTGTCTGACAGGTATGTGGATGACCTTCGCTATGCCACGGCTTTCGCGAGGGACAAGTCCTCGCTTGCAGGATGGGGGGAGACGAAGATACGCTATGCCCTTTCAGCTAAGAGGATAGATAAGGATGTGATTTCCGCAGCGTTGGATGAGATCGATGACGGCAAGGCCTCCGCCAGGCTGGAGAAGCTCCTGGAGACAAAGTACCGTTCACTCTGCCGGACTTCTTCTTCCAGTGGCACGCCTGCAGATGGTGGGCAGATCCGCCTTAAGCTTCTCCGCTTCGCCCTTTCACGTGGGTATTCCTATGAGGAGGCCTCTTCTGTCATCGGCCGTCTGTCTGCTTCCTGACTCTTCCGAAACCGAAGATCCAGTCGTCTGGACTGTAGTAGCCTGTCATTGACCTGCTGATTATCTGTGAACCGATTACGCTGAATGTTATCCCGTTCCCTCCATATCCAAGGTCGAAATATACTCTGTCACCTTCGTCCCATGGCCCTATGAAAGGAAGCCCGTCGTCTGTCGAGCTGAATGTCCCGCACCATGCCATTTCCGCCCTGAACGGAATGTCAGGGAACAGTTCCCGGAACCTGGACTCCAGTATCGCCACTTTCTTCCCTATTTTTCTGTCACGCCTTCTCGGGTTGCTGAAATTTTCGTCCTCGCCGCCCATTATTATCCTGTTTCCTGCTGTGCGCATGTATATATACGGCTGTGCAGTCTCCCATATCAGTGCTTCTTCCGGCCATAGCCTTGCGCGTTCCACGGGATGTGAGACAAGTGCGTATGTTGAGGTCAGCTTCATGACTTTTTCAGGCAGGAACTGGCCAGCTTCAAACCCGCTTGCAATCACTGCATATCTGCATCTGATGGTATGCCCCCCGCGTTCTGTAAGGCAGCAGTCAGCCCAGTCCTGTTCATATCCGGTTATGTCTGTATGGGTGAAGACGCGAAGACCTGAATTCTTCATGTCATGGGCAAGTAGACTGGAGGCAGCCTTGTATACATCCACCTGTGCGGATTCCCTGTTGAACAATGCCCCTCCTGGGGTATTTATGCCGAACCTTTCATGCAGCTCCTTCCTTGAGAGCATCTCTACAGGAAGCCCATGGCGTTTCCGGATCTCAAATTCTTTCATGATGGTTTCCTCACCATTGTGGTCGCTTGCATAGAAGATGCTTGGCCTGCGCTCGAAGCCGGCTTCTATACCGGCTTCCTGCAGGATGCGCTCCAGGTCGCTGATTGAGTTGAGGCATGCATGATATGCCTTTGCCGCATTCTCTTCCCCTATCTTGTCCGCGAGGATATGGAGCGGTGTGTCTATCTCATATTGCAGCAGTGCCGTGCTTGCAGCTGAACTTCCCGTGGCAATGCTGCGCCTGTCTATCACGCAGCATTCGAGTCCGGCTTTGCATAGCGCGTGTGCGGCAAGCGCTCCTGTGATGCCCGCACCGATTATTGCAACGTCTGTATGTATATCTTCCCTGAGCGGATTATAATAGTCGTAGAGCTGGTCCTTTATAATCCAGTATGGTAATCCTGAATGTAGTCTCATGCCTTAAAATCTTTAACGGATTACCGGATATACAACATCCCTGCCATGCGGTATGGTATTGCCTGCCAGGAAACAGAAGAGCGGCAGGAAACACATTCCCTGCCGCCCGTCATTACATTATATTGTCAGTATGCTACTCTCCCGCCTGTGTGATCCTGAAGCGGAAAAGCTCGGTGGCCTTGTCTCCTGCAGGGCAGATTACAAGGTCTGTTGAACGCGTTGCACCTGTGCTGTTGGCTGTAGGGACAATGCTATATCCGTACGATGCGCTGATGCTCACCCATGGATCGTCTGCTCCTTCAATTGAAGTATTTGCGTCCATTGTTCCCGGATTTACGAACAGGAACATGACAGAGCCGTCCTTTTCCAGCTCAAAGTCAAATCCGTCCCATGTCGATGCGTCCTTATCGAAGGCTACATCGAATGTCTTTCCGTCTACAGTCACTTCACTCCAATTTTCATCATAATAGGTTACGCTCACTGCTGTCGCCGGCTTGCCTGACTGTGTCACCATGACTGATGAAGCTCCATATCCATATCCTTCAGGCTCTTCAACAAACATCAGTGATGCCATCCTGTCTTCTGTCCCGGTGTTTGCCGAGAAGGTTATTGTGCATGTCTCCCCGTTCTTGCCGCTGGTCTTGTCTGCTGTGTACCATTCAACAGGATTATAGTCATCGTCTGTCACCATGTTCATGTCGTTCAGATACCACCTTTCTGCATTGGTCCTGACTGTCACGGTCAGCGACTCTCCTGCTGCGGAAGGATTGAATGTCAGCATTCCATAGCTGTCTACAGAGACCTGTGCAGACTCGACCTCTACAAATATCTCGGTTTCGCTGCCGGTGCTGGTGACCTTTATGACAACCGGATCAACGTTGGCTGCGCCTATCTCAAAGACGGCAACCTTGTCTTCTGCTGTGGCATTTGCGCCAGGTGTAATTGTGACTGCATCAGCTTCGGTGCTTATTTCTGCTGCGCACCAGCTGCCCTCGTTCTCTTTTGCATTGATTGATATCTCCTCCTTCGTGATATTCTTGAGGACCAGCTCCACGTTGATGGAGGCAGTGTTTCCATTGTTCACGAAAATCTCTGCATCAGCAGGATTTGCCAGCTCCAGGACATAGTCCTTTGCTGCGCCCTGGGGATTCTTCTCGCAAGAAACCGTCCCGAAGATACCTGCAGCAATGGCAAGCACTCCGAGCATTGAATAAAATCTGTCTGTTTTCATGATAAAAAAATAAAAATTGTTTATAGTCCGTTGCTATTGTGCATTTTTCATAAGCCTTTCAACCTTGTCTATCTGATAGTCGTAGAAAGCTCTTGAACGGCTGTCCGCAGCTCCTCTGGCACTCCTGTATGTGCTGATGACCCTTTTCAGCTCTTTCAGCGCGATTGGCCTTGCGAGCGCACCGGAGAGGTTCGGGAGGTCATTGTTCTGCCTGAAATATGAGTTCTCCGGGCCGGTTGCCTTATGGTGCTCTCCGCAGATATGCCTTCCGCTATGGTCATCATGGCTGTGAGTGCAGAAGAAATCGCATGAGGTCTCTTCCTCAAGCTCCTTCAGGGCTTTATGGATGCTTATAAGCTCCTCTTCAATAGATGACAGGGAACTGCCTTCACCGCCACCGAGAGAGAATCCTCCCTGAGGCTTCACAAGTCCTGCGAGTTCTGCAAGCGATGCGATCATGGCATTCTGCATATTCATGTCCTCTACTGCGAGCTTCCTGTTCTTGAGCGTGTTGACAAGCACTGCGTCAACCGCGTCTTTCATATATCCGTCAAGAGTGTAGAGGTTCTTCTGGCCGGAGCGTTCGCCCTCTGCGATAAAGGTCAGTGTCGCGCTGCCGAACATTTTGCCCACTACGCTTCTCTGGTATCCGTCAAGGTCGCCGGAGCCATATCCCGTGATGTCGAGAATCCTTTCCGGCAGCAGCCATTCGCGGAATGTAAGTGCCTGGTTCACGAGCCATTTCATGGCTTCCTTCTGCTTGTCCTTCGTCACATATACCCTTGCACGGCCCTCGAAGTTCCCGTCCTGTACAATGTCATTGAAATATACGCCTCCGAGATATGGCATCACATGGTTGAACACCCTCTTGTACTGGTTCGCGACATTGAAGAACTTGATCTTGATGTCCATGTAGTTGCTTCCTTCCTCGTAGAACCATTTCTCAAGCTGAGGTACAAGGATCTTCAGGTTGGAGATGCAGTAGTCGCTTGCCTTGATGTGGTCGTCTCCGAGGTCTTCTGTGAGGTCGGCCGGGCTTACTATGTTGAATATCTGCTGTGCACCGAACTTGTACATCGGGTCGGATGCCTTTTCCATGATCATCTTGTTCAGAAGCTGCTTCTCCTGTTCTGGAGCGAGGTCGCCCGGGAACAGCCTGTAGCCCCAGTCTATGGCATGTATGTCGTAGACGCCGACAAGAGGCGGCACCATCCTTACGCCTTTCTCAAGGTCTCCCGGCTGTGCCACATAGTTGTTTCTTGCATAGTCCATTATGGATGGCGTAGTTCCGTATTTCTGTGTGAATGACGGGCTGCGCAGCGAATCGACAGGGAAGGAGTAGCTTGCACCCATGTTGTGCATAAGGCCGAGGGTGTGACCTATTTCATGGGAAGCCACGTATCTGAGCGACTCGCTCATCACATCGTCATCGAATACCATTTTGCGGACACGCGGGTCAACGGCTCCGGTCTGTGTGAAACGCCAGTTGTTCACCAGTGAAATCACATTGTGGTACCAGTTCACGTCCCCGACAAGAATCTCTCCGGAGCGTGGGTCTACATAGCTTGGCCCGGAGGCGTTTGCAATGTCAGTTGCAATATACCTGATGCAGTTGAAGCGGATGTCGTCAGGGTCGAATCCAGTGCTGTCGGCAGGGGAAGGGTAGTCCCTTGCTATGATGGCGTTCTTGAATCCGGCAGCCTCGAACGCTGTCTGCCAGTCCTCGATGCCGTTTTTGACAGCATCCTTCCATTTGTCCGGGAATGATGAGTCAACATAGAACACAATCGGTTCTTTCGGCTCCACAAGCTCACCGTTGAAGTAGGCTTCCTCTTCGCCTTCTTTCGGCTCAAGCCTCCAGCGGTGTGCAATCTGCTTCATCTCCACCCTGTCCCTGTCAGAGCTGTAATAGTTGTACATTGAATAGAAATATCCCACACGGTTGTCCTGGTAGCGTATTTTCATCGGCTGGTCAGGAAGAGCGAGGATGGAGCGTCTGACCTTGACAAAATATGGCTCCGGCTCGCACTGGAAATTCATCTGCGAGGAGATCTCGACATTTTTAGGGAATGACTTGACCTCAAGTATCTTTGCCGCATCAGAGTCATAGCTTCCGCTGCGCTTTGTCATCAGGTTGGAGCTGTACTGCAGTGGAGTGATGAGCTTTTCGTTGGACTTGAAGAAGGCTGTCATGTCGATAAGGTAGCAAGAGTCTTTCTTGAAAGCCTTGACCTTGAATGATTTGAGAATCGGGTCCCTGTGGTTCTTATAGAAAGCCTCTCCTATCTCGTCTCCTGGACGGAGCTTGTTGTAGGTGGATACATTGTAGAAATGCACGTATGCGGTGTCAGCTGTCATCCTGAACATTATCTGGTCACCGATCATCTCTCCTGCAGCGAATGCCGCATCGTCGCTTGTCTCTGTAATCCTGTTCGTCAGGAGATAGAGACGTCCGATGTTCTCTTCCTTGATCTCAAACAGAAGTTCATCCTTGGGAGTCATGTAGAGCTTGATAAGGCCGTCATATACCTTGGCGTCCTTTATGGCCTCGGCATATTTGTCTTTCTTTTCTTTCTTGACCGTATCGGCCTGTTCTGTCTCTCCCTTTTTCTTCTTTTTCCCCTTAAGGGTCTTCTTTGGGGCAGCTTCAGCTGTCAATGCCCCGATGCAGAGCAAAGAACATAAAGCTAATGCAATTCTTCTGATTCTCATTATTAAAACCTGTTGTTGTGTTTATATTCCCTAAAATTCCTTGTAGCAGATACTGTGTATCTTGAGGAAGCCTTTCTCCCAGCATTCCTGCTGCTCGATTCCTATCTTGTCAGGCGAGTCTGTGACGTGGAACTTGTACAGCACTCCACTTTCCGGTACAGCATCATCGTAAGTCGCGACATAGAAGTTGTCCTGGTATTGCTCGTCTGTCACGAGATCCGCTTTCATGCATGTGACAGGGGCGCTGAACTCTTTCAGCAGCGTGCATTCCTGCGGCGATTTCCTGAAATTATATCCGTAAAGCCTGTTCCCTGCACTGTAGAGCATATATCCGTGGTTTGTCGTGATGATAAAGTTCCCGGCCTTGTCAAAGTCTGTCGCTATGGACATGTCAGCCTTGCACCTTATGCCCTTGCTGAGGGAGCCGGACCGCTCTGCAGTTATGCAGTACATCCATCTGTCGCCGTTTTCCGGGTCCTGCATGACCACTGTTGTCTGGCCGTTGCTGAAAAATGATTCTATGGCGGCTACGAAATCAAGGCCTGAGCTGAACTCAGTGGCGGTATTCCAGCTCCAGAGGTCGTTTTCGCCGTCTCCTGGCATGACTGTGTTCTTTACTGTCATGCCGCTGATGTAGCCGAATCTCCTTCCTGTCATGTCGTAGAACCCGAATGTCCTTACGTCAATCTGCCTGTGGTTGCAGATCATCTGGGGGGCAGCCTCGAATTCGGAGCCGCTCTCTGTGTAGCTGAATGTATTGCCTATCATTCCACCTTCGGAGCTTACCTCATATGCGCGCCCGTCAACGATTATGACATGCCTCTTGTCGCTGATTTTCTGGCAGTCGGTCATTATGCCGCTACCGTCAGGGGCAAGTGCAAATGAATATTTAAGGTCTGTGTATGGGGAGCCTGTGAAGCTCTCCCTGTCGAATTTGTATGTCCCGGAGGCAGTTGCCGCATATAGCCGGTCCTCGGATGTGTATTCATCGTTGTCTATCCATACAAGGTTGACAGGGGACAGCTGAAGTCCCTCCTGGAGTGTCAGCGCGTTTTTCAGGAACAGGGTAGTCCCGCTGAATGAAATCATGTCTATCTGTCCGCGGCCTTCGCTGTCCTCGCCGGCGAGCAGCCATCCTTTAGTGTACAATGACATGACGTTGAGCCCTACGCTTTTGCTGAAGACCATGTCTGTAGCCGGATCTGTAACCTTCAGGTACAGTATATATGTCTCGGCGGCAAGCCTGACCGGGTAGTCAAGGTCTCTTTCTGTCCCGATTGTGAATCTCTGGCCGCGCAGGAAATTCTGCCCGACAGCCACCCACTCGTATCTGTAGTCTCCTTTCCCCTCCGGATCCAGGGTGAATGATATCTCCGGGACAATCCTGAGTATGTCCTCGTTGAGCCTGACATTATATTCCTCCTCAAAGCCGGCATCACCGATCACAGCCTGGTTGATGTCGGTGTAGTCATAGTTCCCCAGGTCCTTGAAGCATGAATTGGCTGCAATCATGCAGAGCACCGTGGCAATGGCTCCCGCAAATGCCCGGATTGCCTGTGAACGTAAATAGGTATGTATGTGTATCCCTTTCATCTTCTAATAGATATAGTCTCCTGCCTTCATCTCCGACCCGTCTTCTTCATATACGGTCTCTCCCTTGAGCTTCTGCTGCTGCAGCCATCTGTCGAATTTCTGCCCCATGGCCTTTGTCATTGTAAGCGGCAGCCTCTCATTGAAATCTGTCAGCTTCATGTCAAACAGTTCCAGGAGAATCTTCATCTTCTTCTCTGAAAACGGTCCGAAATGGCTTGTGGAATATCCTGGCAGCTGTACATATTTGTCGCTGATGGTGATGGAGTGCCTTGTCACATTTACATACTCAGTGGATGAGTTGCGCCAGTATCTGATAGGAAGGGAGAAGTCGCTGTTCTCTTCAAGCTCTATTGTCAAGGTCCTCTCCTGGCCCTCCAGTGACGCTGTGCGCAGGAACTTGACCGGGATGCTGCCGAACACCTCGCCGGCACGGAGGACATAGCTGCCTTGAAGCGGTTCATAGTCTCCCGGAAGTATGTCCGACATGTCTTCAGCCACCCTGACTGAAACATGCCTGTCATGCGTTGATACTGCTCCAAGAATCTTTATCTTGACATTGAATACCGAATCGCGGCTTGACGTGATGATGAACGGCAGGCTGGACGATTCGAGGTATGTCGTGTCTGCATTTGCATATGAGCTTCCGGAATTCATGGCGAAATATACTCCGGAGACCCCATTGTAGGTATCAAGCCCTGATGTGCATCCTATAAGTGATGCAGCAAGTGCCAGTATGTATATGTATGTCCTGTGTCTCATTTCATTATGTCTTGTCTTACTCTTATCCGCATTTTCTGCTAATCCCTGAATCCGTCCTCGGACTGCGGCAGGTCAAACAGGTAGCCTGCAGTGCCGACTGTTATGTCCGGCTTGCTTCTGTCGTATATCGCAGTGATTGTCTGTGCATTCTTTCTCTTGTAGTACCAGAACAGCTGGCCCTCTCCTGCAAATTCACGGATATATTCATATTCTATATTAGCCTCAATGGCTGTCGACACCGATGAGGTCTGGCGTGCATTGCGGAGTGTGTTTAGCCTCCGGTATGCAAGGTCCGTATCCCCTGAGGCATTGTAGCATTCGGCGGCTATCAGGTACATCTCGGACATTCTCAGGACCGGAATCATGTACGGGTAGTTCTTTCCGTCAACTTCCATGGCCTCGTATTTTACGAGACAGACCACATCGTTTCCGAGTGCATCCCTCTTCCGCGCCCACTGGAATGTTCTGAGGTCTCCCTCTTCCGGGAACATGCTGCTGTAGCCTCTTTCTGATATAGCCAGCAGCCTGTTGCTCTCCAGGGTATTGTAGAAATATTTCTCGTATATGTCTTCTCCGCGCCTGATGTTGTAGACTGCAAACAGTATATCTGAGGAAAGCACCCTGTCCTCGGCTGCGGTGTTGACATTGCCTGTGGCAGCCTGTCCGTTTGCCTCCTCCCTTGTCGAGAACGGGAAGAACCTGGCAGCATCGCTGATTACTTCTTCTGCATATTGCAGGGCTTTCCCACGGTAGTTCTCCAGGTAGCCGAGATACATGTTCACCCTTGCCGCGAGTGCCTTTACTGCGAAATAGTTCATCCTCAGGTTACGGAACCCGTACAGGTTTCTTCCGCCGTTGTCCACCTCATTCTTGCCGCCGGCAATGACAGGGTCGCTTCCTGCCAGCAGTCCCATCGATGCCTCAAGGTCAGCATTGAGCCTTGCCATGACTGCTGTCCCGGAGAGGACGGGACTGACTTTCGGGTCAGTGTCCGTCATGTATGGTATCGCATCTGCGCCGGGGGATACAGAGAACACGGGACCGAAATATCTCAGCATCTCGAAATGCAGCAGGGCGCGGAGCGCAAGGCATTCGCCCTTGATGATGCTATAGTCCAGTTCATTGAGCACAGTCCCTTTGCGTTCATCGCAATGCCCGATGATCTTGTTCACGTTAAGGATAAGGAAGTATGCCCTTGACCACATGTCGTTTACAGCAACTCGCTTTGCCTCTCCCTGGAATCCTGCGAGGGATGAGTATGTGTGGGTGTCGGCACTTGTGTCATAGTATTGTGCAAGGATGTCCGGTGTTGACGGGGCCAGTGTCCCCGAATACAGGTTTGCATTGACAAGGTCAATGTAGACACCGTTCAGCGCGGTATAGAATCCGTCTGTGCTGCTGAAGAGCCTTTCTTCAAGGATCCTGTCTTCGGAATCCACATTGAGCCACGCCTTGCATGAGGATGCCAGCATGGCTGCCGCTATTATTGATATGTAGGCTATATATCTGTTCATTTTATTAGAATCTTAGGCTGATAGACATTGAGACGCTGTTGGCGAACGGATATTCGATCCCGCGCTCCTCCTTTACAGATGATATTCTCCAGATGTTGTTGGCGTAGAGCCTTATTGACGCTCCCTGCACCCTTATTTTCTGCAGCCATCTTGCATTTGTGTCATATCCTACTGAAATAGATTCAAAGGAGAACACATTGTTGTCAAGTACAAAGCGTGACGACATCGGGGTCGTGTCAAGATTGTCGATTGCCTTGAACATGGCATTGTCTCCAGGCTTCTGCCATCTGTCGTATAAGGCTCTCCTGTCCACGTTGTAGTAAAGCTGCTGTTCGCTGAGGTTCTCTACCTTGTTGTAAAGGGCGGACGCGAAGATCTGTCCTCCAGCCTGGTAGCGGCAGTTTATGCTTGCAGAGAATCGCTTGTAGTAGAATGTCATCCCGATGATTCCTTCAAGGTCAGGGGCTGTAGAGCCGACTTTCACTTCATCCTCGGCATTGTACTGGAATGTATATTCCCCGGTTCTGGTAAGGAATATCTCGCGTCCTGTTGCCGGGTCGATGCCGAGCGATCGTACTGCCCATATGTCGTCAGGGCTTGCCCCGTCATAATATCTTCTGAATACCTCTGAACTGCCATGCTGGTTCATGAATTCAAGGCTGTTGCCGATGTCAACATATCTTGACGTGTTATGGCTGAATGAGAAGTTCACACCAAGCCTCATAGTCTCTGTCTTGAGCGCAATGACATTGAGGATTCCGGAGAAACCCTGTGAAATCTGTCCGCCAAGGTTGGTGTATGCCCTTGTCTGTCCGGCTGAAGGAGGCAGTGTAATTGACACCAGCAGTGGATTGGTGTTCTTATGGTAATAGTCGAATGTCAGCCTTATCCTGTCCTGCCAGGCAGTGAAGTCAAGGCCCCAGTTCTGGTCAAGTGTCTTCTGCCATGCAAGGTTCCTGTTCGCCGCCTTTGAAAGTATCGCGCTTTCTCCGAATATATTGGTATAGTCAGGGTTGTATTCATATATTCCGGAGGACATGTATGCATCGAAATTCTGGTTCCCGGGATTTCCGATTGAGTATCTGACCTTAAGGAAGCTGATCCATTCTGCCTTGAACCATTTTTCATTTGTTATGTCCCAGGCCGCTCCCAAAGACCATGTGCCGGTGAACATTTTCTGTGCCCCGAATACGGATGAGCCGTCCAGCCTGTAGTTGAGGTCAATCATGTATCTTCCCTTATAGGCGTAGTTTGCGCTCAGCAGGAATCCGGTTGAACGTGAACGTGAATTGGAGTATACCGGCTTTGTGCCCTTGTCGAATCCAGCCGAGAATGCCGGATTCTGGTGCTGGTCCCCGACAAATCCAGTTATGCTGTAGCCGGTGCGCTTAATGTCCTTGTTGCTGAAGTCCCAGCTGGCATTTGCGCTTACATTGTGCTGGCCCTTGAAAAGTTTGCCATAGCTGAAGACAACCCTGCCGTTATAGTTGAAGCTGTCGCTTTTGTCTGCGGAGTAAAGGCCTTTCTTGTCTGCAATGCTTCCTGTGAAGTCCGGATGGTCAGGTGACTTGAATGCCTCAGTCTCGGAAATGCTCTTTGTGAAGCCGAATGTCCCGCGCAGGGAGAATGCCCCGAGAAATCTCCATGTCAGGTCAAGCTGGTCTGAGATGGAAAGGTCCTTGGTGTGGTTGGTGTTTGTTATCCCGGACAGTGCCAGCGGGTTGTATATGGTGGTTCCGGCTACTGCCGTGGATTCCAGCAGCAGCGGGATTGAACCGTCCGCGTTCCTTTTCCTGTAGTATGGATTGGCGTTGGCAAACTGGTCGAATGATACCGGCTCGACATCCGCATTCACCATTGACAGATTGAAGTTATTGGCAAATGTGAAATTGTTCTTGCGGTACCTTACCTGTATGTCGCCGCCGAGGATATCCCTGTCTGACCCTTTCATTATACCTTTGTCATTGCCGTAGTTCACACCGATTCCATACTGCATGTTCTGGTCTCCTCCATCTACATACAGGTTGTGCGAATGGTTGAACACTACACGCAGAGGGTCTGACAGCCAATAGGAGTCCACGCCCTCGCGTACGGCCTTGAGCCTTGAATAGTACAGGGCGTCGAGTGCATCCTGTTCTGGTGATTCAGTCTCTGACCTGGAGGTATATCTTCCGGCAAGTTTTTCGAACTGGAGCTTTTCGGATGCGTTCATAAGGTTGTAGTCGCTGAGGTCGGGGAACTGTATCCCGAAGTTTCCGGAATAGCTGACCCTCAGCTGCCCGGGCTCGGGCGGTATGGTCTCGACAACAATTACCCCGTTTGCTGCCTTGGAACCGTAGATGGCAGTGGAGGCAGCGTCCTTCAGCACGGTGACACTCTTCACCCTGTCTATGTTAAGGTTTACAATAGCCTCTATGCTGACTTCCATGCCGTCAAGAATGAACAGAGGCTGGTTGGGAACATTGTCATAGTCTGATTCAAGTTCTCCTACAATGCTTGTCTTGCCTCTGATCTCGAGGTCAGGCATTGTGTTCGGGTCTGCTCCGCGCAATGTGTTCTCCACGATTGTCATTGACGGCTCCAGTGTCTTAAGGCTCTGGAGAATATTCGTTGTGCCGATGTTCTTCAGCTCCTGTCCTGAAAAAGTGGATGCAGAGCCGGTGAAGCTGTTCCTGTTCCTTGTGATTATACCGGTGACAACAACATCTTCAATGCTTGTGGCTTCCTCTGCAAGTGTGACTATTGCGCTTTCCTGGCCGGTGTACAGAATTTCCACTTCTGTCATCCCGAGCATGGAGAACACTATCGTGTGCTTTCCGTCAGGAATGCCTTTAAGCTCGAAGTTACCGAACCTGTCAGTCTCCGTACCTTTTGAAGGTGTGTCCTTGAGGTAGACAACGGCTCCAGGCAATCCTTTGCCCTGCTCATCCTTGACGACTCCGACAAGATTTCTTGATGTCCCGGCTGGTGATTGCGCATGGGGATTTGTCTGCCCCTGCATCTTAAACGACAGCAGCATAAGGAGAACAGCTGCTATGCAAAATAGATATTTTCTTTCCATTCAATTAATTATAGTAACCAATAGGGCTACTATGGGGATTTTTACTGCTAACTGTGGCAAATATAAACAAAAATACTCAATTAAAGCATGTATGCTGCCATTTAATAGGGATTCAGCTAAGGCATAATACTTATCAATTGTGATATATTGGCATATCAGTGGTGTATACGGCAAAACGGCGGCTCCCGTTGCCGGGAAGCCGCCGCCTGAATGATATTCCTCTATTTAGGAGACTACAGTGTCCTCTTGATTTCAATGATTGTGTAGGCCTCAATTATATCTCCGACCTTTATGTCATTGTATCCGGCAATGTTAAGTCCGCAGTCCATTCCTGTACTTACTTCCTTTACATCGTCCTTGAACCTCTTGAGTGACCCAAGCTCTCCGGTGTAGACAACAATGCCGTCGCGGATTACACGCACTTTCGATGTCTTGCTGAGCTTTCCTTCCCTGACAATACATCCGGCAATTGTCCCGACCTTTGAGATCTTGAATGTCTCCTGCACCTCTGCAGTAGCTGTGATCTCCTCCTTCTCCTCTGGCTCAAGCATACCTTCGATACCGCTCTTGACCTCGTTGATTGCATCGTAGATGACAGAGTAGAGCCTTATCTCGATAGCCTCTTTGTCGGCCAGCCTTCTTGCATTTGCTGAAGGACGTACCTGGAAGCCGATGATGATGGCATCGGATGCTGCCGCAAGCAGGACATCGGATTCAGAGATTGCACCGACAGCCTTATGGATGACATTGACACGTACCTCCTCGGTCGAAAGTTTGAGCAATGAATCAGAAAGGGCCTCGATAGAACCGTCCACGTCACCTTTTACAATGATGTTCAGTTCCTTGAAGTTTCCTATGGCAATGCGCCTTCCGATTTCCTCAAGGGTCATGTGCTTCTGGGTCTTTATGCCCTGGATCCTTATAAGCTGCTCCCTCTTGTTGGCGATGTCCTTGGCCTCCTTCTCGTCAGCCATGATATTGAACGTCTCTCCTGCTGTAGGGGCACCGTTGAGCCCGAGCACTGATACAGGTGTAGAAGGACCTGCCTCGTCTACTTTCTGGCCGCGCTCATTGAACATGGCCTTTACTCTTCCAGTGAAGCATCCGCTGAGCATTATGTCCCCGACCCTCATTGTACCGTTCTGTATGAGGATGGTGGCGAGGTATCCGCGTCCCTTGTCAAGTGAAGACTCGATTACCGCACCGACGGCTCTTCTCTCAGGATTAGCCTTCAGCTCAAGCAGCTCCGCCTCAAGGAGAACCTTGTCAAGCAGCTTGTCGACATTGATTCCTTTCTTTGCAGAGATCTCCTGGCACTGGTATTTTCCTCCCCAGTCCTCGACAAGTATGTTCATGTTCGCCAGCTGCTCCTTGATCTTGTCCGGATTTGCTCCAGGCTTGTCAATCTTGTTGATTGCAAAGATCATAGGTACACCGGCTGCCTGCGCGTGGTTTATTGCCTCAGTCGTCTGCGGCATTATCGCATCGTCTGCGGCGATGATGATGATTGCAAGGTCAGTCATCTTTGCACCACGGGCACGCATCGCGGTAAACGCTTCGTGTCCTGGGGTGTCAAGGAATGTAATGCGCTTGCCGTCAGGCAGAATCACATTGTATGCACCGATGTGCTGTGTAATTCCTCCCGCCTCTCCGGCGATGACATTTGACTTCCTTATGTAGTCCAGCAATGATGTCTTGCCATGGTCAACGTGTCCCATGACGGTGATTACAGGTGGCCTTGGAGTGAGGTTGCCGTCATCCTCTGCCTCCTGCTCTATGGCTTCTGTAAGTTCCGCAGTCACGAATTCCACTTCGTATCCGAACTCCTCTGCCACAAGGACCAGTGCCTCCGCATCAAGCCTCTGGTTGATTGATACCATAAGCCCGAGGTTCATGCAGGCCCCTATGACCTTTGTCACAGGAGTGTTGTTCATCAGGGTAGCAAGGTCATTTACAGTGACGAACTCTGTCACTTTCAGAACCTTCTTCTCCATTTCCTGAAGCTCGATCTCCTCCTGCATCTTCTGTGAGGCAAGTTCTCTCTTTTCCTTGCGGTGCTTTGCGCCGAAGTTATTCTTTCCCTTGCTCTCGTTCATACGTGCATATGTCTCCTTGATCTGCTTCTGGATCTCCTTCTGCATCTCTTCAGTCTCGGCCTCGGTCATTGCAGGCTTGAACCTGTCATTCCCGCGGTTCCTCTTGTTCTTCCTGTCTTCGCGGAAATTGTTCTTTTTAGCATTGTCATCGGCCTTCTTGTCCTTTCTTCCTGCGTTGTTGTCGGCCTGTACCTTGGTCACGTCAATCTTGCTTCCTCCCTTGCCGATTCTCTCGCGCTTCTTGTTGCTGCTCTTCTTTGTGTCGAATTTGGAGAGGTCGATCTTGTCGACGACAACAGGGCCGGCGAGCTTCTGCACCTCAACTTTCATCTGCCTTGGCTCATGCCTCTGCTCCTGTTTCTGTTCAGGCCTGCTCTCAGGCCTCCTGTCTTGTTTCTGTGCAGGTTTTCCTGCGTTCATTTCCTTAGGTTTTTCTGTTGGTTCAACTTTAGGTTTCCTGGCAGGCTCTGGAGCAGGAGTTGTCTCCGCCGGGGTTGGAACGGATACTCTCTCCTCCTTCTTAGCTGGCTTTTTCTCAAATCTTGTAAGGTCAATCTTGTCAATTACCTTTGGACCCTGGAACCCGGTTGTCTGCTTCTGCGGCTCCGGCTCCTTTACAGGTTCCGGTTCCGGTATTGGCTCAGGTGCCGGAACTGGTTCTGGTTCAGGCTGAGGCGCCGGGGCAGGCTCAGCCTTAGGCTCAGGTGCTGGCTCCGGTTCAGGTCTGGCAGCAGGTGTCTCAGGAGCAATGCTGTTGCTCTTGATTATGATTTCCTGCACTGGTTCATATTCTTCCTCCACAGTGTCGGTGTTCTTCTTCTTGGTGCCCATCTCAATTATTTCCTTGAGCTTGATGGCTACCTTCTCCGAATCCTGTTTCAGCTTCTGCTCCTCTCCGAATTTATCCATGATTGCAGGGAGATACTCCTCCGAAATCTTTGCATTCGGATTCATTTCCACCTCCACTCCTTTTCCGGCAAGGAAGTCTACAAGGGTCGAAAGCCCTATATTGAATTGTTTTGTAAGTTTACTTAATCTGATATCTGCCATATTTACCCCTTTAGTTTATGATATGCGGCCCGATGCCGCTATGAATTATCCGTTAGTCTTCATCGAACTCGGCACTGAGGACATTGAATATCTCAGCTACGGTCTCATCCTCGAGGTCAGCCCTCTTGGCGATGTCTGCCTGGGTGCATGCGAGCACGCTCTTGGCAGTGTCGCATCCGATTGACTGAAGCTTGTCTATGATCCACTGGTCGATCTCATTGCTGAATTCGCTGAGGAGCACATCGTCCTCCTCTTCCTGCTCTCTCCATACCTCGATCTCCTTCCCGACAAGCATACCTGCAAGCTTGATGTTGCATCCGCCTTTTCCGATACCCTTCTTGACCTCGTCCGGGTGCATATATACCTTGATCTTTTCATCCTCTCCACCTATTACAATAGATGAGATCTTTGCCGGGTTGAGCGCCCTCTGTATGAGGAGCTGTGTGTTGTTTGTCCACTGGAGTACATCGATGTTCTCGTTGCGGAGCTCGCGGACGATGCCGATGATCCTGGCACCCTTGACTCCGATGCAGGCTCCGATAGGGTCGATCCTCTCGTCATAAGACTCGACAGCGACCTTTGCGCGCTCGCCCGGTACGCGGACAACCTTCTTGATTGTGATGAGCCCGTCATAGATTTCAGGCACCTCCTGCTCGAAGAGCTTCTCCAGGAACTCGTTTGATGTCCTTGACAGAACGATGTATGGAGTCGTGTTGTTCTTCATCTCCACGCTCTTGATTATCGCCTTGACGGTGTCGTTCTTCTTGAAGTGCTCGCCAGGTATCTGCTCTGATTTCGGGAGCCTCAGCTCATTGCCGTCCTCGTCAAGTATCAGGGCCTCCTTAGACCATGTCTGGTATACCTCTCCTGTGAATATCTCGCCGATCATTCCGCTGTACTTGTTGTACAGGTTGGCTTTCTCTATATCCATGATCCTTCCCTGGAGATTCTGGCGTAGATTGAGGATTCCCCTCCGGCCAAAACTTTTCATGTCCACCTTGGTAGCGAAAGTCTCCCCGATCTCGTAGTCGTCATCATCCTGGTTGACCTCGGATATGGAAATCTGTGTGTTAGGGTCCTCAACCTCCTCTACGACCTCGCGGTTCCAGTAGATTTCACAGTCACCCTTGTCGATGTTGATGATGATGTCGAAATTGTCGGCAGAGCCGTATGTCTTGGCAAGCTGTGTACGGAACACATCCTCCAGCACTCCCATCATGGTAGGCCTGTCAATGTTTTTCAGGTTCTTGAACTCTGAAAACGCATCTTTAAGTTCTGTCTTTTCCATTTTCTTTATTTCGTATTTTATATTTTTTCCTTTATTTCATCGCCTGTCTGCATGGCCCGCCTCAGAATTCTATGTGCGGCCTGACTGCATTCACCTGCTCAAACGTGAAACGGTCCTGATGCTCTACCTTTTCTTTCTTCTTCTTTCCCTCAACGGCTTCAAGTGCCGTGTATTTCAGGTCAATCCCGTCGCTGTCTGCGCCCGTAAGCTCCGCGACAATCTTCTTTCCGCCCTTCAGCAGGACCTCCACCTTTGTCCCGATGGCCTTTGTGTATTGCTTCATGACCTTGAAAGGCTGGTCAAGGCCAGCAGAGGAGACTGTCAGCTCGTAATCCTCTTTCTCCCTGTCGAACTTCTCCTCGAATATCCTGCTCAGTGCGACACAGTCATCAAGGTCGACAAGGCCCTCCTCAGACTCTATTGTAAGCTCGATCTCGTTGTCCCTTGAAATTTTTATTTCAACAATAAAGCAATTCCGTGCAACGATTGCACCCTCCATTGCATCTCTTATCTCTGAAATGACCATAAACGTGGCTTATGTATATAAAATAAGGGGTCTTGCCGACCCCTGAACTCTAACTCACGCGACAAAGGTATAACTTTTTTACTAAAACACAAAATTTGAACAAATAACTGCTACATCCTATGGAATTCAAGGCTAAAGAAATCGCAGAGATACTCAGCGGTACAGTGGAAGGCAATCCGGAGGCGAAAGTCACTTCTTTTGCAAGAATCGAAAGCGGAAAACCTGGTACAATCTGCTTTTTTGCAAATCCGAAATATGAACACTACGTCTATGAGTGCAAGGCAGACATCATCATAGTGAACAATACATTCGTGCCTCAGAAGCCGGTAGCAGCTACGATGGTGCGTGTAGAGAACGCCTATTCCGCAGTAGCTGCGCTTCTTGACTATGTCACAGCCAGGAAAAGGTCCTTCAAGAGATACCGCGGATTCCATTCCAGGAGGCATTTCTCAACGAAATTCGGGAAGAAAGTCTATCTCGGCGACTTCGCATACGTCGGACGCGGCACAAGGGTAGGGGACTATACGAAGATATATGAGCATGTATATATAGGTGACAATGTGAAGATAGGCTCGCACTGCATCCTGTACCCTGGCGTGAGGATCTATCCGGGAATGGAGATAGGCAACAATGTGATCATACACTCCAATGCAGTGATCGGGGCGGACGGCTTCGGCTTTGCCCCTCTTGATGACGGCTCATACAAAAAGATAGAGCATACCGGAAATGTCGTGATAGAGGATGATGTGGAGATCGGCGCCAACACTACCATAGACAAGTCCCAGATGGGCTCTACCATCATACGTAAAGGCGTGAAGATCGACAACCTTTGCCAGATTGCCCATAATGTCGAGGTCGGGGAGAACACCGTCATGGCCGCCCAGACCGGGGTCGCCGGCTCTACAAAGATCGGAAAGCATTGTGTCATAGGCGGGCAGGTAGGAATCGCCGGACATCTTACAGTCCCTGACAACACTTCTTTCTCCGCACAGTCAGGCCTGCTGACAAATATCAAGGAGTCTGGGCAGGTGTATATGGGGACCCCTGCCATTCCGTATAAGGATTACCTGCGCAGCTACACCATTTTCAAGCAGAACGGTAAAAAATAGTGTATATTAAAATATTTTGCGTATTTTTGCCGACCGTTTATGATTGATTGAAATAGAGATAATGGTACAACAACATACAGTCCGGAAAGATTTTCGTTTTGAGGGAAAGGGCCTGCACAGCGGCAAGGTTGCTACAATGACAATAAAACCTGCCCCTGTTGACTATGGAATCCGGTTTGTCCGGACAGATATCTCCAGTGATGCAGTTGTAGAGGCGATAGCTGGGAATGTGTCAAATACGGCCAGGAGCACGACCATCACAAAGGACGGCATTTCAGTGATTACAGTCGAACATGTCATGTCTGCCCTTACGGGAATGGGAATTGACAATGCAAGGATCGAGATTGACAATGTCGAGGTCCCTATACTGGACGGAAGTGCAAAGCCTTATATCGATGCCATCTGGAAGAATGGAATTGTTGAGCAGGACGCTCCACGGAAATATCTTGAACTGAATGAAACCTTCGAGATAAAGAACGATGAGACTGGAGCCTATCTCAGGATAGAGCCTGCCGATGAGCCTTCCTATAATCTCACCATAGACTTCAATTCCAGGATACTGGGTGTACAGGATGCCCATTGGGACCGCTCTGTCACCTATGCAGAGGAAATCGGTATCTGCCGCACATTCGTATTCTTCCATGAGATTGAATTCCTATTCAAGAATAACCTTATCAAGGGGGGAGATGTTGACAATGCCATTGTCATAGTGGAGCATCCGGTTACAGATGACCAGCTTGAGCATATGTCAAAGCTCTTCAATGTCCCTTTTCTCGGGATTTCAGACGAGGGATATCTCAACAATCTGCAGCTGCGGTTCCCGAATGAATGCGCAAGGCATAAGCTTCTTGATCTTATCGGTGACCTGAGGCTTGCCGGAGGCTTCCTGAAGGCAAGGATAACAGCATACAAGTCAGGACATTCCATTAATACAAGGGCTGCAAGGGAACTTGGAACCCTTCTGAAAAAGTAATAGCTATGAATAAAATTCATCCACTTGCAACAGTCCATCCGAATGCAAAGCTCGGAGACAATATTGAGGTAGGCCCATATGCCTATATTGACGAATTTGTAGAGATCGGTGACGGATGCAAGATACTTCCGCATGCCACAATCTTCAACTATGTAAAGATGGGAAAGAACTGCAGTGTGTTCCCTGGAGCAGTCATAGGTGCAATACCCCAGGACCTCAAGTATGAGGGTGAGGTTACATATGTCGAGATAGGTGACAATGTAAACATACGTGAATGCGCTACAATAAACAGGGGGACAAAGGCCAGTGGCAAGGGAGTCACAAAGATCGGCAGCAACACCCTTCTGATGTCATATACACATGTCGCGCACGACTGTACTGTAGGAAGCCACTGTATACTTGTCAGCTACGTGGGAATCGCAGGTGAGACTGATGTGGAGGACTGGGCTATACTTGGCGGCGGGACGATGGCACACCAGTTCTCGAAAATCGGAAAGCACGCCATGGTAGGCGGCGGCTCGAAGATCAACAAGGATATACCTCCTTATATCCTCTGCGGCCGTGAGCCTCTGTCTTATGCCGGTGTGAATATCGTAGGACTGCGCCGCCGTGGATTCTCTTCAGACCAGATCCGCAATATAAAGGACATGTACGACATGATATATTACGGAGGCATGAATGTCAGCGATGCCTGTGCGAAGATTGAGTCCGGATTCCCTCAGTCAGAGGAGCGTGACACAATCCTTGACTTCATCAGGGGGTCCAAGAGAGGCATTGTCAGGGGCAACTCGTCCAATGTCAAGGGAGAGATAGAATAATATTGGTCCGGACTTGTCCACCATGCCGATATTGTTGAATACAGCATATATGCCTCCGGTCGAATATTTTGCGGCCATGGCATCTGAGTTTACCCTGTCTGTTTCAAGGCAGGGTAAATTTGTTGAACCGTCTGTCGTATATCTTGAGGCCTGCGAGAATTATCAGAAGCAGTCCTGGAGAAACAGATGCTGCTTCTATTCTGCATCAGGAAAGGCAGCCTTGTCATTTCCTGTGGTCCACGACAACGGTACACACAGCAACCCAATAAAAAGCATCAGGATAGACTATTCCACCCAATGGGTGCGTCAGCATGAGAGAGCTATAGTCTCTGCTTACAGCACATCTGCGTTTTTTGAATATTACAGGGATGGACTGTTCGCAGTCCTTGAGAGCAGGCCGGAGACATTGTGGGAACTTAATCTGACATTGATACGTTTCTTTGCAGACAAGATAGGAATATCTGTTGACTTGCGCGAGACTCCTGATTTTTTCGTGCATGACGACGTCTGCCGTGGAGGGGTATGGGACGGGATGCCACGTGTGGAAAGCCTTGGGGCTGTTGACCTGAGGGAGGCTATTCATCCAAAAAGGGAAAACGATGTGCTCGGGAGGCTGAATCTGAAAAAGCCGTATTTCCAGGTCTTCTCTGAAAAATACGGCTTCATAAAGAGTCTCTCTGTGATGGACCTTCTGTTTAACGAAGGCCCTGAAAGCATCTCGCTGCTCTACAATCCATCATTATAGGATAGTAGAGCAGCGTAATTCTGTTCTTAGAACCGGAATCCGAATGTGATGGCTGCTGTCCAGAGCCATTTGCGGTTCACGATTTCCGGAGATGCATTGTAGTCGGCTATCGGCAGATTGTTGATGTCGGTCATGATATTGCCCTTGCTGTCAAGCATTGCGGTGACATATGGGGTTATGTATTCTTCGGCATATTTCTTCGCCGTGAATGCGAGATCCATGAAGAATGAACCGTTGCTGCTGAAGCCAAGACCGAATGAGTATTTATGCGTCTTTGCTGTGTTCTTTACCTTATCCCCGAAATTGTCGTAATACCAGTCCGGAGCAGTAGTCAGACCATACCCTGCGCGTACTGCAAACATCTTGAACGGTCTTATCTCAGCACCTGCGCGAAACATGTTTGAGATGCCCATGAAATCCTTTATCTCATCATTCACTGCATCAAATCCGCTGTTGTCCGCTATTGCTTTCTCGTTTAGCCTCATTCTCCCGTAGTTGCACATTTCATAGTCTGCGCTTATAACAGCAAAGGAGCCGAAAGTATATGCGGTGCCAACATTGAATCTCATAGGGGAAGACAGCCTGTATTCATATTTCCCTTCTGGTGTCTCTGCGCTGCCTGAATTGTTCTGGTCTGCCTTTACGCTTGCTGAAGAGTACCATGTCTCCTTTATTACATTTGCTGTAGGTGTCTGTATGGCCGCTCCTATGCGCAGTCCTTTGAACGGTGTAACGATTACTCCGAATTTACCATAGACACCTGTCCCTGATGCATTGTACACGCTTCTGTAGTTCAGCTGCTGGAAGCTTGTCTGGAACAGGGATTTTTCTTCCGGAGTCTCTATGAAATATTCTTCGCTTGAATATTTCAGCTGAGCGAATCCAAGGTTGGCGCCGATATAGACAACATCTGAGATGTTCATGCCGAAATTGAGCAGATAGTCATATCTGTATCCTTTAAGGGATCTGCCGAATGTCTGGTCCACTGCTCCGGGGAGCTCGATTCCATTAACATTCCCGTTCTGGTCTGTGTAGACGTTTTCTGTCACTCCGGCATACTCGGTGGACCCGTCGCTGATAGGGCTGATCATATATGACTGATAGGCAAGTATGTACTGCCAGTCGCTCGGGTAATTGTACCAGGCCTCTTCCCCAGACAGGTTGGCTGGATCGAATCCCAATGCCATGCTGGCCATCCCTCCGGCAAATGAACTCCTGGAGTTCAGACCTCTTGCATATAGCCCGTCCCTGTATGTGTTTGACGCATTCATGACAAAGCCGAGTGTCAAATTCTTGACTCCGCTTGTCCTGTGGGTGTCAAAGTTTACTGTGAATCCAAGATTGGGAAGCAGGAAGCCAGTGCTGTTGTTCCGGATTGTGCTCCCGAAGCTTGACGGGAATCCCTCTCCGGGTGCCAATGTGCCGTTTGCCTTATTGACGGATATCGCCATGCCTGGTGTAATGGTTATCTGTGAATAATTGGCCACAGCCGAGCCTGCCGGATTTATGCTGAGCGACCCGAGGTCTCCGCCAAGTGCAGTGAAGGCGTTTCCCATAGCCATGGTACGCGCTGTCCCTACATAGTCGTTCTCACTGAATGTCAGTGCGTCATACATCGTCTGTGCCCCTGCACTTGCCGTAACCGCTACCAACAGAAATGTAATTGCTATCTTTTTCATATTGTCAAAATATTAATCAACCGGAATGTGCACCAAGAGTTGTCATGTCCGGTCGCATGTTAAAAGTTTTGTGTCTTCAGCGCCTGTGCTATCTTGAGCGTGAACTTCCGCCGCCGCTCCTGCTTCCGCCGGAATACGAGCCACCGCTGCTCCTGCTTCCTCCTGAGTATGAGCTTGAGCTGCTGCTTCGTGTGGCAGTGGATGAACTTGAGGACGAACTTCTGCTGTAGCTCTGGGACGATGATGAAGAACTGCTGCGTGAGGTGCTTGAACTGCTATTGAAAGTTCCTCTTCCGGACGTGCCTGCCGAGCTTCCGTAGGATGAAGTGCTCCTGCTTGAAGACGCTGTCCCATATGATGAGGACGTACTTCTTGAAGAACTGCTTCCGGATGTTGTCGGAGGCCTGTAGGTTGTGGTCCTTGCAGTTGTGCTGCCGACAGTGCTTCTTGATGTGGATGTACCCCTTGATGTGGATGTGCTGCTTCCTGCGATTCCGCTTCTCGGGATATAGCTGCTCGGCTCTGTTGTCCTTGAGGTCATTGAACCTGTCCTTGAGGATGTTGAAGCAGACCTCGCTGCTGATGAGGCAGAAGATGCGCCGGAACTTACCCTGCTATACGAAGCCGCAGTGCCTGACGAGCGGCTTGAACCCACGGAACTGCTGCGTGGAACGGAGGCTGTAAGCCTTGTGCCCGCTGTTCTTGATGACAGGCTGCTTCCTGAGGCAGTCGAGCGTGAGCTGACGGCAGAGCTTCTTGATGTGCTGCCTGTCCTTGATGCGACACCGGATGCTGTCCTTGAGCTTGCTGTTGCAAGGCCTCTCGGAGTGTTCCTGGATATTCCTGCTACATTGTTGCCACGGTGCCCGTAATAGATGTCCCTTCCCGGACGTCCGCCCCCGTATATAGGACCCGGACGTGACGGTATATGATGATGATGCCATGGGCTGTGCCATGCGTAGTGGCCATAGTAATGCCATGGGTCGTGGTGCCAAGGGCCATAGTGCCATGGACCGAAACTTCCGTATCCCCAGTACCACGGGTCATATCTCCACGGGGAGTAATACCATGAACTGTATCTCCATGGACCGTACCATGGGTCATAATATCCCCAGTAGCCCCGGCTGTACCATGGATCCCAGTATGTCGAGACGAATACAGACGGTGTGTTGTCGAAGTATATGGTGAAGTCAGGGCTGTCCTGGATAGTGACTGTGGCCCCTGTGTTATTCTCGAATTTCAGTGTCGCGCTCTGGCTTTCCGGTATGACGATTGTCTTTGGTTCATCACCGAGCAGATATATCTCAGAACTCTTTGTCTGCGCTATAAGCTCATCAATCTCCTGTGTTCCGGTTTCCGGAGCCTGTATTGCAGTCTTGACTGCTGCTTTGCTGGTCTTTGCATATATTCCGTCCTGAAACCGTGATTCCGTAGAGGAGAACTGTGCCGCCGTTCCGCACGAAGTCAGCGCAAGAACAGCAGAAATGAAGATGTCAACTCTCTTTTTCATACCTTTACCTCCAATTATTTGTAATATTTTTGTACCTTCGCGGCGCAAAAGTACACCCTGTCTGCAATTTCTATACCTATATATAGATGCAAATTTGGGCACAATGTAAAAATAAATACGATAAAAACAAAGTCGAGATGGCAAAAGAAGTAACAAAAAGGGCAGACAACTATTCCCAGTGGTACGACAACCTTGTTGTAAAGGCTGACCTGGCAGAACGTTCAGCTGTCAGGGGATGTATGGTAATCAAGCCGTATGGATATGCAATATGGGAGAAGATGCATGAAGTCCTTGACAAGATGTTCAAGGAAACAGGGCACGTAAACGCCTATTTCCCCCTTTTCATCCCTAAGTCTTTCCTTAGCCGTGAAGCAGAACATGTAGAGGGATTCGCAAAGGAATGCGCAGTGGTTACACATCACAGGCTTATGGCCAATCCGGACGGCCCCGGTGTCGTTGTTGACCCTTCTGCAAAGCTTGAGGAGGAGCTTGTAGTCCGTCCTACTTCAGAGACAATCATCTGGAATACATACAAGAACTGGATAACATCGTGGAGAGATCTGCCTATACTGTGCAACCAGTGGGCAAATGTTGTGCGCTGGGAGATGCGTACAAGGCTGTTCCTCCGTACTGCGGAGTTCCTCTGGCAGGAGGGACATACGGCCCATGCAACCCAGCAGGAGGCAATAGATGAGGCTACAAAGATGGTCAATGTATATGCGGATTTTGCGCGCAGATACATGGCTATGCCTGTTGTTGTCGGGCATAAGAGCCCTAACGAGAGGTTCGCAGGTGCGCTTGACACACTGACGATAGAGGCAATGATGCAGGACGGAAAGGCTCTGCAGGCCGGTACATCGCATTTCCTGGGACAGAATTTCGCTAAGGCTTTCGATGTACAGTTCACAAACAGGGAAGGAAAGCAGGAATATGTCTGGGCTACATCATGGGGGGTGTCCACACGTCTGATGGGAGCGCTTATCATGGCGCATGGCGACGACAATGGACTCGTCCTTCCACCGGCACTTGCACCGATCCAGGTAGTGATTGTCCCGATTGTAGGAAAGGATGAGGAAGGCAACAGGGCAATCTTCGAAAAGATGGGAGAGCTTAAGAAGGAGCTGGAGGCGCATGGGCATAGTGTGAAGATAGATGACCGCGATACTCTCCGTCCTGGCTTCAAGTTTGCAGAATGGGAGCTTAAGGGTGTCCCTGTGCGTCTTGCTGTGGGGGCACGCGACCTTGCCAACGGAACTGTCGAGATCGCACGCCGCGATACGCTTGAGAAGATTTCCGCCCCTGTCGAGGGACTTGGAAAGAGGATTGAGGAACTGCTGGATGAGATTCAGGAGAATATCTATGCAAAGGCATTGAAATTCCGTGATGACCATATCGTCAAGGTTGATACATGGGAAGAGTTCAAGGAGAAGATAGAGGAGGGAGGCTTCCTTCTCTGCCACTGGGATGGCACTCCTGAGACTGAGGAGAGGATAAAGGAAGAGACCAAGGCCACGATAAGGTGTATCCCTATTGACAGTGCAGTGTGCGAGGAGGAGGGAACATGTGTATACAGCGGAAAACCATCTCACCGCAGGGTATTGTTTGCAAGGTCATATTAATGATGTTGTAATTAAATTTTGATAAAATGAAACGGTTATTTCTTGTCATCTCATTGTTTTCTGCAACTGTAGCGGCTTATGCCCAGGAGCTTACAGATGCACAGAAGGCTGCTGCTGATGTTGCGCAGGCTATCAATGAAGCGCCTGCATCAACTGAGACAATCGCTCCAAAACCTAAATACTGGAAGAATTCGCTGTCCACAAAGCTTGATTTCGGGCAGACTTTCCTCAACAACTGGGCAGCCGGTGGATATAATACATATTCACTCAAGGCATTCATTGACGGTAATGCAAATTACGCAAAGGAAAACATCTCCTGGACCAACAGGCTCCAGCTTGACTATGGATTCCTCTATTCTGCGGACAAGCCTGTCCTGCAGAAGAGTGATGACCGTATCTATCTGGAGAGCAAGTTCGGGTATAATGTTGCCAAGAACCTTTTCATGTCGGCTGAATACAGCTTCAAGTCGCAGTTCTCGAATACATGGAACTATCCTACGCCATCGACCAAGGCTGACGGTACTGAGCTTGGGGAAGGTGAAAGCTATAAGGCAAAGGACTGGAGGGCAGTACGTACCTTGAAGTCAGGGCTTCTGTCTCCGGCCTATACGAACCTGGCGCTCGGTATCAATTACACGCCCCTTAAATGGCTGTCTGTAAACTTTGCCCCTTTGACTGGAGGTTTTGTTATCGTGGAGAATCCGATATTGAGGAACTCCTATAGCATGAAATTGAAGAAGGCCTACAGGGATGTGGATGTTGATGCAATGACACTGGAGGAGAAGGATGCCTATAATGAGGCCATGACTTCAGGAAATGCCTACAAGTCTGCGAACTTTGAGTTCGGTGCCCAGCTGAAGATTGACATCAAGGTGAATGTGAATGACAATTTCAAATATACCTCACAGATCCTCCTGTTCTCGGATTATCTTGACCATCCAGAGAACATGCGTGTGAACTGGGACAACAGGATTGAGTGGAAGCTGGCGAAATATTTCTCGCTTATGTTCACAACCAACCTCATCTATGATGACAAGGTCATGATATATTCAGAGAAAGACGGCTTGACTAAGCAGAGAGTGCAGTTCAGGGAGTCCCTGTCATTCGGATTTGTATACACAATCGCTTCAAAGAACTGATGCAGAGAAAGTTTGACCAGATATTGGAAAAGACGATGAAGGGGGAGGCTGAATTGAGGCCTCCCTTTTTGTCTTGTGAGTCTATGCCTGTGTTCCTGCTGGCTGTCAGCGGCGGGATGGATTCTATGTGCCTTGCAGAGCTGTTCCTGCATTCATCCGCGGGAGTCCGTTTCGAGATTGCGCATTGCAATTTTCATCTGAGAGGGGAGGACAGTGATTCAGATGCGGCTCTTGTCTGCTCGTGGGGGAAGAAGAATGGGGTCAAGGTGCATGTGGCTGATTTTGACACATTGCGCTATGCTGAGGATAGAAGGCTGAGCATTGAGATGGCTGCGAGGGAGCTCCGTTACAGGTGGTTCGGAGAGTTATGCCGTGAGAACGGGTTCAGTGCCGTAGCTGTGGCCCACCATGCAGATGACAATGCCGAGACGCTTTTCCTTAACCTTGTGCGCGGAACCGGATTGAGAGGGATATGCGGCATGTCAGTCTTCGCTCCACTTCCATGCCAGGAGGGAAATTCCGGGCCGGTGCAGTCTCTTCTGTTCAGGCCTTTGCTGGAATTCACGAGAGACCAGATTGAGGGATATGTAAGAAGGCATGGTATCGCCTATCATACTGACCGGACAAATTCTGATGTGAGATACAGGAGAAACCTCATCCGTAATGAGGTGTTCCCGCTTCTTGAACGGCTGAATCCTTCTTTTATCAAGACAGTCAACCGGGAGATGAGGTATTTCTCCCAGGCTGATGAGATTGTGGAGACTGCCATTGCTGGAGATACTTCAGGATGGCTTGTACATGGCATGGAAATTTCCTCGGATGGAGCCGTCATTGATATTGCAGGACTGACAGCTTCACCGCATTGGGAATACCGGCTGTACAGGATCCTTGAGCAGTATGGCTTTAATTCATCTGTCGTGGAGTCTGTGGAGCGTCTCCTGAAATCTGCAGGTGAAAAAGGTTCCACGTTGGCAGGAAAGAGGTTCGTTTCTCCTTCGCATGTGCTTGCAACTTCATCATCTGGGCTGATTATACGGAAAGCTTCCGGGAATGTTGAAGAAGGCTGCCATGTACTTGTAGATGGCGAGGGAGAGTATTCTGCTGGCGGAAAAATGGTCGTTGTCGAGGTTGTGGACCGTTCGGGAATATCATCCCTGAAGGCGCCTGCCGGCAAAGTCTATATGGATGCAGGGAAACTGTCTTTCCCTTTTGTGTGCCGTGGATGGCGTCAGGGAGACTGGATTCAGCCTTTAGGGATGCGTGGAAAGAAGAAGGTCAGCGACTTGTTTGCAGACCTGAAATATGATTTCTTCAGGAAAGGCGAGGCATTGCTTGTCGCTGCTCCGGAATCCAGGGACGGACATGTCCTTGCATTGCTTGGTGAAAGGATTGATGATTCGGTAAAGATTACTGGGGGAACGGAGCGTGTCATTGTTGTTACAATGAAATAACATAGTTGGAATTATAACAAAAACAGACGGCTTGGACAAGCCGCCTGTTTTTGTTATTCAATAGTCCGGTAGACCTTATTCTGCATATGAGCAAGTAAAGTTTATCATACCTTCAATTGACATTAAGGTTACATATCCGTTGCTGTCAAATTCGTATGAGCAATCACCTGCTCCATCAAGTCCTGTAGGCAGATTTGTGGACGGAGTGCCAGCCCATCCAAGCATCGCAGCGGCAGCATAGATGAAAGGATTATCATATATGTCACTTCCAATAAGGGCAAATGCAGCCTGTATATCTATCGCATCTGGCTTATTTAGCATGCTCTTGTTGTCATACAGGAATCCGTAGCCATAGTTCCCGTCTGCATCGTAGTCTGTAGGATATGAATCTACTTCGTCAACCCAGAATGTTGTGAGATGTCCGTTGGTATCATATTCCCAAGGGAAAGACTCTCCTTCATATTCAATTTCTGCCACTCTGTTATTCTCGACCTTGAATGTCCATGATGCCATTTCACCGTTGAACGCATATGAGATGTCGTCTGTTGTGCTGATAGTATATTCAAGAGGGAAACCGTAGGAGTTGTCTACAAAAGTGACAGGTTTTGAGCTGGAATCATATTTTATCTCATAGTCCATGAACACCTCACCCATCATTTCAGCACTGAACCTGGTAATAAGTTTTTTTCCTTCCTTGACATTGATCTTGCCAAGTTCCTGCTCTGTGCCGGCCTGTTTAACGGTCACTGTGGTCTCTCCGAGAGACACCTCTGCAGGTACAGCAAGTGTGAAGACTGTGCCCTCAAGCACGGCATTTGCGTCAACATCACCGAGGAAGATTGCTGCATCGGCTGCAAATCCGTTGGCTGTGATTGTTATTTCCTCGCCTATTGAAGCTTCTTCAGGGAGAACAATTCCGGTAATGGCTACAGTGATTTTGCCTACAGCATAGGAAGAACCGTCCTGGTCAACATAGAGAGTGAACTCTCCAAGAGTGTAGGGAAGTGTTACCTCTGCACCGCTTTCGAGGATTTCAGCATTAAGCTCTGTCCTGTTTTCTGAGTCGGCAAGGTAGAATTTTGCATCTTTTGCGATGTCCTGTCCGATAACAGTCACTTTTGCTCCTGCTGTCCCTTCTGACTGAACGCTCAGCCCAGTAGGCTCTGTTCCGTTCCCGTCCTTGATTGTGTCGTTACATGCCACCATCATGCAGGCAGCTGTCAACAGATAAAAGATTTTTTTCATAACTAAATTGTTTAAAGTGTTTTATATATTCTCCAATTTTTCAAGTTTGTCTGCCGTCTCAGGTGAGGACGGGCGTGTCATGTCTGAATTGATGATCTTTCCCTCCATGTCCAGCAGAATGAAGCGTGGAATGCCGTTTATCTTGAACTTTTTCTGGAAGTCGCTTTCCTGTCCGAGATACAGCTGGATTCCGCTGAGTCCGCCTTCCTTGACCTTTTCTTCCCATTTTGACTTGTCCTGGTCAATCGAAAGCCCGAGGAACACGATGTTCCTGTCCTTGAACTTCTCTTCAAGCTCTTTCATGTAAGGGATCTCTGCGCGGCATGGAGCACACCATGTCGCCCATATGTCTATATATACATATTTTCCACGGTACTCGTGCAGGCGGTGCCGTTTGCCGTTGATGTCAACTGCAGTGAATTGAGGTGCCTGCTTGCCTGGCTTCGTGAAGTCCCAGTTGTCGCATTTCTGCCTGAAATCAGCAATGAGCATTGTGTCCTTTACATATGTCATGTAGATATTTGACAGTTCCTGGATGTCATCGGTCCCGTAGATCTCCACGTATGGAGCAGCAATATGGTGTATCAGGTTTTCCTTTACTTTCTGGTCCTTGCTGTTGTCGGCGATGTAGCGGAGGCTCGCCACTGTCTTTGGATACATTTTCTTTATATCCCTGCCGTTGATGTCAAGCACATGCGCTGCCTCAGCCATGAACTCGCGGTATTGGTCAATGTCCACAAGATCCTTGTCTTCCACGGCATATCCGCGGATTACGTCATAATATGCATCTCCGGTCTCAAAGCGTTCCTGTGCCATAAGCTCATGCCCTACAGGATAGACCAGGAGCGGGCATGCATAAGAATATTTTATCCTGCCTTTCTCCATCTTCTTGAAATTGCCGGTACCGCGCAGGTCATGCGCATCCAGGATCTTCACGGCGTTGTTCGCCATGTCATTGAGCATGGCATGGAACTCGTCGAATGGCAATGCAAACTTCTCCTGCTGGAATTCTGTCAATGTGACGGTGTTCAGGTATTCAACGGCAGGTGCCTTGCTGCCATCGAAACTGAATGTGCCGGCAAAGTCAGCGGCGTCAAAAGAAATCTTTGCCTTGTCTCCTTTTTCAAGATATATGTTCTTGCTGGCCATTCCATAGAAGACTTTCGCATAGACGGCATCCATGCCCTCGATTGTCAGCTTGCCGTATCCGTTGTCGTCAAGCTCTATCGGGGCAAGTGTCTTATGGTAGACGAGCATCACCATTTTCTCGGCAGGGTTCTTTGCCTCGACCTCAATCTGGATTTCCTTTGTGGCCGGCTTGCATGCAGCCATGAGGCACACTGCCAATATAAGTAGATATCTGTTCATTATTTAAGCTGTTAGTTTACACGTTCTTTATATGTGGCGTCGACAATGGTAGCGAAGCCGCTGTATACATCTGGGACTACATTTGAGAAATCGCCTTCAGACTCGTAGCCTTCGTACACCCTCAATGTGCCTGTCCCGTTTTTCTCGGTGCCGACCACCAGGTCATAGCTGCGCATCCTGTTGGCTGTCTGATGATACAGGTTGAATTTCAGCATGGTTATGTTCTCCCCGCTGAAAGTCAGCATAGGCTTGCCCTGTATCGGCTCTTCATTCAGGTCCGCGCAGTATACTGTATTCCCGAGGGCATAGTACATATATCCTTTAAGTGAACTGAATGCGAAGAGCGCGTTACCGTCCGTGATGCCCTGGCAGGAGGATATGTCTCCGTAGTATGCCTTTCCGAGGACATATGTGCAGTCAGAGAAACGGAGCATGTCACCAAGCTGGATTCCATAGACATAGCGTCTGTCACCGTCTGAGAGTATCGAGTAGGTGATGCCCATCTTGCCGTTGCCCGGGTCATAGAGCGTGTTTTCCATGTATACCAGCCCGTATCCTTCCGGGTAGCTGCTGAATGCGGTCCCCACTACGCTTGCTTCGCCCTCTTTGGCGAACCCTTCTGCTATTATGCCCATCTCGTCCATTTCCGTAAGAGGTTCCTGTGCTCCAAGGTCGTTCTTTGTCAGCAATGGACAATATGCCATGAATTTCTTGTTGTCCATGTCGTAAAGCATATAGACAGCGGCATACTGTACACCGGAGACGTTTGCACCAATGTACGGTGATGACCTGAACCCCTTGTTTACGGGGCTGCCGAAGAGTCCTGCGATTCCCATAGTCTCGCTGTAGTAGGCGTCGGTGCCGCTTACGAAAAGCCTTCCGAATCCTGCAGATACCATGGAATATGGGGTGACTTCCTGCAGGGATGCCATTTCATATTGCATGGAATATTCCTTTTCCCATTCAAATGAATCCTTGCCCAGCCTTGTCGCCCCGTCATCTGTGAACAGGTAGTACGGGGAATTTAAGTCTGCCATGGTGTTCTGCCAGTGTATTTTCCTTGGTCCGTTCAGCCTTGGCATCCCTTCATTGTCTTTGAGGACATCGGTGTAGGTGATGCCTGTAACGTCGGATATGAAGTCAAGCCTGGATGTCCCATTGTCTGAGCATAGTACCATCCATCCTTCTGTCATTGAGGAACTTACTATAAGAGTGGACTCGGTCATCCAGTATATGCCGGAGCTTTTCTCGGTAATCTTGTAGTACAGTGCATATTCAGCAGGGGACAGAGTGACAATATAGTCAAGGTCACGTCCAGTGCCTATTACAGTACTGGTCATGTCTATGTTCTTGTCAATTGCCTGCCATTCATATTCATACATTTCTGTATCGGGAATGTTTTCTATTACAGGGGATATCTGTAGCCTCTCCTGGGTGAGGACCTCTATCCTTTCCCCGATTCCTGACACGGCAGGACTCTCAAGGTCGTGGTATGTGTAGTTGCCAAGGTCCCTGGCGCAGGAAACAGCCAGGGCGGCAGCCATTACAGTAAAGATATATTTTCTTATGCTGGTCATATTATATTATTCTGTCGGGAAAGCAATCGGAAGTCCGGTCTCCTTGTCAATGATATCGTGGTCATATTCAAGTCCGGCCTCCATTTTTGCCAGTTCGTTCTTTATGTAATATGTCATTTCCGTGAAGATATAGGCCTGCTTAGCAAGTGTCATCTCGTCAGGATTGTTGAACATTGCCGGGTCTATTGACAGTACCTTGCATATCAGTTCGAACTTCTGCTGTGAGAAGCCACCGAGGATGCTGGTGCTCCATGCTGCAGGCGGGTCAGTGAACATATCTGAGAACCTGATCCTGAATGTCAGGATCTCTATGTTTCCGGTAGTCTGCTCGATTACGGATACAGGAAGCGTGAAATCTTCATTGGCATGAAGCTCAAGCGTTATGTCCTTGACAGAGCTTTTAAGTGCTTCCGTCCTGAGCAGCTTGACCGTGTACTGGAAACTGACTTCTCCGGCAGGAAGCACAGAGGATTCCGGCAGGACGTAGTCAATCCCTTCTTCTGCATTGCCGGAACTTACGGTTACGCTTACATTGCGGTCGTGTGCCGACGGCCTTCCTAAAAGCTGCACTGTGACAGGGATGTCAAGCTCGCTTCCGCTTTCATATACAAATGTCACGGACGTGCTGTCGACTGCAAGTCCTCCGCTCTTGTAGTTGAAATATATGCCATTAAGTTCCTCGAACAGCCTTGGATGCTGCTCTGTGCATGAAATGCATCCAAGAACGGACAGGATGCAGGCTATGTATAATCCTTTTTTTGTCTTCATCAGTTCTGTGTCTCTGTGTCAGGCGTAGGTACTACGAAAATCTCATTGCTTGGCTGAGGATTGTTGCCGGAAGCTGATTTCAGTATTGATGCGAATCTTCTCTTGTACATGAAAAACAGCTGTCCTTCCCCGTATAGCTCCCTGACATATTCATATTGCAGAAGCTCGTCCGTGAGTGACGGCAGGTTGCTGACACCGCGCTTGCTCCGCAAAGTATTAATGTACTGAAGTCCGTTTCCAAGGTTTTCCGACTGGCTTTCAGCGGCTATAAGGTACATTTCACCAAGCCTGATGAGAGGAATCATTGTATTGCGGATGTTTCCGGTCTCTACCATGTCGGAGTATTTATAGAAATATCTGTTTGTCCCGTTCGCTATCCAGTTGGCCCTGCATCTGTAGTCATCGATGCTGCCTCCTGTCAGTGAACCTCCGTAGATGAACCTGGAAAAGATGTCATTGTCCATGCGGAATACATAGTTCGGAGTCCTGCTCGGATCGTAGTAGTTCTTGAAGAGTTCATTTCTTCTCGCGTGGGTGAGGGCGAAGATGACCTCTGATGAGAATATACGGTCAGGGTCTTCCGGCGAGCCTGCCACCAGTGAGCGGTCAACAAACGGGAATATTCCTGCATTAGATGCACCGATTACTTCCGTTGCATAGGTGAATGCATCCTGCTTGTCTCCAAAATACAGGCTTGCACGTGCAAGAAGTCCGGTTACAGCGTAGTAGTTCAGACGCAGATTTCTGTAGTACAGGAAGTTCGATGCTCCGTCGGCAGGACCGTCCATCCTCGTCCCCTCTGTAATTACAGGGTCTGACGAAAGCAGGATACGCGCATTCTTGAGGTCGGTGATTATCTTTGCTGCCGCCTCAGATGCCGGCAGCATGGCTTCCGGCATGGTGGTGTATGCAGTGTAGTACGGTATGGACAGAGCTTCAGGGCTGTTGGAATATACAGGTCCGAATATCCTGAGCATGTCAAAGTGCAGCATTGCCCTCAGGGCAAGGGCTTCACCCTTGATTATGTTGCGGTTGTCTCCGCTGAAAAGCCCTTTCTTCTCTTCCTTGTCAATGTTTTCCAGCAGGAGGTTGCAGTTGAGTATCATCGCATATGCCTTGTCCCAGGTGCTGCTGAAACGTGCCCGCCAGTAGTCTGTGCCGTATTTATATTCTGAAAGGTCATGGAAGTTTCCCCACACAGCCTTGTCAGTGCCGATTGTGTAGGCTCCACCCATTATCTCAATCATCTCGACAGTCAGGGAGCCACCATAGAGTGCATCTGTGTTGAGCTCTATATAGATACCGTTAAGAAGCCTGATGAACCCGTTTTCGGTCGAGAGCAGGTCATCTTCTGCCATTTCATCGTATGGCTTGATGTCAAGCCATTTCCCGCATCCGCAGAGTCCGCCCAGCAGGACAGACACTATTATTATATATATGCTGTTTCTATTCATGTCGGTTACTGATTATCAGAAGGTCACACCTATGGAGAATGAGACATTCCTTGCAAATGGATAGTCTATTCCTCTTTCAACACGTACGGATGAGATGCGGAAAATGTCGTTCAGCGACATCTGCAATGACAATGCGGAGATATGGAGCTTCCTTATCATGCGGTCAGGAAATTCGTATCCTACATTGAATGATTCTCCGGTCAATGTGTTTTCGTCCATTACGAAGCGTGATGACTTGTCAGTCTTCTGAACCATTGAGATGCCCTTGAAATATGCTTCCCTGTTGTCTTCGGACCACCTGTCATACAAGGCTCTCCTGTCCTGGTTGTTGTAGACTTCCTCTGTTCCTATGTTCTCTACTTTCTGGAACAGGGATGAATTGAACACCTGGCCTCCAAGCCTGTATCTCAGATAGCATCCCACAGAAAAGCCCTTGTAGTAGAGAGTAGTTCCAAGCACTCCCTCGATTTTAGGCTGCGTGTCTCCTACGACAACTTCATCGTTTACATCGTATGTGAATGAATATGAACCATCTTTCTTGATGAACAGCTCTTTTCCCGTTGCAGGGTCGATCCCGGCGGAGCGCACTGCCCATATTGCCGTAGGGCTACCTCCGTCATAATATCTTGTTGTGCCGACGAGCGATGTCTTTCCGCTTTCATTAAGCGAGCTGAAGGCATTGCCGATATTTACATACCGTGATTTTGAACTGGTGGCGTTGAGGCTGATGTTCCAGTTGATTCCTTCTGAAGGACGGTATATCGGAGAAATCTTGAATGTCGCCTCCCATCCGTTGGTGTTCTGCCCTCCGGCATTCATCGCTATGGTGCTTACACCCATAGAGCCTTTGGTGGAGATGATTGCAAGCAGCGGATCTGTGTTTTTCCAGAAGTAGTCAAATGTTATGTTCACCCTGCTGCCCCAGAACGTGATGTCTGAACCGAGGTCGTAATTTATTGTCTCCTGCCATGCCAGCCCCTTGTTGCCAAGCGTCTTGACTATGACGCCGGCCCCGAAGACATTTGTCATCCATCCGTTGAACTTATATGTGGAGAATGCACGGTAGGCGGAGAAATTCTGGTTTCCGGGATTTCCCACGGATGCCCTAAGCTTCAGGACCTGGAAGAAGTCTGTCTTGTCAGTAAGGAACTTCTCCTTGTGGATGTTCCATCCGGCTCCGACTGACCATGTGTTCCTGAAGCGGTTCTCCGCACCGAACATCGAGGCTCCGTCAAGCCTGTAGTTTACATCAAGGAGATATCTTTCGTCATACGAGTATCCACCGTTGAGATAGAAGCTCACGGCCCTCTTGTGTGTTTCGCTGTATTCCGGGGAACCGCCTGAGGGATAGCTGTTGGCGAATGATGGGGCAGCGAACTGGTCTTCGGTGAAGCCTGTTGCCGAGTAGCTGTAGTCAAGGTACTTCTGGTTGCTGAAGTTGAATCCTCCTACTGCGTTTACCATATGCTTTTCGGCAAACAGCTTACCGTATGTGATGGCTGCATCGCCTTCGTATGTCAGGTCTTTTGTGAGGGTATGTGTATAGAGGCCTTTCTCCGTGTCGCCCACATCATCGAACTGTGTGTGCTCCGGAGACAGCCTTGTCTGCTGGTTCTCGTCATTCTTGGTGATTCCGAACTTCGCCCTGAAGCGAAGCTCTTTCAGGATGAACCACTCAAATATGAAATTGTTTGTAAAGCCGAAGCCTGATGTCTTGTCGTAGTTGTTGAGATGGGCATTCCATAGGGGATTGGATACAGGATGGTCGTCCAGGTCCTCGGCCGGGTAATATAGATATTTTTCAATGCCCCCCCCGATACCGTATTTCATGTAATAAGGATTTGCCCGTGCGTATTCCTCAAATGAAACAATCGGGTTTGCAGTGCTGAGGCTGTTTATTGTAAGCTTGTTGCTGAACTGGAACTTGCCGGTCCTGTAGATCAGGTCTATGTTGCCTGAAATGGTGTTTCTGTCAGAGCCTTTCATTACACCCTGCACACCGCCGTAGCTCAGGCCTATTCCATAGCGTATCTTCTCTTCGCCTCCCTCGACATAGAGGTTGTGCTTGTTGGTGAATCCAGTACGTATAGGTTCGCTTAGCCAGTATGTGTCGACCCCCATGTTTATGCTTTTCAGCCGCTCGTTCCTGAGGTTGTCGAGCTGGAGCTGCTTGAACGGGTCGCCTGTATTGTCGCGATAGACGCCTGCCCGTGTCTCGAATTCAAGCTTTTCCGCAGCATTCATCAGGTTGTAGTCCGTGAGGTCTGCGATGGAAAGCCCGAAGTCTCCTTTATATGAAACCTGCAGACGTCCTCTTGCAGGGGCCTTTGTCTCGATGACAACGACTCCATTTGAGGCCTTTGAACCATAGATGGCCGTAGATGCCGCGTCCTTGAGGATTGTCACAGAGGCCACGCGGTTCATGTTCAGGTTCATCACTGTCTCGATGTCGGTCTCGAATCCGTCAAGGATGAAGAGGGGCTGGTTAGGGTCAGAGCCATATTCCTCCTTGAGTCCCATGACGCTTGTCTTTCCACGTATCTCAATGTCCGGCATCATGTTCGGGTTGGAGCCGAACAGGTTGCTTTCCATGATCTTGAATGAAGGGTCGAGGGTCTTCAGGCTCTGTAGGACATTCTGTGAGCCTACAGACTTCAGTTCATCTCCCTTGAATGTCGCGGAGGAGCCTGTAAAGCTCTCCTTTTTCCTCTCGTACACGCCGGTAACGACTACATCATCAAGCTCTGTTGTGCTCGCCTCCATTACAATCCTGGAGAAGGATGATGCATTCTTTACGGTAAATTCCTTGACTATGTTCTTGTAGCCGATATATGAAAATGTAATCTCGCACTTCTGCGCAGGAAGCTTCAGCTCAAAGTTTCCGTCTATGTCTGTCGCCGCGCCATAGCCGTCTGTCATGACGCTGACACCGATCAGCGGATAGCCGTCGGAGGCATCTATCACCTTTCCTGAAATTATAGTCATCTCTACACCGGACTTGTCCTGCGCACCTGCATGTGAGGCGCACAGGACAGCCAGTACATAGAATATCAGCAATATGCCGGAATATCTTATACTACGGTTCTTTGTCATTCCTGGTTACTGTATTGTTATTTCGTAAGGCATTCTTGCATATACCTGCCCTGCGTTGCTTTCATCCCATTTGCTGAATACCTTCTCTACAGATTCAAGAGGGGTCCCGGCAAACACTGAGGCCTTGCTGCCACCGAAATTCTCCATGATCTGCTCAAATGTAGTCAAAGGCTTAGGATATTCTGCAATCTGCCATTTGCCGAGGTCAACCTCGTCGCATACTGAGCCGATGGCGTACATTATGGCATCCTCGATACCTCCTATCTCATCAACAAGACCTATCTCAAGTGCGTCTGTCCCGGCCCATACACGTCCCTGTGCTATATCGTCCACATATTTCTGTGTCAGGCCGCGTCCTTCTGCCACGATTGACGTGAATGTGTCATAGATGTTGTCTACAGATTCCTGCATGTAGGCAAGCTCGGCCTTGTCAAGAGGCCTCATGCTGTTGTACATGTCGCCATGTGCATTCGAGCTGATGCTTGTGACGTTGACTCCTATTTTCCTGCATGTGCCGCTGAATTCAGGAATCATGCTGAATACCCCTATTGATCCTGTGAGGGTCCCTGCATCCGAGAAAATCCTGTTGCAGTTGTTTGAGATCCAGTATCCTCCGGATGCCGCATAGTTGCCGTATGAAGCAATTACAGGCTTGACTTCCTTGAGGAGGTCGACCTCGGTCTTTATCTTGTCTGATGCAACGACGCTTCCTCCAGGCGAGTTGACACGGAATACGACAGCCTTTACGGTAGAGTCTTTCCTGACGTCCGCTATGATTGAGGCGAACCTGTCGCCGCTCACTTCTTTTTTCTCGGCTCCGTCAATTATGCTTCCGTCTGCATATATGACTGCAATCTTCTGCTTTGCCCTGTAGTTCGGAAGCACCTTGATTGAAGCATAGTCCTTGAGGCTTATCTCCTTGGTGTCCTCAATCCTCTCGACGCCATACAGCCCGCTGAGCCTTGCCTTCAGCTCCTCATTTGTAAGCAGCTCGTCTACAAGACCGTATTTCAGGAAGTCCTCAGGGCTGTTGAGCTTCAGGTCATCGATAAGTGAGTTGAATGCTTCCGGCTCCATCCCCCTGGCAGCAGCCATCTCGTCACTGAAGTTTTTCCATATTGAATTGAGAAGCACCTGGTACTGTGTCCTGTTCTCATTGCTGATGGAATTGCGGATGTACATTTCACCTGCGGATTTGTATTTCCCGTGGCGGATCAGCTGTACATTTACCCCGAGCTTGTCCAGTATGTCCTTCAGGAAGGTTATCTGTGACGAGAACCCGTTCAGCATGTTCATTCCTCCCTTATAGCTTGACATGAATATCTTGTCGGACACTGATGCAAGGTAGTAGGAACCGTTTGACGGGAACTCTGTAAACGATACGATTGCCTTTCCTGAGGCGCGGAATTTCTTGAGCGCATTGCGTAGCTCCTCGATCTGCGCCATCCCGCCGGCCACTCCGTCCGGCTTCATATATATGAACTTTATTGCAGGGTCCTCTGCTGCGGCATTGATGGCCTGGACAGCAGACCATATGCCGATATACTCGCTTGTGTTTCCCTGGATTGAGCTGATCGGGTCGCTTTCCCTTGTCTGCTCTGCAATGATGATCTTCGACAGGTCCAGCTTAAGGACTGCTTCTCTCGGCATTACCGGCTTGCTGTCGCCAAGTGCTGCAAGCGCACCGATAAAGGCAAGTGAGAACATGGACATGATGATGCTGACTATGATGAAGCCAAGCACTGTCGCCAATGTCATTTTTAAAAAGTTCTTCATTATATAATTCGTTTTAAATTGTTTTCGGCAAAACTTGACAAAGTTATAAAAAGATATTCAAAAAAATGTTATTTTTGCGGTGCGATGGTTAAACAAAATGTCATAAAGTGCCTTTCTGCCTTTGTCGCGCTGCTTTATCTGCTCTGCGTGACGGGGTTCAATGTGCATTCATGTGCCGAGAGCGGCGAGTGCTTTGTCGCCCCGCTCCTGGAGGGCGCGACATGCCATGACTTCCATCCAGACCACCACTGCCACTCATCCTGCTGCTCAGCCGGCCACCATGACGGGACGCATGTGTGCTGCGGAGAGACAGCCAAGTCCGGCCGTGACTGCTGTTCCGATGACATCTTCCAGCTCTCGGTGACAGGTGCTGGACGCAGTGACAGCGGCCATTCGCATCATAATCACTGCAAATGTCTTTGCGGCCATTGTCCGCTTTCTATAGAGCTTGGCTCGGAGGCCGGTTCTTTCATGGATCCTGTGGATTCCGTGCCGCTGCATGAAGTCCCTCTTCCGGGGCTGCGCTGCAGCCGCTCTCTTCTCCGCATATGGCGATTGTAGGGGCATGATATGCTTTCCCGGGCCGGTGTATCCATCTGTCCGGGATGTTGTATGTCATGTATAACCAGCAAAAACCATCAGATGAAAAAGATAATTTTTATAATGCTGGCTGCATTCGCAGCCTTGCCTTCTGCCATGGCCCAGGTCTATGGGGCCAACGGCGAAGTGATAGATACTACAAATATATATAAGGACAGGTCAGACAGCCTGGAGGCTACGGTCTTTGTGTCGCGCCAGGCGGGAAACTACCTTTCAAAGGTGAAGCCGGTACGCACAGAGGTGATCTCTGCCGCGGGGCTGTGCAAAATGGCCTGCTGCAATCTTGCCGAGAGCTTTGAGAATTCCGCAAGCGTTACAGTGGGGTATTCCGATGCAGTCACAGGGGCGCGCCAGATCCGTCTTCTCGGATTGAGCGGGACCTATACGCAGATGCTGGATGAAAACCGTCCGGTAATGCGCGGCCTTGCTTCGCCTTTCGGGCTTTCGTATGTTCCTGGCCAATGGCTCGAAAGCATACAGATTGCCAAAGGGGCGTCATCGGTGATAAATGGTGTGGAGTCCATTACTGGACAGATAAACCTTGAGCATCGCAAGCCCACCGACGAGAAGCCTCTCTTCATCAATGCCGTGCTTATGAGCGATACCAAGATGGATTTCAATGCGGCTTCCTCGTTGCAGATGGGGCCAAGATGGAGTACGGTCATTCTCGGGCATGTGTCCGGTAACATAAAGAGCTTTGACCATAATCATGACGGGTATCTTGATGACCCTAAGATGCTGCAGTTCAATCTTGCCAACAGATGGCTCTACTATGCTGACAGCGGCGTGCAGGTCCGTTTTGGCGTGAAGGCGCTGCAGGACTGGCGCCGTGGAGGCCAGGACGGCTATGACCATGGCTCGTATATAGGCATTGCGGAAAATATAAGGTCTGCCGGCGGAGACCAGGGGCTTTATGAAAAGCTCTCCGGACAGGCGTGGGGCTCGGATATCACCAACCGCTCGCTCAATGGATATCTCAAGGTCGGCATACCGCTTAATGAAGACAATTCGCAGAACATTGCAGTCGTTGCAGACTACAGCTATTACGACATGGATTCATATTTCGGTGCCACGAAGTATCTTGCCGGTCAGCATTCTGCTTTCATGAACCTGCTTTACCAGAATGAAATCAATGACTCGCATAAGTTTACCATAGGCCTCAGCAGCACATATGACCGGTATGACGAGGATTTCATGAGGATGGTGCCAGGCAACGGGCATGGCGATCTGTTCGGGGCTGATTCCGGTCCGTACATGATGATTAGCCAGGGCGGCGGACGGACCTTCACTGACCTTATGAATGCCGGAGTATTCGGAGAATATACCTTCCACGCAGGTGAGAAATTCTCGGCGATAGCCGGTGTCAGGGGCGACTGGTACAATGGAAATGGATTCAAGTTCACACCGCGTGTCACACTGAAATATTCACCGGTGGATGAGATTGTGCTGAGGGCAAACGGCGGACGAGGGCTCAGGTATGCCACTCCTCTGGCTGACAATATCGGAGTCTTCTCGACAGGAAAGGCATTTGTCGGGAACTATGGCTCCCATACCCTCGAGGATGCATGGACTTTCGGCGGCAATATCACATATTATTTCCCGTTCGGCCAGAATACATATCTCAGCTTCGACTATTTCAGGACACAGTTCGCGCAGCAGATGGTTGTGGATTATGAGCGCAGGAAGAACTGCATCGATTTCTATAACCTTGACGGAAGACGGTCATTCACTGATAACTACCAGGTGGACTTCAATATCGAGCCTGTGGAGCGTTTCACGGTCACCGCTACTTTCCGGTATACGAATGCCAAGATAGAGCTGGCCGGGAAGGGGCTTGTGGAGAAGCCTATGACAAGCAGGTATAAAGGTGTGCTGAATCTGCAGTATGCTACAAACCTCAATAAATGGATATTTGACTTCACTGCCTCTGTGAATGGTCCGGGCCGCGTGTATGATTTCATGGCGGATTTGAAGGACGGGGACGGGAACCTTATATACAAGAATGGGCTTACTCCGGTATATCCTCTTCTTTATCTGCAGGTTACGAGAAGGTTCAAGGGAGTTGATGTATATATTGGCGGAGAGAATCTGACAAATTACCGCCAGAAAGACGTGATACTCGGCGGTGTACGTGACGCCAATGGCCATGTCTCGGCGAACCAGGCGTCTTTCGATGCCAGTGCAATCTGGGGTCCTCTCATGGGGATAAAGGTCTATGCAGGAATGCGTTTCACTCTCTGGAAAACCAGGTGACACCTTTTATGGTGAACTGAATTTATATGAAAATTAAACACATTATCTATAAAATTATTAAATTTGCGCGATATGGACAAGATTATCTACTGCCTGGTGGCATTGATGATTTCATCAGGATTTGTTTCCGCTTCTGACGTTTACCTTACAGACGCTTCTGCCCTCTCTTCTGTGGCAAAGCCTAAGAAAGAATACAGGACAGTCGTATACGATGTACACCTGCATTGCGAAAACTGTGTCAAGAAGGTTAAGGAAAACATTTCCTTCGAGAAAGGGGTCAAGGCGCTTGAAGTCTCTCTTGAGAATCAGAAAGTGACTGTGACATACGATACATCGAAGACTGATGAAAAGAAAATTGCAGAGGCGATCAGAAAACTTGGCTATGAGGTTAAGTCCGCCGGTGACGGGAAGTAGTCCGGCGGCAGTGTTTGGAAAACTTTAAAAACAGCATAGATGTACAGGATAGTATCTAAAGAGATGCTTACTCCTTTGGTCTGCAGAATGGAGGTCGAGGCACCGCGCCTGGCCTCCTCTGCTTGTCCAGGGCAGTTCCTTATCGTAAGGGTAGAGGAAGGTGGTGAGCGAATACCGTTGACAATAAGTGATTTTGATCCGGAGAAGGGGACAGTGGTGATCGTCACCCAGAAAATAGGTGCCTCGACACAGGATATATGTGCCCTTGAAGCCGGTGATGCCTTTTCTGATGTCGCGGGACCTCTCGGGGTTCCTTCAGAGTTCATGGAGATGTCAGAAGATGAACTTAAGGGACAGAGGTATGTCTTCATCGCCGGCGGTGTAGGTGCCGCTCCGGTCTATCCGCAGGCCAAGTGGCTTCATGAAAGGGGAGTGGCTGTGGATGTGATAATCGGTGCAAAGACTGCTGACCTGATGATCTACCGCGACGAGATGGCCGGGGTCTGTGACAATCTGTATGTCTGTACTGATGACGGCTCTGAAGGATTTCACGGGCTTGTCACCGGAATGCTGGAGAAACTTGTCCTGGAAGAGGGACGGCAGTACACAATGGCTGTAGCGATCGGCCCGATGATAATGATGAAGTTCGCGACTCTCACTGCAAAGAAGCTAGGCTTGCCTATGACGGTGAGCCTCAATACGCTTATGGTTGACGGAACTGGCATGTGCGGTGCGTGCAGGGTTACTGTCGGCGGAAAGATGCGTTTCGCGTGTGTGGAAGGGCCTGAATTCAATGGCCATGAGGTCGATTTTGATGAGGCTATGCGCCGTCAGGGAATGTACAGGACTGAGGAACAGGCCACAGAGCCGCATGTATGTAAAATAGGGAGGGGCAGATAATGGCAGCAAACAGGATACCGAGGGTGCAGGCCAGGGCACAGGAGCCTGCAGTAAGGGCGAGGAACTTCGAGGAGGTGAGCTATGGATTCAGCATTGAGGAGGCGCAGCTGGAGGCTTCGCGCTGTCTGCATTGCAAGAACCCGCGCTGTGTCGGGGCCTGCCCGGTCAATGTGAATATTCCAGGATTCATAGGGTATGTCGCGGCCGGTGACTTTGCTTCTGCGGCCGCTGTGATTGCGGAGGACTCTTCTCTTCCTGCAGTGTGCGGAAGGGTGTGTCCGCAGGAGACCCAGTGCGAAGGCAGCTGTATACTTGGCGTGAAGGGTGAACCGGTCTCTATCGGAAACCTTGAGCGCTTTGTCGCGGACTGGAACAGGGAGAATGGGGTAGTCAAGCCTTCAGCGGCACGGCCGAATGGCCATAAGGTGGCAATTATCGGGAGCGGGCCTTCCGGCCTTGCCTGCGCGTATGACCTTGCGAAGCTGGGATATGATGTCACTGTCTTCGAGGCCCTCCACAAGGCCGGGGGAGTGCTCGAGTACGGAATACCTGAGTTCAGGCTTCCGAAGGAGAAGGTTGTGGCATCTGAGATCGCCACAGTGAAGGAGCTTGGGGTCAAGATTGAGACCAATGTCGTGGCCGGACGCACAGTTACAATAGACTCTCTTCTTGACAAAGAGGGATTTTCCGCTGTGTTTGTCGGTTCCGGTGCCGGGCTGCCGAGATTCATGGGGATTCCTGGCGAGAATTTCAATGGTGTCTTCTCTGCCAATGAGTTCCTTACGAGGAACAATCTCATGAAGGCTTACAGGGAGGACTATATGACTCCTATACATACAGGTGACAAGGTTGTTGTTGTCGGTGGAGGCAATGTTGCCATGGATGCTGCCCGTACAGCGTTGCGCCTTGGCGCGGATACTACAATTGTCTATCGCCGTACGGAGGCGGAGCTGCCTGCAAGGCGCGAGGAGATCCACCATGCCATGGAGGAAGGTGTCAGGTTCATGATGCTTACCAACCCTGTTGAGGTGATTGGAGATGAGAAGGGATGGGTGCGTGGAATCAGGTGCATAAGGATGGATCTTGGCGAGCCGGATGAGAGCGGAAGGCGCTCTCCTGTCCCTGTGCAGGGTTCTGAATTCGAGATAGAGACAGATTCTGTAATCATGGCTCTCGGGACGTCTCCGAATCCGCTTATCGCACGCACTACTTCTGGACTGGATACCAACAGGAGGGGGTGCATTGTCGCTGATGAGAATGGCGTGACCAGCCGCAAGGGAGTGTTTGCCGGAGGCGATGCCGTGACCGGTGCAGCTACAGTGATACTAGCGATGGGTGCCGGACGCAAGGCAGCGGCTGCCATACATGAATATATTTCGGGGAAATAGCCAGGCCAAGTGCAACGTCTGGACTTTGGGAATCATCTTTCATGCGGTTTCAGATTAGGGACCGTATGAAAGATTTTTTAAAAGCCGGATTTCCGCTGGACACTTGGTCAGCCATGGGTGGCCTCTTTTGATGCATACGGACGGGATGCATCAGGGGATGAGGATGGAAACCTCATCATGTGTCATCAGGAACGTTTATAATCATTATTGATTCTATGGGTAATTATCGTAATCTTACGGCTGACGAGATTGTGCAGCTGAAAGCACAGATGTGTACTGCGGCTGACTGGGCGCAGATTGAGGTGGCAGAAGGGTTTGATGCGGACTATGTGCATTATGCGCGCTTTTCCGGTTTTGTCAGGATCGGTACTTTCAGCAAGGAGTTTGAACTTGCGGGCGGGATGAGGAAGCATTCCGGGATATATCATGCCACTCTTCATAATGTCGCCTTGGGAGATAACTGCTGCATCGAGAATGTAAAGAACTATATAGCTAATTATACTGTCGGGGATGACACATTTATAGAGAATGTGGATATAATCCTTACAGATGGAGTAAGCACTTTCGGAAACGGAGTGGAGGTCTCTGTCCTGAACGAGACCGGGGGACGGGAGGTCATGATATATGACCGTCTTTCTGCTCAGCAGGCATATGTGATGGCACTTTACAGGCACAGGCCGGAGCTGATTGCCAGGATGAGGGAAATGATTGGCGGATATGTTGAATCCGTGTCTTCCTCTGTCGGTATGATCGGCTCGCATGTCATGATTGCTGATGCCGGATATATAAAGAATGTGAATATCGGCGACTATTGCAAGATAGAGGGGACGGCGCGCCTGAAGAACGGCAGCATCAACAGCAATGCAGAGGCGCCGGTACATATCGGGGTCGGTGTGATAGGTGATGACTTTATCATTTCCAGCGGATCTTCAGTTGAGGATGGAGTGACTTTCTCACGCTGCTTTATCGGGCAGGCATGCAGGCTCGGGCATACATATTCCGCAACGGACTCACTGTTTTTCAGTAACTGCCAGGGGGAGAATGGCGAGGCCTGTGCGATTTTCGCCGGGCCGTTTACCGTGACGCACCATAAGTCTACTCTCCTGATTGCCGGAATGTTCTCTTTCATGAATGCAGGCTCCGGCTCAAACCAGAGCAACCATATGTACAAGCTCGGGCCTATACACCAGGGCATTATGGAGAGGGGAGCGAAGACTTCTTCAGACTCCTACATCCTCTGGCCGGCCAAGATAGGTGCCTTCTCGCTTGTCATGGGAAGGCATGTGACGCACCAGGACACTTCAGACCTTCCGTTCTCGTATCTGATAGAGCAGCAGAGCACGTCTTATCTGATTCCCGGAGTCAATCTGAAGAGTGTCGGTACGATAAGGGATGCGAAGAAATGGCCGAGGAGGGACAAGAGAACGGACCCGGATATACTTGACTGCATCAACTACAATCTCCTGAGTCCATTCACGATACAGAAGATGCTGAAAGGCAGGCAGATTCTACGTGACCTGAGGAGGATTTCGGGCGAGACATCTGAGACATATTCATACCAGAGCGCAAAGATCAAGAACACGTCGCTCAGGAACGGGATACGCTTCTATGACATGGCGATAAACAAGTTCCTTGGGAATTCGCTTATCAAGAGACTTGAGGGTATGGACTTCGCTACGGATGGAGAGATACGTGAAAGGATGCGTCCGGACTGCCGCGCCGGTGAAGGCCAGTGGGTTGATGTCTCCGGGATGATTGCGCCGAAGAGGGAGGTCGACAGATTGCTCGATGATGTTGAGTCCGGACTTGTCGCTACAATGGATGAGTTCCATGCCCGTTTCCATGATATGCATTCTATGTATTATGACTATGAATGGACTTGGGCATACAGCCAGATTGCAGGGTTCTATGGAATAGATCCGGAGAATATCACCTCAGGAGACATTGTGAGGATTGTGGAGCAATGGAAAGATGCTGTTGTTGGACTTGACAAGCTTGTCTATGAAGATGCGCGCAAGGAGTTCTCCCTGTCGTCGATGACAGGGTTCGGAGCTGATGGGGACCGCATCCAGAGACTGCAGGATTTCGAGGAGGTGCGCGGAGGCCAGTTCGATTCCAATCCGTTTGTTGTGGAGACCCTTGAACATATGAGGGTAAAGACATCCCTGGGTGATGAGCTTATCGGAAGAATGCAAAATGTAAGACGCTGATTGATAGTGCAAAACAAAAAGACGGGTGCCTGAATTCTGGTACCCGTCTTTTGTTTATTGCTTGATTTATAGGAAATTACATTTTGCAGAGACACGAGGTGACATTCTTTTCGATGCGCTCAAGGATCTCGTCTGATGTTCCGTCCTCGGCCTTGCAGAATTTTTCTCCCGTGATGTTCTCGAACAGCTCGATATAGCGTTCAGTGATGCTGCTGACTATCTCAGGGGTCATTTCCGGGACCTTCTGTCCGTCCTGTCCCTGGAAGCCGTTTGCCATGAGCCATTCACGTACAAATTCCTTTGACAGCTGCTTCTGCCTTTCTCCGTTTGCAAGACGCTCCCCGTATCCGTCTGCGTAGAAATATCTTGATGAGTCAGGGGTGTGGATCTCATCCATCAGGTATATGATCCCGTCTTTCTTGCCGAATTCATATTTAGTGTCGACAAGTATCAGTCCCATGCCGGCAGCGATCTCAGTGCCTCTCTGGAATATTGCCCTGGTATATTTTTCAAGCTGCTCGTAGTCTTCACGGCTGACAAGGCCGCTTGCGATGATTTCCTCTTTTGATATGTCCTCGTCATGGCCCTCTGCTGCCTTTGAGGTCGGGGTGATGATAGGCTCCGGGAATTTCTGGTTCTCAACCATTCCGTCAGGCATCTGTACACCGCAGATTGTGCGCTTGCCTGCCTTGTATTCCCTCCATGCGTGTCCTGAGAGGTACCCGCGTATTACCATTTCCACCTTGAACGGTTCGCATTTGTGCCCTACGGTGACCATCGGGTCAGGGACTGCGATTTTCCAGTTTGGAAGTATGTCTGCAGTGGCGTCAAGGAACTTTGCTGCAATCTGGTTGAGTACCTGACCCTTGTAGGGGATACCTTCGGGAAGGACTACGTCGAATGCGGAAATCCTGTCGGAAACCACCATTACGAGATATTCATCATTGATGCTGTAGACGTCGCGGACCTTGCCGACATATCTGTCTGACTGGCCGGGGAAATTGAAGTCGGTCTTGACTATTGCTGCCATGTTATAGAGATTTTAAGTTGCGGGTGCAAAAGTAGTAAATTTTTTCTACCAATCTGTGAGTTTGAGACGGTATTTGATGCTTCCCTGGTTACGGTACCATAGCTTTCCTGCCCCGGCCGTCAAGTCAGGCCTGCCGCTTCCGGAAGTGTCCTGCGGGGTATCTGCCTTGACAGGGGTGCGCTCCCATGTCTGCGGGTCTATGGCGAAAAGTACCGGTGACTTTGTGCCGTCTTCAATGAACCCGAGCTGCCTGTAGACATTGCCGTCCGACCACTCCAGGTCTGCATAGCTCATTATGTCATCCGGGGATATGTCCCCGATGAACTGCCTTAGGATCTTCCCCATGCCGCCGGATACCCGTACTCCGGGGAGTGATGCATACCGTATCCATTCGTATGAGCGGATCTCCTTTTCGCCTTTTGTCCATTTCCTTGCATTGGAGAACTCCGCCGCTGCTATCAGGCTCCCTACAGGCAGCCGGTGTACCTCGGATGTCATCTCTTTTCCGGAATACCTCTTTACATAAAGTCCATAGCAATAGCGGCATGACGCTCCACCATAGCTGTGGTTCTCCGCCATGAATGCCTGTGCTGTGCCTTTCTCGATACGCCTGACCTCACAGTTCCTTGCAAATACCTGTGTATATACTCCGCAATGTGCAAGTATCCTGCTGAGGGTGGTCTCTTTCTGGCGTTCCCATCTGTCACGGAGTATCATGGCTGGACGTGATGCGGCGCCCTGGAGCATCACAGGCATCCCGGCAATGGCCATGGACTGCCTGGCTGCATCTTCAGGTGTCCGGCTTTCAATGTCTACAGGGAGAAGCAATGTGCTGTGTCCGGATGCGCCTGTCGCCTTGAGCAGAGGCATTGCGGACACGGAAAGTCCGTGTCCGGATGATGCTGTGGGTACTGCCTTTACACCATGGCTTTCCAGGGCAGCTGCTATTTCTTGTATGAATGTCTTTTCCTGCATTATGGCGTTATCTGGAGGATTGGCGGTGCTGTGACTGCCTGAATGCCTTGATATTCTCTTTCAGTCTGCCATGCTCCCCGGCCGGGAGTGCCCAGTCAAGGAAACGCTCCAGTATATATCCGGTCGCCTGTGCGGAAGGATGCACCATGTCCTCAGCGTAGAAACGGTAGTCGCAGTTCATCCATCATTATCT
>CAMXAU010000001.1 GCA_947179325.1 uncultured Bacteroidales bacterium | reverse complement strand
CTCTTTCTATAACTGGATAATGTTTAATCTGTCCAACTTTTTGGGGGCACTTCAAGTATTAGTCAGCCCCGGCATCATTGTCTGCCATAAATGCAGACTATCCTGCAACTGGTATTCAGGCCTTAGAATACACAGAAAATTCGCAGCCGAACTCCTCTACAAGCTTGTTGTCCAGTTCATCGGCACGTTCAGCCAGCCCGACTAGAGCGGCAAGGATCCTGTCGTATGAGCTATTGGTCAGGTCTGCAAGATGTATGCGGTAGCAAAGATATATCTGCCTGCCATCAACACCCATCTTGTAAGGTGAGAAATCAGTGTCAAGCATGTAGTCCAGCACTTTCTCCACATCCTTTTTGGGCAGCAGGTTGATAGGAGAGACAGCAAAGAGAAATCTCCCGTCATACACAAACAGGCGTATCTCCGAACTTCCCTTGTGGAAAACCCATGAATCATGCCCATTGCGTGCAAGGACAGGATTAACCCCCATAGCTGTGATTGCAGTCTCACAGAACTGTCCAAGCGGAGAGAGCTGATGTGTGGCAAAGATCCTCGAATCAAGCTTTGCACCGCAGCTTGGGCAATACTCTTCATCTCCTGCTATGAGTTCATCGCAGCTATAGCACTGTACATGGAACTGTGTCCTGTCCAGGCTTTCAACCACCTCAAGAAGCTGCGCCAATGCCTCGGCACGTATACCGAATCCCATATTGTCGGCTGCGGAAGAAGCGAATTTGCTGACTGTGACACCTATAATCTTATTGTCCCCATTAAGGATTGGTCCTCCGGAATTGCCAGGATTGACAGGAGCGTCAATCTGGATGTAATACTTCCCGTTCATCAGCTGGCGCGGCGAAGACAGCGAGCCTTCTGTAAGGGTGAAAGGCATACCGAAAGGATAGCCGGCAACCTGTACCTTTGAACCGATGGCAGGCTCATTCTCCAAAGAGATAGGGAATTCTGGAAGATGGCTGAAATCAGCATCAACAGCAAGCAAAGCCAGATCCAGTTCCGGATTTACGACAACCACACGCGCCTCATACGGATTGCGGTCATTATCCTGGACCGCCACTGTACGGTAGCCCGCCACTACATGGTAGTTGGTTACAAATATATTGAACTGCCTCAGGTAGAAACAGCTGCCCGAACCATCTGCATGGGTAACCTTATATACGAGTTTATTGATATCTGGATTCATACTCATTATTTAAGAATTCATCGTTCCTTTAATCATCATCATCTGGAGTTCCGTAGCAAGACGCATATATTCAGCGACATTACCGGCCTTGAGCGCCTCATCCATCTGCTGCTGGATAGCAAGAATGTCATTGACACCCAATGCCTCAGCAATCTTCTGATGTGCAGCCACGGCATTGTCACGCTCCTCAGCAAGGTCAGCGTCATCCTCCTCCCCTTCATCGTCGCATCCGTCTTCACAATCATCATCGTCATCATCTCCGGCCTGCAGGTCACCTTCCATAATATTCCCTAGAGCCTTATGGAGAATCTGCGCCGCCTCCTCCAATGTGCAGTCTCCAGCCTTGCGCAAGGCAGTGACAATAGCATATTCCAGCATAAGAGGGACATTGCAGTCATAGAGCAGCTGATAGAACTTATGGAGAATACGCACAACCACCTGGTCAAAGTCCCTTTTCTGCAGAGCATCGGAAGTGCCATTGTAAAGGTCCTCACAAGACTCCTGGACACCTTGCAGAGAAACCATCGGCTTTGTTGACACCATCATATCAACACTATAGAGACTCTTCGCCAATTCATCCTTAGGCATTGAAAGGAGTTTTTCAATAAAGGCAGTCCCGCGTGCGACAAGCTCTTCAACAGGACGTTCATCATTAAGCATGTCAATAGCTTTCTCCATTTCATTCAGAAACTGTCCCTGATGATTGGAGAAGAAGGAGATCTGGTAAAGCGAAGCAGCAATCACTGTCCAGGAATAGCCGTATCTGCGCTGGGCATTATATTCACCGACAGCATCAAGCACCAGTTTTCCCAGCAGCTGGATATTGTCATATATCTTATCTACTGCCTCCTGCGGGAAATATGTGATTCTCGGTTCATAGCACCGCTCTGCCTTGAACTGTGTGCAGAACTCATCATCATATTTGTCACCCACTGTACATATGTTATGCAGCACGCTATGGATCTTATGCGGATGGGTGTCTGTCAAAGGACAAGAATACTCCATCTTCAGATGGTCTCCGCTCTTCACGAAGCGTGCAAGCATAAGGCAGTTGATATTCATCTCCGCTACCTGGCGCAGCATCGCGACACGCCCCTTTTCAGGCAGCTTGAGGAAATCTGCTGTAATGACAAGAGTGTCCTGTGCAATGTCAATATGCACTACAATTGATCCATGGGGAATCTGGAATGATGTCCCGTCCGCATTTCCGAAACGGTCACGGAAATCAAAGTCCATAGCATCAATGAGCAGGTGGAGAGCCTCAAGGTAATTCCCTTGTTCAAAGGCCGCCACCGCCTCTTCCATTGTCTCCCCATCAGTATATACGAGCTGCGAATCCGTAGCTGTCGCAATATAAGGAAAAGAACGTTTCATTGTTTAAGCGTTTTGGATTGAATGTGATTTACTGTACGAAAATAGCTAAGTTTGGACTAATATACAAGACAACACAGCCACTATAATCACATGTCCTGCCGCCATAGACGCCATCCCATGCTATGATTCTCCTATAATACAGCTATTTAAACGGCATGGATATATATAAAAAAACATTGGACCAGCCCAAAGGCCAGTCCAATGATATATAAAGACAATTGTCTCTTTTGCTATTACTCAGCTGCTGGTGTCTCAACAGCAGGTGCCTCAGCTGCAGGAGCAGCCTTCTTTGCACGGCTACGGCGTGTAGCAGGCTTCTTGGTCTCCTTCTTTCCAGAAGCAAGTGCTGCCTCGTTGAAGTCCACCAGCTCTATGAGAGCCATGTCTGCACCGTCTCCCTGACGGAAGCCAGTCTTAAGTACACGTGTATATCCGCCTGGACGCTCTGCAATCTTAGGAGCAACTGTAGAGAACAGCTCCTTGACAGCATATTTGTTTTTCAGATAGCTGAAAACAACACGGCGAGAGTTTGTCGTATCCTCTTTAGATTTTGTGATAAGAGGTTCTACATAAACCTGCAAAGCCTTAGCCTTAGCCACAGTAGTCTGGATTCTCTTGTGGAGAATGAGGGAAGTAGCCATATTTGCGAGGAGAGCCTTGCGGTGACCACTCTTGCGACCAAGGTGGTTGATTGCTTTATTGTGCCTCATACTTTATAGGATCTTTTTCTTTGGTTCAATATTATACTTGGTAACATCCATTCCGAATGTAAGCTTCATCTTCTCCACGAGCAGATCGATTTCGCTCAATGACTTCCGTCCAAAGTTCCTGAACTTCATCAGTTCAGACCTTGAATATGAAACGAGGTCAGCGAAAGTATCGATGTCCGCAGCCTTAAGACAGTTGTAGGCCCTGACAGAGAGTCCCATGTCTGAAAGCTTGGTAAGAAGGAGATGCCTCATGCGGAGTGATTCCTCATCAAGTTCCTTTGAATCAGACTCGATTGCGCTCTCAAGAGAAAGCTTCTTGTCATCTGTAAACAACTTGAAATGATAGATGAGGATGTTTGCAGCCTCCTGAAGAGCATTGCTCGGAGTTATTGAACCATCAGTTACAATCTCAAGGTTCAATTTCTCATAGTCAGTCTTCTGCTCGACACGCCAGTTGTCTGCTGACCAGTTTACATTCACGATAGGAGTGTAGCTCGCATCAACAGGAATAGTTCCGATTGGAGTATTCTCGTCCCTGTTCTCGTCTGCAGGGACAAATCCACGGCCCTTGTTGATATTGAGAGTAATCTCCAGCTTAACTGACGGTTCAAGGAAGCAGATGTGCTGCTCTGGATTCAACACCTGGAAAGAAGACAATCCTTTTGAGATATCCTCTGCGGTGAATTCCTGCTTACCGCTGATCACGATGTTTGCCACCTCGGAATCTACAGTTTCCACCATTCTTTTGAATCTCACCTGTTTAAGGTTAAGGATGATGTCCTGCATACCTTCAATCACTCCCGGGATAGTAGCGAACTCGTGGTCCACACCCGAAATCTTGACTGAATTGATAGCAAAACCTTCCAGAGATGACAGCAAAATGCGGCGAAGGGCGTTACCGATGGTCTGCGCGTATCCAGGCTCAAGAGGCCTGAACTCGAAATGGCCAACGGTATCGGTTCCTTCGAGCATTATCACCTTGTCAGGTTTCTGAAATGCTAAGATTGCCATGTTTAATTCTTTATTAGGTGTTAATTATTACTTAGAATACAACTCGACGATAAGCTGCTCGTTGATTGTCTCAGGAATCTCCTCCCTTACAGGGACATTGAGATATTTTCCGGTAAGAGACTTTGCATCAAATTCAAGCCATGAATATCTTGATGCAGAAGCCACGCTTGCAGCGATGACCTCAAGGCTCTTTGACCTCTCCCTTACTGCAACAACATCACCTGGCTTAACAAGAACTGAAGGGATGTTGCAGACAGCACCATTCAAAGTAATGTGACGATGCGATACAAGCTGCCTTGCAGCTGCCCTTGTAGGGGCGATACCGAGACGGTAGACAATGTTGTCAAGACGTGACTCGAGAAGGATAACAAGGTTCTCACCTTTCTGTCCCTTCATGCGAGACGCTTTCTCATAGAGATTGCGGAACTGTCTCTCAAGCAGACCGTATGCATATTTAACTTTCTGTTTCTCTTTCAACTGAGTACCATACTCAGATGTCTTCTTGCGCTTCCTTGCCAGACCGTGCTGTCCCGGAGGATAATTCCTTTTCTCAAAGTCTTTATCTGTACCGAAAATCGGCTCACCGAATTTACGCGCAATCTTTGTACTTGGTCCAGTATATCTTGCCATAGTAATCTATCTTTTTAAGAATTGTTACAAAATTAAACTTTACGACGGCCTTTTGGTCTACAGCCATTGTGTGGCATAGGAGTGACGTCGATAATCTCTGTAACTTCGATACCTGCACCGTGGATAGTCCTGATAGCTGACTCACGTCCTGCTCCCGGACCCTTGACATAGGCCTTTACCTTACGGAGACCAAGGTCATACGCAACCTTAGCTGCATCAGCTGCAGCAACCTGAGCTGCATACGGAGTGTTCTTCTTTGAACCCCTGAAACCGCTCTTACCTGCAGAAGACCAGCTGATAACCTGTCCTATGTTGTTAGTAAGAGAAATGATAACGTTGTTGAAGGTCGATGAAATATGAGCCTCGCCATAAGCGTCAACCTTGACAACTCTCTTTTTACTTGTTGTTGTTTTCTTTGCCATAGTTCATCTCAATTATTTAGTTGCCTTCTTCTTGTTAGCAACAGTTTTCTTCTTACCCTTTCTTGTACGGGCGTTATTCTTGGTGCTCTGTCCGCGTACAGGAAGACCGTTACGATGACGGATTCCCCTGTAGCATCCGATATCCATAAGACGCTTGATGTTCATCTGGATAGCAGAACGGAGCTCTCCCTCGATCTTGTATTCCTCAGCAATGAGGTTACGGATTCCGGCGATCTGCTCGTCGTTCCAGTCACCTACCTTAGTGTCAAAGTCGATGTCCAGCTTGGAAAGAATCTTCCTCGCAGAACTGCGGCCTATTCCGAAGATATAGGTAAGTCCTATCTCTCCTCTTTTGTTATTAGGTAAATCAACACCGGCTATACGTGCCATAATCTATTATTACTTAATATGTTATACAATTAAATTATCCCTGGCGCATCTTGAACTTAGGGTTCTTTTTGCAGATCACGTAAAGACGGCCTTTACGTTTTACGATCTTGCAGTCTTCGCTGCGCTTCTTGATGGATGCTTTTACTTTCATTATCGTAATTTTTTAAACTTGCGTTTACAATAAATGCGGCATCTCGGCATAATCAGAATAAATTCTGTTTTGCCCGACTGGCAATTTATTTTATTTGTATCTGAAAGAAATTCTTCCTTTTGATAAATCATAAGGTGACATTTCCACCCTTACCCTGTCGCCCGGAAGAATCTTGATATAGTTCATTCTCATCTTACCGGAGATATGGGCAATGATGACATGCCCGTTTTCCAATTCTACCTTGAACATTGCATTTGGAAGAGTTTCAACTATTACTCCCTCCTGTTCGATTGCTGATTGTTTCGGCATAAAATATCACTTAAAATTTAACATCCTTTTCAATAAACTCAAAGGTTGACAGAACTTCAGGGACACCCTTTCTGACAACAACCGTAAGTTCATAGTGAGCTGACCTCCGGTGGTCCGCTGTGTGCACTGCCCAACCATTTTTAGCTAAATACACACCTCTTGTACCGGCATTGATCATAGGCTCAATACATATAGTCATTCCATCGACAAGCTTTGCACCATGTCCAGGACGTCCATAGTTAGGGACGCCAGGGTTTTCGTGCATCTTCCGGCCGATTCCGTGTCCTTCCAGTTCACGGACAACGGAGAACCCGAATGACTCGACATACGACTGTACCGCGTGTCCAATGTCACCTGTCCTGTTCCCGTCAACAGCTGCTGCGATGCCTTTGTAGAGAGAGGCCTTTGTAACATCCAGGAGCTTCCGGGTCTCGGCGTCCACTTCCCCGACCGGGAAAGTGTATGCCGAATCTCCGTTATAACCTTTGTACAAAGTACCGCAGTCCACAGAAACAATGTCGCCCTCCTTAAGGACATAGTCCGACGGGAAACCGTGGACAACGACATCATTCACAGACATGCACAATGCTGCGGGAAAACCTTCATAACCGAGGAAACTTGGTATAGCTCCGTGGTCACGGATAAAGGTCTCGGCTACCTTATTCAACTCAAGAGTTGTCACACCTGGGGCAACCAGCTTACCGACCTCCGCCAATGTCTTGGAAACGAGAATGGCATTCTCGCGCATCAGCTCTATCTCTTCCTCTGTCTTAGGCTTTACCATCTTCCAAAGAACTTATTGAAATTACATTCCGGAACGTCCTTTCAGACGACCGGTCTTCATCAGTCCGTCATAGTGACGCATGAGAAGATAACTCTCGATCTGCTGGAGCGTATCAAGGACAACACCCACAAGAATCAGGAGGGAAGTACCACCATAGAAACTTGCAAACTGGTTGTTGACTCCGAGCATCATTGCGAATGCCGGGAGGATTGCGATAAGCGCAAGAAAGAAAGAACCAGGAAGAGTAACCCTTGACAGAATGTCATCAAGATACTCAACAGTCTTCTTGCCTGGCTTTACTCCAGGTATGAATCCGCCATTCTTCTTCATCTCCTCAGCCATCATAGTCGGGCTGACAGTGACAGCTGTGTAGAAATAAGTGAAGATGACAACGAGAAATCCGAATATCAAGTTATACCAAATACCGGTATAATTGCTCAAGGTTGCAGCAAGTCCGCGTGTTGCATCGAACTTTGAGAAAATCAGAGGGAAAAGCATGAGTGCCTGTGCAAAGATGATAGGCATCACACCTGCCGCATTGATCTTCATAGGCAGATACTGGCGCACTCCGCCATACTGCTTGTTGCCTACAACTCTCTTTGCATACTGCACAGGAACTTTCCTTACTCCCTGCACAAGCGCAATAGCTGCGATAAAGACAAAGAAAAGGACAACAAACTCAACAACCAGAAGAAGCAGACCGCCGGTATTGCTGTTCAGTTTCTCACCGATTTCTGCAGTGAGGGCATATGGAAGACGTGCCACGATACCGATCATGATAATCAGTGAAATACCGTTGCCGAGTCCCCTGTCAGTAATACGCTCGCCAAGCCACATCACGAACATTGTTCCTCCAATGAGAATCATTGTCGAAACGATGTTGAAAACAAAGTTGCTCCATCCAAGCCTGTTGACAGCAAGGAATGCCTCAGCAGGAATCTGGTTGTGAAGTGAAGCCATATAGGCAGGTCCCTGGATGCAGAGAATCAGGATGGTAAGATACCTTGTCAACTGATTCATCTTTCTGCGTCCGCTTTCGCCCTCCATCTGGAGTTTCCTGAAGTAAGGCACGAAAACGCCGAGCAGCTGGATGACGATAGATGCCGAGATATACGGCATCACACCCAGTGCAAAGATCGAGGCGTTTCCGAATGCTCCTCCCGAGAACATGTTCAGCAGGCCGACAAGACCTTCTGAAGAATTGCTCTGGAGATTGGCAAGCAGAGTTGAGTCTATACCCGGAAGCACGATAAAGCATCCGAGGCGATAAACCAACAGCAGGAGGACAGTATAAACTATCCTCTTGCGTAGCTCCTCAATCTTGAAGATGTTCTTGATTGTCTGAATAAATTTCTTCATCTCTATTCAATTGTAGTCGTTTTTCCTCCGGCAGCCTCAATCTTCGCAATTGCTGATTTAGAGAAAGCGTGTGCTGTTACATCCAATTTGGCTGTAAGCTCACCGTTGCCGAGGATCTTCACGAGCTGGTTCTTTGAGATGAAGCCTGCCTCCATGAGAGTCTCAACAGTAATTGTATCAACATTTGTCTTCTCTGCAAGAGCCTGAAGAACGCTGACATTGATACCCTTGTACTCTACTCTGTTAGGGTTTGTAAATCCGAATTTAGGAAGACGGCGCTGGATAGGCATCTGTCCACCCTCAAATCCGATCTTGTGAGAATATCCAGAACGAGCCTGGGCACCCTTGTGACCGCGGGTTGATGTTCCGCCGTGTCCTGAGCCCTCGCCGCGTCCGATTCTCTTTACTTTTTTTGTAGAACCTTCTGCTGGTTTCAAATTATGTAATTTCATCTGTCAGTCCTCCCTATTTAGTTTCCTCTACAGTTACAAGATGAAGAACCTTCTCAAGCATACCTGAAGTAACAGGAGTAAGTTCTACCTCTACAGTCTGGTGCAGTCTGTGGATACCGAGAGACTGGAGATTTGCAATCTGCCTCTTGGTTGCACCGTTCTTGCTTTTTATCTGGGTTATCTTAACTTTTGCCATTTCTGTATCCTCCTTTAACCTTTGAATACTCTGCTCATAGGAATACCACGAAGTCCGGCAACAGTGTAGGCATCCCTCATTTCAACGAGTGCGGCAACAGTTGCCTTCACAAGGTTGTGAGGGTTAGATGAACCTTTTGATTTTGCAAGCACGTTCTGTACTCCGACTGACTCGAACACGGCACGCATCGCACCACCGGCCTTTACTCCTGTACCAGGCGCTGCCGGTTTCATGAATACACGCGCTCCGCCGAATTTGGCCTCCTGCTCATGAGGGATAGTCTTGTTCAGGACTGGAACCTTTACAAGATTCTTCTTTGCATCCTCTATTCCCTTTGAAATTGCAGTAGTGACCTCATTGGCTTTTCCAAGACCATAGCCTACAACGCCGTTCTCGTCACCTACCACAACAATGGCTGCAAAGCTGAAGTGACGACCACCCTTAGTGACCTTTGTCACTCTCTGGATGGCTACCAATCTGTCTTTAAGTTCAAGATCAGATGTCTTTACTCTTTTAACATTTGTATTTGCCATAGTCTTTGATTAGAAAATTAGGCCACCTTCACGGGCAGCATCAGCCAAACTTTTAACTCTTCCATGATAAAGGTAACCTCCACGGTCGAAAGATATTGTGGTGATTCCCTTTGCGAGAGCACGCTCAGCAATCTTCTTTCCGACGATTGCAGCTGCATCCTTTCCGCACTTGCCTTTGCACTCTGCGGCAAGCTCCTTGTCATTTGAAGCGGCTGCTACAAGTGTAATACCCTTCAAATCATCAACAACCTGTACGTAAATCTGCTTGTTGCTTCTGAAAACAACCATTCTTGGCCTCTCAGCAGTACCATTGACGACTTTGCGTATACGGTAGTGAATTCTTTTTCTTCTCTGTAATTTATTCAATGCCATAACTCAAACCTCCTATTATTTAGCACCTGCTGACTTGCCGGCCTTACGACGAAGCTGCTCGCCAACGAACTTGATACCTTTACCCTTATATGGTTCAGGCTTACGCAGTGAACGGATCTTAGCTGCGACCTGTCCGATAAGCTGTTTGTCATTACTCCTGAGGATGAGGACAGGGTTCTGTCCCTTCTTTACCTCAGCTGCCTCAGCCTTGATTTCAGCCGGGAGCATAAAATGAACATCGTGAGAGAATCCGAGGGCGAACTCAAGAGTCTGTCCCTTAACCTCAACACGGTAACCCACACCGACAAGCTCCTGACGGATCTCATATCCCTCAGAGACGCCGACAACCATGTTGTTGATCAGCGCACGGTAGAGACCGTGGAGAGAACGATGTCTCGGAAGATCTGTAGGGCGGGTCAATTTAACTTCATTTCCCTCAAGGGTGACAGTGATGTCCGAGTCAACCTTCTGGCTCAGTTCACCCTTAGGGCCTTTAACCTTAACCACATTTCCAGGAAGGACCTCAACAGTCACTCCTGCAGGAAGGTGTACAGGCAATTTACCAATTCTTGACATTACTTGGATTCTTTTAGATTAGTAAACATAACATATAACCTCACCGCCTACATTAAGCTCTCTGGCCTCTTTGTCGGTGATGATTCCCTTAGAAGTGGAAAGGATTGCTATTCCGAGTCCATTGAGGACACGTGGCATGTTCTCCACATCAGTGTACTTCCTGAGACCAGGCTTAGACACGCGGACAATCTTCTTGACAGCGGCTGTCTTAGTCTGAGGATGATACTTCAAGGCAATCTTGATTGTGTTGCTGGGAGTTCCCTCAACAAGCTTGTAGCTGAGGACATATCCCTTGTCGCAAAGGATTTTGGTGATCGCCATCTTCATCTTTGAAGAAGGGATCTCAACGACCTTCTTACCTGCGAGGTAAGCATTGCGAACTCTTGTCAGATAATCTGCAATTGGATCAGTCATTTTTTTGTTTTTTTGTAGAAACCGGCGTCTCAGGACGCCCGATATCCAAATGGTTAATAAATAATATAATGGAATCTTGGCCTGACGGCCAAGAAAACCTGTTTCTGTCTTACCAGCTTGCCTTCTTAACGCCCGGGATAAGTCCGTTGCTAGCCATCTCACGGAACTGGATACGGCTGATACCGAACTTCCTCATATAACCTTTTGGTCTTCCGGTGAGAGAACAGCGGTTGTGCAAACGGCAAGGGCTTGAGTTCTTAGGGAGCTTGTCAAGAGCAGCCCAGTCACCAGCCTCTTTAAGAGCTTTCCTCTTTGCGGCGTACTTTGCAACTAATTTCGCGCGTTTTACCTCGCGGGCCTTCATTGATTCTTTTGCCATCTTTGTTCTCCTTTAGTTGTTATGTTTCTTGAAAGGCAGACCGAACTCACGGAGAAGAGCATGTGCCTCCTCATCGGTCTTTGCTGTAGTGACGAAAGTAATCTCCATTCCGAGAATCTTTGAGATCTTGTCGATGTCAATCTCAGGGAAGATGATCTGCTCCTTGATTCCAAGGGTGTAGTTTCCTTTGCCGTCCATCTTCTCAGAGATACCGTTGAAGTCCCTGATTCGTGGAAGAGAGATGCGGATCAGCCTCTCAAGGAACTCATACATCTTCACGTCACGGAGAGTAACCTTTGCCCCGATAGGCATACCTTTACGGAGCTTGAAGTTCGAGATGTCCTTCCTTGACACTGTTGCGACAGCTTTCTGTCCGGTAATTGCGGAAAGCTCCTGCTGAGCAACGTCAACGAGTTTCTTGTCTCCGGTAGCGTCACCGACACCCTGGTTTATTGTTATCTTGACAAGCTTTGGAACCTGCATCACTGTAGAGTAAGAGAACTCCTTCATGAGCTTGTCTACAATCTGCTCCCTGTATACCTTCTTGAGATCAGGAACATATCCTGCAGCCAGCTTAGCCTGCTCTTTGGTTGTTGTCTTCTTTGCTGCCATTATTTAATCTCCTCTCCAGATTTTTTTGAATAACGAACCTTCTTTCCGTCAACAAACTTGTAGCCGACCCTTGTCGGGCCACCCTTTGAAGGGTCTACCAGCTGAAGATTGGAAATATGGACTCCTGCCTCTTGCTTAATAATACCGCCCTGAGGATATTTAGGGCTTGGCTTTGTGTGCTTGCTGACCATGTTGACACCCTCAACAATGGCGCGATCCTTTGAAGTTATCACCTCAAGCACCTTACCGGTCTTTCCCTTGTCGTTGCCGGCATTGACAAAAACGGTGTCGCCTTTTTTAATATGGAATTTTTTCATAATGCTTACTTGTTAGAGGACCTCCGGTGCCAGTGAAACGATTTTCATGTAATTCTCACGAAGCTCCCTCGCAACAGGGCCGAAGATACGTGTTCCACGAACCTCACCCGAGTTGTTGAGAAGTACGCAAGCGTTATCATCAAAACGGATGTAAGAACCGTCCGCTCTACGAATCTCTTTTTTAGTGCGCACTACCACAGCCTTTGAAACTGAACCTTTCTTGGCATCTCCTCCAGGGATAGCGCTCTTTACTGCAACGACAATCTTGTCGCCCACCTTTGCATAGCGGCGGCGAGTACCACCCAGCACGCGGATACAAAGAACCTCCTTTGCGCCACTGTTGTCTGCAACCTGTAAACGTGTTTCCTGCTGTATCATTGCTATTTAACTTTTTCTACGATTTCTACTAGTCTCCAGTTCTTTGTCTTGCTGAGAGGACGTGTCTCCATGATACGCACGGTATCGCCCTCGTTGCACTCATTCTTCTCATCCTGAGCGACAAACTTTGTGGTCTGTTTTACGAACTTTCCGTAAATCGGATGCTTCTTCTGAGTTTCTACCGCAACCACGATGGTCTTGTCCATCTTGTTGCTGACCACAACTCCTATTCTTTCTTTGCGAAGATTTCTTTCCATCAGAATGCAAGTTTTAGTTCTGTTTTTCCTTTTCAGCAAGGATTGTCATCATACGGGCGATATCCTTCCTGCTCTTCTTAATCTTTGACGTATCCTCTAATGGAGAGATAGTGTGGTTTATCTTCATTGTATCAAGAGCCGCTTTCTCAACCTCGATACGGTCACGCAGATCTGCGATTGACATTTCGCGTACTTCAGATGCTTTCATTTCTTTTCTCCATTAAATTATTCTACATAGTCTCTGCGGACAACGAACTTCGTGGTCACAGGAAGCTTCTGTGCGCCAAGACGGAGAGCCTCTTTTGCAATCTCCATAGGAACACCTTCTGCCTCAATGATGATACGGCCCGGAGTAATAGGGCATACAAATCCCTCCGGATTACCCTTACCTTTACCCATACGCACCTCGGCAGGCTTCTTGGTGTAAGGCTTGTCAGGGAATACCCTGATCCAGATCTTACCCTCACGTTTCATGTAACGTACAACAGCCTGACGCGCAGCCTCGATCTGACGACCTGTAAGCCAACAATTTTCCAAGGTCTTGATGCCGAAAGAACCGAACGCGAGCTGGTTGCCCCTCTGGGCAATTCCCTTCATACGGCCTTTCTGCTGCCTTCTAAATTTTGTTTTCTTTGGTTGTAACATTGTTCTATTACTTTATAATTAAATTTCGTTGTTTCCCTTAAATAATTGAGCATCAGCTGGTTGGGCGGACTTCTCCCCAATTAAGGGACTGCAAAGATAGTAAAAATTCCTGAATTGCAAATGTTTTTTGAAAAATTTTAAAGTATTTTCGACCGACAAAATTAATATCTAAAAATCCTAAAATCAATATTTTACAAAAGGTGTTCAAATTTTTATTGCTTCATTTTCGACTTATCACGAAAGACCGGTTGCCACAAACGGCAAGACACGGCCACTCATCCGCCAGGAAAAAAAATTATGCCTATATTTGCCGGATGCGCAAAATTCTCGCACATATATTGACGACATTCTGCCTGTCACTCATGGCAGGCGCCATCTCCCATGCACAGCCGGGGGCATCACAGGCAAAGACACAGTCCGAACAGGACGGAGGCAGGGCACTTACACCGCAGCAGCACAGGAGACAGATGATGCAATACACCATAGAAGACAACGACACCATATACCTGAGCGTACTTCCGGCCGCAAAAGTCTACGACAGGCTCCCAAGGCAGAAAGGCAGGGAATGGCGCAAGTACTACAGGCTCGTACACAACTTCAGCAAGGTCTACCCTTACGCGCTCGTTGCCAGGAAACTTGTAGAGAGGGCCGACAGCACGATTGCGGCAGACGGTCTCAGACGCGGGAAAAGAGACAAATACATAAACGACGTCCAGAAAGAGCTGTTCTCTGTGTTCGAGAAACCGCTCCGTAACCTTACCGTCACACAGGGCGCGCTGCTGATGAAACTGATCGACAGGGAATGCGGGAAATCCTCCTACCTCCTGATAAAGGACTACAAGAACGGAATGGCCGCAGGCTTCTGGCAAGGCATAGCCAAGATGTTCGGCACAAACCTCAAGGCCCCATATGACCCGGACGGCGAAGACAAGGCGACCGAAGAGCTGGTAAAGCTATGGGACGACGGGGAATTCGAAGGCCTGTACTACTCCCTGTTCTGGGAATACCCCAAACTTCCGGAAATCCCGGCAGAATACAGATAGCGACGCATGGAAAACCATGGCAAGGCGCACCTACACAAAATCGCCTACAGAAGAATCATAGCACAGGAAAGGGGAACCGTCAAGCCAGTCCTTGAGGACAATGAAACGCTCTCCGCCAGGAAGCCGGTAATCCACAGACACATGGTAATGCCCGAACACAAAGCAGTCGACATGCTGCCTTGAAGCGAAATCCACCGCGAACTTATGCAGCGGCTCGTCAGCCCCCCGGAAGACATATTCCTCATGGCGGGCAAGCCTGTTGTTCTTCGACCAGCCATTGCCGAGACGGAACGCCAGCCAAGGATGCAGGCTGCTGAAAAGCATCTGGAGAAAACGGCTATGGAAGACACGGCGAAGAAAACGGTATCCGGCCGGAGCCGGCCCAAGCCCGTCTCCATGCCCGAGGCAGAACTTCTTCCCGGAGACATCCACGACCGCAGGCTGCACAAGCCGCTTCATGCCAAGCTCCTCAAAGTAGCGATAAGTCCAGACATCATGGTTACCCTGGAAGAAATACACCTTCACACCGGCATCAACCAGGTCCTGGACAGCAGCAAAGACACGGGTATACCCCTTGGGGACTACATCCCTGTACTCGTACCAGAAATCCCAGATGTCGCCAAGCAGGAAAAGGCTTTCCGTCACTGACGGGTCTATAGAGCGGAGAAATGCGACAAACCTGGCCTCGCGCGCAGCCGGACCCTTCACATCAAGCCCGAGATGCACATCAGACGCAAAATATGTCAGCATCTTCCCCATGCAGATGAATTATCCGAGAATGAATATCGCAACAGCGACTGCCACACAGTAAATCGCAAACCAGTACAGCTTCGCCCTCTTGACAAGGGCAATCATCACCTTGCACGCAAAAAGCCCGGAGACAAAAGCCGAGAGGAAGCCCAAGGCAAGGGGAAGCATCCCGACAGAAGATGCCGCCATATCACCGCCGACCACATCAAGGAACGCCTCTCCGAGAATAGGCACAAGGACCATAAGGAAGGAGAACTGGGCCATCACATCCCTCTTCACACCGCAGATAAGCCCTGTGGCGATAGTCGTGCCGGAGCGCGACAGCCCTGGGACAACGGCAACAGCCTGTCCAAGCCCGACAACAAAAGCCTGCCAATACGAAATCCCGTTTCTGTAAGGATTCGTGCGCACGGCACTCTTCGCCCCGTCATACGCCCTGGAGGCGAAATCCGAAAAGAGCAGGAGGATAGCCGTCACGAGCAAAGCCACAGCGACTCCACTCAGGGAGCCGAAAAGCCCTGTGACAAAATCCTTGAAAAAGACGCCTACGACAAAGACAGGAATCATAGATATGCCGATTTTCAGGATATAATCGGTCTCATCATTGTACCTGAATCTGAAAAGCCCCTGCAGAAGCCCCCAGATCTGTTTCCTGAAAACGACTATTGTACTCAAGACAGTTGCGGCATGCACCGCGACCTCAAAGACAAGGTCATCAGATGCCTCCACCCCAAGAAGTTCACGTCCGATTGCGAGATGCCCGCTGCTGCTGACAGGCAAGAACTCAGTAAGACCCTGAACCAAGCCAAGTAAAATTGCCTCAAACCATTCCATAGCACACTATTTTACTGTTTTATCCTTAAATACGCCCATAATGGCGACTATTTCTATTATAATACCGAGGATGATGACCGTCGGTGCCGCCACCAGCCTCCGGAAGTCAAACATCGCATAATTGAACACCTCCGGGTCCTTGCTTCCGCCGCCCATCATCAATATGTAGCCTGAAACCATCACCAGAAGCCCTGCAAGCAGGATCTTCAGCCCCTTCGGAGTCATTGCCATCTTTCCGTTGCTGTCCTCAACAGCATTGTTATTCTTAATATTACCCATAAAACTTAGAAATATAGCTCATCCCTCTTCAGCGAAACGAGCTTATTGACAACAAAATATGTACTTACCACACAGATAGTCAGCCCTGATGCGACAACAATCCCCATCACGGCAAGAAGAAGGTCCAGGCTGAATATCTCGAAAAGCTGCGAAAATTCATTCCTTATCACGAACAGGATAGCGACAAGCATGATTATGGCGACAAGCGAGGCGAAAAGTCCCTGGAACACAGCCTGCTGCAGAAAAGGAGCCCTTATGAAGGAGCGTGTCGCCCCCACAAGCCTCATGGTATGGACCGTGAAGCGCCTTGCATACACATTAAGCCGCACCGTGTTGTTGATCAGCACATAGGAAATGAACAGAAGCAGCACGATAAAGACCCCAAGCACAAGCGAGATCTTGCTGAGATTGGAATTCAGGGCATCGACAAGCGAGCGCTGATAGACCACCTCGTCAACCAGCGGAGACATGGCTATCTCGCTCTTGACAACCTCAAGGCTGTCCGCAGAGACATATTCCGCCATAAGCGTTATCTCAATGGACGACGGCACGGGCGAAGTCTCGAAAACCTCAAGGAAATCCTCCCCGAGCAAAGCCTGGAGCTCCCTGGCGCCCTGCTCCCTGGAAATGTAGTCGCACCCTTTGATAAAACGCATGCCGGCAACGTCCTTGCGGAACGCCAACGCATCCGGCTCCTGTACGTCAGGCTTCATAAGCACGGATACCTTCATGTTCTCCTTGAAATACCCTGATATGCTGCCCGCATTGACAAGCAGCAACGCAGCGACACCGACAAGCAGCAGAACAAGGCTAATGCTTATCACAGATGACAAATAGGCGTTTACAAGCCTTTTGCCGATTATCTTGTTTTCACCAGTTGACATATAAAAATCCCTAATGGGCGTCAAAGATAGTGAAATATCAAAAAAAATTTATTATCTTTGTTGAGATTTTGTCTAAAAATGCCGTTCATGGGAAATTCAGTTAAACGAGTTCTTTTTGTCAATTCGGAGATATATCCATATCTTCCGGAATCCGAAATATCCAACATCGGGAGATATCTCCCGCAGGGAATCCAGGAGAAGAAACGGGAGATCCGCTCATTCATGCCGCGTTTCGGCTGCATAAACGAAAGGAAAAACCAGCTGCATGAGGTAATCAGGCTTTCTGGCATGAACATCATCATCAATGATGTCGACAGGCCTCTTGTAATCAAGGTAGCCTCCATTTCGGCAGCGAGGATGCAGGTGTATTTCATTGACAACGAGGACTATTTCCACAGGAAGCAGGTATATGCCGACGAGCAGGGCAATTTCTTCGCCGACAACGGGGAGCGCGCCATATTCTTCGCACGCGGCGTGCTTGAGACAGTCAAGAAACTGAGATGGGCACCTGACATAATACATTGCCAGGGATGGATATCGCATATTCTTCCGCTCTATCTCAAGAAGGCATACAAGGACGACCCTATCTTCTCCGGCAGCAAGGTGATGCTCTCGCTCTACGGGGACATAGAGAATGAGACATTCAGCAAGGATTTCAAGGAGAGGGTGCTTTTCGGGAACATCACAGAAAGCGATGTGGACATCCTGTCGACACCTGACGGCATAAGCCTCGCCAAACTTGCGATAAACCATTCCGATGGACTGATCATCGGTTCCGGGGACGTCCCTGAGGCTGTCAAGGCTGCTGCCATGGAGTCGGGGCTGCCTGTCCTCCAGTACAACGAAGCCTCAATGCAGAGCGGGGAGTACATTGAAGAATATAATAATTTTTACGACCAGATATAGGTATAATGAAATTAACAGGAATAATCCAGGCAAGACTTGTCTTGACTTTTGGAGCGGCTCTGACATGTGCCGCTTCTTGCGTATATATTGACGACAATCTCGGGAAGAATTTCATTCCCAAGGACCAGATCTACGACGTGAAGGTGGCAAGCCTTCCCCTGGACAAGTCTACAGTATGGCTTGAGTCGGCAGACAGCCTGTCGTGCTACAGCTCCAGCCGCGTCACAATCGGCTCGATAAGGGAGAACATGGGACTCACCAAAAGAGCCAGTGCATTCACCGTTGTACCTGTGCTTGACAGCATTGACCTCGGCAGTAATCCAAGGTTCAGGAATTTCCACTTCACTTTTGTGAAAGATACGACTTCCTACATCAATGAAAACCAGAAGAACATCATCCAGAACATAAACGTCTACGAACTGAAGGACAGGCTTGACTCCACTTTCATGTTCTCGTCAGACTTCACATCAGACAACGTCATAAGGGACAGGAGAATCACGGACGGGATACCGGTCTACACCGGAGGCGACTCCCTTTCCTTTGACATATCCGAGGCATACGCCATGAAATACATGGAGCTGTTCAAGGAAAACCCGGGGATACATAATGACCAGACAGCATTCCTCAAGAAGATTCCAGGTATATATATCGAGACCGATGACCCTGTCTCTGACGGCGGCAGGATAAACATGTTCAACGTAGCGATAAAGGTCAACGACTCCTATTATGTCACAGGAAACTATGCGGAGCTGAAGATAACATCAGACTACGGGACCAGGACAGCAGTTGACACCTCATTCCTTTTCTATTTCGGGCCTGCGGACAGGACAAACGCATCCACGACCCAGTCAGCATTCAACATCTGTTCACAGCCGACTGACATACTGAAAGACGGAGGCTCGTTCCAGGAATTCTCCACAGAAGAGGAGGATGGACGCCAGAAAGTATATTACAGGAACGGTGAAGAGATATTCATTGAAGGAGGAAGCGGCCTGAAGCCTGTAATCTCGGCAAAGGGGATGCGTTCACTTGTCCTCAACCTGCTTGGTGAAGACGGCGTCGACCCCAAGAACGTAATCATAAACAAGGCGACTCTCGTATTCCCGTTCAAGTTCCCGGACAACTACGAGGACATGCCGCTCTACCCGTCAGTGCTAAGCCCTACCTGCAAGCTGTCGCTGTCCTCTACATCGGATTCTGGAGAGACATTGAAATATGCGACATACGCAGGGCTTACGGACGCGAGCGTCGACTCTGAGGACCAGGGAGACATCAACAGGTCCCTCTGCGTATACTCTCCTGACATAAGCCACCACGTACAGGAAGTCATAAGGCTTGGAGATGATGCCGAATTCGCGGAATACGACATCTGGATGCTTATAATGGCGTACGAGACGATTACAACCAGCAGCACGACAAGCGACCTGGACAGCTATTACCAGAACCTCGCGTATGCGAACTACTACAACAATCTCTACAATTATGGAGGATATGGATACGGCGGGTACGGATACGGTTACGGATATGACAGCTATGGATACGGATACAACAACTACCTGAACTATGCCATGATGGCATCAATGTACTCCGGTTCAGGAAGTACAACAAGCACAGAGCTTCAGCTTGACAAAGACCGCTACTATGCAGGAAGGCTATACGGCACAGAGGCATCTGCCGATGAAGACAAGAAGCCGCGCCTGGAGCTTATCTATTCGATAGTACGTCCTGAAAATTAAATCAATCCCGGCACGGAGCATCTTCCTGCCGGGATTTTTCATATCCATATAAAAAGAAAGCGAGACCGGACAATCGGCCTCGCTTATGTTTTTATATGGATGATAGAATTATTTGAGTTTCTCCTCAATGTACTCTATTGCACCACCTACAGTTGTAACTTTCTCAGCTGCGTCCTCATCTGGGATGCTGATACCGAAAGCTTTCTCAAACTCCATAACGAGCTCTACGCTATCAAGAGAATCAGCACCAAGGTCGTTTGTAAAGCTTGCTGACTCAGTTACTTCTGATGCATCAACGCCCAATTTGTCAACGATGATTGCCTTTACTTTTTCTGCAATTTCTGACATGATTAAAATGTTTAATTAATAATAAGTTTATTTTTTAATACACTAATGTTCACAAACAGAGCCGCAAAGTAAGTAAAAAAAATCCAAAAATGAAAATTAGTGGGGATTTAATTGGCCAGTTTAGCCCATACCCTTAGGCCGTTCAATGAATTAAGCAGATAGAAAACCCACATTATCACCATGACACCGGCATGTGCATCTCCACGCACGACACAGATGCTCCACATTATGACACTCAATATGTTGGTGACGATCCATAGTGCCCACTGCTCCATGAAAGCCATTGCCATAAGCGCCTGGGCGATGATGCTCAGCACTGTTGTTGCCGAGTCCTTGAAAGGCTGGGGATCACCGAGACTCCTCAGAAGGAAGCCGACGGCAACAACAAGGACTGCGCACACCAATGCAAGGGCAAGACGCAGTACACTGTTCATGCTGCGCGCCTTTACCCTCGTGTCGCTATCAGCTCCACAGCTCATCCTCTCCGCCTCTGCTGAAGATGTCGCCGCACCGCGCCTGCGCCATTGCCACCAGCCGATAAACTGCATAGGGAGATAGTACAGGGCATTCAGGCCGGCGTCACCGTACAGGGAAGCCTTATAGGATATCCAGGCATACAGGGAGACATTTATGACACCGAAAAGATAGTTCCAGATGCTCCCCTTCGCCACAAGCACGACACATAGCACACCTGCGACACCGGCAACAGAGCCAACCGGATCAAACTCCTTCGTAAAGAATGCGTACACGATATTGCACACAATGACTCCTGCTATCAGGAAAATATCATATGGCGACAGAATTTTCTGTTTCATTGTTTTCTTTTTTATGTCCATCGGCCTTGCCCGGGACGGCTATTTTTCCTCCGGAGAAAGTTCCTCCTTAATTCTCTTGGCCAGCTGCGGCCCTACAAGTCCGGCTATATCCTCTTCGGAGGCGGCTGCGATACGCGCCACGCTCCCGTAATGCAGTATAAGCCGCTGCTCTGTCCTCTCGCCCACGCCCTTGATACCGCGCAATGCCGAGCTTATCTGGGCCTTGCTGCGCCTGTTCCGGTGATGGGTGATGCCGAAGCGGTGCGCCTCGTCCCTTATCCTCTGGAGCACCTTCAGTGCCTGTGAATTCCTGTCTATGAACAGCGGATATGGATCACCTACCCGTATGACCTCCTCCAGACGCTTTGCAAGCCCGATGACAGTAAGGCGGTCTGTAAGCCCAAGCTCGGCAAGGGCTTCGAATGCAAATGCGAGCTGCCCCTTTCCGCCGTCTATCACGACAAGCTGGGGCAGGTCGTCCGGGTCCTCTGACAGCATCCGCGAATACCTCCTGTTCACGACCTCCTTCATAGATGCGTAGTCGTTCGCGCCCACCACAGTCTTTATATTGAAATGGCGGTAATCTTTCTTCGAAGGCACTGCATCGCGGAAGACCACACAGCTTGCAACCGGATTCGTCCCCTGTATATTGGAGTTGTCGAAGCACTCTATATGGCGCGGCAGTTCCTTCATCCCCAGGGCATCCCTCAGTTCCGCCATGACTTTCATCTTAAAGTCGTCCGGATCAGTATGCTCACGCTGCCTGAGCGCATTGAAACGCATTTCCTTTGCATTCTTTGCACTGAGTTCAAGCAACGCAAGCTTGTCTCCCCGGACAGGGATACGGAAAGTTACATTCTCAATCTCGACATCAGGGAGGAACGGCACGACAATCTCCCTTGAAAGTACTCCGAACTTGGACTGAATCTCCGCAATGAACATCCCGAGGACAGCAGACTGCTCCTCCTCGATATTCATCTTGAATCCAAGGTTAAGAGACTGTATTATTGCACCGTCATGCAGCCTCATGAAGTTACCGAACGCCTCGCCGGAATCAAACACAAGCGAAAACACATCAAGACTCCCTGTCGTCGTGTTCATTATAAGGGATTTGCTGTAATGCTTCTCAAGGGACTGCATCTTCTCCTTGTAGATGTTCGCCTGCTCAAAATCCATGGATTCGGCTGAATCCATCATAAGCTCGCGGTAATGGCGTATCATCTCCTGCCCTCCACCTTTAAGGAGACGGACGATCTCCTCGATATTGCTGTTGTATTCCTTCTGTGAAATGGCACCGATACAGCACCCTCTGCACTTGCCTATATGGAAGTTGAGACATGGGCGGAATTTCCTTTTCAATATCGCGTCCGACGTTATCTTGAGATTGCATGTCCTAAGGGGATACAAAGAAGAGAACAGCTCCAGCATATTGCGGGCATGCATCACATTGCTGTACGGGCCGAAATATCTCGAACCGTCCCTGACGACTCTCCTGGTCATGAAGACCTTCGGGTAGTCATCCGCGCTCACACATATCCATGGATATGTCTTGGAGTCCTTCAGCAGGATATTGTATTTCGGCTTGTACTGCTTGATAAGGTTGTTTTCAAGCAGCAGGGCATCGGATTCTGTATCAACTACAGAATACTGCACATCCGCTATCTTAGAGACCATCAGGGCAGTTTTGCGCGTAAGCCTCTCCGGCGGCACAAAATACTGGGCCACCCTCTTGTGCAGGTCCTTTGCCTTGCCTACATAAATGACATTCCCCTCCGAGTCATAGTATCTATAGACTCCAGGGGAATGCGGTAATAAAGCTATCTTTTCCTTTATTGTCAAGACTGTAAGCTTTAGGATTGCGGAATGGAAACCGGGAATTAATTAGCCTTTACATACCTGGCTACCTCTTCCTCAATGTCATCTCCGCGAAGTCCCCTCTTGAGGATGATTCCGTCAGGACCGATGAGCATGATATGAGGGATTCCGTCTATGCCATAGATTGAAGTAGGCACCTGCTGCGCATTGATAATCTGGCTCCAGACAACGCCATGCTCCTTTGCCGCAGCCTTTGTGTCCTCAGGACGGTCCCAAACAGCAACGCTCAGGACATCGAAGTCCTTGCCTTTGTATTTGTCATATACAGTCTTGATGTTAGGAATCTCCCTCTTGCAAGGGCCGCACCATGAAGCCCAGAAGTCCACGAGGACATACTTCCCTTTCCCTACAAAGTCAGAGAATTTCACAGTCTTTCCGTCAGAATCCTCAACTGTGAAGTCTGTGAACATCTTGCCTTCCGCTGTCGCCTTCTTCGCGGCAATGGACTTCTTGAGGCTCTGGACATAAGGATTCTCGCTGACCTTCTCGGAAAGATGCCCTACAGCCTCGTCAATGTCCTCGTCAGATGCGATGTTCACAATGTTCTGCACAGCGGCAAGGCTTACAGCATTGTCGACATTCTTCTTGACAACATCCATGTTGTAGCTTGAGAATTCATCAATGACAGCCTCATACAGCTCCTCGATCTTCTTTTCCTGCTCCTCCGCAGTCAACTCCACATTTTCACGGATTTCCTTGATCTTCGCTTTCAGGTCCTCTGAAACTGACTTTTCATACTCCTGGTATTTTGCGAACTCTTCCTGCACGAACCTGTACGATGACTTGACTGTGGACTCCGCCTCACTGATGACAACATCCAGCTTTGTGCCGTCAGGTATGAATCGGACCCCGTTGTTCCCTGCCTGTATGGTTCCGAAAACCGTCACATCAGCAGGAATCTCGACAGCGAATTTCCCGTCAACAACAGGGACAAGGGTGTCTATATCCATCTGCTTTACAACTACATTGACCTCATCGATGCCTTCAATCTCAGACACACCGGCAATTTTTGTGACATTGGAAGGGCGGCCGCATGAGACCACCCCGACAGCAGCTGTAAAAGCTGCGAAAATAATCTTCTTTTTCATTATATACAGTATTTTACGATTATACCTTTGCAAATTCCATACTTGCATAAGCCGGAATCTGCAAAGGTATAAATAATACGTTTAAAACCTCAAGGAAAACAGATTATTCTGCATCCCTCACGCAACGCACGCTTGCACCGATACGGTAAGAGAGCTTTGAACCGTTGAATGAACCAAGTGAGAGCATTGGCATAAAGCCGTAGAACTGGAGATTCTTGACTCCTGAAGTCTCATCATTTGCTTCATTATAAGTTACTCCGGCATAGGTCGAGCCACAGACAAAGCCAGAAGAGATAGCATCAGGCATGGTCTTGAGCCATCCCATCAGGGTTGCGGATGCCGTAGTGTTGTTTGCTATAGAGATGGCACCCCATGCAGATGCATTGAAACCGTCAGCGTTAAGCTTCTCGATTGAAGAATTTGACTTGCTTGCATCATAGTAAGGAGCAGCAGTATTGGTCTCCAGTGGAGGTACAGCCTTACCTACCAGGCCGATGATATCATCGGCAGTCGGGATGTGCCATCCTTCTGGGCAGATTCCCTGTGCACCTTCGAGAGCCTCTGCAGCTGCCACTGTAGTCAAGGCACCTACTTTCAGTCCCAATGCCACCTCCGACTGATAGAGATAGCCGTTCGCCTTGATGTCCTCAGCTGCATCAGACTGCTCGGCAGCCGTGTTGTCGGCGTTAAGCACTACCGGATAATATATGCCTGCTGTAACATTGTCAAGGTCTTTGCTTGGAACCATTCCATCAGGGACATAACGGAGGTTCTCCGCCATCCACCATTTCCCGTCTTTCATCTTAACAACATTGTAGGTCTCACCGTAGTAGGTGATGTAGCCTTCGTTCAGGTTCTCAGTAAAGTTTCCGGCCTCTACAACTGGTGTCTTCTCGACCGGATCGCAGGCAAGCGTCATTGCAGCTGCTGCAAAAAGAAAAATAAAAGCTTTTTTCATAATGATATAAATTTAAAATGTGTAACCAAATCCAAGGCCTGCCTGCCACCTGTCTGCACCTGCGACATATTCAAGCCCGAAAGCATGCCTGACATCCCCTCTCGCCTCTATATACAGCCCACGCAGGAAATTGAACCTCAAGGCAAGCTTAGCCCCTACAACCTGCGCTGTCTCATAGTCTTTCTGTATCTTCCAGTATTCCTCAAGCCGGTAAGGCTCCGATGCCGTGACCCCTTCCTCAACGGTCCTCATCCCCTCCTTCCAGTCTCCGTCAGACCACGAGACTCCAGCGGAGATATCGAATTTCCAGGCCCGGACCAGTGCATCTGCATATACAGAATAAGAAATGGCATTCCTCACGTAGAGATAAGGATACCTCTGCGACGACACATGGCCGTCAAAGGACGCCGCAGCGCCGGCCGAGAACTCCCATCGGTCTGCCACAATCTCATATTCAGGGGAGACCATGCAGCCTATCCTTTCATAGATCCTGTTGGAGGCATATATATTCGTAGTTGTGACTCCTCCGGAAGTAACTTTCTCAAGGACATTTTCGTCATTATACTGCTTCTTCCACCAGAACGCCGCCCTGACGGACTGCCTGTAACGTTCACCGAAACGGATTCCGGCAGTGGCAGATACGCAATGACCCGGAAAAGCATACCAGATGCTCTGCTTCTCGCCAATGCTTCCGGTGCTGTACCTGTATCCGGCTTCTGCAAAGATTCCCCTGTACTGGGCCTGTGCGGCAATGCCGTGTATATTCTCCTTCACAGGGAAAGCGTCTATACCGGACTCTGCGAGATGGACACCGTCACTGCCCCAGACTTCATATGCGCCATACATCAGCCCTTTGTCAAGAAAGGCATAGTACGCGGATACCTTTGTCCCGATCTGCTCTGCCTTGACAGTCTCATAGTTCCTGCTGTAGATATAGTTAAGTCCGACAGCCCAGTCACCGCCATGCCACATCACTGCCGGTGAGACGGTCATGTCAAGACGGTAGTCCGTGTAGCGCAGGTCTTTTCTCTTGGAATAGTTGAAGGACTGGAAATCTATATTTCCGCCTATTCTCCAGTGCTCATCCAGGTCATATGAGATTCCACCGTCGAAAGAGTATTTCTGGAGCGACTTCCTGCCTGGTGTAAACTCAATGATGTCAACAGGATAGAAGCCGGGATTGACAAGCATTGAGCCGCACATACCATAGCTTTCCGTATTGTCAAAGCCGAAAGCCCCTGACATGGAGAACTTACTGAGATGCACAAGCGTCCTGGCAAGGACACCGGCAGACCATTCCTTTTCTGCCTGCCAGCTCTCACGGAACTGCCCGGACTCATAATTTCCATATATTTCCGCATTGGAGACAGTGACGGTGTCCTGCCTGATGCCGTTGATGTTGCTGCCGCTGTTCCATAGATTATCCCTCACCACCCTGTCGAAAGTCTGTGAATATCCGGCAGAATAGACAAGCAGCAGAAGCGCAATATATATGTATGCCGACCTACTCATGCAAAGACTGTTTTTCGGATTCATAGAAATCGTTTGCGGAATTGTTGGTGTCAACGAGCACCTCATATCCGGCCGCGGACGTCTTGTCCACATTGACCCTGCGCATCAGCGAGCGTCCCATGTATGTACCGGACAGTGAGACGGATCCGGCATCCAGGACCGGATGGATACGTTTCTTGTTGTTGGACGACCTGCCGTCAAAGACCTCAACGGCATCGACAATCCAGTCAAGCGGGACGCACACGACATCATCCACTGAACTTCCCGGAGTTGGTATGACACTGTCAGCTTCACGGATAAAATCCTGTATCGTGGTGCCTTCTGCACGGAAAATGACAACAGCCGGAGAACTTATCGAGAACGGATATGCACTTGCAATTCCGGTCTTTATGACGACATTCAGATAATGCCCGACCGGGATGCCTTCCGGAGACGGATGATAATCTGTATTCCAGAAATAGACATTGTTGTAGCACACAAAATAGTCAGGGTAGCTCAAGTCCACAGACAGCGGATACAGTGCAGTATGGTCAATGGCCCCGCATAGCGCTATGACCGCATCATCTCCAGGCGCAAGCGGGAAAGCCCTCCCGTCGCCTCCGAACTGCCACACCGCCTGTATGACAGGGGCGAAGTCACGGAACACAGATGCTCCTGTCACAGGGTCCTTCGAGACCCATGGATTGCTGGCAGCAGTCGAATTATATGGAGAGAGGGTCCCGAAACATAGTGAATCAAGATATTGCACCTCAGGTGTATTGTTATGCAGGATTACATATTTGTCGGACTGGTAGGTCCCCTCGAAAGGTGTCTTCATGCATCCTCCGCAATATATCTCCTTGATTACGATATCCCCTGTCCTTACCTTTACAAAGCTTACTGCGACATCAAGGTCCGCCCCGGCTACCCTCAGCCCCTCATGCGATGCGTTGAACAGTTCATCATCGGCCAGGGCTGCCGCAGAAATCCGGTAGAGCCCATTGACAACAGATGCAGAGGCAACACCTGAAGCATCCGTCGTGGAGACATATGAAGAGCCATCGCCCACATTCTCGAACTTGACCTCAATGCCCTCCAGGGAAGCATCGCTGAATTCCCCGGGAAATGAAACCGTCACATTGAGCCTGTGCAGATTGTACTCATACAGGTTTGCATTGTTGACATCAACCATGCAGCCTGAGAGCAGGACAGAAGCAAAGAATATGATATAAAGACGTTTCATCAGAATTTCAATCTACAGGTGAGACCATAGTAGAACATCGGGGTTGCAATCTTTGACACTCCTGTCGCATACGAAATCACTGCTTTCCTTGAATTCGTGAAGTTGTTTGCAAAGAAAGAGACCGACACGTGGTCCCCGATTTCCTTTGTAATGCTGATATTGGCAGAGAAATAAGGCCCATACCCGTCCTGTGCAAATGTATATACATTTGTTGATTTGCGGATGAGTTCCTTGAAATCCGGGTCTGAGGCCTGCTCCGGACCGAAAGGATGCACATTGCCGTCAAGGTCCATATACGCCACTGGCCAGACCGCTGTATATGAATTGCCGTCATAGATGTTGCCGCCGGTAGCCGCATTGCTTGTCTCCGTGACAGTAAAGGCATAGTCAGAGCCGTCATGTGAAGAAATGTTCCTCGTGAGGCTGAGCAGACTCATCTCCAGGCGGCATGTGACGATGAGCCTTGCCTGTGGTATATGGGTGATTGCAGTGATGTTGGCATCAAGGCCATGTGCTTTCCGCCCGTTTACAACCATGTTAGAGCTTTCACCGTTCGCATATATCCCGACATACTGGTATGACCTGTCCGGCAATGAAGTATGGGACACCTCAGGATACCAGTAAGACAGCATGTCATCCACATAGCTTGTGTATGTCCAGGAGCCGTCAAGCCTGAAAGATGTCCTTATCGGACGTATCTCCGGGAAATCCACGACAAGCTCTGCACCTGTCCTGAGGATGTCCTTTCCATTGCTCTGGTAAAGCTGCTTTACGAATGTGCTGTTGGTCACAAGCCTGTCCATCGGTGTCACAATTCCGTCAGGACCGGTGATCGAGACGGCCCCTGTAGCACTGTCAACCGAAACAGACATCATGGAGGGCGCTTCATACCCTGACGGGATTCGGTACACATTGTAGGAGAACGGAGTATACAGGCTGGAGTACCGGTATGGATTCTTTGTGACATTATAGAATCCCACCAGCGACACCTTAGTCCCGAGGAATTCCGCGTCTATCCCAAGCTCTGCATTCGAATTGCGCTGCCATTTCAGGTCCGGATTGTAGGCCATCTTATACGGCTGCGTATAATAGACATAGACCGGGGCGCCTTCAGCCGGGGCGCAGCTGAATGTCTGGATGTCGCGATATTCCTGCTTTGGATAAAGGATATAGAAAGAAGGAAGCTTCTCAGTGACTCCCCAGCCACCCCTTATCGAGACATTTCCGTTTAGATGCCACCTGGCATTGAACCTCGGGGAAAGCGTATTCGTATGTCTGTAGACAGAGCCTTCCACAAAGACATTCTCAAGGCGGAGACCTGCACTGATGTCAAGAGTGGTCTTCCCGACCGGCAGAGAGAGCACATCTTCAATATACACCGCCAGGTTATGCATATACGGATATTCATAATAAGGCCTTGGCCTGTATCCGCCTGCCGCCAATGACGGATCTGTGAAATATTCGCCTCTGCCGGCATTCCCTGTTGCCTTCCACTGGATACCTGCCTTGAGGTTGTTCTTCACCATGTCCCAGCGGCGATGCCAGTCGTATTTGACGGAAGCGGCGTAGTCAAGTTCCTTTGAATCAATAATCTGGTCATACACATACCTTGTCGGAAGCATGGAGGCGACGTAATACCCCTCTTTCTCCGAATGTACGGCAGGAAGCATTGTCCCTGAATTCTTGTCTGGAAGATAGTGCCGGCTTCTCTGGTCCTGGAAATTGGCAGACGCGTCAAATTTCAGGCTTGTGATCCAGCTCTTGTTCACAAGCCATGTCAGGGAGACATTCCCGCGGAAGACATTGTCCCTTGCCTTTTCGTATTCACCGGTGTAGGCATCCGGATCCGACTTTGAGTCCATGCCGCCTATATTCCCGGTGAAGCCGGCCTCGAACCTGAATTTCTTTGCAAAAGTATTGCTGTATACGGCCGAGAACCCGCGCCTTGAATATGAAGTATAAGGTGATGTCAATTTTTTCGTCGCACGTGCCCATTCCCCGCTGAGGTTGAGCACTCCCCTGTCTTTCTGAAGGTCGATTCCCTTTGAGACAGATGCCTGGTATGTACGCGGATTTACAGAGAAGACAACATTCACAGGAGTGCGCCCCCTGCGTGTATTCACGCGCACCATGCCGCTGTTCAGGTCACCATACTCGGCGGACGGGACGCCTGTGACTACCTCTACAGACTCTATGTTCTCCACAGCTATGCTCCTGGTACCGACACCTCCCATATCGCCGAATCCGGCATTGTTGCCTATACGGACCCCGTCGACCTCGACCGCCGTCCCGAAAGCCGCGTTCCCGGCTGCGACTCCTCCCGTCCGCAGGGAAATGACATTCTCTGAAGTAAGGTCCGGATTGATGGTCTTGCCTCCAGGAAGCAGCGCTGACATATCGGAAAGATTGGACACCTGGAGGTGGTTGAGTGCATTCCTGTCCAGTGAGAACTGCGTGTTAAGCCCATCTTTCGCCTTCTGTGCCGTCACCACAACCTCCCTGATGGCCAGGGTACTCTCCACAAGCCTGATTTCCAGTCCCTCGACATCATTCTTTACCGTTATCTTCCGTGATGCCGCAACGTATCCGAGGAAAGAGGATTCAAGCATATATTCCCCTGGCTGTACCCGGTCTATGCTGAAATGACCATTTTCATCAGTCACTGTCCAGAGATAGTCCCCTCCTATGCGCAGCACGACACCGGCCAAAGGCTCCCCGGACCTGTCGTCCACAACTGTCCCGGACACGGAGCATACGGCAGGCCCGGTCGCCGCAATCATGTCAAAGACAGGCATCAAAACGGCAACCATCAATGCAATATATTTGATTTTCAAAGACATGAATCAATAATACACCATTCTCTGATTTTAAGGATGCAAAGGTAAAAAAATAATGGCTAACCCGGCATCCCAATTTATGGGGATGCTAAAGATAACAAAAGTCATATAAAGTAGCAGGGGAACGTCAAAAAATATTATTTTTGCAGGCAAACTATTCATCATACAAAATGGTAAGGGTATTCTGCAAAAACACCGGCATATTCAAGGATTTCAAAGAAGGAACCAATCTTCTTGAAATGTCCAGGGAATTCGGATTCGGAAAGCCGTTCGAGATTGTCGCGGCAAAGGTCAACAATGTCGCCGAGGGGCTTATGTTCCGGGTCTTCAACAACAAGGACATAGAGTTCCTGGACTACAGGTCCTACATCGGCCGCAATGTCTATTGCCGTTCACTCTGCTTCATGCTCTACAAGGCAGCAAGGGACCTGTTTCCAGGATGCAAGGTCATCATGCGCAGACCTATATCTAAAGGCTATTTCTGCCAGGTCTGCAAAGAGGACGGGACCGGGCTTGACAACCAGGATGTCAACGCCATAAGTCTCCGGATGAAGGAGATTTCCGAAGCCAACATGCCATTCAAGAGGCATGAGGTCCAGGTAAAGGAAGCCATACAGATATTCAGGGAGCTTGGGATGAATGACAAGGTCAAGCTTCTTGAGACATGCGGAGAAGTCTATATATGCTACTATACACTTGGCGAGACTGCGGATTACTACTATGATGCACTTGTGCCAAGTTCAGGATACATAAAGCTGTGGGAGCTTACACCATACCGCGGAGGAATGCTCCTGCGTGTCCCGGACCGCCATGACCCGGAGACGCTGGCCCCGTTCATGGAGCAGCCAAAGACATTCGATGTCTTTTCCGAGACAGTCAGGTGGAACAGGATAATGGGACTGGAGAATGTAGGCGACGTCAACAAGTCATGCCTTGAAGGCAAGGCTTCCGACCTGATACAGGTAGCGGAGGCGCTGCAGGAAAAGAAGATTGTACAGATTGCCGAGGAAATCGAAAGGAAGTGCAGTTCAGACAAGCCGATAAGGATGGTCCTGATAACAGGCCCTACCAGCAGCGGCAAGAGCACTTTCTGCAAAAGGCTGAGCGTCCAGCTGAAAGCATGCGGTCTCCATCCTATCTCATTCTCCACTGATGACTATTTCGTCAACCGCCTTGACACCCCGAAACTTCCTGACGGGACATTCGACTTTGACAATTTCGACACTGTCGACCATGAATATCTGCAGAAAGACGTGCTCAGGCTGCTTGCCGGCGAGGAAGTGGAAGTCCCGGAATACAATTTCGTGACAGGGCTGAGGGAGTTCAACGGCAAAAGGCTCAAGCTCGGCAAGGGCACGATCCTGCTGATCGAGGGAATCCACGCGCTAAACCCGCGCCTTACAGACAAGGTTCCGGAATCCGACAAGTTCAGGATATTCATCAACACGATAACAAGCATCTCGCTTGACAACCACAACTGCATCCCGACCAGCGACAACAGGCTCCTGAGAAGGATAGTGAGAGATTTCAACAAAGGCGCATTTTCAGCACAGGAGACAATATCCAACTGGCCGAATGTACGCAGGGCGGAAGTCAAATGGATATATCCGTTCCAGGAGCATGCGGACGTGCTGTTCAACTCCGCATACCTAATTGAGTTCGCCGTGTTCCGCAATCACGCGGAAAGAATCCTTGCGACAGTTCCCAAGGACTGCCCGGAGTACAGCGAGGCACACCGCCTGCTGAAGTTCCTGCACTATTTCGTGCATGTCTCGGACAAGGAGATTCCACATACCTCATTCATGCGCAGCTTTATCGGGAAGGGGTGACCGGACTAATGCTGCTCCCCTGGAGAGTCCGGCATACCGGAGACATAGTTCCTTGGATATACCCCGAAATGTTCATAAAAGCATTTTGAGAAATAGCTCGGTGTGTTGAAACCGACCATCCAGCAGATCTCATTGACCTTGTATTTTCCGGAAGCCAGGTATTCCGCAGCCTTGACAAGCCTCAATGCCTTGATGTAGTTATTGGGTGTCATGTCCGTACTTTCCTTGACTTTACGGAACAGCACTGTCCGGCTTACATGCATTTCAGAGGCAAGAAAGTCGATATTCAAAGCTGTCCTGGAAAGATTTTCCAGGACGAGATTGCTGAATTCCCGGATGAACTTGTCCTCAGCATATTTGTCCATGACTCCAGGCAGGGCAAGAAACGGCCTTTTGCTGAATGTATCATACAATGCCCTGCGTTTCTCAAGCAGACTATTGATTATGGTCTTGAGATAGCGGATGTCCACAGGTTTCTCAACATATAGGTCCGACCCGTTCTGGACGCTCAGGGTTTTCATCTCACTGTCGGAATTGGCGGAAAGCAGGATAATGGGGATATGGGAGAAATCCATGTCTTTCTTCAGGCAGTTGCATAGTTCTATCCCGTCCATTTTCGGCATCATGACATCACTTACTATAAGGTCGACCTTTTTACCGGACCTGAGAATCATGAGTGCCTCCTCACCATTCCCGGCAGATAAGGCATTGTATTCATCTGACAGGCTTTTTTCCAGATAATGACGTAAATCCATGTCGTCATCCACAATCATCACCGATATGGTTTTCCTGTCTGGCCCATATGCCATCCTGCCGGAATCTGCAATATGGGATTCACCGCCATGGACTCCGGAGCACAAGGAATCTGCATTCCCTGTGTCCGGCTCTGCAGACAGCCCGTCCTCAAGAGGTATCGCTATGCTGAAAACTGTATATTGCCCAAGTTCACTGTCTACAGAAAGCTCCATTCCCATCTTGTGGGCAAGCATGTTTGTTATAGACAGTCCGAGGCCGAAGCCTAACGTCTGTATACGCCCTGTATTCTCAGAATGCCAGAATGCATTGAAGATCTTTTTAAGCTCGGATTCCGCGATGCCGATTCCATTGTCATACACGGATACAACAATCTTCCTGTCGGAGACAGAGACTGTGACTTCAATCATGTCCCTTGTAAATTTGACCGCATTGAAAAGAAGGTTGTTCATCATCTTGCTCCATGCTTCTGCATTGATGTTGACAATGGCATTGCCGTCTGTCCGGTCAACAAATGTCAGGCAGATGCCATGTTCGCCTGTGATTTTCAGGAAGTCATCGACAGCCTGCCTGGTCAGCGGCGAGATGGCCTTCGGCACCAGGGCCAGTTCGCGTGAGCACTTCCTGAAATTGAGTATTTCATTTGTCAGCCCTGCAAGCTTGTCTGAACTTTTCTTGATGAGGGAAATATTGTCCATGACCTTGTCCGGCAGGCCTGACATTGATGATATTTCGTTTACCGGGGCATTTATAAGCATCACCGGGGTCTTTATCTCATGCACAAGGTTGGTAAAGAACTGGACTTCTGTCTCTATCCGGGTCTTTTCTCTGAGGAAATCAAGCTTTACAGCCTTGCTGCTACGCTTCTGGATACTATATTCACGCAGCATAAGGAATATTGCAGCAAAGAACAGGACTCCCGACAATATATACACGATTATTGCAGCCGTGCCATTATACCAGTATGGCTTCACTTCAATATTGATTGAGGCTGGTTCACCCCAAAGCCCGTCATTATTGCTGGAATATACCCGGAAGCGGTATTTCCCGCACCTCAGCCCTGAGAAGCTGACATGGTTGTCCCTCCACGGAACTTCATGCCAATCATCCGACAAGCCTTCCATGATGTAGCGATACTGGTTCTTCTGGGGCGAGCGGTAGCTCAATGCGGCAAAGCCTATCACAAAAGGGTCATGCCCTTTACGCACAACAATATTGTCCCCATCCTTGAGTCCGGGAAATGCCGAATCCATGAAGACAGTGTTCGGAAGGACAGGATTAGTGTGAATCAGTTTCGGATTAAAGATGTTGAATCCGTCATTTGTCCCTATATATATCCTTCCGTCTGATGCCTTGATTCCGGAATTACAGCTGAAGACATCAGTTCTCAGCCCGTCTTCTTTCCCGAAAAAGTTCTTCATCCCTGAAATCGTATCATAACGCAGAAGCCCCTCGGTTGTACTTAGCCATATATTGTCATCATCATTGATTATATGGTAGATTGTCATGCTTTCCATATCATGGACCGGAATAGGTACATTTGAGGCCTTACCCGTATTGATGTCATACCTGACCAGGCCGTTCCCGGAAGTGCCGACAATGACGCAGTCCTGCAGTACAGTAAACGACAGTATCGCATCCGGTATTCCCGGGCCATCAGGTTCCGCTGCAACCTTTTCCAGCACCTGTGTCCTTGGAGTATAGCAGAAAAGCCCCTTGGATATCGACGCAAAATAGATATTGCCCATTGTATCGCTCTTGATGTCAATCACATCGCTATTATACCCCAATTCCCTGACACACTGGAACCCTTTGGTTTCCGTCCAATACCATATAGAAGATTTTGTACCTATCCACAGCTTTCCTGTCGGGTCCATAAACAACGAATATACACTCTGGGATATCTCACCTCCCGGTTCGGCAAAACTGCTGTAATGGATTATCTCCCCACTGTCAACATCCATACGGTACAGGCCATTGCTGTATGTGCCTATCCACAGATACTGGCCATCATCAAGCAAAGCATGTATATTCAGGTTTGGTATTTCATTGTCCACGGTTACGGGAGAACACGAATCCCCGGACGGATCATAGCGGAAAAGCCCACCGTCATCGGTACCTATCCATATGTTCTTGTCATGGCTTTCACAGAACTTGCTTATTATCCGTCCACGGGAAGAATCGGACGAACATTTCCTTAAGATAAAGTTGGAGCTGTTGGGGTTCGAATAGTTGACTCCTCCGAAATAAGTTGCGACCCATAGACCGCCTTCCCTGTCCTTGAGCACATCATATACAAAATCATCCGACAAGCCGCCATACATGGAGCTTCCATAGGAGATTGTTTCTATTCCCCCCCCCAGGAATTTCAAAAAAGGAGATTCCATGATCCGAGCCAATGCAGATATGCCCTGGCTCCAGCTCCTTCATGACATGCACGCGCCCTTTCAGGAGAGGACCCGAGGATGTGTAAAGATAATTGGTAAACAGCCCTGTCTCCGTATTATAATGGAAAATTCCGCTGTCCCATCCTGCGACCCAGATATTCCCCTCCCAGTCAAGGCACATTGAAAAAGCGTTTTTCTCCGTGATTCCCTTCACATCATCCCTTATGGGAACAGGAGTGAAATCAGAAGAGCATTCATCAAAGCGATACAGATAGCTCCCCGAAGTGATGCACCACACATTTCCGATGGCATCGACAAGTATACGTGGAGAGTAGTCCGAATTCAATCCTGACGTTCCGTCCTGGCTACGCCGCCAGTTCCTCGCCTCAGAAGTCTCCGGATCTATACAGAAGACCCCGTCACCGAGAGAGGCTATCCATATCCGGCCTCTCTTGTCCTCTGCAATGGAGTGTACATGGATGTTCTTCATCCCGAATCCGCAGTCCGGGACAGCAAACATTTCCGTATTCCGGTCAAATATATAGATGCCACGCTCAGTACCTGTCCACATCCGGCCCTTGCTATCCTCGAATATGCTGTATACACAGTTGTTCCCCAAGGAATTCACATCATTTGCATCATGCCTCCATGTCTTTATGCTGTAGGTGTCGTACATGCTCAGCCCGTCGTGCGTGCCAAACCACATCATTCCGCTTTTATCCTGGAAAACGCACTCTACCGAATTTGACCGGAGACCATTCTCCACATTCAGATACAAGAATTTCCTCTCATCCGCAAAAGACTGCACAAGACAAGTGCACAGGAGCACAGAAGAAAGCAGGGAGATACATATTTTTCTCATAACAACCCGTTGAATAGTCCCCAAAAATACTAAAAACATACAAGACAAAGCAACAAAAGTCACAGAAAGGCCGCAAATGTATAAACATTGTATAAATCCGTACTATCCTTACATCGCCACGAGTGTTTATAATCTAACTTCGATAGCAAAACAAAGCGTTGTCCAAAGCCCGCGATGGCATAATCAATGGCAGCAGGCGACGCGCCACGACACACTATTATTAACAACCAAACTCAACTATTTTATGGTTTTTCTTCAATCCTACAGAAAAGCGCTCCTGTTGACTTTGTGCCTGACACTGCCTTTCATTCTGTCCGCGCAGTCATCCGGAATCTCAGGAGTGGTCATTGACGAGGCTGGCGAGCCATACATCGGAGCGACAGTGATGGTCCGCGGAAACACCCTGGCAACCATTACAGACCTGGACGGAAAATTCAGCCTTGATGTATCGGAAAATGCGACACTGGTAGTTTCGTATATCGGTTGCGAGACCGCGACAGTCGTTGCATATGTAGGCAGACCTGTCACCGTTGTCCTGAAACAGGACGCCGTCTCACTTGATGCAGGAGAAGTGGTTGCAGTCGGCTACGGTACGCAGAAAAAAGAATCCGTTGTGGCTGCCATCTCGACAATCCGGCCGGGAGAGCTGCGTGCCCCTGTACGTTCACTCAGCCAGTCACTGGCAGGAAATGTTGCAGGGCTTGTTGCGCTCCAGTCTTCAGGGGAACCGGGCAAAGATGACGCACAATTCTGGATCAGGGGTATAGCGACATTTACCGGCGACCCGAACCCTTTGGTCCTGGTTGACGGGATAGAGCGGCCTCTTGAGAATGTCGACCCGCTTGAAATCGAATCTTTCTCCGTGCTCAAGGATGCCTCTGCAACCGCAGTCTATGGAGTACGCGGAGCCAATGGAGTCATAATAATCAACACCAGGCGAGGCTTTGACGGTCCTGCAAGGATAGATGTACGTTATGAGCAAGGCTTTTCTTCGCCGAGCAAGCGCCTTTCCTTTGTGGATGCAGCTACAAGGTCAATGCTGTTCAATGAAGCCGTGGATGCGACGCCGGGCATATCATCGGCATTCAAGTACCAGCTGGCGGAAATCGATGCGATGCGTTCGCAGATTGACCCTGAGGTCTATCCTGACATAGACTGGCAGAAAATACTCATGAAGGACATCACCCTGTCCGAAAAGGTAAGCGCAAATATTTCAGGAGGAGGAAAGTTCGCACGCTATTTCACCTCCATATCCTTCTACAACCAGGAAGGGCAATTTGCCGTACAGCCAGGACCATATTCCTGGGTCAGCAATTCAATCGGTTCCTTTGGCGCCAACGTGAACTACACGCGCTATAATTTCAGGGCAAATGTAGACATGGACATTACTCCTACCACAACTGTAAGCATTGGCCTTCAAGGGAATGTATCAGAAAACATGGAACCGGCAGAAGGCGGTGCGTCATCAATATACCGTGACATCATCAACGCTGCCCCAAATGCATTCCCTGTAATTCTCAAGGACGGAAGACTCGCAGGACGGGATGGCCTGAACAATCCATACAACATGTTGACACAACGGGGATATGCAAAGACAATGGAGAATGCCCTGCGCGCAAATCTGTCAATTGACCAGGACCTGAAATTCATCACAAGGGGGCTAAATGCAAAACTGACATACGCCTACGACTACACGACATCCGCTACAGATACACATTCGCGCGACATAAACTTTTTCGAAGTGACAGGACGCGATGAAAGCGGAGACCTCATGGCGACCGAATGGCAGGCTGACAGGTATCAGGATTACCTCAACTATTCACACAACAGTTCCTCGACACGCTCCCAGTATGCAGAGTTCACCATAAACTATCAGCGGTATTTCGGGAAGCATGATGTCGGAGCGCTTGTCATGGGATTCGCAAAAGACTACAGAATCATGCTGCAAGGCATGAGCTATATCAACTCGCTTCCGAACAGGAGCCTGGGACTTGCAGCGCGCGCAACATACGGATACGACAACCGCTACCTTGTTGAGGCGAACATTGGATTCAACGGCTCTGAGAATTTTGCCAGGAACAACAGGATGGGCATCTTCCCGGCACTGGCCCTGGGATGGGTCGCTTCAGAAGAAAGATTCCTCAAGGGCAACGACATCCTTACATGGGCCAAGCTGCGCCTTTCTGCTGGACAGGTGGGAAATGACCAGATCCCGTCGACACGGTTCATATATCTCGCGACGATAAATGACAATGCTTCAGGATTCAGCAACATAGGCGTCAACTTCAACCAGTATCAGGGAGGAGTAGGAGAAGGAAGAATGGCAAACGAGAATGTCACATGGGAGGTAGCGACAAAATACAACATAGGCGTTGAGCTTGGATTCATCAAGTCACTCCGCCTCAACGGTGATGTTTTCTACGAACGCCGTGAAAACATTTTCCTTTCACCCCAGGCATCAGAGATCACCGGACTGCCTTCCGGATATGACATATATTCCAATATGGGAGTGATGGAGAACAAGGGATTCGAGATATCCGGAGAATACCAGAAACGCATTGGAAAGGACCTGTACATTACAGCGCGCGGGAACTTCACATTCACGAGGAACAAGGTCATAACTGACGGGAAATACTATGCTTATCCATGGCAGGACCTCAAGGGTGCAAGATACGGGCTTACGCTCGGCTACAAAGCAATGCACCTGTTTTCTGAAGAGGAGCTGGCCGCACTGCCTGACTACTATGAACAATTCTCTATGGACAAGACACAGCTTCGCCCTGGAGACATCCGCTACGAAGACCTGAATGATGACGGCAAGATAACAGAAGCCGACAGGACATGGATAGGAAATCCTGCAATGCCGGAGATTGTCTATGGATTCGGAGCATCCCTGAACTGGAAAGGACTTGATTTCTCATTCCTTTTCCAGGGGGCAGGCAACAGGTCGACCTACCTGACCGGAGGATGGTATTTCCAGCCGTTCCAGGCAGAACGCGGGCCGAAGTACATGGGCAACGTAATGACGGCATTCCTTGACAGATGGACAGAAGACAACCCTGACCCGAATGCATTCTCACCGAGGCTTAGCTATGGCACAAACGCAAACAACTACAAGACCTCGACATGGTGGCAGCGCGATGCGAGCTATCTGCGCCTGAAGAATGTTGAGATAGGATATACTCTTCCGGACAAGTGGGCAAAGAAAATATATGCCAACACCATGCGCATCTATGTCCAGGGCGTAAATCTCTTCACCGCAGGTAAATTCTACTCAGACTTCTGGGATCCAGAGACTGGAGCTGACGTATATCCTCTGCAGAGAGTGGTGTTTATCGGGCTGAATTTGTCATTCTAAATATTAAAAGGATATGAAAAATAGATTTATATACATTATTTCTGCAATGCTTATGCTCACTTCCGCGTGTTCCGGATACCTTGACCAGGACCCTGGAGGCATGAACACAATGGAAAAGGTGTTCACATCGGAAGTCGAGACCAAGAAATGGTATGCGCGCATGTACAGTGATGATTTCATGGTGCAGGAGATGCACTACAGCAGCCAGTTGCCGTATTTCTGGTGCACAGACGAGGGCGCCTATGTCATGGAAAGCACCGTCCGGGGCATATCAGAAGGCCTTATGTCGCCGGACAACTACTATGGATATACCGGATATAACCTGTATTTCTTTGTCCGCTACTACCAGGCAATAAGACATATAAACATTTTCCTTGAGAATCTTGACAAATGTCTTGAGATGGGAGAGCTTGAGCGCAGGACCAAACGCGCAGAAGCACGTTTCATGAGGGCATACTACCATTATCTCCTGCTGCGCCTTTATGGACCGGTCCCCATTTCAGAGAGCAGCAGGGATTCTGATGAGATTGCAAGCTCCCAGCCGCGCAGGCCATTCCCGGAATGTGTAGAATGGATAAGCAATGAGATTGACTGGGCCTGTGAAAACGGGATGCCGGCGAGCCGCAACGAATCCCTTGAAATGGGCCTGCCGACAATCGGTGCAGCAAGGGCGATCCAGAGCAGGATGTTCCTCATGGCAGCAAGCCCGCTCTACAACGGCAATACAACATATTCTTCATGGACCAACAGGGATGGCACAATGCTCATTCCTCAGACATATGACATTGAACTATGGAAAAAGGCAGCCGATGCAGCAAAGGATGTGATTGACAATTACGGATACAGCCTGAAGAAGCCTGCAAAGGATGCGACATTCGATGAAATCGTGGACAACCTGCGCACAGTCACCACGACATGGGGTGCAGACAACAATCCAGAAATGATCTGGGGACATCCGAATTGCCTGCAATGGTATGCGATGTGTGCACTTCCCGCACGGTGGTACGGCTGGAATGGAAGATACTCCCTGCCAATCGGCATGATAAACGACTTTTTCATGGCAGACGGCTCCGTTGCGCCAGACGTTGAATCATGGTTCGAAGAGAAGGAGTTCTCAACCGAGGCAGGAAACGGGACAATAGAGAACACATTCAAGATGTTCTGCGACAGGGAGCCGCGTTTCTATGCCAACATACATTTCCCTAATCAGCGTGTATCATATGCTTATCCAAATGAGCACGATTCATATCAGGACGCTGACGGATATGGCATTGTGGATTTCTGGTATTCCGGACTCTCCGGAAATGGCTCCACCCCGGGCGACAAGAACACTTCCGGATTCAGCGTACGCAAGGGCATTCCGCTTGACTACTGCTCAAATAAGGAGAAAAGCACAGCGACGCGTATGCTTTATGTGCCATTCCCGATTATAAGACTCGGGGAGATATACCTGAACTATGCCGAGGCGCTGAATGAATATTACGGGACATCAGGACAGAAAGAAGCCTTGTTTTATCTGAATGAGATAAGGACCCGCGCAGGCATTCCGGCATATGAGGGAAGCTACAGCCAGGAAGAGATGCGTGAGATGATAATGCATGAACGCAAAATAGAGCTTTCATACGAATGCCAGAGATTTTTTGACGCACGCAGATGGTTCATTGCCCATGGTCCTGAAGGTGTTTTCAACCACAATGAGCTTGGACTTGACATGTCAAAGGGGAACGGCCCTACAGACAAGGAATTCTTTACGCTCACCCAGGTGGCAATCAAGAGATTCCAGATAAAGCACTATTTCATGCCTATCAAGTCCTCTGAAATCGAGCTTAACAGGGAACTGGTACAGGCACCTTTCTATTAATGGATCACCAGGGCAGATGTGTATTAACAATTAAACATTTTAATGACCATGAAAACATTTTTAAAGATATTGTCTTCACTCGGCATCATATGCGCGCTTTCATCATGCGAAGCCCAGCTGCCGCCGATAGTTATACATCCAGACCCGGTCTTTGACAAGACCGGCATATACCAGGTCAATACAATATCGATATATGACGAGCAAGAGACAGTCATCACAATCTCGCGCATATATGGATTATCAAAGGAAGTACAGCTGCACACCGGCATTGACGAAGCCGCCCTTGAGGAATACAACAGGCTTAACGGGACAGACTACATCCTGATGCCGGAAAAATATTACAGTTTCCCTGAATCCGTGACATTTGAAAAGACAAGCAAGGCTGTCGACCTTCCGGTAGTGATCAGGCCGAAAGACATGGCGGAGGAAGCCGGGATGAAGCTGGCCAACAGATATGCCATACCGATTTCCATTCTCAGCTCATCGGTTGAACTGGATGACATGGGTTCGGCAGCCCAGGTGATACTCCTTCCGGATATTGTAAATCCTGAATTCAATGTGATAATTCCGGAAACAGTCCAGAAGTTAAGCTTCATCAAGGGGGTACAGCTTCCGCAGGTTGTCACCATCAGTTCACATGTGAACTTCACTACCGTAGAGCCATCCATGGTTACATTTGCCCCGGATGCATCTGCAGTAGAGTCATTCAACAGGAAGAACGGCACAGACTACAGGATGCTCTCAGGAGAGTACTACACGATAGGACGCGGCAGCCTCCAGGCTGAGGACATGAGATATTCTGTAGATGTCACACTGTCCTGCCACAGCATACAGGACGAGAACATATATATACTGCCTCTCAGGATGTCTTCTGAAATATATGATGTAACCCAGAAAGAGCCTGTCTATATACTTGTCCAGCTGAACATTCTAAAGATGTGGCTGACAGAAAGCGGCAATGTGGCAGCCACAGGTACCGGCAAAGGCACCATAACCGTTGAACTGAATGCCCCGATAACTGACGCACAGCCGGTAAACCTTATTGTAGACAATACAAAGGTTGCAGAATACAATTCCGCCAACGGGACATCATACAGAAGTGTGGACCCGTCGAAGGTAGCAATTTCATCCGGATATATCCCAGCAGGGGAAAAATCGGTCTCGGTCCCATATGTCATAGACATGAAAGACATGGAATACGATGGAGATGAGACTTTCCTCATCCCCGCAGTACTCTCCCGCGAAGGCCTGTACACCGGCACTGAAGTAGAAGGGGACATTGTATATATCAGTCCGCACAAGACTCTTGAAATCCCCTACATCAAGACTGTCTGGGGAGAAGAGAAGTCGAACAGGGTGACAAAAGGTGAAATATACCATTCAGGCCTGCGTCCTTCAAAAGAAGCTTCAGAGCAGAAATATGCCATCAATTACAACCAGACATGGGCAGATGGCCTCATATATTTCAACATAATGGACGAGACAATGGCAGGATATCCTGAAAGACGCAAGCTTGGAGATTTCTCTGACCGCCCATATGAGCGCCTGGGAGGATATGATGAAATAATCGACAGCGGCTCATACATTGACATCAATACAGGAGTCATCCATTTTGACCTTAAGGTCATGGACACGGCCTATTCGGCAAGTGGAGGATTTCCGATCCAGATAGAGCTGGCTCCTGCGGAGTGACGTTTTCCGTAAAGTTGAATGAGAGTGGATACAGTTCCCTCTCATTCAACTTGAATTTTCAATGCCATAAAACATATTTTGCATGAAAAACCATAAAGAATACCTTTGCACCCTTGCCATCATTACATGCGCGGCGTCATGCAGCGACAAGAATGTAATCCCGGAACCATACACCCCTCCCCCGGCAATAAAAAGCCCGTACACAGTAAAGATTGAAAACGGGACTTTCGAGGACGGCCTCTCCGGCTGGACAATAAAGGACTATTACAATGGAGGCAATGCTCTGCTGGAAATCGTTGAGGGGCAAGGGGTGCAAGACAGCAAATGCCTGAAGATCCAGCAGCTTCCAGAAAACGGGAAATGCTGCATTGCAGCCGAACAGAGACTTACAGGACTTGACCCTGACCAGATGTACCGTATAACGGCACGGATAAGATATTCGGACATTCCATCGGGGGAAGGTACAGGACCTGTTGTTTTCAGCCCTAACACAAATCAATACTGGAACTCATCCAGATACCTCTATGGAACTGATCTCAAGCAATGGACCACAGTCTACTCTGATTTCCTGTCCGATGACAACGGGGAGGCCACAATCTCTGTCGCACTGGGTTTCTGGCAGGGCGGCATGGCCAACGGCGGCCGCTCTACCGGCACTGCATATTTCGACAACATCAGCGTCAAGAAGGTATCGGATGAGCTTTTCAGCATGGAGGGGGAACACGTCAAGCTCTATATCGAGCCATCAAAAGTAATTGTTCCGGGCAATGTCCTGAGCCTGTGGCTGGAAAGGCTGGACATGATGTACTTGTCATATGCTGAGCTGATGGGAGCTGTGCCTCACAACGGAAAGAAACTCGGTATCCTGACAACCCACGGCATGTATTCGGGATATTGGGCACTTGCAGGCTACCCTATCCTCTGGAGCATAAACTACACAGCAGTGGAAGACTCATTTGCCCAAATAAATGACCACGATGACTGGTGCTTCGGCATATTGCATGAAATGGGGCACGTGTTCAATCTCGGAAACTCCTCATGGAACTGGAATGACGAGATGTTCGCAAATTTCAGGATGCACTACGGGCTTGCAATGAACAACGGACGTGTCTACATGGACGGCACCGACGGCAAGCGCATATATACCGGCAACGAGATCCTTGACATGTATAAGATAGACTACGACAGGACAATAGGCACAACAGTCAATGACAACGGTATACACTATATGCTGGCACGTCTTGCCAATGACAGCATAATAGGCTGGGAGCCGTTCCGCAGGACATTCAGATATCTTCAGCAGAACGGCGGCAACGGCGGAGGCAGCCATGACAAGTTCCTGTTCTTCCTGAAGACATTGTCCCGTTATGCTACGGAAGTCCACGGACGGAACATAGATGTCATGGATTTCTTTACAGCACAAGAGCTTGAATCAATTCGCAAACAATTACAATAACAATCTGGATGAAAAAGATCTATAAGCCGGCCGGTGTTATCCTGGCCATTGCATCAATGCTGGCATCATGCTCCAATGGGGCAATATATACCACATCATTCGACAAGGACCCGCTGACAGGAGGCGAATGGATGACCGGAGGCGACCCTGCTCCGGGTGCAATCGCAGAATACAGGGAAAACGATGGAACAGATTCAACGGGATGCATATACATGAAGTCCGGAGAGCGGGGGTACATGTATGTAAGCCGCACGCTTGAAGGCCTTGAACAAGGCAGACTGTACCGTATGGCAGCAAAACTGCGGACACGCGGGGTACAGGAGGGACGCGGGGCAATGCTCACAGTGAAGACTGACAACAGCAGACAGATATGGAATGCCTCTGAATTCACATATGGGGACACGGAATGGAAAGAAGTCTACATAGATTTTGTCCCTTCATCCTCAGGGACAGCCGAAATCTGCTGCAATCTTGGAAATTTCGGAGGGACATACAATGGGGGCACCGCACTCGGGGAAGCCTGGTTCGATGACATAAGTGTAAATGAAGTAAACGGGCAGCAGATGTATTTCCGCTCCGGACAGCACATAAGCCTGGCAATAGACAGGGACAAGGCCTGCATCCCGGACAGCACCATGGACAAATGGCTGTCGGATCTTGACAAGGTATATGAATGCTACATGGACCTTGTCGGCAATTGCCCGTACAACGGGGATAAAATCATGATAATGACGACACCTGGGATAGAAGCAGGGTACTGGGCCCTTGCCGGTAACCCTATTCTATGGAACAACCGTACAGGCATAGAAAAACTGCTCCAGAAGACAGCCGAAGACGGTGACTGGAACTTCGGTATCCTTCATGAAATCGGCCATACTTTCTCTCCGGGCACAGTAACGGGAAACGGGCAGTGGAACTGGAACGACGAAATATTCGCAAACTTCAGGATGTCCTATGCATTGGAGGTATGCAACGCGGCCGTAAGCCAGAGAAACAGGCTTTACCATGGAAAAGAAATCATAGAATACTACCGGATCTTCTATGATGAGACCATCGGCCAGGGACTGGCAAAGAACAACGGCGACGCCCTTCACTATACATTCCTCAGAATCAAGGAAAAATACGGCTGGGATGTCTACAGGAAAGCTTTCCGCTCACTATACGCGCTTGAACCGCACGAGATGCAGCACCTGCATGGAAGCTACAATAAATTCCTTTTCTTCCTCAGCCATGTATCAGCCGCAGCAGGAGAGGATGTGACACAGACATGCTACACCCCGGAAGAACTGAAGCTGATAGAGGAATCACTTAAATAGAGGCCATGATGAATAAGCTGACAATAGTAACTGCAGCCATTCTGCTGTTCTGCACATTCACTCCCGGCATATCAGGACAGGAGCACGGAGACTGTCTTTCCGGCGGGAAGCGTGGAGACTCGCCTGCCCGATGGCAGATTGACAGGCAAGGCAAAATCGCATGGAATGTAACGGAGGCATTCCTGCCTCATCACGACCATATTGAAATGTCTGGAGAACAGGTGGCCTGTGTCCTGAGATGGGACCTGGACCGGGATTCGAGGCTGCGAACCGAGCGGTCGCTTGTCTTCCCGATGCTGAGAACCATCCCCAACAACACACATGCAAGCCTGATGATGCGCATCGCAACCGATATACCGTCTATAATAAGCATCAATGGACTCGCCCTGCAGAATGGACGGACAGAAAAGATAACCATAGACGGAATGTTCTGCACTGAAGAGGCATGGTGTCTCGGGAGACAGAACATCGGTTCAGGCAAAGGAATATCACCGGTACCGTCCATAAGGATAGAAAGAAAAATATTCCCGTCTGTAGACAAGCCATTCATCTGTGAACGGTATATCATGACAAATATACGCAAGGAGGAAGTGACAGCATATATTCCGGAATACTCCCAGATATTCAGGACAATAGAGGATAAAGGCAAAGATGGAGCATATATCGTTGAAATATCCATCAATGGTGCCGGAACATTTGCGGTCAAGGGAGGAGAAAGCGTCACTTTCGATGTAGTCTACTCAGGTAGAAGAGCCTGCGACCCATCCTTTTCCGCTGACATTGACAAGGAGCTGACCGCAAGGCAGGAATTCATCAGCACCAGCATCGACGGTTCTCTGGTCCTGGAAACTCCAGACAGTGTCATAAACACAATGTTCAGATATGCCAAGATCCGTACAAGCGAAAGCATCTGCAAGACATCCGGAGGATATATGCATGCACCTGGAGGTGAGTCTTACTATGCAGCCATCTGGGCAAATGACCAGGCCGAATACGCAAATCCATTCTTCCCGTTCCTCGGATATGCGACAGGCAACATGTCGGCAATAAATTCCTTCAGGCATTTTGCGCGCTTCATGAATGACGGATACAAGCCTATGCCAAGTTCAATCATCGCAGAGGGGACAGACATATGGAACGGAGCAGGAGACCGCGGGGATGCAGCCATGATTGCATATGGAGCAGGACGGTTTGCGCTGGAATACGCAGACAGGACAACGGCACATGAGCTATGGCCACTTATCGGATGGTGTCTTGAATATTGCCGGCGCAAGCTTAATTCCGCAGGCGTCGTCAGCTCGGACACAGACGAACTCGAAGGAAGGTTCAGCGCAGGAACGGCAAATCTATGCACATCCTCCCTCTACTATGACGCCCTCCTGAGTGCCGCCTGGCTTGGAGAGGAACTCGGTAAGCCCTCATCCGTCATAAAAGCCTACAGGAAACAGGCCGCCGAACTTAAAAAGAACATAGGAAAATACTTCAATGCCGAGATTGAGGGGTTCCAGACATACAGATACTATCAAGGCAACACACTTCTGCGTTCATGGATATGTATTCCCCTGACTGTCGGGATATACGACAGGGCAGAAGGAACGGCAGATGCATTGTGCAGTCCTCTGCTATGGAAAGAGGACGGTCTTCTGACAGAACAGGGCAGCAGCACCTACTGGGACCGTTCGACCCTATATGCGCTGAGGGGACTATATGCAGCAGGCATGCCCGGGACAGCAACGGAAAAACTGCATTCATATTCTGCCAGGCGTCTCCTGGGCGACCACGTCCCATACGCGATAGAGGCATGGCCGGAAGGTTCACAGAGACATCTTGCCGCAGAAAGCAGCCTGTATTGCAGGATCATCACCGAAGGCATGTTCGGCATCCGCCCTACCGGATTCAGGAGCCTTGACATATCACCGTCAATGCCGGAATCCTGGGACAGGATGGCACTCAAGGGCATAAAGGCATTCGGACAGGATTTTGACATTATTGTCTCAAGGACAGGGAAAGACACTCTTGAAGTCACTGTCATGAGCGGAAATTCAACAAAGACATACACGACAAGAAACAACACTGAAATCCATGTGGATTTTAACGGATAATACACACAATCATGCTTTCCATCAAAAAAATAAATACACTCCTGTCCGGGCTGCTGCTCATCTCATGCTCAAACAGCCCAGATACAATAGCATTGACATCTCCGGACCACAGAATCTGTGTTAGGCTGGAGACAGACGACACTCTCAGATATTCAGTGACATTTGATGACAAGACCTTAGTCCTGCCATCAGGCATCACGATGACAATGGAGGACGGAAGGACCCTGGGCGTAAATCCGGGGAAATACAGGATAGAGACAGGGAATGACTCCGGGACAATTGACTCCCCGTTCTACAGGCAGGAAAGCATATCTGCCGAATGGAACTATGCCAACATTGATTTCGGCGACTGGTCACTTGCACTGCGGGTATACAACAACGGGCTTGCATGGCGTTTCGGAACAAATTTCAAAGACAGCATCTCGATCAGGGACGAGACTGCACATTTCATTTTTCCTGACGACCCGATGGCCTGGGTTCCGTATTCACGCGGCAATGACCCGTTTGCAAATTCATTCCAGAGCGAATATACGCATGAGAGGGTCAGCAGTTTCGGGAAAGAGTCAGAATTAAGCCTCATCCCTCTTGCCGTACTGACAGATGACGGCATCAGGATGCTGATATGCGAATCAGACCAGCGTTCATATCCAGGGATGTTCCTCCGCGGCACTGCAGGAGGATACAAGTCCGCCTTTTCCTGTCTGCCGGACAGCACCTACTACACCAAGACAAGGCATCAGATGAAAATAGCCACAAGGAAAGACATTATAGCAAAGACGGAAGGTACACGCACATTCCCATGGAGAATAATAGCAATTGCAGAAGAAGACCGCTTCCTTCCGACAAACAATCTGGTATATCTGCTCGCCGAGGCACGCCGCCATGATGACATTTCGTGGATAAAGCCAGGACAGGCAGCATGGGAATGGTGGAACAGCTATGGCCTTACAGATGTAGACTTCAAGCCAGGTGTAAATACCGAGACATACAAGGAATATATCGACTTTGCCTCACAATACGGAATCCCTTACATAATCATCGACGAGGGCTGGTCAGGCAAAGAAGACATAATGGAAATAAAGCCTGAAGTGAATCTGCCGGAACTGGTCTCATACGCATCCGGGAAAAATGTCGGGATCATAATATGGGCTGTATCAAATGTCCTGGACAAGAAGCTTGAGGAATCATGCAGATTCTATTCAGCACTTGGAATCAAGGGATTCAAGATAGACTTTTTCGACAGGGACGACCAGACAAGCATAGATATGATATACCGGATAGCGGAAATGACCCGAAGGTACAGTATGCTTGTTGACCTGCACGGAGTCAACAAGCCTGCCGGTCTCAACAGGACATTCCCGCATCTGATAAACTTCGAAGGGGTATTCGGCCTTGAAGAAGTCAAATGGTCAAATCCGGATATGCCGGCATATGATGTCACCTTTCCATTCCTCCGTCAGGTCCAGGGCCCAGTAGACTATACCCAGGGAGCATTCAGGAATGCCACAAGGGATGGGTTCAAGATTGACTACCACAATCCGATGAGCCAGGGCACAAGAACGCACCAGGCTGCGGCATACATTGTATTCGACTCCCCTCTTGTAATGCTCTGCGACAGCCCGTCGCTATACCGGGCAGATCCCGTATGCACAGATTTCATAACCTCCATACCAACTGTCTTCTCGCGCACAATGACAATTGCAGGTGAAATCGGGGAATATATTGTAACAGCAAGGGAGAAAGACGGGATATGGTATGTCGGTGCACTGAACAACTGGGAAGAAAAGACAATATCCATTTCAACCGACTTCCTTCAGGAAGGAAAGACATTCAATGTAATGCACATGTCAGACAGTTCCTCTGAAGAACCTGAAAAATACAGTTTCAAGGAATATACCGTCAGAAAGGATTCACATATTGAACTGCCAATGTCCTCCGGAGGAGGAGCTGCACTCATAATAAAGGAAAACAAATAACAGACATCAGAAATGAAACCATCCATTACAATCAGACTGGCTGTAACCATCTGTACAGCATTATTCATGTCATGCTCCGGCCAGAAGACCGTATATTTGTCGGATTTCATGACAGATTCCGGACAACAGGATGCCATGGGAGCTATACGTATGGCAATTGAGGAATGCCGCAAGGTCAAGGCCTCTGAACTTGTGCTGCCAGAAGGAACCTTAAGGATCATGCCGGACAAGGCATTTGAGAAATACCAGTTCATCAGCAACAATGACGAGAACCTCAAAAGGATTGCATTCGACCTTGAAGACATGGAGGATTTCACTATAAAAGGCCAGGACACGAAACTGCTCTTTACCGGCTTCATATCCCCTTTCAGCCTTGAAAGATGCAAGAACGTCAGAATCGAGAACCTGTCAATCGATTTCACCAGGACATTCCATTCAGAAGGGATGATAGAAGCGGCCGGACAGGATTACCTTGATGTCCGTTTTCCGGAAGAATACAGATGCAACATCATAAACGGATGCCTGTATTTCACTGATGAAAACCATATTACATATAATTTCTCGAACCTTCTTGAATTCGATTCACAAAAGAAAGAGCCGGCATACCTCGCCCAGGACTATTGGCTGTCAAAGAGCACGGTCCCGGCAGAAATGATAGACGGGAACCTGATCAGGATCTTCAAGAAAAACCTGAAAGGCAATGTCGGGAATACAATGGTCTTCGGCGCTGCCGCCCGCTATAATCCGGGATTCTTTGTGTCGGACTGCTCCGGCATAACCTTGGACAAGGTAAACATATGGCATTGTGGCGGAATGGGTGTCATAGCACAGCGAAGCCGTGACATAGAGCTTAACAATGTCTACATAGTGCCGTCTCCGGGAAGCGGAAGAATGATAAGCATCACTGCAGATGCGACACATTTCGTAAACTGTGCAGGATATATCCGCATGATTGACTGTAAATTCTGCAACCAGAAAGACGACGCTACAAACATCCATGGCCTATACATGATTGTAGATGAGATAATCGCCCCGAACAAGCTCCTGCTTGAATGGAGAAATTCAGGACAATACGGCATTGACTTCCTGAAACCCGGAATGACAGTAGAGATTGTTGACAACAACACGGTTGTAACATATTGCCATGCCACAGTAAAAAATGTAGAACGCCTCAACAGGACTGCATCTGTCGTTACCTTTGAGCAGCCTCTCCCGGAGGGAATCAGGAAAGAGATGGCCATTGCGGCAGATGAAGAATATCCGGAAGTGCTGATCAAGGGATGCCATATGTCAGGAAACAGGGCGCGGGGCCTGCTGCTCGGCTCCAGGGCAGAAATGATTATCGAAGACTGCTACTTCCATATCCCGGGGGCGGCGATACTGCTTGAGGGAGACTGCAACTTCTGGTTCGAGCAATCAGGCGTAAGGGACGTAAAGATACGCAGGAACATATTCGAAAACGGGAACTACGGGTATTCCGCATGGGGAGCAGCCTGCATCTCGGTAGGCAGCCGTATCCCTGACCTCAGCGGCAGTGAATGCTATCACCGCAACATTCTTATTGAAGACAACATCTTCCGCGTATTCGACCCGAGAATACTGAACCTCTTCAGTGTGGACAATGTGACATTCCGCAACAACACAATCGAAATGACAAATGCATATCCATACCAGGGCAAGGAGACGCGTAATTTCGTATATGACAATTGTAGAAACATTGTAATTGAATAGAATGAAAAGATTATCAGCCATAATACTTCTGGCCTGCATATTCACATGCACAGCGGCATATGCAGAAATAAGGCTCCCGTCAATACTTGGAAGCAACATGGTGCTCCAGCGCAATGCCGATGTCAATCTATGGGGGACAGCGTCTGCAGGCAAGACTGTTACAGCAAAGACATCATGGAACGGAAGAAGATACAGGACAAAGGCAGACGAGGCAGGCAGATGGTGCATCACTGTCTCTACAGGGGAAGCAGGAGGACCATACACCATATCCATAAGTGACGGTGCCGAACTGCTGCTGGAAAACATCCTTCTTGGTGAAGTATGGATCTGCGCCGGCCAGTCAAATATGGAAATGCCGCTTTGCGGATTCATGTACCAGCCTGTTGAAAATTCATCAGAACACATCCTGTATTCAATCTCAGAAACCCCTGGCATAAGGCTTTTCAATGTACCGAGAGTGCACAGCGCAGAGCCACAGGAAGACTGCGGAGGAGAGTGGCAGCTGTCCTGTCCACGTAATGTCAGCACTTTTTCCGCTGTCGGATACCTTTTCGGAAAAGTCCTGACCAAGGCCATGGACGGCATCCCTGTCGGACTTATATCCGCCAACTGGGGAGGGAGCCGCATCGAATGCTGGATGACAGAAGAATCCATAGATTCAACACCCGGAATCAACCATGCACTTGCTAAAAGCGGCACATACGTGACCAGTGCTCCACAATGGCTCTACAACGGACTTATACATCCGATAAAAGACTTCAAGGCAAAAGGCATAATCTGGTACCAGGGCTGCTCAAACAGACACAATTGGTTCGACTACAAGAACCTGATGGTCTCGCTCGTCAAGCTATGGAGAGAATGCTGGCAAGACGAAGACATGCCGTTCTACTTCACCCAGCTTGCCCCATACACATACGATGGAGCGGACTTCCGTTCACTTCCATTGGTAATAGAGGCGCAATATCAGGCTCTCGCCGAGCTCAGGCATTCAGGAATCGCTGCAACTACAGACCTTGGCAGCCGCACCTGCATACACCCGTCCAAGAAATATGAAGTTGCTGCCCGCCTTGCATATCTTGCACTTGCAAATGACTATGGAATAGATGGGGTGCCACGTCCGGCACCTACCTACAAGGCAATGGAGCCTGTAAATGACGAGCGCAGGGGGAACATGCTTCTCCTGAGCTTTAACAATCTGTCAGCAAGGCACTCCTGGAATGAGCCGGACAGTTTCATGGCATACAGGGAAGAAGGCTGCCCTCCACCCGGAGGTTTCGAAATTGCCGGAGAGGACAAGGTATGGTATCCGGCAAAGGCAAGCTACAGATGGTGGGAGAACAAGATTGAAGTGTGGTCTGAAAATGTGAAGAATCCGGTTGCCGTACGCTACGCATTCCGGAATTTCCCGGAAGATGCCAATGTAAAGACGACAATGGGGCAGCCGTTGGCCCCATTCAGGACAGATGACTGGGATATAGAAGACACCGGGAACATAGACAGCTGAGGCAATATGGCACAGAAATCGCTTTGTGGGTCCACCGTTAACATTAAAACATCAAGAATATGGACGATAAAAGACTCACAGCAGAGAATGGAAAGCCGATTGACGACAACCAGAATATACAGACAGCAGGCGTAAGGGGACCTGCAACCATGCAGAACCCATGGTACCTCGAAAAGCTTGCGCATTTCGACAGGGAGGTAATCCCGGAAAGGCGAATGCACGCCAAAGGCTCAGGTGCATTCGGGACATTCACTGTAACGCACGACATCACTGAATACACACGCGCATCAATATTTGCCAAGGTCGGGAAGAAGACGGACTGCCTTGTCCGCTTCTCCACAGTTGCAGGCGAGCGCGGTGCCGCAGATGCGGAACGTGACATAAGGGGCTTTGCAATGAAATTCTACACAGACGAAGGCAACTGGGACCTTGTTGGCAACAACACCCCGGTGTTTTTCCTCCGTGACCCGCTGAAGTTCCCTGACCTGAACCACGCAATCAAGCGCGACCCAAGAACAGGGATGCGTAGCGCAAAGAACAACTGGGATTTCTGGACCCTGCTCCCGGAGGCTCTCCACCAGGTGACAATAACAATGTCTCCGCGCGGCATCCCGGCTTCTTTCCGCCACATGCACGGATTCGGAAGCCACACGTACAGCTTCTACAACAAAGACAACAAGCGTACATGGGTTAAATTCCATTTCAGGACCTTGCAGGGAATCAAGAACCTGACAGATGCAGAGGCCGAGGCGGTCGTCGCCAAGGACAGGGAGTCAAACCAGCGTGACCTTTTTGAAGCAATCGAGCGGGGCGACTACCCACGCTGGCTGATGCAGGTGCAGCTCATGACAGAAGAAGAGGCAAAGACCTACAAGATCAACCCGTTTGACCTGACCAAGGTGTGGTATCACGGGGATTTTCCGCTCCATGACGTAGGGATACTTGAACTGAACAGGAACCCGGAGAATTTCTTTGCAGAAATAGAGCAGGCCGCATTCAATCCGGTCAACATAGTCGAAGGCATAGGCTTCTCTCCAGACAAGATGCTGCAGGGCCGCCTGTTCTCATACGGTGATGCACAGCGATACCGCCTTGGGGTCAACAACAACCTGATTCCTGTCAACATGCCGAAATGCCCGTTCCACTCATACCATCGCGACGGGCAGATGCGGACTGACGACAATTATGGCAGGGCCGTCCCTTACGAGCCTAACAGTTTCGGGGAATGGAAAGAGAACCCTGCCGTCAAGGAGCCTCCGCTTGAGACCAGCGGTGCTGTATGGAGCTATGACGAGAGGGAACTGGACGACGACTATTACACACAGCCCGGCAAGCTATGGAGGCTCATGAGTGCAGAGGACCAGAAGGCGACATGCGAGAACACAGCCCGCGCCATGGACGATTCCCCCGTGTTTGTCAAGCAGAGACATATCCGAAACTGCTATTACGCAGATCCGGCATATGGTGCAGGTGTAGCCAAGGCATTGGGCCTGGACCTGGACGAAGCCATGACAGCGGAAGACCCGGCACATCCGGCATGGGACAAGAGGAAATGCTGCAAGAAAAAGCAATAGCCCAATGACATTTTAAAAAACAGCAGGCTTTGACGGCCTGCTGTTTTTATGCTATAAGCTATTTCTCATGATGGGGATTGGATTTTCTTTTCACCAGTCTCCTGATCCACAGGTAATAGCCAGTCAGAGGAAGGGTAGCACCGAGAAGAGCAGCAATGAATGTCAATATCCTCGTCAGCATTCCGCCCCAGCTTCCGACATGTACCATATAGACGGCACTGCGGACCTTTGCAGCCTTATCCTGGGCATCATACAGCTTCACCCCGGTTATCTCGCCACTGCGTGGATTGAAATCGTACTTATCTCCAGCCCTGAGACTTCTGCGTCCCTTAGGGACAACAGTGGCAGAATCATTTGAAACAGTAATCTGCCTATAGCCTGGATGCTGGGCCACGAGAGTCTCATACACATCCTGCCAATGGGCGAACGGAGACATTTTCCTGGAGTGTCCGCCATGGTTTCCACGGCCTTCGCCACGTCCCGGACGTCCTTCACCAGCCTGCTCATGGCCACCATTGTCAGGTCTCCTCGGCTGAGACTCAACCTGCTGCACCTGCACGCCATTGCTTCCTCCGGCTGAGGTCTCCACGCCAAGCACCTTATAGAATCCGTTACGGTACCACGAGAAAGACCATGTAAGGCCAGTCAGGGCAAGGGCAAGGAGAAAAACCGTAACATATATTCCTCCTGCCACATGCAGGTCATGCCAGAAACGAGGCCATCCTTTGCAGAATGAAATCGTAAGGCTTTTTGACAATGGCTTGTTCCTGTTTGTCAACCACATCAGAAGACCAGTGAGCAATATAACCACAAGAACCAGCGTGCTTATACCCACAATCTGCTTCCCTGCCCCCTTTGAGGACCCAAGCATCCACCTGTGCATGTGGAACATTGTGTTGAAGAAAGGAAGACGCTCGCTGCGGCCCTTGATTTCACCTGTGTACTGGTCAACATAGACCGAAGCCCTGCGCGGCTTTGAGAGAGAGACCTGCCATGCGCGTTCCGGATCCGGAGATATGGTCACACCAGAGACAGACACGCTATCCGGCAAAGCAGAAGACACAACCGCCATCAGGCTGTCCATCGGCAGAGGTGCAGACTTCACATCTTTTACGAAATACAGGTCATGCCTGCACAATTCATTGATTTCCTTTTCATACACCATCATTGCGCCCGAAAAGCATATCAGCGTAATGAAGATGCCGAACGGCACTGAAAGCCAGAGATGCAGTGTCCGGAAAAATTTCTTTGCACTCATATTCTAAACTTCATTTATTCCCGTTAGTTCAAGACGTTAAGCTTACCGACTGCCGTAACTGTTGCAGTCTCAGACACCAGCCCTGCAGTAGCAGTTGCATTTGCAGGATCGATCTTATAGACGACAGGATAACCAGTCTCTGTCATCACCGGCATATAGACATATCCGCCTGAGACATAAGGAGTCTTGCCGAAATCAGAAATAGTGCTGCTGTCAGGAAGGCCTGTGATATAAGTCAGCTTGCCTGTATCTCCATTAAAGATAGCAAGACGGTTTGCCACATATCCCGTCTGCGAGAACGGACGGTCATACATCCTCATGAGGAAATAATTTCCTCCGGCATGCCAGCAACGGAGGAAAGACGCTCCATCACTCTGTTTCTCAATACTGTAATAGTAGTCCGGATCAAACTCGGAAGCACCAGCCTTGATACGCACCACACCGGCATCCAGTCCTGTCTGCTGACGGGTGTCAGTCAACGTCTTGGCAAATGAAGCAGAGAACACATAGATATCCCCGTTATCTGCAGCCCAGATAGTCTGGTAATACTGTGAGCGATAGCGTCCACAAGGATAGCTAATCTTATCTGTCTTTATGATTTTCTTGCCCTCAAGACGCTCATTGTCAAATATCGCGACCCAGCACTCGTCCGGATACTGCGTACCGGAAAGCTCTCCCTTGGTATATGACCCGCCACCGGAACCGCCGCTCTCTGTCTTTACAAGGTCTTCATATCCTTCACGGATATACTTTCCATCCTCTACAGCTGTCCCATATGCACTCAGGCCCATTCCTACAACACCGCTATACAGCTTTCCGGAAGACTCCAGGAATCCCGAGAGCATCACATACTCTCCATTCCCGAGGAAATTCTCAGACATATATAGATTCTTCTCCTTGGAATCACTTGTCGCTGCAGTCTCCGCAGCCACATCGAGCCATGTAAGCAGGAACATCTTCGGAAGGTTGCCGTTTTCGTCAGCATATTCAGGAAGGCCGTCACCTGTAGAGGCAGACATGATATATTTGCCATATTTACCGAAAGAGGTAAAGCGGTTTACCTTATACTCTGCCGAACGGGCCTTGAGCTGGGAATCCGCTCCCATTACATATGAACGGGTAGTTCCGGCATTGCCCTGGTTATATGTCAGAGCGTACAGATACATGTCCTTGTAGAAAACCCATTCTGTAGCGCCATCGTTGACAAGACCGTTGTTCACAGCAGACACACTTCCCTCATCAAGGCTTGTCGAAGAAAGCAGCACATTGGCAGTCTTGTCACCGTCAAGCACAGAAGTAGCAAGCACGAATTCGCCGCCGTTTCCCCCTTCCGGCATGTAATTGTCAGTACATGCCGTCACGGAAGCAGCCAGCATGCCCGCAAGGGATAATCCCTTCAAAAAATTCTTGTTCATAGATACAATATTTAATTTAGATATTATTTCAGGCTGCCGAGATGTATCATCACCTTCCCGTAGAAAGCCCTTCCAGCCTTCTGGAGGCTGAAGTTGTCATACAGTTTCTCGTCTGTGAAATTACGGCACTCCACAGAAAATGTATATCGCCCGTTCTTTATGCTGTACGAAACCGACAGGTTATGCGAAAGCTGGTCAGGAACGACATAGTCTCCTTTGTTGGAACCGATATTTGAAGAATAATAGGTAAAGCTATGCAGATACTGGTTGTCATAGGTCACTGTCAGCACATTGCCCTTCCAGATGCAGTCATGCCAATAGAAATTCACATCGGAATCAGCGAATAGATAAGGCAGGTTTGAAATCCTCTGCCTGTAGTTTATGTTCTTTGCAGTGCTGCCCATTGTAGTCTTCATGTTGTCAAGGACATTCATGCTTGTAAAGCTCCCCCCTACACTAACCCATTTCTCAAATCCATAGCGCAGTGAGAGATTGTACCCAAGAGTCATCACATTACCGTAATTGACATATGTAGCGGCATATTTGCCTCCGCTCATGGATGCGATGTTACGCTGGATATAGTCATTGGTGTTCCTGTATACAAACCCTCCTTCCGCATGTACGGAATGCCCCTTGAAAGTCTCTGAATATCCAAGGTTGAAATTCAGGTTGTCGCTTCGCTCAGGCTTTATCCCCATGTCACCCATCTCCAGGTCCTCGTCTCCGAACATCTCCTCGATTGTCGGCAGACGGCAGGCCTTCTCATATGAAAGCTTCACCTGAAGTCCCGAAAGTATGAAATAGGTTCCCGCCGCGCCATAGCCCCAGAACGAGATATTGCGTGAACTCCTCTCATAGTCTTCCTGCGTATCAGTGGTAGCCACAGGCCCGGACACATACTGGTTATAGAATTTCCCGAACACGGATACATTCCATTTCCTGCCAGGCATCAGACGATATGACAGACCTGTGATATTCTTCTGGGTATGCTTGTCTATAGGGTCAGTCACAGCCTCTTTAGTCAGGAGGGACGTATTCGAACGCCTGAAATCCGTCAGCACGTGGTTAAGTGTGACTGTATGGGCCTTTCCGAGACGCCAGTTCACATTCAGTGTACCGTTCCAGTTGTGGTTTACAGCACGCGAATGCATATAGGACTGCTCTCCGGGAGAGTTAAGCGGTGCACTTTCCGCAAGCCAGTTATATTTAATGGAAGACGTATCGACATTGGTAGTCACATCCCTGTTGTAGTTTACATTCATGCTGACATCCAGCCCTTGTGCAAAAAGATTCTTCTTGGAATATTCCAGGGACGGCATAAGAGAATAGCCGCGGCGATGCTTCTGTCCATATACTATTTCCTGGCGGACACCGGTCTGGATTTCCTTATACATGTTAGAGCCTGTAAACCCGAGCATCAGGCGGTCAGCCCATTTCTTGCCCGTCAGTCCGATTTTCCCGACAACAGCCTCATTGTGATACGTGTCATTGAAACGCTGTACATGCACCTTGCTGTCACGGTCAATACGCCCCGTCTCAAAATCCTCTACCGGGGAATCCACATAATAGTTGTTGTCCGAATAATTCTGGAAAGCATTAATCTCATATGTAAAGCCGTTCTCCAGGGTCTGCCCGAAATTGACATACGACCTGTGCGTATTGAATGATCCATACGAATATGACGCATCAAGAAACCACCCCTTATGCTTCTTGTTCGTGACAATATTGACAACCCCTCCTATCGCATCTGTTCCGAACCCCACAGGGACAACACCCTTATAGACCTCAATGCGCTCTGCAAAGTTCACAGGGATATTGTTCAGCCCGAATGACTGCCCCACGCCCTCCTGCGGCACTCCATCTATAAAAATCTTGACATGCTTGCCGCTGAACCCGTCAAGCATAAGAGCCATGTCGGAACCGACACCTCCCGATTCACGGAGCTTCAGACCAGGGACTTTAGCCAGGGCATCACCGAGATTCTTGTTGGTGCTTGACATCTTGCGCGTATCGACAGAAGCAGCATTAAAGGCAGAACGCCTTACCGCCCCGGAACCAGTAACAGCAGTGACCGTCACCTCATCAAGCTTAATCTGCGATTCAGAGACAGTGATATTCATCTTCATCCTCCCCTCCGACAGGCGCACCGGCTTCTCCACGGTGTCATATCCGATTGCAGAAACAACCAGGACATATTCTCCGGCAGGAGCATAGAAACGGTACATACCATGCTCATCAGTCGAAGTTCCATAGTCAGTACCTTTCAGCCAGACCGATGCAAACGGCACGTTTTCCAGATCCTTAGATATGATTTTTCCTGATAAAGAGACATCCGCCTGCGCAAATCCTGTCACCACATATAATATAGTCAGAGCTATTGTCAAAAAAAATTTCCTGTTCACCATTCTATCCTATCGTTTGTTAGAGAAAACCCCAGCAAGACAACTGGACTTACGTGGTGCTCCACAGCGCGCTGCCTTTTTTTCCGGCTGCAAAGATAGATATGGGTGCCATCTGGCTCAATACCATATATTCAGTATTTTATAGAAGAACCGTCACAAGAAATGGGTAAAGCAAAACACGCCTCACCCACAAGAGCATGTGGCTATGTATGGGATTTTTGCGAGTCAACACCGGGGGCAGCAGGGCCACGCTGTATCTGCTTCGCTTCCCGTTGTAGCACGTTATATAATGCCTGGTCTTGTCCGCAAGCTCCTGCACGGTCCCGAACTGCCAAAGGTCGCCTGTCCCGGTCTTCAGGTTGCAGAAGAAGCACCCGATGACGCTGCTGTCATTGTCATAGCAGTCCCCTGTCCACAAAATGAAGCCCCTACGTGGACGAAACACTCGAATTATATCACATGTCCACGCAATGGAGCTTGTTCGTGGCCGAAACACTCGGATCACGTCCCTCGTCCACGGAAACAGCCGCTGTCGTGGACAGAATTCTTTCGGTTCGACATGCTTCCGCTCGATCCTGCTGTTCCGGGTGAACTTGAGATATCACTGGGTCAACAAGTGTTACCACGGCCCTGGCATTGTACAGCGTGGCATGGTCTGAGTGGAGAAGCGCGTCATGGTCCGTAGGTGAAGCAGCGTGCCATAGTCAGCATGCGGAGAAGCGCGCCATAGCTCAAGCGGTGCAGCGCGTCTTTCAGTCACCTGCCGGCCGCCTTGAAGCCGGACTTCAGCTTCTCCATCATCCCCATCGCCATACCGGAGTCGGGGGACACCGATATCTCGTGGCTGTGGATGCCCCTGTCAAAGAAGTCAAGACCCGGAGAGAAGAAGTGAGGGGTGAGAGAGATGGAGAGGGAAAGAGGAGATGGAGAGTGAAAGAGAGAGGGGTGATTCCGCTGGAATCGGGCTGCCGGAGTCCGGGCTGCTGAATCCGAGCCGATGAATCTGAGCTGCTGAATCGGGCTGTGAAATTTTGCTGGCGGAACCGGGCCTGGAGCACTATGCAATCCAGGACAAATGGTACACATGCGCAGAACACTGTCCCGGGCCGTTTGGGAAAGTAGATTGTAACAGAATGCCAATGCGGCTCTGGGGCGGAATTACAAAAATACATGCATAGACACATGCTTTTGCCGGTGAACCATCAACTTTGCCAATGACAGCATCAACTCTTCATGGTTTATAAAAAAGGGGACTCTGATTTAGATTGCAAAGATAACTCAAGAAAGATTATTCAATCACAAACACAGGGTTTTGCAGGTGAACCAAGATAAAGTCATTCAGAGCACAACTTAGAGGAGTAGCTGATGTCAAATACTTCCTCTTCAGACTTACAAACATATATGCGTAGACACATACTTTTACTGGTGAGCCCATAAAAAAGTAGTTTGATGAAACGCATTTAATCAAACTACTCATAAAAAATTATATTTTAATTATTTATATATACTTTTACCAACTACTTTTGGCATCATTACCAACTCAACAAGAAGACCGGCTTCACCGGTGAATCAATGGCCATACCACGACAAAACCACCACAAACCACCATATAAAACCAAAATGACTTCCAGGAAACCTGAAAGTCATTTTGAGCGGAAAACGAGACTCGAACTCGCGACCCCAACCTTGGCAAGGTTGTGCTCTACCAACTGAGCTATTTCCGCAAAATTGCCATATGATTTCCCATTCGTTTCAAATGGGATTGCAAAGATAGGCATTATTTCTTTCTCTGCAAATTTTTTTTAAGTTTTTGTGCATTTTTTAATCAAAAGTGCCAGACTGGTGAAATCTCAACCGGTCCGGCACTATCTGTTATCGGTAAAAAACCGTATCAATAAGCAGTCTCGAACTCCTTCAGGAAACGGAGGTCATTCTCAAAATAGTTGCGGAGGTCCTTGACCTGCCATTTAAGCATGGCGATACGCTCCACTCCCATTCCGAATGCAAATCCGCTGTACTTCTTGCTGTCAATGCCTGAAGCCTCAAGGACATTCGGGTCAACCATTCCACAGCCAAGGATTTCAAGCCAACCAGTACCCTTGCAGATGTTGCAGCCTTTACCATGGCAGATATTGCAGCTCACATCCACTTCGGCAGAAGGCTCAGTGAACGGGAAATACGATGGTCTCATGCGTATCTGCGTCTCCGCTCCGAACATCTCGCGGGCAAAAAGCAGGATTGCCTGCTTCATGTCGGCAAATGTCACATTCTCATCAATATATAGTCCCTCAACCTGATGGAAGATGCAATGTGCACGCGCAGATATCGCCTCATTACGGAACACACGGCCCGGGCAGATAATCCTTATAGGAAGAGGCATGGTCTCCATTGCACGCACCTGCACCGAAGATGTATGCGTCCTGAGGAGCACAGGATTGTCACTTGCACTGATGAAGAAAGTGTCCTGCATCTCGCGGGCCGGATGCTCCGGAGGGAAATTCAAGGCCTCAAAAACATGCCAGTCATCCTCAATCTCCGGTCCTTCCGCCACATCATAGCCCAATTTACGGAATATCGAGACAATCTCTTCACGCACTATTGACACCGGGTGACGGGATCCAAGCGGATAGCTGTCACCTGGCTTGGTGAGGTCAAACGAAGCGCCTGAAGCCTCATTGCTCTCCTCTGCGGAATTACGCAGTTCCTCTATCTTGGCAGCAGCAGCATTCTTCAGGAGGTTAAGGCTCTTGCCGAATTCCTTCTTCATCTCCGGGGCCACATTACGGAACTCCTCAAAAAGCCTCGTAATCTCACCCTTCTTGCCGAGAAGACGAACCCTGGCCTCTTCTATCTCCTGCTCTTTCTTGCATTTAAGATTCTCTATATCTGCAAGTATTGCATCTATTCTCTGTTTCATATTATCCGAAAAATTATTGTCTACTTATTTACTCCCATCCGGGTAACCGATGGCCACAACACACAGGACCCTCATATTCTCCTTCACCCCGAGAAGATTCCTCACATATGTCTCCGCATCGCCCATGGACGCATCTGTCCTGCTCCTTGGCCGTCCGTTGACATGCACCCAGCAACTCCCAAGCCCGAGGTCGGTCACTGCAAGCTGGACAAAAGTTGCAGAGATGGCACAATTGTCCACCCAGAGATCAGTCTTGGACTCATCACCCATCACAACAATGGCTGCAGGGGCATCCTTCATGAAAGCCGACCCGCTCTCCCTCATTTCCGAAAGGGCAGCGATTGTATCCCTGTCCTCAATCACCATGAACGCAGTGCTTTTGCTGTTCCTTGACGACGGTGCAGTTCCCGCTGCCGACACTATGGCATCAAGCAGCTCCCTTTCAACAGGCCTGTCCTCATATTTCCTTACACTATGCCTGGCCTTGATTATATCTGAAAATTCCATAACCCCTATTGATTTGCCGGCAAGATTACCTGCCGCTGTCTTTATTTACGTTTCTTCAATGCCCCATCTGCCTTTTCACGCCTCTTTGCACGAGCCTTCTGCTGCTTGGCTGCCCCGTGCTTCAGATATGCAGCCCACTGCTCTTCATTGAAAATCTTCCTGTAGGAGGCATCGATTACATCCATCCATTTATCCTGGACAGCAATATACATGGAAGAATTCGCAACCTTCGCCTTGCTCAGCTTCTCCATCTCCTCATGCATGGCCGGAAAATCATGCTTCAAGGTTGAATCAACATAGAAGACCTGCCAGTCATCCAGGTCAAGCAGCTCCTGAAGCCTGTCGGCCTCCTTCTCTGCAATCTCCATCATATCCGGCTCCTTCTGCTCCTGGGCAAAGGCCTGTCCGCCTCCCAGACATAAAAGGGCACAAAAGAATGACAGAAAAGTCAAATGGACCGTATTCATACAAGATGTATATAAAAATTTTTCTATTTTTGTAAGTTGTCCTGCCCCAAAAGGCAAAAGGACATGAACTGCAAAAATATAAATAAGTATATGAAAAAACAAGCAATCATCTTCACGGCCTGCATTTTTGCAGCATCCATCCTGCCCTCTGTCAACGCTGACGGCTGCTCGAACATACTCGTCACAAAAGGAGCAAGCGCAGACGGCTCAAACATGATTTCATACGCGGCTGACTCACACCAGCTCTACGGAGAGCTGTACTACAATCCCGCTGCGATGTGGGAAAGAGGCGCAATGCTGAGTGTAAATGAATGGGACACCGGGAAATATCTTGGAGACATCCCTCAGACAGGCTATACATACCAGACTGTCGGCAACATGAATGAGCACCAGCTGATCATCGGCGAGACCACATACGGAGGCCGCCACGGGCTTGACGACCCGGACGGAATAATGGACTACGGCTCCCTGATATATATCGCCCTGCAGAGGGCCAGGACAACCCGCGAGGCAATATCCGTAATTGTCGACCTTGCCAACACATACGGATATTATTCTGAAGGAGAGTCATTCTCAATCGCCGACAAGGAAGAGGTCTGGGTAATGGACCTTATCGGGAAAGGGACAAAGCTTGATGCTGACGGGAAGAACACACGCAAAGGCATCGTCTGGGTGGCAAGACGCGTTCCTGACGGATATATATGCGCACACGCCAACCAGGCCCGCATCAGCACTTTCCCGCAGAATGACCCTGAGAACTGCATCTTTGCACCGGACGTCATCTCATTCGCACGAGAAATGGGCTGGTTTGACGGAAAAGACGAAGACTTCAGCTTCTGCGACACATACGCCCCGCTTGACTTCAGCGGGATGAGGGCATGCGAAGCAAGGGCATGGAGCGCATTCAACATACTCTGCGACGGCAAATTCACATTCGAGGACGAGAACGGGAACGAAGTGACCCGTGATTCGTACGACTACATAGACTATGCAATGGGATATGACAAGACAAAGAGATTCCCTCTTTTCGTCAAGCCATCCCGCAAAATCACTGTGAAAGACGTCGCTGACGCAATGAGAGACCATTTCGAAGGCACTCCAATGGACATGACGACAGACATCGGCGCAGGCGGCAACGCACTCCCATACCGATGGAGACCAATGGGGTTTGAATACGAAGGGAAAAATTACATAAACGAGAGGGCCATCGCCACCCAGCAGACCGGCTTCTGGTTTGTCGCGCAGTCACGCGGAAACTACCCTGACGAGATCGGGGGGCTTCTCTGGTTCGGCACAGACGATGCCGCGACATCATACCTTACCCCAATCTACGCATGCACAAGGGAAATCCCCGAATGCTTCAGGGTAGGCAACGGCAACATGATAACATACTCCCCTACCTCAGCCTTCTGGATGTGCAACCGTGTAGCCAACGCATGCTACAGGATGTACAATATAATGGAGCCGACAGTACGCGCCGAAATCGACGCCTGGGAGAATGGCCAGATTGAGGCTATAAAGGAAATTGACCGCAAGGCAATGGAGCTTTACTCCGAGGCAGACGCGCTTCCGCGCAAGCAGATTTCAAGGAACAGCAAGCTGAAGAGGACATTTGACCCTTACACCAAGGTAAAGGAATATCTCACAGACTATTCAGTCAACACCGCACAGGAGATTTTCGGCAGATGGGCGGCACTGGAGACACTTCTTCTTGTAAAATACATAGACGGTAACGTCAAGGCACAGAACCCGGACGGCTCATTCGTCACAAATGAGCATACAGACCATATACCGGCAGGCATAACCAACCCAGGCTATACCGACAAATGGAAAGAATCTGTGGCCAGGGACCACGGCAATGTCATAGAAGCAAGATAACAACCAGAAAAAACAAAGCGATATGTCAAGGAAGAAATCTGCAACACTGAAGAACTGGCCGCGATACATCCTGCAATGGGGAATACTGGCTGCACTCGTTCTGTTCATCACAAAGGTAATCCCGACAAAAGAGCCGGTTGATCCCGAAGCATATTGCCCGATGGGAGGCCTGGAGGCACTTGCCACATGGACAGTCAAAGGCACACTGCCATGCACAATGACCACTCTCCAGATCATGATGGGCATAGCACTGGCAGCTGCCATCATACTGTTCAGCAAGCTGTTCTGCGGATACATATGTCCTGCCGGAACAATCCAGGACCTCCTGACAAAATTCCGCAAATCACTACATCTCAAATCCATAGGCATCAGGAATGGTTCCTTCATAGACATGGTTCTGAGGATATTCAAATACATCCTCCTGTTCTGGATTTTCTACATGACTGTGACTGCAAGCGAACTGTTCTGCAAAAATCTCGACCCGTACTATGCCATAGCGACAGGATTCAAGGGAGAGATAACCCTATGGATGTCAATCACGGCACTTGTGCTGCTCATTTCAGGAGGCTTCCTCATAGACTCTTTCTGGTGCAGATACATATGCCCGCTCGGAGCCATATCCAACACATTCAAGTTCTGGATATGGATTCTTGTCCTGTTCCTCGCCTGCTATCTGATAGGACTGACAGGACTGGAGGTTCCCTGGTGGATTTTCCTCGGAGCATTCTGTCTCACAGGCTATCTTCTGGAGATCCTGCACAGGAAACCGTCTGAGCAACTGATATATATGGTAAAGGACATGGGACGCTGCAACCATTGCGGAGCCTGCTCAAGACGATGCCCGTACCATATCGATATCGAATCATTCAAGCACGGAAAAATCAACTCCGTCGACTGCACACTGTGCGGAGAATGCTCGGCAGCATGCAGCAGAGACGCACTGAACATAGGATTCGGGATAGGCAACGGAAGCCGATTCCTCAAAGCACTGCCGGCCATACTGACAGCAGCCCTCATTGCCCTCGGAATCTGGGCGGGCAACAAACTTGAGCTGCCGACAATCAACATGACATGGGGAATCGAGCAGACCGAAGAGGACGGCACTGTAACACAGGCAGTTGACCCACAGGCCCTCAGGACAACGGAAATCACCGGCCTTAAATCAGTCAAATGCTACGGAAGTTCAATGGCCTTCAAGGCAAGGCTGGAGAAGATCCCGGGGATATATGGAGTAAAGACTTTTGTAAAGCACCACAGGGCAGTCGTGACATACGACCCGGCAAAGATTACTCCTGAGGAAATACAGGAAAAGATTTTCGTCCCGTCAAAATTCAGGGTAAACCCAGTCGACCCGGCGACATCAGACAGCATAAAGGTTGTCACCATCAGGACAGAAAACATGCACGACAAGATGGACATCAACTACCTTGGGATGCAGATGCGAAACAGCGGGAAAGAAATCTACGGTGTACTGACTGAATTTGCATGTCCCCTGATTGTGCGGGTATACATGTCTCCATCCGAGAATGCCGACAAGTCATGGTTCAAGGAAATAGTTGAGAAAAAGGCACTGGAGATGCCGGTACATGGCGGAGGGACAAAGGAAATCCCGCTTGACTATAAGTTCATATCAATGGAAAAGGAGACTTCATACATCGGCATGGAGGAATATCTTAGACTGATGTTCTCCCCTTTCAAGGCAGAATTCAAAAGCAGGATAGATGAATACGCCGGCAAGAGACAATACATCTATGAAATCCCTGACAAGAATTACGAAAAGCCTATTGTCCTGAGGAATATGCCGTTCCTGAGCAACCACCTTTCCCGCCACGACGGGATTATCGGCATCTACCTCGACCTCAACAAGGACCTTGTCCCGGCCATACAGGTAAGGTATGCAGAGCCAATGACTGCTGCAAAGGTCTGGGAGCTGATGACAATGGACACATGGACAATCACATACAGCAAAGACGACGTCCGCGAGACAGCCGCAAAGTTCAGTTTCAAGACCCCTGGGACAGAACACAAGACACCATCATTATGAAAAGAAACATTGCAACGGCGATAGCATTGCTGTTCTGCCTTGCCGCGAATGCGGACGAAGGAATGTGGATGATCAACGCCATCAATTCCGCACTTGAGAAAAAGATGCAGGAGCGCGGCCTCGCCCTGTCTGCACGCGATATATATGATGCGGATGCAGAGGGAGCGACCATATCCGACGCTATCGTATCACTTGAATTCAGCTGCACAGGAAGCATAATTTCAGACAACGGACTTCTCATCACGAACCACCATTGCGCATTCAGCGATGTTTTCGGGATCAGCACCAGTGAGAACAATTACCTCGAAGACGGATTCTGGGCAATGGATTCCGGACAGGAAAGATGCATAGAAGGCAAAAAGGCATTTTTCCTGAAAAAGGTGATAGACATCACAGATGAAGTAGAGGCATTCATTGAAGACTCCAAGGCACAAGGCCAGGCGATCGGGATGCGCAAGCTCGGCTACATGATGGAAAAGAAATATTCGGAGGAATATGGACTTGAAGCATGGTTTTCCTCAATGTGGAAAGGCTCACGCTACTACATTGCACTTTACCAGGTCTTCAGGGACATACGCCTTGTTGCGGCTCCGCCTGTCTCCATGGCAGCATTCGGCGGGGACATCGACAACTGGGAATGGCCGCAGCACAAATGCGACTTTGCACTGTACCGGGTCTACACTGCGCCGGACGGGTCTCCTGCCGATTATTCAGAACAGAATATCCCTCTCCGGCCTGTCAAGAAACTGGACATATCACTCAGGGGCGTCAATCCAGGAGACTTTACCATGGTAATCGGATTTCCCGGACGCACCGACAGATACAGCAGTTCATCCGACGTGGATTTCAGCGAAAGGGTCTCACTTCCCATATCAAACGAAATACGTGCAGGCCAGATGGCGATAGTAAACAGCTGGATGAACTCCGACCCGGCCATAAGGCTGAAATATTCAGACTATTATTTCGGCCTCAGCAATCTACAGGAGCTGAACGAGGGGCAGGTACTATGCTATAGAAGATTCCGCACCGCCGCACACAGGCGCGAGCAGGAGGAGAAGATGCAGGAATGGATTGATTCCGATCCAGGAAGACAGGAGAAATGGGGCAACCTCATAGAGACAATCTCAGAAAAGAGCAAGGCATCGGAAGAGATAAGGCGCAACACCGTAATCTACCGCGAGACTATTGTCAGGGGCACAAACATCTCCCGCTATGCGACAAGGATTGGCTCCCTGCAGAATAGCAGAAACGGGATGGAGACAGCACAGAAAAGGCTGCCAGGAATAATCAACGGCATCAGGGAAGACTTCGGGAAATACGACATGAAGGTTGAAAAAGACCTTTTCACATATTCCTTCTGCAAATACTTCTCCCGGCTTGCCCCCCAATGGTTCGGCCCTTACCAAAAAGACCTGATACGGCAGATATGCTGCCATGATGGCTCATGCGAGATATTCAACCCCCAAAGGCAAGCCGGCAGAATCCGCCAGCTTGCCGAAGAAATATGGGAGCAGAGCTTTCTCACAGACCAGGAACGGTTTGAAGAGTTCACACAAAGCCACACATCACTGGAAGACTACCTGGACGACCCAATCGTCCGCTTTCTCAACGACAGGAAAATCACGGACTTCAACAAAGCCAAGGAAAAGGCAATGGAAGGACACGACCTGGCTACGCTTGAAAAGGAATACGCCCATGTTCTGTATCAGATGAGGAAAGAAAATGGCATAGAGCAGTATCCGGATGCCAATTCGACCATGCGTATAACTTACGGTACAGTCGGCGGGATAGAGCCATACGACGCCGTAATATGCTCATGGCAATCTACCGCTCGCGGCCTGCTGGAGAAACACGACCCTGCATCATACGAATTTTGCCTGAATGAACGCCAGAAACAGCTTCTTGAAGCTGAGGAATGGAGCAGCTGGGGTGCAGATTGCCTACAGGACAAAGGCATGGGAGGAGGCCTGCCGAAACGTTATATGCCCGTGGATTTCCTGACAGACAACGACATTACAGGCGGCAATTCCGGTTCCCCAGTCCTCAATGCCCACGGAGAGCTGGTCGGACTTGCCTTTGACGGCAACAAGGAATCCCTCGCCGGAGATTCAATGTATGTAGAGGGCTACAACAAATGCGTCTGCGTGGACATCCGCTTCATCCTGTGGACTCTTGACTGCTACGCCGGAATGGACAGGATAATCGAAGAACTGATGAGCCTGCCGAGATGAAACTTCGCATCATCCTGCGCCAAAATTTCAAAAAGAGCATTTGACTATCAGACATATAGGCTTTCGAAAGTGAAACTATTCTTTTCGCCATGAAACTATTGCAACGTATTTTTACAGCAATAAACTATTATAATTATGACCTGCAAAGAACAACAAAGTTTCATAACGGAATTGAAAGCCTTGTCAAGGGCACTCCGTTCCTCATGGGGAATCGACAAATCCACACTGGAAATAATAGGCACACGCCACCAACTGTTTGAAAAAACGATTATCCAGCTTATTCCGCAAGAAGTATTGGAAGCACCCGAATCCGGGATACCGCTTCTGACGACACCTGCAACCAGAAAAGAGTTTATGCACCTGGTCCAGGAATCATTCCGCGTAAACAATCCAGGCATAATGTCACACCTTGAGTCATCAGGCCTTAATTCTGCTGAAATTGACTACTGCATCCTTCTAACATTGGGATTCCGAGGCTGCGAAATAGGATTTTTGACAAGCGACAGGAGCCATTACAACAAGAGCACGGCAATCAGGCATAAACTTGGCCTGGCCGCAAGGGACACCAACCTCGGGAATCATTTGAGGAATCTGAAAGACCAAAAGACACATAAAATTTAGCCGCGGGACCTGCGCGTTTACTCTATTGCGTTTATTTTCAAGAGGAAACATTTGGATGTTTGAATTTTATTCTTTAGTTTTGGAATATTAACGCTAATATCCAGAAGCATGAAAAATACTCCCCGCCACATTGCAATGAAAGAAATTGCATATTTTCTGACCTTATACCAGCCACTGACATTCCCTAACTGAAGACTATGAAAAGCTATGTCTTTCTTTTTGTAGCCGCATCTCTCATTTTTGCCGGATGCAGCAGGCATTCCGATGAATGGCGGACAATACTTGATGTCGAAAACTATATCGAGGACAGACCGGACAGAGCACTGGCCGCCCTGAGAGAAATTGATCCAGAAAAGCTGACCAGAGCATCTGAAAGGGCAAGGTATGCTGTGATGCTATCAATGGCACTTGACAAGAACTACGAGGACAGGACAGACTTCGACATCCTGCAGCCGGCGATAGACTGGTACGAAAACCACGGAAACCCGACAGACAGGCTCAGGACATTATACTACCAGGGGCGCATCTACGAGAACCGCAGAGACAATAAGAATGCAATGGAATGCTTTGTGAAGGCACTCGATGCAGGAGAAAAGTCTGATGACATACCCACCAAGGCGAGGACGCTGTTCCGGCAAGGGCGAATTCACAATGCCATCTATAACTGGGACAAGACGATTGAGACCAATCTCTATGCTGCAAAATATTTTAAAAGGGCCAATCTGACAAACAGCTATATAAATTGCCTTTTACGTGTTGTCAACTGCTACACATTAAAGAAAGACTACGCAAACGCAATAAAATATGCGGAGGACTGCAGAATCTTCCTTAAGGATGTACGGATATCATTGATATCTGAGTTCTATGCAATTTATCTTATGCTGATTATAGAAAAAGGAGAATCTGAAGAAACAATAAAAGGAGCTATAACAGAATACCTCAACTCAGTTCCCTCAAACATCGCCAATTGGCACAGCATATCATATGCCTATTATAGCATAAAGGATTATGAAGGGGCACTTAAGGCAATCTCCAGACTTGACTGCCTTAGAGATACAGACAGCAGAATACGGCACCTTGCCATTCTCTCCCAGATACACCAAGATGCAGGAGACTACCCAAAGGCACTGGAATCCTTTGACAGATACATCACAATAAAGGACAGCATAAATTTAGCCATATTTCATCAGGACACAAAATTTATAGAGGAGCGTCATACCCTTAAAGTAAAAGCAAATAAAGAACGGGCAATGACGAATTATACAATATTTGCATCTGCCTTTCTCCTGATGCTCGCAGGAGGGCTGTTCCTATGGAAAAGCCACAGGCTAAAGATAAGCCGGATGGAGAAGCAGATGGCAGACAGCGAAGCAGAGAGATACCGTCTGATGTGCTTCCAGATGGAGCAAGAGAGGGACAACCTGGCAACCCTGATCACACAGAAAGAAAGCCTTGACCCAAAAGTCATGGCCGCCATATCATCAAGGCTCGAACTCCTGAACAAGTTCTTCGCGGCACACATAACCGACAACTGCGAAATTGACAAAAAGGCGACAAGGGAGCTTGAGGAACTACTCTCAGACAAAGAGAGCTTCATGAACCTGACAAGGCTCGCATTCGCAGGAAGCAAGCCGGAGTTCATATCATACCTTGAGGAATGTGGACTCTCCGAGCAGGAAATAAACTACTGCTGCCTATATGCAATCGGCCTGAAAGGGAAAGAGGTCGGAGCATACATAGAGATGCGCAGCCACTATAACATCAGCAGCGGAATCAGGGAAAAGCTCGGAATAGGAGAGCATGACACGAACCTCGGGATCTATATCAGAAAGCTAATGAACAGGCAGGCAAAGTAAGCCATAAACCAGCCGAGGACAGGGGTTCTGAAACTCAGACGTACCTCGTTCCAAAATTTCCACCAACTATATTTGATTATCAATATATTACGTCTTAAAATATGAAACTTTATATTTTAAGATGAAACTCTCATGGCGTAAATTTGCGACAGTTAACCATTAAAAATCACGCTTTATGAAAAGTATTTTCGCTTTTGTCTTGTGCGCTTTTTTGACTGTGACTTCATTCGCAGGAACGTTAATAAAATCAGGATGTACTGCCTATTCTGAAGAAACAATAAAGTTAAAGAGACAATATAATCAAACGGAAATATATAACAATGACCGCTCCATATATGACTGGCCAACCGTTGAAGCCAATTTATGCCTGGAAACTAACACTATTGAAGTTATCCTGCATAATATCGGTGCCGCAACAATAGGAATCGTCGATGCATGGAACCATGTCTTTGACCATGACATCATTGATTCAACAGAAATCCCGACAACTGTCCACCTTAGCACATCAGGCCTGCACGGGACGTATTACATTGTCATATACTCAGACTACTGCTATGCAGAAGGTACATTCACAATTTAAAGTAAAATACTTTTATATTAATTTTTATTAACACAAAAAAAGACGTCATGAAAAAGATTCTACTTTTAACCTTTACAGCAACATTTATGTTCCTGCTTAATTCAACAAGCACAGCAGCCCAGGACAAGAAATTCGAGATTACAGGGGCATCATATTATTCTACAGGAATGTTCCAGTCAAACGTAATCGGAGAAGTGTCTTTAGGCTATGACGTGACCAAGACTGTATCGCTCTCGCTGAACGGAATGACAGGAAATCTCTACTCATCAGACAAGACATGGGGAGCGTCATTTGAAGTTGGCGCTAAGCCTAAGATATGTGAGCGCTTTTTCATGATTCCGTCTCTCGAGGTCGGGGCCTTGGGCGGAATGCTGAACGGAACACATTACAACATAAGGGCATTTGCAGGGCTCGGTGTTGAAGCCAGGTTCATGCTGTATGACAACTTCTTCTGCGGATTCGAGTCTAAGTTCATGTCTGCAGGAGCAGGGCTGGAGACCTTCCTTTTCGGCCTGAAGTTAGGCATCAAATTCTGAGAACCATCCCTTAAATGCGATATAATTCAGTGCGGCCACAGAAGTGACCGCGCTGAATTATAATTGTATTGTAGCTAAACTGTTTACTCTGGAATATTGTTATCATAAAGTGCTTAATATCGGGAAATTATCTTATATTTGTGCACATTACAAAGACTGGTGTTCATGAAAAACTGTTTACTCCCATTGATTACAATCTCACTTGCACTTGCTGGATGCGACAGGAATTCTGAAGCATGGCAGTCAATACTCAATGTTGAAAAATATATAGAGGACAGGCCGGACAGTGCTCTGGCTGTGCTCGGAAACATTGACGTGGAACAGCTTTCTGGACAAGCAGAAAAGGCAAAGCATGCAATGCTGCTGTCAATGGCACTTGACAAGAACTATGAGGACAGGACAGACTTCGATATCCTGCAACCGGCGATAGACTGGTACGAAAACCACGGAAGCCCGACAGACAGGCTCAGGACATTATACTACCAGGGGCGTATCTACCAGAACTACGGAGACAATGAGAAGGCAATGGAATGCTTTGTGAAGGCCCTCGATGCAGGAGAAAAATCTGACGATATAATCACTAAGGCAAGGGCACTTGTTGCACAAGGGAATATATATAAATCAATACACAAATTTGACAGGATGGTTAACGCGAACCTGACTGCCGCACAATACTTCATAGAAGCCGGGATGGTCAACAGCCATATGAATTGCCTGCTGCGTATATTCAACGGATATAGCATACTAAACGAATATGATCAAGCATATCATTATGCAGAAATCAGCAGAGGGTTTTTAGGCCAAGTCGGAATCTTGCAAGAATCTAATTTTTATGCTACATACCTTTCCTTACTACGGCAGAACAAGCGGGAGGATGAAGTGATACAACAGGTTGCTGAGGAATACATTAATTCAATTCCACCAGACCTGATAGACTGGCATGAGATTTCTTTGGTAAATTACTATTTAGGCAATTACGATGAAGCAATTGAAGATGCTTGCCGTTTCAAAAGATATGAGAGTATTGACAGCAAAGTACGGTATCATGCCATTCTCTCCCAGGTCCACCAAGATGCAGGACACCACAAAGAAGCACTGGAAGCTTATCACAACTATATATCAATAACGGACAGCCTGGATTTTGCCGCATTTCAGCAGGACACACAATTCATAGAGGAACGCCATACCCTTGAAATGCGGACAATAGAAGAAAGAACAAAAAAGAATTATACAATATTTGCATCTGCCTTTCTCCTGATGCTCGCAGGAGGGCTGTCCATACGGAAAAGCCACAGGCTAAAGATAAGCCGGATGGAAAAGCAGATGGCAGACAACGAAGCAGAGAGATACCGATTGATGTGCTTACAGATGGAGCAGGAGAGGGACAACCTGGCAATCCTGCTCACACAGAAAGAAAGCCTCGACCCAAAAGTCATGGCCGCCATATCATCAAGGCTCGAACTCCTGAACAAGTTCTTCGCGGCACACATAACCGACAACTGCGAAATTGACAAAAAGGCGACAAGGGAGCTTGAGGAACTACTCTCAGACAAAGAGAGCTTCATGAACCTGACAAGGCTCGCATTCGCAGGAAGCAAGCCGGAGTTCATATCACACCTTGAGGAATGCGGACTCTCCGAGCAGGAAATAAACTACTGTTGCCTCTACGCAATCGGCCTGAAGGGGAAAGAAGTCGGGGCATACATAGAGATGCGCAGCCACTACAACATCAGCAGCGGAATCAGGGAAAAGCTCGGAATCGGAGAGCATGACACGAACCTCGGGATCTACATAAGAAAGCTCATGAACAGGCAGAGTAAGGCATAAACCTATCAAGGACAGGATTTCTGAAACTAAGACACAGTTCGTTCCAAAAATTTCATAAACCACATTTGATTATCAACACATTTCATCTTAAAATATAAAGTTTCATATTTTAAGATGAAACTCTCATGGCGTAAATTTGCGATAGTTAACCATTTTTAAACAGATATGACAACAAAATTAACCACAACAATTAAATATACCATAGTTTTTCTTGTAACATCAATTACGCATTGGCTTCTATTTGAACACCCCGCGATATGGAAAAGCCTCCTGTTCGGTGCTGTCATCCTTGCCGTCCTTATTGTGTCCAAGTGCTTCTATGCAAAAAATGTCGTGAGAAATGAGAACTGATTTACGTTTATTGGCATTGATTGCCATCCTGCTGTTTCCTGTCTGCCTGTCTGCGCAGAACAGATTTTCACTTAAGGTCGGAGGCGGAATAGCCGTCTATGGTTCTGATGATGAAAATTCAGGTGACAAAATCGGCCATTCCTTGGTAACAGAGTTCACATACAGCGTGACCAATTGGTTCTCAGCAGGACTGAATGTACACACGGGGATGTGCAACACAGGCAATGAACACCATGTAGCAGAAACAGGCGCAAGTCTTCGAGGCCTGTTCCGCCCTTTCCCCAAAAAGTTCAGATTTCTGGAATTGGGCGTAGGTTTGACCGGCATGTATCGTGTATACAACACAAACTATAATGTATATGAACAGGAACACCTGACATGCTATTACAACGGGAACCAGTCATACGGTGCTGTCGGCATTGACTTCCCGGTACGCCTGTATGCCATAGACAGCCAGCGTTTCCAATTGATGTTCTATTATGACTTCAAGACCTTGTTCAATTCCGGGGCATATTATCTCAGCAACTCGAACGGAGGCGTAATGTTCGGCATCAAGTTCTGATGACTTCACGTAAAATCATAATATGTGTTATCAGTGCAATTGTTTCAGCGATTGCACTGTTTTATGCTTTTGAAACATCACATTCCGGATGTTTTTTCACTTTCTAAGGGCAAGACGAACAATTCTGTTGTACTTGTCCCTTTTGCAAAGTATATCCCTTATGAAGAACTGATAAAGAGAAGTGACTTTATAATGGCCCATTTGCCCTCACCAATAGCTCATGACAATAGTGATGATTGTTTTAATTTAAATTATACTACATTTGATTGGGATAAATTTATTGATAATTGGAATGACGAGTATTTTGATGAATGGAAAGAAATTCATGCAAAAGATTCCTACGGGAAAGGAGATGACACCAACTGGGAAGATGCTAAGGATTGGTGGGACGAACATTACGGACAATGGTAAAATGGAAAATTAAATTTCTTATAATCAAATAATTTAAAACTAATATTTTAGAAAAATATTATGACACACCACAGATTTTTCAAAATAGCCTTGACTGCTTTCATACTATTGATATTTAATACAACAAACACTGATGCAGGAGACACATCAATAGACAATACTATCTGTGATTCAGTATCCTGTAGAATAATACGTTCTAAAAAAAGTATCCAGGCAATCAAAGGAAACGGGCTGAGCACAACTAAAGAATATGAAAAATTGATACGAACGGCTTCCTACGAAAAAACGACTGAGGTACGAACCAAAGCAACGAGGCAGTACAAGCAGAAAGGCTATGAAGACAAAATCAGAGAAATAATTGCAGAACATGGACTAAAAACCGCATATTTCATAGTGTACATAGCACATACCGGAGAAATCGAGGCAATGGCAATCGGATTTCCTAATGAGGATGAAAACGACGGAGAAAAATTCCCGGACAGCATGATTAAAGATATCTTTGACAAGATTACTGCTGGAATAAGATTCAGTCCTTGGGACGGGATACCACCTTATACCTCATTCGCCACAGGAATACCTGAAAATTAATCCCCAGTCAACCGTTAAGCTTTAATGAAAAATAAAATCTTATTCTGTGCCATCTTGCTAATGACAATGACCATTCTATCGTGTGCACAGAATAAAGGGTCAAAAATAAGAATAATCCGCACAGAACAAAGAATCGAAAATCTTCTGCCATGAACCGAACGACACGGTGGTGATCGAACGTCCGGAAATTGGAGGGGCAAAAGTATATCTGCTCAAAGAAGGATTCAAGTCGGCTAAAGAATTCGATGAAGCAGCTATAGCACACAATATGGGAAAGGAACGCTGTAATATAGAACAGGAGGCTTTAAAAGTTTATTAAAAACAAAGGACGCAGAGCTTCAATGGCTTGCGTCCTTTGGCTTCATTTTTTCAACTGAGAAATGAACTCTTTGCAAATTATTTCTCCCGCACAACAATCTGTCCGTCTGTGACATCCACCAGAATCACTGAATCGCGGTGCACCTTGCCGTCCAGGATTGACTTGGCAAGCAGGTTGACAAGCTCTTTCTGCATCAGACGCTTGATCGGCCGCGCGCCGTAAGCAGGCTCGTAGCCCTTCGTGCTCATGTAGTCCTCAAATTCCTTTGAGAAATCTATAGCCACGCCATTCTCGGAAAGCCTCTTCTGCAGGTCCGCAATCTGCATCCTCAGGATATCCCTTATGTCAGTCTGCGACAGAGGCTCAAACATTATCACCTCATCAATCCTGTTCAAGAACTCCGGACGTACAGTCCGTTTCAGCACCTCCAGCACCTCGCTCCTGCACTCGGACAGCATCTGCAGCCTCTTCTCCTGGGCAGACCTTTCCGAAGACGGGTCTGAACCTGCAATCCCGACCAAAGGAAGCCTTTCCATATAGCCCTGGATTATGTCTGCACCGACATTTGATGTCATTATCAGGATTGTATTCTTGAAATCCACCGTGCGGCCCTTGTTGTCTGTCAGACGGCCGTCGTCAAGCACCTGCAGCAGGATATTGAACACATCCGGATGTGCCTTCTCTATCTCATCAAGCAGGATGACAGAATACGGCTTGCGGCGCACGGCCTCGGTCAGCTGGCCGCCTTCATCATATCCGACATATCCCGGAGGCGCGCCTACAAGCCGGCTGACGGAATGACGCTCCTGATATTCACTCATGTCTATACGCGTCATCATGTTCTCGTCATTGAACAGGAATTCCGCCAATGCCTTTGCAAGCTCTGTCTTTCCGACACCGGTAGTACCCATGAAAAGGAATGACCCGATAGGCCTCTTCTCATTCTGCAGCCCCGCACGCGAACATCTCACGGCATCTGCCACCGCACCGATGGCCTGCTCCTGCCCGACAACCCTCTTGTGAAGTTCACCCTCCATACGGAGCAGCTTCTCGCGCTCGCTCTCCAGCATACGCTTAACAGGGATTCCCGTCCACTTCGCCACGACCTCCGCAATATCCTCCGGAGTCACGGCCTCCGTGATTATAGGGTCCTTTATGGCCGCCTGCCTTGCATTAAGCTCATCTATCTTCTTCTGGGCATCGGCCATCTTGCCATAACGGATTTCCGCAACACGCCCGTAATCCCCAGAGCGCTCGGCATTATGGGCCTCAATCTTATAATCCTCAATCTTCTGCCGCGCCTGCTGAAGCCCCGAGAGAATCTCCTTCTCCTCATTCCAGCGGCCCTTGAGTTCATCACGCCTTGCTCCCAGCTCTTTCAGCTCCTCCTTGATCTTGTCCATCTTAAGGGAAACACCTTCACGCTTGATTGCCTCCCTCTCGATTTCCAGCTGACGGATACGGCTGTCCAGCTCCGCAATAGGCTCAGGCACGGAATTCATCTCAAGACGCAGCTTCGATGCAGCCTCATCCACAAGGTCAATCGCCTTGTCCGGCAGGAATCTGTTGGTTATGTACCTGTGTGACAATTCAACTGCCGCAATCAAGGCATCATCCTCGATACGTACCTTATGGTGGTTTTCGTACCTTTCCTTCAGCCCCCTCATTATGGAGATAGAGGCCGCCGGCGAAGGTTCATCGACCATCACCATCTGGAAACGCCTCTCAAGGGCCTTGTCCGTCTCGAAATACTTCTGGTATTCATCAAGGGTCGTCGAACCGATTGTGCGCAGTTCGCCGCGGGCCAGGGCCGGCTTAAGTATGTTGGAAGCGTCCATCGCGCCCGAAGTCCGTCCGGCACCCACAAGCGTATGGATCTCATCAATGAAAAGGATTATCTCCCCCTCACTGTCAACGACTTCTTTCACAACGCCCTTGAGACGCTCCTCAAACTCACCCTGGTACTTTGCACCAGCAATCAGGGCACCGAGGTCAAGCGAATATATCGTTCTTGTCTTGAGGTTTTCCGGAACATCCCCGTCTATTATCTTCTGGGCAATGCCCTCTGAAATGGCCGTTTTTCCGACGCCCGGTTCCCCGACCAGGATAGGGTTGTTCTTCGTCCTCCTGCTGAGGATCTGCAACACCCTGCGGATCTCCTCGTCCCTGCCGATGACAGGGTCGAGCTTTCCCTGTGCCGCCCTTTCATTGAGATTGACGGCAAATCTGCTGAGATTTTCAAATTTGTTTTCTGCCATAATTATTTCTCCTTTTTGTCCAGGGAACAGGCAAATGCCGTGCTAATGCTTATGGGCAGAATCCACGAAAATGCATCGCCTGTTCCTGTAGAACAGACGATGCCAAGTCAAATTATATTCCATCAGCCTCTCGACTGACAATTTATCATAAAGTTCCTAGTTTGCAGGATCCTCTGAAGGAAGCGGTGCTGAAGGGAACTCAGGCATCTGCTCAGTGCTGATATTTTCAACCTTGTCAGTAATATCCATAGAGTTCTTGCCTGAACCTGTAGTTGTAAATGTAGTGACAATTGACACTACAAAGATGAAGGCTACAAGGCCCCAGGTTATCTTCTCCAGGATATCGGCTGTCTGACGCACACCGAAAGTCTGGTTTCCTGCAACAAAGTTGCTGGCGAGACCGCCACCTTTACCGTTCTGAAGAAGAACGACAATCGTAAGAAGAATGCTGGCAAGGATTACAAGCACTGTCAGAATTGTAAATACGACATTCATATTTATTAATTTTTAATTTCTTCGTTCAATTTTTCTATAAGGGCTGCAAAGTAAGCACTTTTTTCTGGATATGCCAAAATTAGTTTAGAATAAATGTCCCTCGCCTGCTCATAATAACCCTGTTCCGCATATATCTGGGCCAATGTCTCTGTACAGAAATCATCCCCATAGTCAGGGACCATTGTCTCCATAAGCGGTTCACGGCTGTCATCGCGGGCAGTGAAACGGAGCCTTGTGTCTTCGTTTCTCCTCACAGATTCATACTCCGACTGGGAGAAATAGTCTCCGCCGACTACGACAACCTTTCTTTCAGGCCGGCGCACTTCGGGAACCTTCTGTACAGGCGTGGAGCTGTCTGCTATATATGCTTTCACTATCTCGGCTACATCCTTGTCAGAGCAGTCGGCGCGGCTGCCCATCAGCGCACGCGCAAGTTTTCTGCGGGAAGCGATATACATCGCTGCATCCGCATACTGCTCCTCGCTTCCGCCTCCGGCACGCAGGCAAAGTTCCATCCTCGCGGCACCGAACCACGGATATGCCCCTATCACGGCAGAAAGCGCCTCGATAGGCATTTCTTTCAAGCTAAGGCTACTGTCCATCATTACCAGTTTGCTACAGTTGCATTAAATATGTCTTCACACAGTTTCTCTATTATCTCCTCGCACAGGGAGGACTCCACGGCATCAAGCGATGTCATCGAATCATAGTCCGCATAGGATGAGAAAGACTTCTCGAAGTCATCCTCCGGATATTTCCTGTTTGTGAAATATATTTTCACATTTACGGTCAATCTGTTCTGCGCGGCAACTTCATTTGCCGTCACGGCCATTGCCTTGACATCATACCCGATGATCTCGCCCTGGATCTCAAGGTCTCCACCTTCATCAACCTGTTCAAGCTTTGTAAGCTTGCGGAATTTGTCCTTCATCGCCTCAGTCAATTCATTGCTCAGCGAAGGATTCACCCTCAAGGCCTTGTATTCAAAATAATCTATGGTGACAGTCTTTACATCCGGCTGGATAGACGTCCCTGAGAACGAGTATATCCCGCATGACTGGAACAGAGGGATGGAAAGAAGCAGCGCTGCCGCGGCGCAGGCTGCTGACAATATTGCTGTCAGGTTCTTCATTGCTCGATGTTTTTTAGTTTCCTGTAGAGGGTACGTTCCGATATGCCCAGCTCTGCTGCTGCAAGCTTCCGGTTTCCCTTGTATTTTTCAAGGGCCTTACGTATAAGGTCTTCCCCTGCCTTATGTATTGACAGGTCCATGTCATCCTGTTCATCCGGCTCCTCGATTGCATGGAAATGTTCCGGCTGGCTCACCTGGGAATATATTTCCCCCGGTGCGGCCACATCGTCCCACTCGTGATGTCCGGTGTGGGCCTCCAGCTTTGCCGGCTGCACTGGCACATGGGCCGGTGTCTGCCCCGAAATGACTTCCTTCAGATAATCCACTTCCTGGCGAAGCTGGTATATCATCCTTATGATAGCCTCTCTCTCCCCCGGGTTCATCGCATCTCCGGACTGGCGCGAAGAGACGACAGGCAGCAGGCTGGAATCATCCTTTGGTATATAGAGGGCAAGCACATCGGCTGTAATTTCATTCCTTTCAGCTATCCTGTGGGCTTCAAGGGCGCACACTGTCTCGGCTACATTCTTCAGCTGACGGATATTCCCGGGCCAGCGGAAACTTTTCAGGTAGGCCACGGCATCCGCAGACAGGACAGCCTTCCCCATGCCGTATTTCTCGGAAAAGTCTGATGCGAATTTCCTGAAAAGCAGATGTATGTCTTCCTGCCGTTCACGCAGCGGAGGCATAACTATCGGCACTGCATTAAGCCTATAATAAAGGTCTTCCCTGAATTTCCCCCTGGACACGGCATATGCAAGGTTGACGTTGGTTGCAGCAATTACACGCACATCCGTCTTCAGTACCTTAGATGAGCCGACACGGATGAATTCACCGGACTGGAGGACACGCAGGAGCTTGGCCTGGGACGGCAGCGGAAGCTCGCCGACCTCGTCAAGGAAGAGGGTTCCGCCGTCTGCTTCCTCAAAATATCCCTTTCGCATCTCAGAAGCACCTGTGAAAGAGCCTTTTTCATGCCCGAACAGCTCCGAGTCTATGGTACCCTCGGGAATCGCCCCGCAGTTGACAGCGAAGTACTTCCCTGTCCGGCGATGGCTGAACTGATGTATGATTTTCGGTATATTCTCCTTGCCGACACCGCTTTCTCCCGTCACAAGGGCGGTCAAGTCAGTGGGGGCTATGGCAACAGCAATCTCAAGGGCCCTGTTCAATGCAGGGTCGTTGCCTATGATATCAAATTTATTCTTTAATGTCTGTAGTTCCTGGCTGGTCATAATGCGACAAAGTTAAGAATATAATGGCACAAATCTAAACAGTTTCCCTCAAAAGCGTCGAAAATATAAACTCCAGGGGTAAAATAATTAAAATTATGACTATATTTGCGTGAATTGCGCCATTTGGCACGGAAAAGGCATAAAAAGACTAAAAAACCATTAAACTTTATAGAACAATGAACAAAGGTATCAAATCTGTAGCTGCAGCCATTCTTGGTCTTGCCGCTGTTGCGTGCAGCTCGCCGAAGAAAATGGCAGAGCAGGCTGAGAGCGTGATCGTAACAAGCGATCCTGCTGTTCTCGAGGTTGTTGCAGGAAAAATCAATGCAACTGTATCTGTAACTTATCCGGAAAAATATTTCCACCCTAAGGCTATCCTTGAGGTAACTCCAGTAATCGTCTATGAAGGCGGTGAGGCAAAGATGGCACCTTTCTATTTCCAGGGCGAGAAGGTAAAGGACAACTATGAGGTAGTCCCTACTGCCGGTGCAACTGTTACAAAACCTGTATCATTCAACTATGTACCAGGCATGGAGAAATGCTACCTTGAGCTCCGCGGTACTGTGACACTCAAGAACAAGAGCACAGAGCTCCCTACGAAAAAGGTTGCTGACGGCGCCAACACTACATATATGCTTGTTGACCAGGATGGAAGGGTTGACTTCAAGAAGGATGCTTACCAGGAGATCATCAAGCAGACAGCTGAAGGACAGATTCTCTATACGATCAACAGCTCAGATGTAAGGAACAACCAGCTCAGGTCACAGTCTGTAAAGGACTTCCAGGCTGCTCTCGAAGAGATCCAGAACAACGAGCGCAAAGCCCTCAAGAGCACTGAGGTTGTAGCATATGCTTCACCGGACGGTGGTGAGAAGCTTAATGACAAGCTTTCTGACAAACGTTCAAAGAGCGCAGAGAAGGCATTCAACAAGGTTACAAAGAAGAACAACCTTGACGTTCCTGTAAATGTACAGAGCATCGGCCAGGACTGGGAAGGCTTCAAGGAGCTTGTTGCTGAGTCAAACATCGAGGACAAGGACCTTATCATCCGCGTTCTTTCAATGTACAGCGACCCTGCTGTCCGCGAGCAGGAGATCAAGAACATGTCTGCTGTGTACAAGACTCTTGCTAAAGAGGTTCTCCCTGAACTCCGCCGTGCAAGGTTCATCGCAAATGTAGAGTACACCAACTATACAAGTGAGGAGCTTCTTAAGCTTATCGACGAGAACATAGATGTACTTGATGAGGAGGCTCTTCTCCGCGCTGCTACCCTTGTTAAGGACAGCAAGGACAAAGTTGCGATCTATGGCAAGGCTGTAGAGAAGTTCAACAGCGAGCGCGCACAGTACAACACTGCTGTTGTGTACATCAAGGACAAGGATCTTGCAAAGGCTAAGAAAGCACTTGCCAAGGTTGTAACAAAAGATGGTGACTACCAGAATGCAATGGGTGTAGTCGCTCTCCAGGAAGGCAACATCGCAGAGGCTGCTAAATATTTCGCTGCTGCCGGCACATGCGCTGCAAAGGAGAACCAGGGTGTTGTTGACATCCTCAATGGAGACTACAAGGCAGCTGCAGCGAAGTTCGCTGACTCTAAATGCTGTGGCAACAAGGCACTTGCATACATCCTTGTAAACGACCTCGCTTCTGCTTCTGCAGCAATCAAATGCGACTGTCCTAAGAGCGCATACCTCAAGGCTATCATCGCTGCACGCCAGGGCAAGGCTGCCGAGGTTAAGGCAAACCTTGAGAAAGCAGGCAAATGCAAAGAGCTTGCTGCAAGGGCTGCTAAAGACATTGAGTTCGCTCAGTTCAACTAACAGACAATCTATCTGACTTTAAAGCCCGACTCATCACCGAGCCGGGCTTTTTTGCATAAATCCAGCTTGATGAAAGATATAATAATACGGGACGCAACAGCGGAAGATATTCCGCTTGTAGCCAAATGCACAATGGCAGCGATAGGGCTGTATGATTTCAGCCCCCATATGAGCCAGGAGCAGCAGAGGTCATACGACTTCCTTACTGAGATATGCGGAGCGGACAATACTCTGTATTCGTACAGGAAGGCAAGGGTCGCGACAATATCTGGTACTCCTGTAGGGTGCCTGATATCATACGGTGGCGAAAGCTATGCCGATGCAAGGGAATTAACATTCGGCATGGCGGAAAAGGTGCTGGGGATTGACCTTTCTGACACCGAGACCGAGACATGCGATGGAGAGTTCTATCTTGACACGATGGCGATCATTCCTGCCTTCAGAGGATATGGGATAGGCAAGAAACTGCTCCTTGACGGTATTGAGAGAGGCCGCAGAGGAGGATATGGGAAGGTCACCCTGATTGTTGACAAGGAATATGCAAATCTGAAAGAGTATTATGCTTCTGTAGGCTTCAAAGGAGACAGGGAGATGCGATGCTTCGGCGATACATATATAAAGATGGAGATTTAGTTAATATAACCATATTTATCAGACAGGCAAGCAACATTTTCTCATTAATCCGCATCTAATGGCTGTGTTATAATAACCAAGTAAATTCCATATATATGAAGAACACTATCAGACTATATGCTGCATTATCCGTCCTGGCATTGCTTGCCGTGTCCGGAAGCGGTTATGCGCAGAAAAAGAAGGACATTCTCCCCTACGGATACGGGAACACGGTTGAATTATCCGCAGGTCCTTCATGGACAATCGGCAGCAGGTACCCCAACGCGCTCAGCATGGCAAGTTCAAGCGGCTGTGCATTCAACATGAGATACTCATATTTCTTTGACAGGCATTTCGGCATATACGCAGGATTCAACCTGATGGAGCAAGGGCTTTCTTCCGGGGAATATTTCAGCCTGCTGGACAAGGGAGCTGCCTACCAGGCCAGAAACTGCAGAATACTGGAAGACTACGCCGGTGTTTCTATTGGAGGAGTATACAGGTATGATTTCGGGAGATGGAGCCTGAGGCCACGCGTCGGTATAGGATACACTTCGTATTCTACATTTGATTTTGACTATTACAGATTCGGCCCTGATGTGAATCTTGATCCTGAGCATATCTATATAATGTATCCTGCCTGCAATAAGGACTACGTCTCAATCGAGGCGAGCGTACAGGTCTGCTTTACCGTAGGAAGGCACTTTTTCTTTATGGCGGAAGCCGGAGCAGTTGCAGTGCCTGGCAGAATAGAATCCAGGCAGCAGACATATGAGACAAGGACCCCTCCTCCATCAAGCTGGAACGAGGCTCTCCTTGAGACATATAAGAACAAACGCCTGGATACAGTGCTGATTTCAGACAATTCACGTACAAACCCTGTTGGAAGCCTTGTCTATGTAAGGTTCGGCATAGGCTGGAACATAGGATTCAACAGGAACACCAACAACTATTATAGCAAATAGCCGGAAAGGCGCAATAAGACTGGCGATTATGAGACATTTCACTAAAATATGGATATTATTGGCCATTGCCGCTTATGCACTGGCAGGATGTTACGGTGACAACAGGTCGGAAGAATACATGTTTACACTTTACAATAATTCAGAGAAGGTAATCGGATGGTATATTCCGGTTCCGTCGCATAGCTCTGACGACACTGAGACAGCCATATTCCCTAAATACAAGCCTCTTACCATTTACAATCAACATCAGCATATATCTCCTGGAGGCAAATATTCTTTCCTTGAGTTTGAGATACCGGAGGCATATAAGCCTGACGATGCAGTCAAGCTATACATCTTTTCTGTCGAGACACTGACGGAATACACATGGGAGCAGATAAGGGCTGACAATCTCTATGAATATTGTTTTGAGCTGAAGGTAGATGAACTGAAGGCAGCCGGCAGGAAGATTTATTATCCTGCGCAATAGACACCATTGCAGTCAAGCCGGGTCAAGGTTTCCAGAATTTCATACGTTTCCAGAATTTCCATTGCCTATAGTCCTTATCGAGAACGGCTTCGAAAACATCGTATTCCTCCCAGGAGAACCCGAAAGTCAAAGGATACTTCTTGAGTTTCTCCCGGGAGGTTTTGCTGTAAGCGTCCAGATAACGGGCAAAATAATAATCATCTACAAAAGGAAGGATGCTCTCGGCAAAATCTTCTCGCCATAGCCTGTAGTCGCAATAAGTAATGAAGAACTCTGTCCCGGTCATCTCCCTTCTCCTTACCTTTTCTACGGCATCAGGTTCGTCCGCCAAGTGCACCTCTCCACAATATCCGCGCATGATAGCCCATGTCAAAAAGACAGAGCAGTGGTTACAGGCATTATCCCATATGACTGCGATATCTGATTCTTCTAATTCTTCCGGGAGTTTTCCCATACAGTCGCAATATACCCGCAAGGCAGCGTCATACTGCCATTCTGCCTTGTCTCTTCTGAATGGCTCCGGCTTCCTGTTCTTTGCCGGACGTGAATCAGCCGTTTTCTTCCGGCTGTTCGCCAAAACTCCTGCAATTCCCCCAACTAATGCCATCATAATAGTTGAAATGGTCAGATAGTCCATGCTAATTTGGCTTTAATAGAACACTAAATACTTTAGGCAACGGATTCATAAATTCCGGTGCGGTATATAATAAGAAAAGTGGCTTACAGATCTGTAGGCCACTTTCTGCGGTGAGAGGGGGATTCGAACCCCCGGTACGCGTAATTACGTACGGCAGTTTAGCAAACTGCTGGTTTCAGCCACTCACCCATCTCACCAATTCCGATGTTCTCTGCTGAAAACCTCCCCGTTCTTTCAATCGGGACTGCAAAGATACTAATTATTTATTGTTTTGCAACATTTTCTCCGCCACAACATCAGCAAGTCTGGAGAATAATTTTGCAAATACTGTTTTTATGCCTTCAGAATCTGGAGCCGGACGGGCGCACAATTATCTTGTTGTTCTCGATCAAGACCACCTCAACCTCTTGATCAGGCGCGATTTTCCCTTCCAGGGCAATCACATCATAGACTGTATTTCCGAATCTTGCAGAACCGGCTGGGGAAAGCCTTGTCAATGTAAGTCCCTTGTCTCCTATTTCTATGGAATCCTCATCATCGGCATCTGCTGCGCCAGGTGCCTTATGGAACATGAATCTCCTCCAGCTCTTGACTTTGAGGACATATACTATCAAGGCGATGAAAAGCAATGAGCTTATGGCTGTTACAATCAGCCCCGGTATTGTCCCGAGAGTATCGAATGCACAAGCACATGACACAGCAAGACACAGGAACCCGATGACTCCTGTCATCCCGACTCCGGGCAGCAGGAAAATCTCGGCAAGGATAAGAAGTGTGCCGACAATGATCAATGTTACAATAAACCCCATAGCTAAGCCGTTTAAATTCTATACAAAAGCCAATAGCATGTCATCTGCAGAAGCGCCGGTCCCCTGGGATATGCAGCTGTCCCGATACCGGTGACACAGATTCCAAAAGCTATTTCTGCAATTCACGGGCTTTCGATACAGCAATAGAAGTGCCATTCAGATAAGCTACTACATATGCATTCTTGAAGCCGAGCTTTTTCACACGCACAAGGGCCCTGGTTGCATCTGCATACGAAGTGAAGAGACCTGCTGAATAGTTGTACCGTCCTGAGGCTGCCGCCTTTTCAAAGACTGGGCTAAGGCCCTTGAGCTGGGACACAGTAGCCTTTCTGCCGACATTGAAGACCTGGATCTGATAGACAACACCTTCCGGCAGGTTCCCGTCCGGGGCGAAGCGTCCCTCCGGAAGAATCATGAACGTGTAGTCAAATTCTTCCTCAACCTCTATCGGGGTTACCGTGATGGTGTCCCCAGGAGACCTGCGCACGAAAGTATATACCTCCGGATCGGTGTCAACACTTTCACGGGCATCAATTGCAGTACTTATCTTGTCCGGGTCAATTGAAATCCCGCTGAACAGGAACTCCATCTCTATCTTCTGCAGTTCAGCGACAGAACGTTCAAGGGATTCGCCAAGCTTCGGCAGCTCTGATTCCTTGCGGAGGATTTCTGCTGTCAACCTGGCACGCTCTTCCACATCATCACTCAGCGCGAAACGGCTTCTCTCCTCATCAAGCGCCTTGTTGTACATATATATTGAATCACGGAGAGCCCTGACCTCCGCCATTTTCATCGTATACCTTGCAGTGTCCTCGTCTTCAGGCATTGCATCCTCTGCCTTGTCTTCCTGGGGCACAGTGGCTTCACCCTGAGGCTCCAGCTCCATAAGCTTCTTCACCTGGGCAATATCAACTACAGCTGTCCTTATGGGCATGCTGTCATATTCAAGCACATACACATTTATGCTGTCCGCAGGACACCCTCTGTCCGATGCAAATAGCGTATATCTGCTGTCCTCAGTATCTACGTACAGGAAATCATCATAAGGCGAAGAAAAAGGTATTCCCATATTCACAGGTGTCCCCCACCCGGACTTCTGCTCATCCCAATATGAGACATACAGGTCATATCCTCCCATCCCATAAAGGCTCGCAGATGAGAAATACATGGCTTTACCGTCTTCCGAGACAACGGAATAGACGCGTTCCAGGTCTGCGGAAGTCACCTGCACACTGTCACCGCTGGCGTAGAAGACCTGCGGTATGCCGTCATATCCGGGGACCTGTCCGGAAACAGGATGCCAGCCCCTGTCATCGAGAGGATAGTATAGAAAGAATTCATCCTTCGGGAAACGTTTTCTTTCCACGACGGCCGGAATATAGGCGTACTCAAGCATGTTCGCCCCGTTCTCGCAGAATATCTGGCAATCCTCTATCTCAAGTATCTTCAATGAATCTGAAGTATATTCCATGGCCTGGCGGCACAGCCCGAGAGCCTTGGTGAATTCATAGCATTTCCTGAGCGAATCGGCCTCCGCGAGCAGCCTGGAGACTCTCGGGTCATCGACTATGGGCCGGCTATAGTCAAGAGTATCAACAGCATGACGGAAGTCTGCCGTATCGGCAGCGTCTGTGACATCAGAAATGACTTCATCTACATTCACGGGCACAGGAATGGCGGCACTGTCCAGCCGTACAGCAGCCACAGTATCGGGCGCAGCTGTACCAAGGGAGTCAACAGCCGTCAGAATCAAAGAAATTGCCAGTAAATGTCCAATCATCACAAGTTTTGTTAATACTTTCTGTTAAGGGGGTACAAAAATATAAAAAAAATAGTAAATTTGTGCCCTATTTGCGGTTGGTGGCATTTTTTGGAGCAGAAAGCCGCCATAATGTTGACAATAAATTTATAAATTAACAATAAACTACTATGCAAAGTAAAGGTGCAATCAGATTTGTGGCAATTGTTGTAGCCATCGCATGTCTATGGCAGCTTTCTTTCACACTTGTGACCAAGATACAGGAGAACAAGGCGGAGAAATATGCCAGGAATGCAGTAGAGGCCTACACTAATTCAGCTGCATTCACTAAAGTGGCCGATGCAGACAAGGCTTTCTGCCTTGACTCCATCAGAAAGGAAAGCAACAGATGGTATCTTGATTCCATCTCATCGGAGAAAGTCTATTTCGGCTACACCTACAAGGGAGTAAAAGAAAAGGAAATCAACCTCGGACTTGACCTTAAGGGAGGTATGAACGTAATGCTCCAGGTTCAGCTTGAGGATCTCGTAAAGGCTCTGTCGGACAACAACCAGACACCTGAGTTCACAAAGGCTATCGCCCTGGCAAAGGAGCGCAGCGTGAATTCAAGGGCTGACTTCATCACCCTCTTCAAGGAGGCATGGGGCGAAGTCGGAGGCGGAATTCCTCTTGCACAGATTTTCGGTACATACGAGATGAGCAGCAAGATCAACGCCCAGTCAACTGATGCACAGGTAATAGATGTCATCAGGAAAGAGGCAGAGAGCGCAATCTCGAACTCATTCAATGTCCTGAGGAACCGTATCGACCGCTTCGGTGTGACACAGCCGAGCATACAGCAGATCGGAAACAGCGGAAGGATCCTTGTCGAGCTTCCGGGTGTGAAGGAGCCTGAGCGTGTCAGGAAACTCCTCCAGGGAACAGCTTCCCTCGAGTTCTGGGCAACATATGACAACAGCGAGATATTCCCGTTCCTTGAAGAGGCTAACTCCACACTTGCACTTCTGCTTGCAGATGATGAAGAGGAGCAGGCTGAAGCTGCAGAATCTGCTGACAGCATCCTTGACCAGGAGATCCTCAGCCAGGAGGATGCAGCCAATGACAATGCATTCAGGAAGGCAAATCCTCTCTTCGCTGCTCTCCAGCCTGCGATCTACAACGGAAGGATTGCAAACGGGGCATGCATAGGATATGCAAACTACGCTGATACCGCAAAGATCAACAAATGGCTCAGGACACCTCAGATCGAGTCTATCTTCCCTGCTGAATTCAAGGCGATGTGGACAGTGAAGCCATCGGCATACATCCCGGGCGGCAACACATATGAGCTCGTTGCCATCAAGTCAACATCACGTGACGGCAAGGCCCCTCTTGACGGAGGTGTTGTTACAGATGCACGTGTACAGTACGGCAACAAGGGAGGAAACCCTGAGGTTTCAATGACAATGAATGCCGAGGGTGCAAACATCTGGGCAAGGATGACCAAGGACAATATCGGAAGGCAGATAGCCATCGTCCTTGACGGAATGATATATTCTTATCCTACAGTAAACTCTGAAATCTCAGGTGGAAGCTCACAGATTACCGGTAACTTCGACCTTGATGAGGCAGAGGACCTTGCAAACGTGCTTAAGTCAGGTAAGCTCCCTGCACCTGCAACAATCGTACAGGAGCAGGTTGTAGGACCTTCACTCGGAGCAGAGTCAATCAATGCAGGTCTCATCTCATTCATCATTGCATTCTGCCTTGTCCTCATCTACATGGTTCTCTTCTATCAGGGAGCAGGACTTGTTGCGGACATCGCTCTTCTCTGCAATGTGCTTATACTTTTCGGTGCGCTGGTATCATTCGGGGCAGTCCTCACACTTCCTGGTATCGCAGGTCTCGTATTGACCCTCGGTATGGCAGTGGATGCCAATGTCATCATCTATGAACGTATCAAGGAGGAGCTGCGTGCAGGCAAAGGCCTTGGCAAGGCAATCGCTGACGGTTATTCAAATGCGTATTCTGCAATCATCGACGGACAGATCACCACAGCCCTTACCGGTTTTGTTCTCTTCGTGTTCGGCTCCGGTCCTGTACAGGGATTCGCAACAACCTTGATCATCGGTATCATAACCTCTGTCCTTACATCAATCTTCATCACAAGGATCATCTTCGATGACAGGATTGCAAAAGGAAAGAGCATCGCTTTTGACAACAAGCTTACAAGGAACTTCCTGCAGAACACAAAGGTTGACTTCCTTGCCAAGAGAAAGATCACATACATCATTTCAGGCGTCCTTATCGTGGCTTCAATCTGCTCTATATGCTTCAAAGGATTTACATATGGTGTAGACTTCACAGGTGGACGTACTTTCGTTGTAAGGTTTGACAAGCCAGTACAGGCTGAGGAGATCCGTGCAGCAGTTTCAAGCGCATTCGATGCAGCCGCAGCAGAAAACGGTGTAGACAATGCAGCAGCAGAGGTTAAGCAGTTCGGTGGAGAAAGCCAGATGAAGATCACAACTACCTATAAGGTTGCACAGGAGTCATCATCTGTTGACGAAGAGGTTGAGGAAATCCTCTACAGCGCACTTAAGGGCTTCTTTGTAGAGAAGATCACTATCAATGACTTCCGTTCTACACTTGACAACCCTAACGGTATCATAAGCTCGGACAAGGTTGGTCCTACAATCGCAAATGACATTAAGAGGGATGCAGTCATTGCCGTTATCATAGCATTGTTTGTAATCTTCGCATATATCGCGTTCAGGTTCAAGAACTGGACTTGGGGACTTGGAGGTGTCGCTTCACTTGCACATACTGCAATCATCGTGATCGGCTTCTTCTCGTTCTTCTCAGGAATCCTTCCATTCAGCCTTGACGTAGACCAGACATTCATTGCCGCTGTGCTGACTATCATCGGATATGCAATCAACGATAACGTGGTTATCTTCGACAGGATCCGTGAGTATAAGGGTCTGCACCCTAAGGCAGAGCTGAAGACCAATGTGAATGCCGCCCTCAACAGCACCCTGACACGTACAATGAACACCTCACTCACAACACTCGTGGTTATGCTTGCAATAGCAATCTTCGGTGGAGAGGTAATCAGGGGTCTTGCAGTAGCGCTTATCATCGGTATTGTAATCGGTACTTACGCTTCTATCTTCATCGGAACACCAATCATGTATGACGTGACAATGCTCCGTGGAAAGAAAAGCGAGGCTGTAAAGGCAAAGAAGTAGACTTTTTAATAGTTTGATTTCCGGACAGGGGTGGCTGAAAAACAGCCATCCCTGTTCTATTTAATACATCACCGGACCTGTCGTGGCAGTGTAATGACGCACTGCATACGGATTATTTGGCATAGTCTTTCGGAAGCATGCCGAACTGCCGGTAGAAGCATTTGGTGAAGTAGGATGCATTGTTGAAGCCGCAGATATAGCAGACCTCATTGATCTTGTATCTGCCTTCTTTCAGCAGGTGCGCCGCCAGCTTGAGCTTTACGGACCTGATATAGTCATTAGGTGAAGTTCCAGTCAAGGACTTTAGCTTCTTCTGCAGATTAGAGCGGCATATTGCCATTTCACCAGCAAGGACATCCACGGAGAACTTGTCATTTGCAATGTTCAGCTTTATTATCCCGTTTACCTTTTCAAGCCATTTACGGTCCTGCTCATCCATGCCGTCTGTCTCATGGAAGAGATTCGGATACTTGGCAAAGTGATCAAAGAGTATTCTTCTGTTGTCTATGAGGCTCCTTACTGTGGCCTTGACATGATCTATCGAGAATGGCTTTTCAATAAAGGCATCTGCTCCATATTCCAGGCCTGTTATCTTGGAATCCACTGTGTCATGGGCTGAGAGAAGAACAATAGGGATGCGCTTCAGCAGGTCATCTTCCCTTACTTTCTTCAGAAGCCCGAAACCGTCAAGCCCTGGCATCATGATGTCGCTTATTATAAGGTCGCACGAATATCTGCCCAGCACAGCCATGGCGGCTTCCCCGTCTGTGGCCGTATAGACCTTGTAAACCGGAGCGAAATTCTCTGAAAGGAACTGGAGCATATCCTGGTTATCCTCGACTATAAGAATGCTTGATTTCAGCGATGGGCCGGCCTCTGTGGAGAGCCTTTCCTCCGGAGAGGCCTGCACTTCCGCAGCCGGATCTGCAGGCTCTTCTGTCTCCGGCGACACTTTAAGGCTTGATATATAAGGTATGTCAACGATGATCTTGCATCCTCCCTCCTTTTCGTGGCCGGCACTCACCTTTCCTCCATGCTTCTCGACAAGCAGCTTTACCAGGCTAAGCCCGATACCGAAGCCGTTCCCGGAATACGGGTCAGCCTGGTAGAACGGTTCGAACACCCTTTCCTCCATTCCGGAAGGTATGCCCTGCCCATCGTCCTTTACAATGATCACAATCCTGTCCGAAACGGTCTCCAGGGAAACGGAAATGCTCTCTCTTGCATATTTGAAGGCATTTGTAAGGAGATTGCTCACAACCTTTGTCATCGCTTCACTGTCTATGTAGCAAAGGACCTTCTCTCCAGGAAGCTCCAGGCGGACGTCAATCTGCGTATTTGATGGTCTGAAACGTTCTACAATGTCAGTGAGCATCTGCGACATGTCGGTCCTGTCAAGGGACAGTGTGTATCCGTTCTTGTCGATTTTACGGAAATCAAGGAGCTGGCGGATGAGTTTCTGAAGACGGTCTACATTCTTTTTCATTATCTCAAGATTGGATTCAGTGTCGCTGTCCCATCTGCCGTTGGCGATTATCTTCTCCAGGGGGGCTTTGATGAGGGAGACCGGAGTCTTGATTTCATGTGCGACCTGGGTGAAGAATGTCATCTTTGCACAGATCAGTTCCTGCTGTTTCCTCTTTTTCTGGATATTCATGACAATGCGGCCTATCAGGCACAATATGGCAAGGGCTATGGCTATGTATATTGAAATGGCGGCCCTGCCAAGCAGAGGATGCGGCAGGATGCGTATGGAAAGGCTTGCCGGCCTTTCGCTCCAGTATCCGTCATTATTTCCTCCACGGACAAGGAAAGTGTAGTTCCCTGGAGGCAGCTTCATGAATGACACTGAATGCTGGTCTGTGGTTATCCAGTCGCTGTATGCCCCTTTCATGGTCCATTGATACCTGTTCTGCCCCGGGGCGACAAAGCTGAGGCTTTCGAAATTTATGTCAAATGTGACTGTCCTGTGGTCGAGGGTGATGCCTCCGTCCGGGATGGTCCTGCTGTTGCTGCTTTCCTGCGATGAGCCTGAACCGTATATGTTCACTGATGAAATTACAGTAACAGGCCTTACCATGTTCACAGAAAGGTTGAACGGAAAGAAGCAGTTGAAGCCGTTTATTCCGCCGAAGAACATCATTCCGTTCCGGCTCTTGTGGGAAGACCTGAAATTGAACTGGTTGCTCTGCAGACCGTCTTCTGCCGTGTATCTTATGCTTGTCTTGAGGGCAGGATTATATCTTATAAGTCCAGAGTTGGAGGATATCCAGTAGTATCCTGTGTCATCTTCAAGGATGCCATAGTAGATGCTGCTCGGAAGATTGTCCTCTGAGGTAAAATTCTCGAATGCATCAAGTTCAGGGAGATAACGGCATATACCGTTGCCTTCCTCACAGAACCAGACACTTCCGCGGCTGTCGACGTAGACCCTTGTAATGCGGTCTCCTACTGGCGAGAAGGAATCTTTGTCGTCATGGCGGTAATTCTTCCATGTGCCGTCTGCAGATGATCTTTTCCAGATACCTGCATTCTTGTCCGCCAGCCAGATATTGCCGTCTGAATCCGAGACAATGTCATTGATGAAGCGGTTGCCGATCTCGCTGACTTTCCTGAATTTCTCCGTGACCTTGTCAAATATGCACAGTCCGTTGAGAGTGCCGATATACAGATAGCGGTCATCATGCCTGTAGATTGAATAGACATAGTCGCTGCAGATGGACAGGGTATCCGACGGTATGTTCTTATAGCGTCTTACCATCCCTGTAGACAAGTCCATGCAATCAAGGCCGCATGAGAATGTTCCTATCCACAGAGAATTCCCCTCAAGGCAGAGGGCATGGAGATTATAATGGCTTTTCGAGGACAAGTCCTTGAGCCTGCCTGTCCCCATGTCCAGGAAATTAAGCCCTCCGTTTTCCGTGGCAATCCATAGGTTGCCGTCCGCATCTTCGCAGAACTGGCTGACAGCACATCCATTGAGAGAGCCTTTCTGCCCATTGTCGTAATACCATTCTATCTCGTTCTGCTTTTCGGACATATAGCAGACCCCGAGGAAGTATGTCCCTATCCACAGGCTGCCTTCCCTGTCGCGGAAGAACTTGTAGACGCTTTCATTGGAGAGTTCGTCATCTGAGCGGCTCCACAGGCCTGTACGGCAGTCAAGGTAGAAAAGCCCGCTGTCCGAGCCTACATAGCAGTCAGTATTCGAGTACAGATATATTGAATGTATCCTGGATATGTTATAATGTTCACCCGATGAGGATACGGGGGGATAGATACGGTATTCTCCCGTGGATGTGTCAAACGCTGCAAAATCACCGTTCTGCGTCCCGAGCAGGACAGTGCTGCCGGAGGAGAGACATACGGCTGTTATCTCATTGTCACCTATGGCAGAGCCTTCCGGGTACATTCCGGAGGGTGCCTCAAAGGCATCAAGCTGTTCGCTGTAGCGGGAAAGACCTTCCGTTGTGCCTGCCCATATATTGTAAGAGACATCTTCAAACACTACCCTTACAGTACGGTCTGCAGCAGGTATGGCATAATGGCGGAACTCCCCTGATTCACAGTTGTATCTGAAGACACCGTCCATGGATGCTATCCACAGGTCTCCCCTGCAGTCATATTGCAGATACATGCAGTTCGGATTGGCGTCCTGGCCTTTTCCTGTCATGTCCATCGGGGCAATCTGCTCTGTCCGCGGATCGAAAAGGCAAAGCCCGTGCGTCGTCGCCATCCATATCCTTATGCCGTCATGATGGGGACATACAGCCTCCACATTGTGTGTCTGCCCTGTAGATGAGGAGCCGAATACCTGGAAATCATATCCGTTAAACCTGTTAAGGCCGTCTTTTGTGGCAAAATACATATATCCCCTGCTGTCCTGGCAGATGTCCTTTACACTGCTGTCGGACAACCCGCTGCGGACATCATGGCGGCGCCAGGTATTGTTCTTCGCAGGCAATGATGGCATTGTCAGCAGAAAGGCTGCCGCTATGCCTGCAATTCTTTTTATAGGCAGTATCATCTGATATCTCAAGTCAAGTGTTCTGAATATAAAAATATGAAATCTGGAGAAGAACCGCAACAGAGGAGTATCTGCACCGGGGCTGTTATGGAAAAGGGAGGATGCGCACCGGCTGCACCCTCCCCTGCCTAAATGTCCAGGTACTGCCTTCTACCTGTTTTCATTATCCTTCATACAGCGGACAGAAAAGCCGGCAGAACGTCCGTTGCTGTATTTCAGAGGTTCGGTGATATTCCCGATTCCTCCGTCAGGGTTGCCGGCATCGAAGAACATGCAGCGGGCATTCTTTGAAGAGCCTTCGTAGCTGCATTCTGTGGAGTTTGACCAATATGCTGCAATCCTTATGTTGTTTGACGCAGGGCCTCCGGCATCTGCGCCGTTGCGGTAGCGTGCGAATGCCCAGCTGTCATAGTTTGTCCCGTCATAGCAATATCTTACATAGCGGTATTCTGTGCTTCCGTTCATGACTGAGCCGATCTCGAAATTGCTCTCCACCTCGTCAAGGATAGCCGGGGAGACTACCATATATCCCTTCGGACACGGGTCATAGATTGATTTTGTACCCGCAGTCCCGCAATTCTTGTCTGTCGTCATGTTTGGATTGCCCCAGAGGTCATCTATACGCCCGGAGCGTGATGCCGGGTCTTCTCCATAGTACCAGTCACTTATGGTTGGGGTTACACCGTTGTAGTAATAGAAGCACCATGGATGTTCAGCAGATACGGCCAGAGATGTAACATCACTGCATTTTGCAGTAGTCCTTGTTGCCGCAGCCCATCCGAAAGCGAAAGGTCTTCCCCACTGGAAATGGCTTCCGTTTGCCCACCAGTTGTTGAAGTCTCCGGTGTAGCCGGAACCGAGATTCCTGTCCACCACGATGCCGTTCCTGTACTGAAGTTCGTTGATCTCCGTAGTGTACCAGAGGTTTGTCCCCCATATCGTCTGGCCATCGGCGTCAAGCACCAGCACGGCCGCCATATATCCGCCGTAGCTTCCTGCCTTTCCTGCCTTGATTGAAGCGGAATAATTGTCGTCGAGGTCAAATGCCACATAGTCAGAGCCGTCGTGCGCCACAGTCCCGTTAATCGACACATTTGTCCTGTTGGATGCATTCATGTCACAGGCATAGAAAAGCTTTATCTTCTTAGGCTCCTTTGCACCGATGAAGCTTCCCCTTGCCTTGAAGTCCACAGTTTTCGCCTCGCTTCCCTCTGTGAAGAGATAAGTGTTGGATTCGCCGTATGACCAGCCTGCCCCGTAATTGGCGATATATCTTGTCTCAACAGGCTCAAACCACCTGCAGCTGTTTGTGGAGGCGGTGATATCGCTCACTGCTATCACTGTGAGACAGCTTTCCTGGAGCTTTCCGCCTGTGACCTTTGCCGGTATCGTGACTGTCTTCGTGTCGTCTGACATGGTGACTACAACATATGTCTCCCTGCCTGTAAGGTCGCAAGGGACTGCAGTGAAATAGAGTTCCTTCGTCCCGCTGAACTGCGACGGAGAACGGAATCTCGCCCCTACGCTCTCTTTAGGTGAACTAACGGACATCGATTTCGTGTCAATATTATAGACTACGTCTCCGGAAAGCTGGCTGCCTGGGGAATATAGAGTTGCCCCTACAAGATTGAGGTCTGCATATTCAGAAGTGGACAGCACAAGCTTCACGAAGGCAGTCTTCTGCGACAGGGTGAACCTGACATCTTCCTTCTGGCCTGCCTCAAGGGTGGCCTCGGCATACGCAAGGGCATAGTTGCCGACATGCACACTTGATCCGGAAGAGCGCTGCTCCTGATACTCAGGGATGTTCCTCTTGATTTCTCCTGCACCGTATGTAACAGAGGTTCCCGGATATACAATTACAATATCTTCTGTACGTACTGTCCCGACATCATTGTATGTCTGGAAAATTCCATTTGACAGGCCGGCGGATTCTTCAAACAGCTCCGCCCGTTCGTCTATGACCGCGCCTGCGGCAGATGTATCCCTTGAAGATATGGAGATCACGTCCCCGGCACCCCACAGGAGAGGATATGTGTTTCCGTCCTTTTCACCGATAGAGACCTTTGTCCCGGTGAATGCCTCTCCAGCCAGCTGGAGCCTGAAGCCGCCATTCAGTGCCTGGGGCTGTTCAAGCTTGTTCTCGTCTACGGAGCACGATACGGCAGCAACGGCCATCAGAACTCCTGTCGCGTATAGATATCTTTTCATTTTCTTTCTGTCTTATCGGTTACCATATTATCTCTCCAAGTTCTCCGGGGTTGTTATCGGTGCTCCATCCGTCAGGCATACCTGCAGGAGTCCATATCACCTTTTCTACAACAGCCGCCCTTCCGGTATTGTCATATACGATGATGGCGGTGAACTTGTCCTTGCCGAGCTTTACCCCTGTGAGGGTATTCTCGTATGGAAGCTCTATGCCGGTTCCATTGGCCTGCACATAGTTGACAAGCTGGATGTCGCTTGTGTAATCTATGGTCACATCTTCTGCATCCATGGACTCGATAAGCCTGGCCCCATAGAATTTCCCTGAAGTAAGATACGCCTTGACAGTCGCGCAGTTATCCTGGATTCCTGTCACTTCAAGCAAGACCGCCACGGGCTCTTCTGTCCCGGCCGGCTTCTTGCATCCCGCCAGCATAAGCGCAGACAGGGAGGCAATAATCAGTAATGTCTTTTTCATTTTTCTTGATTTTGGTTATTAATATGTTCTGGATTATTCCTGTGGAGTCAGACGCACTGTAATGGAGGCACTTGTACCTGCCGCCACTGTCACTTCGTAGCCGCATTCATAATATCCTGCATTCGAGGCGTCATAGTAATTCGTGCTTACAGTGCTCCATGTCTTCAGGGCCGGTTTATGTCCTGTTGAAGATGATGTCTTGAGGTAAAGATACTTGCCGGTCTTGCTCTTCAGCGTGACAGCTCCATATTCAATCGTCGGCTCGGCAAGGGTCACCATTGTCCAGCGCACCTTGGCGGGTTTCCCGGCCTGCGCAGTAATGTCATCCCTGACTATAAGGTCATCTCCTTCCATATATATGGTCCTTTCCGCCGAAGCTGCCTCTGCAGCAAGGGGAGCCGTCATGTCGATTGTCGCGCCTTTCTGCCCGTTTGCATTCAGAAGCCCCTTTATCACAGCTGCGCCTGCAACCTTATGATAGGCATCATTCACTGTGACTGTGCTGTGGTTGAAGTTGTTGTAGCGGAATGAGCCCCAGCGCTCGGACCCGTCATTCATGTTCCACAGGTTGATGTAAGGCTCAAGTGTGGCATAGCTCTGGAGTCCAAGGTCCGCTGACCAGCGCACACCGAAAGCGTCATATACAAAGCTGCCTGCATCCATATGCCCGTGGCTTGTGTTTGCCTTTCCTGCCTTAATCCCGAGAAATTTGTCGGTAAGGTCGTTTTTCCAGTTCTCATGTATGAGTACAACCGGTGTCAGGCCTTCTCCCCTGAAAATGGATTCCGAAGGTACCGGTATGTCGGACAGTGATGTCAGGCCTGTCTTGTAGGCATAGTATGCTACAAGTGGCAGCAGCCTTGATTCCGATGCCGAGGCATAGCTGTCCAGACGGTCTTTCTCGATGGCAAGGAGAGAAAGGTCGTTGAACTTCCATGCGAAATACCATTGCGGAAGACAAGGTGTGACTGACGGTGCGCTGTCGGAGTAGTTGAAGCATTGCTTCAGGGGTGACTCCATGAAAAGCATGTATTTCCCCGTCTTTGAGAATCCCTCCACATCTGAAAGTCCGGCATCCGAACCGGTGGACGTCTGCAGGGCGGTAAGCATCAGGGCTTCATAGATTGTACCGTAGTTCCAGTATGAATACCCCTCAGGATAGTTCCCGTCAGGGGAATACATATTCTGCATTGCCGGGAGATTGGACTCTATCGCCTTTTCTATGATTGTCTTTGCTACCGATGGATTATTTTCATATACGGCAAGGGCTGCACAGACAAGACCTCCATTGCAGACCTGGTTCCAGTTGTTGGCTGCCGCATAGAAGTCAGTGCTCCATTCCCTGTTGATTGCAGTAGAGAAGGCAAAGTCGTTCAACGCCTTGGCTGCAAGCTCCTTTGTAGAGGCCTGAAGTTCATTGTAGAGCCAGTCGTAGCCAAGCCCTACCCCGGCAGCCATCTCGCCTACATCAAGATAGTGGCTTTTGGCATTCCAGTCTGTGAAGCTGCACACAGTGACGATGTCATGCTCTGCCTGCTCCAGATATTTCGCTTCCCCTGAGACCTTATATGTATATGCACAGGCCATAATCCTCTGCTCTGCATTACGGCTGACGTCAAGAAGCCTTTTCCCTACAAGCACCCTCTGCAGGTCTGCAGACCCGACAGAGCGCAAGGCTATGGCCATGATCTTGTTGTGTATAGATGACAGGACAGGGTTTGTCTCCACCTGGGCCTTTATTGCATCGAAGTCCTCGCCTGTGAAGATTATCCTCGGGTGGGCAGAAGCGGTGAGGCGTGACCAGTCAGGTTCCGCTGCAGGTGGAGCCGGAGGCGGAACGGACGGTCCGCCCGGCTCTTCTGTCTGGTTATTCTTGCTGTCTCCCGGATAGAAGACCGGAAAACCTTCTGTTGCACAGCCTCCGGAAAATATGGCTGAGGCCATTATAAATGTCAATATGCTATGTCTCATGATAAATGATGTTTTGCAGGTTAATAAGCCCATCCTGATTTCCTGTCCAGGTTTGGATTCCTCTGGCATTCCGATGCAGGGGCTGCCCATGGATACATGTCTGGGGAATAGTACCAGCTATAGTCGAATCCCTCCCATTCTTTCCACCATGTCTGTCCGCCATATGTGTCCTTGCCGTTGAATTTCATCTCCTTGTAGGTTCCCCAGCGCCATTCATCGAAATAGTCGTGGCCCTCAAGGCAAAGTTCTATTCTCCTTTCATATCGCACAGCCTCCATGGCTGCTTCTGCAGAAGAGGCAGAGGCCGGAGGCATACCGGCGCGGGAACGTATGGCATTGACAATCGACATCGCGTCTGCGGTCCTTCCGTTCTGGACATGGCATTCGGCAAGGAGCAGCGCAACGTCCGTATACCTTATCAGAGGCCAGTCTGTCTGGCAGCGGAGACGGTCAATAAGATCCTCAGGCCTGCTGTATGAATATTTCTTGTACTGGTATTTGTTCTGGAAACTTCCGATATAATAGTCACCGCCATCATCCCCTTCAGTCAGGAACGGCCATCTCAGCTCTTTGCCTATCTGCATGTTCCCGCCATTGTCAGTGGCATCCTTGAAAGTATCATACGGGTCGTATGGCACAAGGACAATATCTTTCAGGCGAGGGTCACGGTTGTCGTATGCCTGCCTTATACGCGCCTCATTGCCGTTGTCAAGGTAGTATCTGTCGAATATGTCCCTGCCGATCTTCCCTATCCTTTCATCAAATGTGCTTTTCTGCGCATCAGTCCATCTGGCAGACCTGTAGCCGTCCCTCATGAAGAAGACTTCACGCTGGTAAGGTTCAAGGCTGTCCCAGTCCTCAAGCCCGGGAACTTCACTCCACCTGAATTCTGTCCCGTCTGCATTCTGGAAATAGTCCACGAAATCAGAGGACGGACGCACATTTGACCAGCTGTTCCAGGTGTCACGTCCCCCAAGCAGAAGCTGCAGATTGTCACAATATCCCGTGTCCTCACCGAACTGGAGCGGAAAAATCATCTCGCGGTCCTTTTCATTCTCATATCTGAAGAAATCTATGTACCGGCCCTCCCATAGTCCATATCCGCATTCAGCCACTTTCTCAAAATCCTCAGCTGCAGACACATAGTCCTCCAGGTACATATAGGCCATTCCACGGAGGGCGTATGCTGCCCCCTTTGAGGGACGGCCATAATTGGCTGTAAGTGTGTTGTCCGGGAAATTCGCACATGATATGCAGTCATCAAGGTCTGCAATTATTGCATTCCATACATCCAGTGCAGAAGACTGCGCCCTCGTGCACTGCTCCTGCGAAATCACTTCAAGGTAAAGAGGTACACCTCCAGGAATATATCCAGACGGTCCTCCGCCAGGCATTCCGCCATAGATCCTGTTAAGGCGGGAATAGAACCATGCCCTGAGGAATTTCGCCTCACAGATATACCTTTCATATTTCTCTGTGGAAAGCCCTGCCTTATGGAGATTGGCAAGCGCGTCATTAATCTGGTGGATTGAAGTGTATGCCCATTTCCATTCATACCAGACAAGGAATTCTGTTGCATCCTTCGCCGAAGAGGCCAGGGCCATGAGAGGATAGTTGTCGACAGTCATGTCGCCCATGAACTCCATTCCCATCCATCCCTGCCGGTTAATCCCGTCAAAGTCATTGTACCTTAGCTGCGTCCTTGAAAGGTCTGTCTTGTAGAAATTCACGTACAGGCCGGCCATGCCCTTGTCTGCAAGGCTCTCGTTGCTCCACATGTTCTCGCTGGCAATCTGGTTGGCCGGAGCGATATTCAGCATATCCCTGCAGGAGATGATGGATATGGCCGCCAGGATTCCGGTGAATACCCTTATTGAAAGTGTCATGTTCAGTTTCATGTTATTAGCTCCTTTGTGTTAAAAAGTGATCTGTGCACCTGCTGATATCTGCCTCATGAGAGGGTAGCCGATTGTAGTACCCAGCTCCGGATCCATTCCGGGATAGCCGGTCACGGTAAGAAGGTTCTCCCCGGACACATAGAACCGGAGCTGCTGCACAAAGCATTTCCTTGTCCATTTTTCCGGGACCGTGTAGCCTATCTGCACATTCTTCAGCTTGATGTAGTCTCCCCTGTATTCATAGAAGTCGCTTATCTCGCGGTTCCGGTCCGCTCCCTTGTAAAGGCGCGGATATGTCCCGTTGAGATTCGTCCTGGCATCAGACGGGTCAGAAGGATCATAGAAATAGTGGTCATCCGCGACTCTCTGGCTTATGCCGTATCCCCATGTAACTGTGGAGGCATTGTAATAGCTTGCGGACCAGTACAGCCAATAGTCAAAGGCTCCTGTCCATATCATGCTGAAGTCAAAGCCCTTGTATGAAAAGCCAAGACTGATCCCGAGATTATATGAAGGGGAAGAAGTATGGCCGTTGAAGTTCTTGTCATCTTCATTTCCATAGTTTCCGTCACCATTTGAGTCCGCATAGATAAGGTCGCCATACCACAGCTGGTCAGGACTGAGGTTCTTCACTCCCTGGAAAGTATATCCTGATTCAAGCATTGCACGCACCCACTGCATATCGGTCTCTGTGCGTATCATGCCGTCAACAGGGCCGGCATTCACATCGACTGCACCTCCTGTATATCCTTTCCCGGTACCGGTGTACCTGTTCAGGATATAGTGCTCGCCTATTGCATGGCCCTCGCATAGCTTGCCCGGAGACTGCCAGTTCTCGGTCACATCAGACAGGTTATTCACATATTTCCCGTTCTGCCATTCCTTTACAAGCTGTCCCTTGAATGATGTGACCTTGTTCCTGTTGTATGAGAAATTGACTCCTGCCCAATAATAGAAGTCCTTGCCGGCGGAATGCTTCCAGTTCAGCGCGACCTCTATACCCTGGTTCCACATGGAGCCGAGATTCGACGGGACCTGCGAGACATTTCCCATTGTCAGATACGTGCTTGGTGTAAAGAGTATGTCTGTCGTGTTCTTGTAGTAATAGTCAACCTCGGCTGTCAGCCTGTTGTCAAAGAAGCCGGCATCTATACCTATATCCGTGGTCGTGGTAGTCTCCCATTTAAGGTTTATATTGCTCATGGAGGCGATATAGAGTCCTGTGGCATTGCTTCCGTCTATGGTCACTTTCCTTGAGGCATATGTTGCCTGCCATGCAAAATTGCTGATGCCCTGGTTATTTCCCGTCTGTCCCCATGAGGCCCTCAGCTTAAGCGAGGAGAGCCATGGCCTGGTGCCTGCCATGAATTCTTCCTCATGGATCTTCCATCCTGCCGAGAATGACGGGAATATGCCATAACGTGTATTTGTCCCGAAACGTGAGGAGCCGTCAACCCTCAGATTTGCCTCAAGCAGGTATCTGTCCAGGAAGGCGTAGTTGACCCTTCCGAAATATGACCTCAGTCCCCAGCCGTTCATGGATGTGTAGGAGGCGTTGTTGAGAGTCTCGAATGTTGAGCCATCGTGGAGAGTCCAGTCGGTTGCACCGAGCTTGCTCACGCCCCATCCCCAGTTCCTGTAGGAGATTGCAGAATATCCGGCAATCACTCCAACAGCGTGCTTCCCGAATGTCCCGTCATATCTGGCGAGAAGCTCTGTTGACATCCTGTAGCTTCTTGACATGGTATTGTTTACAGTAGCCTTCGAAAGGTCTGACGAAGAATATCTTGTGTCTGTGACATAGTCCCAGTATCCGTTTTCCCGTGAATAAGTATGGTTTTCAGAGAATGTAGGGGCATAGTTGAATGTCCCTTCAATGCTGACTCCCCTGTACGGCCTTATCCTGGCATATACAGTACCGTTCACCCTCCATGTGCGCTTTGTTCCGGTAGAGCCTGCCATCTGCCCGAGCACATTGTTGGCATTAGGGCTTTCATCATTGTTTGCCGGACGTCCCCAGGCGTTCTCGCTTCCCGGATATATGCCTGGAGTTGTCATGTACAGGTAATTGAAGCCATTGGCGATATTTGCGCACCCGAACTGCTGCCACTGCCCGTATATCTTTGTCCCGATTGTGAACCATTTTGTGACATCAGCCTCAAGGTTGGTCCTGAAATTGGCTTTCTGTGATGACGAATCAAGATTGAACCTGTTCATTACTCCCTGGTTGTCAAGGTAACCGAGAGACACCAGATATTTTATGGCCCTGCTGCCGCCTGAGACGCTTACATTATGCTCCTGTGAGTAGCCGTTGCTGAATATCTCGTTGAACCAGTCTGTATCAGGATATGCCACATAATTCGGGACACCGTATTCATTCAGGGCATAAGGATTCTCCGATGCTGCTTTCCATATGTCTATGTTTGTCTGGGAGAACTGGCGCGAAGTCCCTGCATTGTCGCATCCTTCATTGAAAAGTTCCATATAGCGTGCATAGTCGGACACCCACCCGAGATTGTTGTACGGCATCTGTATTATACCTTTGTATGAATAGCTTACACGTGCCTTCTGCTCAGAGCCGTTCTTTGTCGTGATCAGGATTACACCGTTGGCCGCCCTTGTCCCATAGATGGCTGTAGAGGCGGCATCCTTAAGGACAGAGATTGATTCTATGTCATTGGGGTTGACATTCTCCATGCTCCATTCAATTCCGTCGACAAGCACCAGCGGCGAGCTTGACCCCGATGTGAATGAGCCGGTTCCCCTTATGCGGATTGTCGCGCTTTCGCTTCCCGGCTGGCCGGACCCCTGCAGGACAGACATTCCAGGAGCCATTCCGGCAAGGGCTGCCGATGTGCTCAGCACCGGACGGCCCTCCGCCCTGTCTGCAAAGTCAATTGATGTCACGGCACCGGTAACATTTGCCTTTTTCTGTGTTCCGTAGCCGACAACGACAATTTCATCAAGCAGCTGCGAGTCTTCCCTCATCACGACGTTGATGACATTGCGGCCCTGGATCTTTTCTGTCATGCCTTCATAGCCCATGCATGAAAAATCAAGGCTCCCGCCGCTGTCGGCCGTTATTTCATAGAATCCTTCCACATCGGAGACAGAACCATTTGAGGTATCCCCGGAAACAGTTACAAATGCTCCGATCACGGGATGGCCGTCAGTCCCGGTAATCTTTCCCTTAATCTTGATTGGCTCCGCATAAATGGAGATGGACAGGGCCATCGCCGCGACAGATGCCAATATCAATGACAATCGTTTCATGTTCAGTTATTATTATGTGTTATGTACTTTATCAGGGCTTCAAGGAAATAGTAGTCTGCATATGAAAGGGGTACATCAACCTCGCTGTCGCCAGGCAGATTCCCTACACTGTGTTTCAATATGAAATTGCAGTTCTCCCCAGGCTTTGCGAGATATATGTCCGAAGCAAGAGTCCTAAGCTGCCTTTCTGCCATTCCTGAATATTTCCTGCTGTTGCAGTCGGAAGTGGTCAATGTGCCCAGGTCTGCAAAGGCAGATGCCATCACGGCGGCGGCAGAGGCGTCTTTCGGTGCGTCTGGAATATCCGGTGCATCAAAGTCCCAATACGGGATTCCGTCAGCAGGAAGACGGTCCACAATCATGTCTGCAATGTTCTCGGCCTGTCTCAGATAGCATTCATATCCGGTAAAGCGGAACATCATTGTGTATCCATAGAGGGCCCAGGCCTGGCCGCGAGCCCATGATGAACCGTCGGCATACCCCTGCACGGTCTCCCTGCTGCGCACAGCCCCGGTCTCCGGATCATAGTCAACCAGGTGCCAGCAGCTGAAATCCTCCCTGAAGTGGTTGCACATGGTTGTATTTGCATGTGCGATTGCCATATCCCTGAGGGAATTGTCCCGGAACAGGTCCGCCGCATTCAGCAGGTGCTCCAGGTTCATCATGTTGTCTATTATGACAGGATATCTCCAGTCACGTCCTGCACGGACGAAATCCCAGCTACGGATTGTACCGGTTGCCGGGGAGAAACGCCCGGCCAGGGCGAGTGCGGAAGTGTATATAGGTGCAAGGAATCTCTGTTCCCCTGTAATCCTGTAGGCGTTTCCGTAGCTGCAGTTCATCTGGAAACCGAGGTCATGGTCCTTGGCCCTGTATTGCAGAGGCTCCAGCTTGAGCGTGTTGGCCACTGCCAGTTCTTTTATCGAGCTGTCCCCGGTATATTCATATACATACCATAATGTCCCGGGGAAGAATCCGCTGCACCACCAGTTGATATTCGAGCTGACGAATTCACCGTTCTTCCCGATTGTCCTCGGCAGTGTCTGGTCAGTCAATCTGCCGTCCATCTGCAGGCATTGTTCCCTTGCTGCAGAAAAGACCCTGTCCGCAAGGACATCCATAGGTTCCTGACGGGAACAGCCGGCCAGGGACAGCATTGCCAGTAAAATGTAGATACACCTTTTCATTTTCCATGTTTTTGTGAAAGCAAAATTATCATGAGTCGCCCCAACGGAATGAAAATATCCGGTGTAAGAATAATACAATCCGGTATTATGCACGCAGGAAGCCGCTGAAACTGTTTGCGGACTGAAAACATCTGCACCTGCTCACCTTAAAAGTTATATATTTGTTCATGGATTCCATATCGGACAAATTTTACAGGAATGAAACTGAAGAAGATTTTTTTTGACAGGACCAGAGCGGGCTTTTTCATCATTGCCCTGCAGATGATATCCATCATATGCTCTGCCGGAGATACCACGTCCTGCGCAGGCATCGAGGCCGCGCGGAGATCATTCGTACGCACCGCGGCAGCCTCGTATTCCCCGGCAGAGGAGATTACAGAGGAATTCATCAGGTTTTCTGATTATGGACGGGCCAATGATGTCCTGCTCCTGCAGCTGTACATGTCTGTCAAGCTGCCGGACAACGAGGTGAGGAGACTTATAGGGCTGTTCTGCGACCGAGGCTTCTGGACAGACATCGACTATGATGACAAGACACGCGGAAGATGGCAGCCGACACTGCACCTTACAAGGATGTACGCACTGGCCAAGCATTATGCAGACCCGTCATCGGCATGGTACAGGAATGGAGAGCTGCACAACGTGATCCACAAAGGAATCGCATGGTGGGGAGAAAAGAAGCCGTATTGCCCGAACTGGTGGCACAATGACATCGGTGCACCAAAGAAACTGACTGCCGTGCTACTTATGATATACGACGAACTGTCCGATGAAGAGATTGCAACCGGGCTGAATGTCCTTGAACGCTCAAAGTTCGGACGTACCGGACAGAACAAGGCATGGCTTGCAGGCAACAATCTCATGAAGGGCCTGCTCATAGGCGATGAGGAACTGGTAGTGAAGGCAAGGGACCAGCTTGCCGAAGAAATAATAATAACAGATGACGAGGGCATACAGAAAGACTGGTCATTCCACCAGCATGGCCCGCAGATCCAGTTCGGGAACTATGGCCTTGCATATGCTGAGGGGCTGTCTTTCTGGTTCAGGGTCCTCGACGGTACTCCATACATGTTCACTGACTCCCAGCGCAAGATCCTGGAGAACATGATACTGAAAGGAATCTGCCAGAGCGTATGGAACGGTGTGATGGACCCGAGCTTCTGCGGAAGGCAGGTATTCATTGACAGCGGCCGCGGAAAGGCGTTTTCATTGTCTGTAGCAGCACAGAACATGGCTTCTCTCGCCGGGGAGTCATCTCAGATGTTCAACGACATAGCCCTCAACATGCTTATACCGCAGTCTTGTCCTGACAGGCTTCGTGGCCCTGTATACTTCTGGCGTTCTGACTGCGGGATATACCGGGCCAGGGACTGGTATGCCTCAATCAGGATGCATTCGGAGAGGACAATAGGGTTCGAATACACCAACAATGAGAATCTGCTTGCAAACTTCTCGGCAGACGGTGCCCTCCTGCTCATGCAGCATGGGCGTGAATACGAGAACATATTCGCGCACTGGGACTGGAGGAAGATCCCGGGGACAACTGCATATGAAGACGGGAAACCGATAAAGTGCCCCTTCAGCGATGAGGACAAGAAGAACAGGAGCCGTCATGTAGGAGGACTGGCAAAGGACAGCATAATGTGCACTACGATGGAGCTTGAACGCGACGGGCTCCATGCGCTGAAAAGCAATTTCTTCTTCAGCGACATTGTTGTCTCCCTTGGAGCTGACATAAGGGCTTCAAATCCTGAAATCAGCCGTATAACCACTTCCCTTGACCAGACACACCTTGTCTCGGAAGTCAAGTCCGGAAGATGCTGGGCGCACCATGACGGGAGAGGATATGCAAGCATAGACGGACAGGAGCTTATAGTCAGTACAGAGGTCCAGAAAGGGAAATGGGACCTCATTGACCCTTTCTATAAGGACAAGGAGGCAGAAGGCAGAGTGTTCAAATGCTATCTGGAGCATGACCCTTCCTCAAGCAAAGGCAGCTATGCCTATTGCCTGCTGCCAGGCATGGATGCAGGGCAGACAAAGGAATTTGCGGAAAACCCAGGCGTCAAGGTCATACGGAATGATGCGGCCTGCCAGGCAATCTCTTACGGAGAGAGCGTATGCGCCATATTCCATGTCCCGGGAGAATACGTTGTCGGCGGAGAGTCCATCAGCGTACTTGACCCGTCCATATATATCATCTCCGGAGGAAGAAAGACAGTGCAGTCTTTGCCTCCCATGTCCAGTCCGGCTCCAGAGACATTGAGATTCGATTATGGAGACATTGCCGGACATCCACGCCTGATAATGAAGGACGGTGAAGAGGAGAATGTCAGGGAACTGATTTCCAGGGACAAGGATTTCAGGAAAATACATGAAGGGATAATCGCCTTCTGCGACAGTATCTCCGCTGTCCCGCCTGTGGAGCGCATAAAGACAGGGAAGCGTATGCTGGCTGTATCGAGGGAGGCACTGAAAAGAATATCATGGCTTTCATATGCCTTCAGGATGACCGGAGACACATGCTATGCAGACAGGGCTGTCATGGAAATGAAGGCTGTCTGCGCATTTGAGGACTGGAATCCGTCGCACTTCCTTGACACCGGTGAAATGGGGATGGCCGTGGCGATAGGATATGACTGGCTGTATGGAATCCTAAGCGGAGAAGACAGGGAAATGATTGCTGCAGCCGTTGACAGGCTTCTGTTCCAGCCAGCGGAAGACAAAAAGCTTGCATGGTTCTACAATGCTGGCAACAACTGGAACCAGGTATGCAATGCTGGCATGGTCTGCGCGGCACTGGCAACATTCGGGCATTTCCCCGGCAAGGCGATATCAGTCATAGAGAAAAGCACGGCATCCATCCTGAAGGCCCTGAAAAGCTATGCACCGGACGGGGGATATCCTGAGGGTTTCGGATACTGGGGATATGGCACATCTTTCCAGGTGATGATGAATGAGGCACTTGCAGGAGCATTAGGCTCAGATTCAGGCCTGGGCGATGCTGTCGGCTTCATGGAATCCGCACATTTCATGCAGTTCATGTCAGCTCCTGGTGGCCGAGGATATAACTATTCCGATGTCAGCGACATAATGACCGGCAATGTGATGATGCCATGGTTCGCATGGAGATCAGGCGACAGTTCACTGATGTGGAATGAGATTCAGCGCATAAGGGATCTCCCCGCCGATTTCCATGGGAATCCGGACAGGTGGTTTGCAGAGGCGAGGCTGCTCCCCATGCTGCCGGTCTTTGCATCCCGGATGGGAGTCCACGGACCTTCTGTCCCATGTGCCAATGTATGGCACTGCAAGGGAGAGACTCCGGTATTTATCTGGAGAGAAGGCTGGGAAAGCCCCGATGACGGATATTTTGCAATCAAGGGAGGTTCCCCGTCAACATCCCATGCACATATGGATGCCGGATCGTTTGTATATGAATACAAAGGCGTCAGATGGTCAATAGACCTTGGTTCACAGAACTATTTCTCGCTTGAGAGCAAAGGCGTGGACCTGTGGGGCCAGAAGCAGACAAGCGGCAGGTGGGATGTCTTCAGGATTGACAACGCCTCACATTCGACAATTACCCTGGACGGCAGACACCATATGGTTGACGGATATGCAGACATCACTGAGACCTTTTCCGGCAAGAAAAGGACAGGTGCCTCGGTTGACCTGACGTCCATTCTCGGGAAAGACCTCGTCAGAAAGGCGGCCAGGACAGCATATGTGGACAGGAAGGGATTCCTGCACATCAAGGACAGGATCGAGTCCGGAGACAAAGGGACCGGGGTGCAATGGAACATGACCACTGTGGATTCTGCCGAGATAGCAGGCAAGAGAAGCATAGTTATCTCCTGCAACGGAGTCAGGATGAAGCTTTCTGTAAAGTCCAGGATACCTGTGGAGATGCGGATTTTGCCAGACAACCCTCCACACAGCTATGATGCCCCCAACCCCGGTACATGCAGGGCCGGTTTCACAGCAGACATCCCGGAAGACAGAAAAGTGGTATTCAAGGTTTTGCTGAGGGAGACAAGGTGACACTTGAAATTTCACTTTGACATAGGCTGTTTTTTGTATAACTTTGCGTTCCTTTTTCACTTTATAAAACGGACTACAATATGGCCTTTGTTCACCTGCATGTTCACACGCAATACTCTATCCTTGACGGACTTTCATCTATGGATGCCCTTTTCACAAGGGCCGAGGAGCTGGGTATGCCTGGAGTTGCGATCACAGACCACGGCAACATGTATGGAATCAAGGAGTTCTACAAGTTCGCGAAGAAGCATCCCAAGGTCAAGCCGATCGTGGGCTGCGAGGTCTACCTCACAAAGCATTATGACCACACCCTGAAAGACAGGGAGCACAGGGAATATTATCACCTCATCCTCCTGGCAAAGAACTATGACGGCTACAAGAACCTGATGAAGATTGTCTCGACAGGACATGTAGAGGGCATGTATTACAAGCCGAGGGTATCGCATGAGGTCCTGAAGAAATATGGCCGCAACATAATATGCTGCTCCGCCTGTCTTGCCGGAGAAATCCCGAGAAAGATACTTGCTGGCGACATGGACGGTGCCGAGCAGTCGATAAGGTGGTACAAGGAAGTCTTCGGTGACGACTACTATCTTGAGGTCCAGCTGCACAAGACAGAGATCCCGGGACAGTCACTCGAGCTTTATGAGATGCAGGACAAGGTCAACTGCGGGATATTCGAGCTTGCGGAGATCACGGGGACAAAGGTTGTCGCGACAAATGACGTCCATTTCGTGAACAAGGATGACGGCCCTGCGCACGACAGGCTGATATGTCTCACCACAAACTCCTATATAGATGACCCTGACCGTATGCACTATACACAGCAGGAGTATCTCAAGAGCGAGGAGGAGATGGCGGCATTGTTCCCGGGACATCCTGAGGTGATCGAGAATACCATGGAGGTGTTCAACAAGATTGACAGGTACGAGATAGACAGGGGGCACGTCCTGCCCAAGTTCACCATCGACCCGGAGTTCCTTGCACAGAAAGAGATGTACCTTGAGAAATACAAGGATGTCATAGACGTCGGACGGTGCGACAAGTCCGGCAATGACCGTGGAGAGGAGTTCAGATGGTCTGTGGCATACCTGTGCCACCTCTGCTATGAAGGTGCAAAGATACGCTACGGCGAGACGCTGAACGAGGTCCAGGCGGAGCGTATAGACTTCGAGCTGAAGACAATATCCCGAATGGGATTCCCAGACTACTTCCTCATTGTGCAGGACTTCATTGCCGCAGCGCGTGCAGTCGGCACATCAGTCGGCCCAGGCCGTGGCTCGGCAGCAGGTTCTGTTGTTGCATACTGTCTGAAGATCACCAACCTCGACCCTATCAAGTACGACCTCCTGTTTGAGCGTTTCCTCAATCCGGACCGTATCTCCATGCCGGATATCGATATCGACTTCGATGACGAGGGACGCTACGGTGCATTCAAATACATTGAGGAGACATACGGGAAAGACCATGTGTCGCATGTGATTACATTCGGAACCATGGCGGCGAAGAGTGCAATCAAGGATGTGGCGCGTATCAGCCGCCTCTCCATAGAAGACTCCAACAGGCTTACCAAGATGATTCCGGACAAGCCTATCAAGGTCAAGGAAATCAAGGAGACCCTCATGGAGGAGGGAGAAGAGCTGGAGAAGGGATTCGAGCTTATCCTTAAGGAAGAGGAGAAAGACGACCCGAATAATCCGGGGGAAAAGATAAAGATAACAAAACGCTTCAAGAAAGGCCCTACAGATGTAGAATACAAGCCGAACCTGAAGAACTGCTATAAATACGTACCGGAGCTGAAAAACGAGCTTGAAAACGGCACGGACCAGGTCAAGGATGTACTTAAATTCGCCCTGAAGCTTGAGGGAAGCATCAGGCAGACAGGAGTACATGCCTGCGCGATGATCATCGGACGCGGAGACCTCACGGACTACATCCCGATCACACTTGCCGTCGACAAGGCGACCGGCCTTGACGTGTGGACATCACAATACGACGGCCACTATATCGAGGAGGTCGGAATGCTGAAGATGGACTTCCTCGGTCTGAGGACACTCTCCATCATCAAGGAATGCCTCTCCCTTGTCAAGAGCCGTTTCGGACATGACATCGACATAGAGAAGATACCTATCGATGACAAGGAGACATATGAGCTGTACAGCCGTGGAGACACAAAGAGCGTGTTCCAGTTCGAGTCCGACGGAATGAAGGAATGGCTCCAGAAGCTGCAGCCTACAAGGTTCGAGGACCTTATCGCTATGAACGCCCTCTACCGTCCCGGCCCATTGGACTACATTCCTTCGTTCGTTGCACGTAAGCAGGGCCAGGAGCCGATAGAATATGACCTTCCGGACATGGAGGAATACCTTCATGACACCTACGGAGTCACTGTATACCAGGAGCAGGTCATGCTTCTCAGCCAGAAGCTCGCCGGATTCACGAAAGGTGAGGCCGACAAGCTGCGTAAGGCAATGGGAAAGAAGATGCTCGATGTGCTTGAGTCCCTTAAGGACAAATTCATCAAGGGAGGTATCGAGCATGGACATCCTGAGAAAGTCCTCAACAAGATCTGGACTGACTGGAGAAAATTCGCGCAATACGCCTTCAACAAGTCGCATGCTACCTGCTACGCATGGGTCAGCTACCAGACAGGATGGCTAAAGGCGCACTACCCGGCTGAATTCCAGGCTGCCAACCTCAGCAAAAATCTCTCAAACCAGGATGAGATCAAGAGCATCATGGATGACTGCAAGAAAGCAGGAATCAAGGTCCTCAACCCTGATATCAACGAGAGTGGAGCCAGGTTTACGGTAAACAGGGACGGCAACATCCGTTTCGGGCTTGGAGGAATCAAGGGGTTCGGAGACAACGTAGTGAGCGCCATAATCAAGGACAGGGAGGAAAATGGAGAGTTCATGGACATATTCGACTTTGCTGAAAGAATGGCTGGCACTGTCAACAGAAAGGCTTTCGAGTCACTTCTGTATTCCGGTGCATTCGACAGCTTCGGATATCCGAGACAACAGTACAGCATCACATGCCAGTCAGGCGATGTGTTCATGGACGCATTGCTCAAATACGCAGACCTCTACAGGAAAGACACAATGGATGCCGCAGTATCTCTCTTCGGTGACGCCGAGGAGATCAAGCCTGTACGTCCTGTAATGCCAGACATGAGGCCAGAGGACAACGAAAAGGACAACCTGGAAATCCTTCACAAGGAGAAAGACCTGGTTGGAATGTACCTTTCATCACATCCTCTCGAGAAATATGCATTCGAGCTTGAGAATTTCGCCTCATGCCAGATAACCATGCTCAGCAATGAGATTTCGGCATGCGACACGGCCAAGACCCCTAAGGAGGTGAGCATCGGAGGATTCGTTACATCTGTCGAACAGGGCAGCAACAGATTCGGGAAACCGTTCATGAGAGCCTTGATAGAGGATTTCAGCGGCAGCTATGAACTGAAGCTCAACGGAAAGGACATAGACCAGTTCAAGCCTTATATCCAAGAGAATACGGCAATATTCATTGAGGGCAAGATTGACGAGATGTTCTTCAGGAAACCGGAAGACCGCAAGGAAAAAGGCGACCCTCCATATACTTTCCGTATCAAGAAGATCATGATGCTTGGCAATGTTACGGATTCATATATAAAGGGATTCGCGCTCAATATAACTACCCCGCAGCTCAACAGCGAGTTCAGGGAGAATCTCGTGAATGTCATCAGGAAACACAAGGGTGGAGTACCTCTCACCATGTTCCTATATGACCCGAAGACCCAGTACAAGCTGGAATTCCTGTCAAAGAAATTCCAGGTCGGGGTCAATGCGGAATTCATAAATGACATCAACAGGATGAACATCAAATATTCAGTCCTGCGGAAATAGGAATCAATATTTATGCTCTGTGTTCTCCAGCTCTTCAGATGTAAGAGGCCTGCGGTCCATTGCACGCCATGCAAAGACAATGTAGGCAAGTACAAAAGGGATGACGAATGACACATACGCCATAGTCCTGAGAGTAAATTCACTTGAGCAGCTGTTGGCGATTGTCAATGAACTCTGGAGGTCTGCTGTAGACGGATAATATGCTGTGCCGTTATACCCGGCCACCATCAGCACAGCCATGACGACCAGGACTGTACCTGCCCCTGCTGGCCATATCCCCCTCCTGAAGTTCCTGCAGGCAACTGTCCCGGCAAGTCCCCAGAGGACAAGCACGGTACCAGCCAGGAAAACGGCAAGGACAGCCGGCATCTGGAGGAAATTATGGAGATATTTATATCTCTCCATATAGACTGTACCGTCCTCAGCCACAGCAAAGCCGTCCATGGTCAGAAGACCGGCTGCTGTATTAAGGAAAAACACAAGGAATACGACACCGGACACCACAAGACGCCTGCGCATCTTCTGCACAAGTGCCTCATCGTCAATATTGTTTATCATATACATAAGCCCGAGGCAGACAGCAAGACCCACGACCATAAGCCCGAAGCTTACATTCCACAGGTTGGCTACGGCCTCAAGGCCATGCCAGCCATTTCCCCATGAACTGATGACAGGCATCAGGCTGTCACCTGCAGCCGCCTTGTTGACTGTAAAGTCCGACCCGGTAAAGAATGTACCGACTGCTGTACCTATCAGAAGAGGCGCAAGGAAGCCGTTCAGAGCAAGGAAGACACGGAAGGCTGTCCTGCCGATGATATTTCCTGTACGGTTCTGGAACTCATACGAAACAGCCTGGAGCACAAATGTCACGAGAATCAGGACCCACACCCAGTATGCACCGCCGAAGCTGGTGCTGTAGAACAGAGGGAACGAAGCGAAGAATGCCCCTCCGAAAGTGACGAGAGTCGTGAATGTGAACTCCCATTTGCGGCCTGTGGAGTTCACCATGAGCTGCTTTTCCCTCTCATCTGCCCCCATGAGCAGGATCATGGCATTTGCCCCCTGCACAAAAAGCAGGAATACCAGAAGCCCTCCGAGAAGGGCTACAATGAACCACCAGTAGTTCTGTAGAAATTCATATGTAAACATAATATTCTCCTGTTTTAGTCATCTATATAATTCATTGTCCCTCATCAACTCCAGGTCCTTTCCTGATTGCCTTGAACATGATGTTCAGCTCTATGGCAAGGAAAAGCGTGAACACTGCGACAAATATGAAGAATGTGGTCTTTACGGCACCTGCGCTGAGGCTTGATATCGCGGCATTTACCGGAAGCAGGTCCTGTATCGCCCAAGGCTGCCTCCCGACCTCCGCGACAACCCATCCGGCCTGCCCGGCAAGATAGACAAGGGGGATGGACAGCAAGGCCACCCGCTGAAGCCATTTCATGTCCGCTATCTTTCCCCTGCGCTCAAAGAAAAGCACCGTCACCATAAAGAGAAGCAGGAATCCCCCAAGCCCTACCATTATCCTGAAAGGCCAGTAGACAAGCCATATGTTGGGGACAAGTTCATTTCGGTCCTTGATATACCCGTATCCGAAATATTCCATATTCCCGTCAAGCACCTTCTTTACTTCAGCCGCAGCCTTCGGAGCCTTGTCCTTTATCTTCCTGTAGACCCGGAATGCCCTCAGGGCAGTCTCGCCCTTATACATCTTTGCCTCTGCGGAGAGATGTTCATTGCCGTCAGGATCCGTATAGCCGTCAAGCAGGTCATTGATTCCAGGCACATATCCGTCAATGTCATGCGTTGCAAGGATTGAGAGCATACCGGGAATCTCAATGCCTGGCACTATGGAGAACGGCGCCCTCCGGCCTCCGTCCATAAGACCCTCTGCCGCAGCAAGCTTCATAGGCTGATATCTGGCCACATGCACTCCGGACCTGTCGCCTGTAAACATCACTGCGAATGTCCCGATGATTCCGACAGCAGCTGCTACCCTGATGCTCGCCAGGGCAAACCTGGTCTCTCTCTTGCGCAGCAGATACCAGCATGATATGCCGATCACGACAATGGCCCCTGTCATCCATCCGCTCAATACAGAATGGAAGAACTTGGTGACTGCCACAGGATTAGTGACTACGGCCCAGAAATCCACCATTTCGTTACGCACTGTATCCGGATTGAACTCCATACCGACAGGATGCTGCATCCATCCGTTCGCAACAAGAATCCAGAATGCTGATATTGTCGCGCCGATACCTGTCAGCCATGTGGATGCAAGATGGAATTTCCTGCTGACCTTGTCCCATCCGAAAAACATCACCGCGACGAACGTGGCTTCCATAAAAAAGGCAATTATGCCCTCGATTGCAAGAGGCGCCCCGAAAATGTCACCCACAAACCATGAATAATTGCTCCAGTTGGTCCCGAACTCGAATTCAAGGATAAGCCCTGTCGCAATCCCGACCGCGAAATTTATTCCAAAGATCTTCATCCAGAACTGCGAGGCCTTTTTCCAGAATTCATCTTTCCTGACGACATAGATTGTCTCCATTACCGCCATTATGACTGCAAGCCCGAGAGTAAGCGGCACAAAGACCCAATGATAGCAGGCCGTGAGTGCGAACTGCGCCCTTGACCAGTCAATTAAAGTTGTCTCCACCATAGTGCTAAAGTATTATATATTCCGCCCTGTAGCCTTACATCCACTGGGCTATTTTCCGTCAATCACCTGCTCGGTACGTTCAATAAGCGACGTCCCTACAAAATCGCTCTTCTCCCCGTCTGATTTCCCTGACAGGACAGGCCTGAAGAAGAACAGCCGCAATACAGCAAACAGGAAGAAGAGCTTCAGGATTATGAGGACCCATAGGGAACGCCCCCAGGTCATGTTCCTGAAACCATCTGCATAAAAATGCCATATGGACTTCAATTTTTCACCTATACAAAGCATAGACCATTCATATTGATGGCTTCAAAGATAGGAATTATTGTCAAGAAAGTGTTTTGATTTAAGTATCTTTGCAGCACCATAAAAACATACATATATGCAAGATGAACATTTTTCAGACCTCGGGAGAGTCGAGGCTATAGCGAAACTATATGAAGGCACAGGCTACAAGCCATTTGAAGACTGCTGGTTCGAGACAGAAGGGAAGGCCTATCCGTGCGGATACACTAAAGTGCTTCTCGAAGGGATAGACTTCGACCTCACCTATTTCCCGTTGAAGCACCTTGGATACAAGAGCATAATTGCCGTTACAGGAGAGCTTTACGCAGTAATGGCGCATCCGCGTACACTTTCATTGACTCTCGGCATCTCTGCAAAGCTTGACTTTTCCCATATAAGGGAACTTTGGAGCGGGGCTGTCACAGCGGCAAGGGAACACGGATACTCCAAAGTGGCACTTGACCTTGTCCCTTCACGTAACGGGCTTTGCATAGCTGTATCCGCAACCGGGGAGACCTCCCTGCTAACCGGGAAACGGCGTCCCGCAGCAAAGAGCATGGACCTTATATGCGTCTCCGACAATCTCGGGGCAGCATATTTCGGGCAGATGGTACTTGAAAAGGAGAAAGAGCAGTTCAACAGGGCCGGAGATGAAAGGAAACAGCCGAAACTGGAAGAATACAGGCATCTTGTCGGGGCATATCTCAAGCCTGAGCTTAACAGCACAACTGCAGCACAGCTGGAAGAGGCTGGAATCATACCTTCATACGGATATTTCGTCACTAAAGGACTTTCAGATGCAGTAAAGAGGCTTGTCCGCGACAGCGGACTCGGTGCCAAGGTCTATGCAGACAAGATCCCTTTTGCTGGAAAGACATTCGACCTCGGAAAAGAAATGGGGATAGACCCGATCTCCGCAGCAATGAACGGAGGGGATGACTACAGGCTGCTCTATACCATACCTATCGGCAGCCATGACAAGTTCAGGCATGATTTCCAGACATTCGACATAATCGGCCATCTTGCCAAGCCTGAGGTCGGGGCTGTAATTGTAACACCTGACGGAGTGGAGCTGCCACTCAGGTCGCAGGGATGGAAAGAATAATCAAGACACAAGACATTATAGAAATGAAGAAAAACATCATTACTGCTGCAATAGCTATCCTGTGCATTTCCGGAAACATGACAATTTCTGCACAGTCACTGAAGGACATATTGAATTCATCCGTGGTAAAGGATGCCGTGTCATCCATGACAGGCATCACATTGCCTACCGACATCACCGGCACATGGGATTATACCGGCACTGCCGTGAAATTTGAAGGAGACAATGTCCTCAAGAACGCGACTGCCACACTGGCTGCCACTGAAATAGAGAAAAAGCTGAACACATACACAGAGAAAATAGGCCTGAAAGAAGGTGCTTTCAGCTATACTTTCAATGCAGACAGCACATTCACCACATCATTCAAGGGCAAGCCTTTCAGCGGGACCTATTCCCTCTCCCCTGACGGGAAGAGACTTACATTCAATTACAGCAAGACACTGAACCTGATGAAGATGACTGCGACAATTGAAGTCACCGGAACCCAGACAGACATAATGTTCAAGGCAGATAAGCTCCTTGAATTCATCGGGAAAATCTCCTCTTCATCAAGCAATGCCACACTGAAGAGCATCTCCTCGATAGCAAGCCAGTATGACGGCATGAATATCGGATTTGCTGTAAAACGGAAAGAATAGAGCATCAGTCCGATATTGCAACCCCCACACGTGAATCCGCGCATCCGTAGTAGAGATACCATCTGCCCCTGTACAGCACCAGACCTTCGATGAACACAGTACCGGCCGGGTACTGTCCGCTCTTCTCGAATGATGCCTCCGGAACAAAGAACGGCTCATCAAGACGTCCGGTCAGCCTGCATGGATCATCCATGTCAAACAATAGCTGGCCGGCGCAATATGAGTTCGCAGTATATCTCCTGTCACGGTCTTTCCCGCCTTTATTCTTTCCATTGTACATCAGCAATATGCCTTTGTCAGTAATCACTGCAGGCGGGCCGCACTCAGTCAAGTCGCTGTCAAAATATCCGTTCCTCGGACGGACAATCTTAAGCAGTTCGCCATCCTTGTCAAGCATCGGTGTCCAGTTCACGAGATCATCTGAAGTGGCGAGGTTCACGAAACGTTCTCCCCAGTACATCAGATATTTCCCATTTACCTTTGCTATCACCTGCCTGCCGTCAACGACTTTTGTAACAATTGAGCCGGACTTGCAGAACATGTTGTAGAAACGTCCTCCATATGCCTCGGCAAAGGCTGGCCCATGCTTATCCCAGTCCTTGAGGTTACGGGATGTGGCCACAGCCAGTCTCGCGACTTTCCTGTTCCACTGTGTGTACATCATCACATAAAGCCCGTCCTCTGTAACGGCTATGCGTGGGTCCTCGCAGCCTCCCGGCCATTCAAGCTCCTTCTGGCTGTCATCCGCAGGGAAGAATACAGGCTTGCCGAGCCTCCTGAAACGCATCCCGTCCCTGGACGAGGCATAGCCGAGACGGGATGTCCTCTTCCCTATCCCTACCCCGTAATTGTCCTCCGCGCGATACATCACTACAATCTTTCCTCTATATACAGCAGCTGCCGGATTAAAGGTGTCATTTCCCTCCCATGGAACAGGTTTTCCCTGCATCGGGCAATTGAAAAGCGTTGTACTGTCCGGAGAGATCACAGGATTGACACCTTCCGGACGCCTGAAGCCCGTCCATGCCCAGTCCGGGAACGTGTCATTGAAATCATTTCCCTCAAGCATACGCAGAAAATCCCTGCGCGTTCCCCCGTCGCAGCTTATCCTAAGACCGGACAACCTGCTCCAAAGCTCTGCCGTCTTCTGGTCAAGAGGCTTGTCAAGGTCTGCATTCCATTCAGGGAAATATCCTTTAAGGGCAAGCATCTGCACCTGCGTGAAATCAGGGTCTGATGGTTTCAGGTCCCTGAAGTATATCAGTATTGCACCGTTTTCAAGCAATCTGCCCTGCAGGTCCGGAACAGATATCTCCCTTACATCCCCTGATCCGTCTATCGCAAGCGCAGCCGCCGTGCCTGCCGCCTCGCCCATGGCCATCCAGCAAGGCTCCATCCTTAAAGTGGAGAATCCCACATGGCTTCCTGACACCGGGACCGGGAAAAGCAGATTTTCCACATTCTTAGGCACCATGACTCCATACGGAACCGTATAGACGGCTGCAGGATGGCTGAAGAAGCCTTCAAGATGGACCCTTCCCTCCTCACGCTTGCGTGTCGCATGCGAATCCAGCGCATAATGGCTTGCCGTAATCGACTGCTCCAGGACACGCGGACGTCCTCCAGATGTCTCAGGAAGCACGTCATTGGCCGTAAAGAGATATGTGCCCTCAAGCCTTCTTCCCTCACGGACATATACCTGGCGCGGGAAATTCCCGTTATCAGTATATTCATCGGCTGCAAGGCCATATCTGAGACATGCCTTGCGGAACTGCTCCGGAAGAGCCTCATCGTGCTGCGCAAACCAGAAAAGTCCCAATGTATAGTCACGGAGCCTTTCAGCAAAAGCATCACGCCATTCCCATGAAGCGGTAGGCCATGGATAATTCTCCTCAGGGAGATCTGTTGAAATCAATGCAAGGTGCTGATTGTTGGCATCAGTCTTCATATTGGGGAGAGACACCATGTTTGTCACCTTTGACATCCCCCAGGGATCTCCAGGGACAGCAGTCCTGCCGCCGTCAAGTATTCTCCTGCGGTTCTCCTCCATCTGACCGGCAGTCACATCCCTGAAACGGATATCTGTATTCCGTCCCGTGTAGACATCTTCCACAAGGGACACATATTCCTCACGGTTGTAATTCTCCGGCTTCGGGACAGGTACGGAATTCTCCTTGTCCGTTGTCAGGCACACTCGGTAATTATATGCCTGGACCGCATCATCCCCCTGATACGTTGTCCCCTCCCCGTCAGGCCCGTGCTTCCACCAGCGGTATATCCTGCCTGCGCAAGGCTCTGAAAACTCCTCACGCCCTTCACGCCCTGTCCGGAACGGGACACCGGCCGCAGCCCCGAGGTCACCTTCATATGTCGCATCGATAAAGACTTTACCTGCATACTTTTCACGTTGCCCTGTTGTCCTGTCAAGAATATATATTGCCACAATCCTGCCGTCCTCCATCACAATATTGTCCACGGATGAATCGAACTGGCGCATAGTAAGGACATCCACATTTCCTGGCCCCGCATCCGCAATCATCCTGCTGAAACTCTCAGCAGCCACATGGGGTTCAAAATGATATCCGTCACTGCAATCCCTGACCTGGGCTGAAGACTGCCCGTATCTCTCCACATAATACGCCTTGTTCAGTTCTACGAACTGCATGAAAAGCCCAGCAGTCGCTCCGCGTGTGCCTATATCTGTCGCCCCAAGCCCGTTGACAGGAAGGCCTCCGACATGCCCTGTGCGCTCAAGCAGTACACAGTCCTTGCCTTCCCTTGCAGCAGCGATGGCAGCCGTGATTCCACCGGGAGTCCCTCCGACTATCACCACATCATATTCTTTTGCATACAGGCCTGCCACCGGGAGCAAGGCCATAAGTGAGAGCAACAGATGCCTTAATGTATTTTTCATTTAAGATGTTTTAATGCCATTAATATACACTGCAAAGGAAATAAAATAAATTAAAAGATTTGTCCACATTAATGACATAATGGTATATATCAAAACAAAAAACGTAACAGAGCTTTCTTATGGAGTACATAAAATACAACTCCTTATCCACAAGCATATTACGCAAAGACGGGTGCCGAAATTTCGGCACCCGTCTTTGCGTAAACCAGTGAATATATGCAACTTACATCCTGCGCACTACAATCTCTTTTCTGGCGACATTGAAGCCTTTGAGAACGAGAGAGCATTGTCCGTCCGGCATATCGGCAAGGGATGTCTCTATTGTCACCTTGCGGACCTCGCCAGGCATCATGCTGAAGAAATTGTCCGTATAGAAAGACGGGCGCACCGGCTTCCCGTCAGGGTCAAGCCATTGCAGCTGGGTGAAGAAAGCTATGGCATGACGGCTGTTCCTGAGTTCTATGTCAATGAAATGCCTGCCGTCCTCTACACGCGTATTGTATTTCATGGAGACCTTTGCCGCACCGAGGCCTGAAAGAGACTCAAACCCTGAAGTAGCCGGGCCTGTAAGCGTCTTCGGACCCTCATAGGCATCACCCGACCTCCAGTAGAAACTGCTACCTACCTGATTTCCAGCCACGTCAAGCAGACGAAGCTTTATGAAATGCACCTGGGACAGTCCTGCCGGGAACTCTACCTTGAACACATCATTCACTACACCGTCCTCAGGAATGTCAACGGCAGCAGACCGGGTCCACACTTTCCTTGAATCTATATCCCAGACTTCTGCTATGACCTTATATCCCTTAAAGCCCATGTAGTAGTCATTGACAACAGAGACGGTATTCTTGAGATAGTCGAACTGAGGATGGAGAGGCTCACACGCATTTGCAGCGGTATAGAGTGCTGCTGTAGGCTCAAGCGACCAGTCCCACATCCTGCCGCAGACCTGTCGGACAGCTGAGTTATGATACCAGTAGAGGAAGCCTGACGTGTAGCGGTCACCATAGTTGAACTTGTTGTAGTTCCATACTTCCCAGATGCTCCTGTAATTCATCGCACCGACAAACTGTGCCTTCATTGCGAATTCATCTATTCCGGATGATTTCCCATACTTGTCTACAAGGTCGGCATAGAGGGTTGACATCTGATGGAAGCCATTGCCGTCGCTATAGTCCCACACTTCCCTGTTTATAGGCCACAGGTCCTTCTCAGGCATCATTTCACGTAGACACTCCACAGTAGGAAGGCAAGGTGCGCCATATTCAGGATTGAATCCATCCACGCGGCTGCCCCTATCAGAAGCGGTATTTTCATAATGGCGCATAGGGTTGACTGTCTTATATGGACTTCCGTCATGGATTCCGCCGCATTCTGACTGCATCTGGTATCCCCTCGTCCCGTCAAGCCTGTCTATGAGTTCCCTGATACCCGTCATCTCTGTCGATTCATTCGAGCATACATAATATGCCTGTGAAGGATGGTTACGGATACGTTTCACCGTTGATTCTACATTCTGGAGATGCAGCCCGCGGTCCACTGGATGCTTTGTATCGCCTGTCATCCAGAATTCGGTCCACACCATTATCCCGAGTTCATCACACATGTCATAGAATTTGTCGGACTCGGTTATCCCGCCTCCCCACTGGCGGATAAGGTTGACACCTGACTGGGCTGTATAGCGCAGCTCTGCATATGTACGTTCATCTGAGTTGCGAAGCATATTCTCCGGTATCCAGTTTGTGCCCTTGATGAATATGGGCTTCCCGTTGACATAGAATGTACGCGACCTGTCCGGAGTATCTGTATCGGAGACAATCTCCCTTATACCGAAACGTACACCTATGGAGTCCTGCACCGCACCTCCCTGCTCGACCTTGAGAGAAAGCGTATACAGTTCCTGCCGTCCTTTGTTGACAGGCCACCACAGACGCGGATTTTCAATGATGAGCTGAGGAAATTCAGCAGGGTCAAACTCTACAGTCCCTGTCATGCCACGCAGCACTGTGACATCTTTCTCGAACCTGATACCCTCGCCGAGAATCTCTCCCGAAACCTTGACTTTCTGCGTCCCGAAACCTGGATTGGTGACCTCAACGCTTATTGTCTCAGATGCCCTGCCATATCCCGGCTTCTCAAGCTCGCTCTTCACAAAAGGATGCCCGAGAGCGACTTTCCCTGTCCTGTAGAATCTTATGTCACGCCATATGCCGGTGTTACGGTCACGGATTCCGTCAAGGAAAGTAAAGTCCCATCCGACATTCATCAGCATGGTCACATTCTTCCCTATCTCACCGTTGCCGCCGTTGCGGAACTCACCTGCCGCTCCCCACGACTTCGATTCCCCCTTCCGTGGCCCTCCAGGCTCATCTATCGGATATACCTTCACTGCAAGCACATTCCTGCCGTCCTTGGAGACATAGTCGGTAACATCCACAGATTCCTGGCGGAACATCCCCGACAGGAAATACACCATCTTTCCGTTAAGCCAGAATTCCGCCCTGTAGTTTATCCCGTCTATCTGCATCCACAGACGTTCATCCTTCCCGATGGCTACAGCATCGAATTCAGAGCGAAACCAGTATGTATAGAAATCCCTTCCGGCAGTGCTGAGGTCCGGAATCAGCCCGGATGTAATCTTGTTGTTCAATCCGAAATAAGGTTCAGGATAGACACCGTTGTGCACCAATGAATTCAGCACAGTACCGGGCACAATTGCAGGCATCCACCCGTCATCAGCATATCCTGCCCGTGAAAGTTCTTCGGCAGGTACGGTAACTTCAGAGGCCTTTTTCATGATCCACTCAGTTTCACCTCCATGCCCCTCAGCCGACCTGAGGGAAAACAGATAATCCCTTCCCTGGGATAACGCAGGAGCACTGGACAAGACAGCCAGCACAGCACCTGCAGCAATATTCAATAGACGTCCCATATCATTGATTTTTAGTTTCCTGGTTCTTGACAAAATTCTTAGGATGCACCCCGAACTGGCTGAAAAAGCATTTCGAGAAATACGACGGGGAGCTGAAACCTACCATGTAGCACACTTCACTCACCTGATAGTCATTTTCAACAAGCAGCTGCGCAGCCCTTTTCAGACGCTCTATCCTCAGATACTCATTCGGGCTCATGTCAAGCACACCCTTTATCTTCCTGTAGAAATTCGCCCTGCTCATGTGCATCATCTCCGCGATGTCATCCATCTTGAACTTTGAATTGTTCAGATTCTCATGTATTATCTCCCTCAGGCGCGAAAGGAACTCCGTATCGCCAGAGGACATGTTGACAGTACTCATGGTTGCGAGAGGGTTCTTGAGGAACGCCTCCCGGAGAGACTGCCTGCTCTTTATCTGGTTGGCAATGACAGACATCAGATATGTAAGCGAGAAAGGCTTCTCCACATATACATCGGCACCTGCATTCATGCCGGTTATCTTGGATTCAAGGGTGGTCTTCGCAGTAAGCAGCACCAGAGGAATATGCGTGTATCTCAAATCACTCTTCACTGTACGGCATAGCTCTATTCCGTCCATTTCCGGCATCATTATATCGCTCACAATCAATGTTACATTGTTCCTGTCCAGGATTTCCAGAGCCTCCAGTCCGTTATGGGCTATAAGCACAGACCATTTCCCTCCGATGGAATCACTTATGAAACCGCACAGTTCCTCATCATCCTCGACCACAAGTATTGTCTCCTGCGATGTCTCAGGGACAACCGGGACTTCGGCATCGTCCAGAGATGTTTCCTGCACATCGTTGTCTGCAGGCACAGTCTCCATGGAGACATCATCTGTGCAGAGAGGGAGCACCAGCACAAATTCATTGACTCCAAGGTCTGTGCTCATGGTAAGAGTCCCGTACTGAAGCTCTGCAAGTGAACGTGCCAGATACAGCCCTATGCCTGTCCCTGTCTGCTCATTGGTATTCGTATGGCGGTAGAAAGGAGTGAAGATGGCCTCCCTCTTGTCTGCCGGTACGACCTCCCCGTCATTCCCGACTGTCAGCCTCATTGAATCGCCGTCACGTTCAAGGACAACTGTTATGTTCCGGTCAGAGTATTTCATCGCATTGGTGAACATGTTGCTCAGTATCTTCGTAAAGGCCTCCCTGTCAACCATTGCACATATGTCCCTGTCCTTTACCTCAAGGCTGAATACCTTATGCCGGTATGACATGGAGGCACTGAACCTGCTGAATGTGGACTCAAGGATTTCAGGTATGTTCTCCATGGCAAGCTTCAAGGACAGGTTCTCCTTCTCTATCTTCTGAAAATCAAGCAGCTGGTTCACAAGCACCAGAAGACGGTCTGTATTACGGCTCATTATGTCAAGGTTCTTCGCCACCTTCGGATCTATATTACCGTCTGAAAGTATATTGTCAAGCGGCCCCTTTATAAGGGTAAGAGGAGTCCTTATCTCATGCGTAATATTTGTAAAGAAAGCTATCTTGGTGTCATAGACCTCGCTTTCCTTCTTGCGTTCATATTCCCTTATATATTTCCTGCGCTTCAGCACAGACATCCTGTGATAGTATCCGATACCAGACAGAATCACACCGAACAGCAGGAGAATATACAGGACATTGGCCGCGGCAGACCTCCACAGCGGAGGCCTTATCCTTATATTGAGCTCCCTTTCACCCGAACCGGCATATTCATCGGAAAGCCTTGCCCTGAAACGGTATTCCCCAAAAGGGATATTGGAATATGTAATCCTTCCGCCGTCATATTTCCGCCAGCCGCCATCTACTCCCTCCAGCCTGTACATGACTGTATAGTCCTCAGAAAACCCGAGGGCCGCAAGCTCAACGGTAAACACATTCTGCCAATGCCTGAGGACTATCGAATCCGTACATATAATATCCTTGTCAAGAAGCACTCCACTCTCCCCGGTACGCGTATCTTCACTCAGCACAGTAAAGTCAGTGACATATATCCCAGGAGCCTTGGCATTCCTCCTCTTCCCGGCCAGGCTTGACGGAGAAAACGACAGCATCCCCTCTATGCATCCGAAATATATCTTCCCGGAATCATCCTTATAGCTTGAGCTATAGTTGAATGCATTGCATAGAAGTCCATCGTCCACTGTATATATACGCTCCACTGTACACTTCTTTGAATCAAACAGCACCAGGCCATTGTTGGTGGATATCCAGAAGTCCCCGAAATCATCCTCGACTATCTGGTACACGATATCGCCCGGCATCCCGTCCAGTGAGGTATATGTGCAGAACCCGTCGCCTGCAGAATCATATATGCTGAAACCGGAGCCGTATGTAGTCACCCATATCCTGTTCATGGAATCCTCGAATACACTTGTGATGTTATTCCCCGGAAGCGAGTTCCTGTCATCGTTGTCATGCAGGAACTGCCTCCACTCACCGCTCCTTGCATCCTGCACGAAAAGTCCGTTCGAGATGGTGCCGACCCACAGGTTTCCCATGGAATCCTCCATAATGTCATTCACCATCTTTCCACCGTTTATCTGCGGGACATACCCGAAGCCGTCCACATCCCGCCTATAGTATTGAAGGCCATGCATCGTCCCTATATATATCGTACCGCCGCTTGTCCTGGCCATGGAAAAGACATTGTTGCTGAAAAGACGGGGACCGGGCTGCTTGACAAATTCATATTTCTTCACCGCATATGTCCTGGTGTCAATGACCCTTATTCCTTTTGCGAATGTGCTTACCCACAGGTTATCACCATCCATCAGAAGGCTCTGGATATTTGTAAATTCGCTGCTCGGGGCAAAGAATTCGAATTTTCCGGTAGAAGGGTCGAAACGGTACAGCCCGGAATCCTCAGTCGCCACCCATAGTCCACCTGAACCGTCAGGGCATATTTTCCTTACCCTTTTACCGTTCAGTTCCCCCGGCCTGTCGCTGTAATAATATTTGTCGAAATCAGGTATCCTCTGCGGGAGATAGTTGACTCCACCGAAGAATGTACCTATCCATATTCCCCCGTCGCGGTCCTTGCATATAGAATATATTGCATTGTCTGACAATGAATACATGTCATATGGAGAGTTCTGCAGATGCTGCACCGAACGGGTTCTTATATTATAGATGAACAGCCCTGACTCCGTCCCGATCCACAGTTCTTCCGCAGAATAAGGCACAATCTCCCTCACAAACAAAGCACCTCCGGAAAGCCCGAGGCTTCTGGCCTTTGCCGTAGCCCTGTTCAGCTCGACGACACCGTTCTGCTCAAGCCCAAGATATATCTTATTGTAGGCACTCACGTGTATGCATGATATGATATCCTCAGGATAGACTTTCTCTTCACCTTCGAGAAGAAACGGATGCACACTGGAGAATCCGTCATCGGTATAGAAAAGGCCGCCTCCTGACCATGAGAACCATATTGTACCTGCAAGCCTGTCAACCTCAAGACATCTGAGCGGACTTCTTGTCTGCATTACGCACTTTATCTCGGAAGTGGCCGGATCATGGCAATATACACCATGCCCTTCCACTGCAATCCATATCCTCCCGTCAGGCCCGCATTTCATGTTCAATATAGGGCTATAGACTACCCCCCCCATGCTCATCGCGGACGTGCATTTCCGAGAAACGTCCTTTTTCAACATCATAGACATAAAGCCCGGAATTGGTCCCGACCCATATCCTGCCCGACATATCCTCGACAAGACATCTTATCTGGCTGTTCCGGAGACCGGAAGTATCATACGGGATATTCCGGAATATCTTGAAATGCTTCCCGTCATATCTGTTAAGGCCATCCTTTGTACCGAACCACATGAAACCGCGGCTGTCCTGCAATATTTCATTTACAGTATTCTGTGAAAGACCGTCCTTGATGTCTATATGCTCAAAGTACAGAGCCTGTGCTCGGGCACACAGCCCGATTAGGAAAATAAGGACGATTGATGCTATCTCTTTTTTCATGACATTGTTTCCTTGAGTTGTACAAATATAAATATAATTTAAGGTATCATGTAGCATCTGAGACAATTGAGACAAATCTGCTCATAATTGAGATAATATTCACGGGGGCATTATGTTCCTTTGCAGAGACAAGACCAGAGCATATTTCATGTGCACATAAACAGACACAGCCAACACTTAAAACAACCAAGATATGAACAGGTTATACAACATTCTGATTATCACCTTCTGCATCTTTGCAGCAAGTTGCAGCTGCGGAAAAGAACCGGCAGGAAATACAGAAAAGCCTTATGTGAAAATCAGCATCAGTGAAAAACTGGTAAACAACAAGGCAGGGTCATTTGAAGTATATGTAACATCGAACACGGCATGGACTGTACAGCCACAGGCCGGATGGCTCAAGACGAATGTCACAGAAGGCGAAGGCAGCAGGAATGTAATCATCGAGTATGAAAGCAACTATACGGACGAATCCGGAACGCCAGGCGAGGAAAGGAGCGGGAGCATAAGATTCTCCGCTGACGGGACAATCCCTGTAAAAGTAACAGTAAAGCAAGGCGCAAGGACATTCAGGAACCCGATATTCCAGCCTATGCCGGATCCATATGTATGGAGGGAAGCAAACGGAAACAGTGTCTACTACTATGCCTGCAAATCCAACGGAAACGGAGTGAACCTCGGCAAGTCAAACAAGCTGACAAGCCTCGGCGGCACAAAGGAAGTATGGCATCTGCCGGCAGACGGTGCGACTAAGGTCTGGAACAGGGCAAACCTCTGGGCGCCTGAGCTGTTCCGCATTGATGGCGTATGGTATGTATATTATGCAGCAGGACGCCCTACAAGCGAGACCGGCGGAAGCTACAATACACAGAGGACAGGAGTACTCCGCTGCATGGACGAAGACCCGACAACAGGGAAATGGGAAGACATGGGAATGATCTTCACCGGCAATGAGGAGGATTTCAAGAGCTGGCAGGCCGGTGACAGGCTCACAGCAGACAACACCATATACGCCATTGACATGACCGTGTTCAGGATAGGTGAACAGATGTATGCAGTATGGTCAGGGAACCAGTCCAAGACAAACGGCAACCAGGGACTGTACATAGCCACAATGGACAATCCATACACAATCAACTGCCCGAGGGTGCAGCTCTCAAGGGCCGAACTTGCATGGGAGACTGCAAACAGCAGCATAAATGAAGGACCTGCAATGATTTTCAATCCGGAAGGCACCAAACTGTTCTGCGTATATTCTGCAAACGGCTCATGGACCAAGGAATACCGTCTCGGATGGCTTGAACTTGACCTGACAGACCCGGCCAAGAATGACCCTATGGTTGCCTCCAACTGGAAAAAGTCCACAAACTATACTTTCTGGAGATGCGACAATGTCGCAAAATCGGACAATCCGAATGCCGACAATGCACAGAACGAATCCACAATGTACATAGGAGGAGTCCATGGAGTCGGGCATAACACATTCACCAAATCGTATGACGGCACTGAAGACTGGATCGTGTACCATGTAAAGAGGTACAAGGACAGCGGATGGGACAACAGGGACTGCTTCATACAGAAATTCACATGGAAGGCAGACGGCACACCGGACTTCGGCAAGCCAGTAGGCTGGCAGGAGGAGATAGAGGTTCCGTCAGGGGAACCGCTTTAGCCGGCAAGCCACAGAAGACAGGACAGTATCAAGGCAATAAACATTATGTAAAAAATATCATATGAAAAGAATCTTATCCATAGCACTGCTTGCAGCAGCCTGCATCACAGCATCAGCGCAGAAAAGCTGGGACCTCAAGAATTTTCCCGAGGGATGCCAGCCTGAAGAAATAGGAAAGAAACTCGTTGAACACTACCTTGACACCCCGCATTCACATTGGGGGGACATAAGGTCAAAGCATAAGGTGACGCTCGTGACATACCCTGATGTATGTGCCTGGCTCGGCTCACTCTGGTTCGCCCAGTCAACCGGTGACACTGAACTGTACAACAGGCTGACAGAACGTTTCGAGCCTCTCTTCGGAGAGCAGAAGAACCTGCAGCCGGAAATGTTCCCGAAAGCTCATAACGTAGTGGATTTCTACGTATTCGGAGCTGTTCCGCTTGAGATATACAAGAATGTCCCGGAGCAAAGATACCTTGACCTGGGGATGAAATACGCAGACGGCCAGTGGGTGATGCCGGCAAATCCGACAGACGAGCAGCGCGGATGGCAGGAAAAAGACTATTCATGGCAGACACGTCTTTGGGTGGACGACATGTTCATGATTACAGAACTCCAGGCGCAGGCCTACCATATCACAGGCGACAGGAAATACATCGACAGGGCAGCCAGGGAGATGATCCTCTATCTTGACAGGATACAGCGCCCTAACGGACTTTTCTGGCACCATACGGGTACACCGTATTTCTGGGGACGCGGTGACGGCTGGATGGCAGTCGGGATGGCTGAGATGCTCAGGCTGATGCCGAAGGACAGCGAATACAGGCCGCGCATAGAGCAGGCATACCGCCTGATGATGCAGACCCTGCTCCGCTACCAGGACTATGACGGCATGTGGCACCAGATAATCGATGACCCGAACACATGGAAGGAAAGTTCATGCACCGCAATGTTCACATATGCATTCATAGTCGGCGTAAAGAACGGCTGGCTTGACAAGAAAGTCTACGGTGAAGCTGCACGCAAGGGGTATATGAGGCTTCTTTCATACCTTGACGAGAACGATGAGCTGCGCAATGTCTGCGAGGGCACAGGGGCAAAGAACAGCTTCGACTGGTACCAGAACCGCAGGAGGCTGACCGGCGACCTTCATGGACAGGCTGCAATGATATGGTGCTGCCAGGCACTGAGCGGAGATGTGAAGCCATATAAGGTAAAATAAACGGCAAGGAATGGCAAGATATATACATATATTGTCAACAGCATTTGCTGCATGCATCTTCATCTCCGGATGCTCTACCGGCAAGGAATATCCCCCTCTAAGCGGAGGCGGATATGGCAAGGATGAGCCTTCAGGAAGCCAAGTGGAATCCAGCCTGACAGGATTCGAAGGCAAGGCAGAGCCAATAGAATGCGGGAAGAACCTTGTAAGGCGGTTCATTGAGATCCCCCAGTCAAACTGGGGGCGCACAGATGCAGGAAAGCAGCCAAGCTCTTTTGTGACATATCCTGACGTATGTGCCTATCTCGGTTCATTCTGGTTCCTTGAAGCTGCTGTGGAGAACGCCATGCTTAAAGGAGACGCCGACGCAAAGGCTGAGGCAATCGGCCTAATCCAGGGCATGGTGGACAAATACAATGACGTAATCACAGGAAAGACAACATATCAGGATTCAAAAGGCAACACGCTTCCTGTCATAACAGACCTTCTCTGGAGACATGAAAGCAACAGGGTCGACTACTATATCTTCGGTGCCATCTCACTCCACATTGCATCCATCATGGAGAATCCGGACTATGAAGGCGTAACATGGAGACAGACAAGGGAAGAATATCTGGATTTCGGTCTGCAATACGCAGACAATCAATGGAATCCATTAACACGTGCAGAATTCGACGCAAGGTTCAGCAGCTCAAAGTATAACCATACCAGCACATTGTTCAAGATGAGCGACGGGGACTGGAAGACATGGGAAAGCTACATCAAGGGCGGCTATTCATGGCAGACACGTCTATGGATAGACGACATGTTCATGATCACAGCGCTGCAGATACAGGCATACCTGGCAACCAGGAACGACCCGTCATACAACACAGATCCATGGTGGCCGGCAAAGGCCAACAATGAAAACAGGTATCTTGACCGTGCTGTACGGGAAATGACACTCTACATCGAGAAGATACAGGGTTCAGACGGACTTTACTGGCACTCGCCTGATGCAAAGTTCTTCTGGGCGCGCGGAAACGGCTGGATGGCAGTCGGGATGCCTGAGATGCTCAAGATCATTGAAGACAATCCGGCGTACAGCACGGAAGCCGCATTGCTCAGGAGAGAATACGGGACGATGATGGCCTCACTGCTCAAATACCAGCAGCCGACAGGCATGTGGGCACAGCTGATCGACAGGACAAGCCTCTGGTCCGAGACCTCCGGAACCGCAATGTTCACATACGCATTCATCACCGGGGTAAAGAACGGATGGCTTGACAGTGACACATACGGAAAGGCTGCGCGCAAGGCCTGGAATGCACTCATGTTCTACCTGAATCCCAACTATGACATCCGCGAAGTATGCGAAGGGACGGGAACAGGCAGCACAGAACAGCACTACAGGGACAGGAAACGCTACACAGGCGACACGCACGGACAGGCCGGGATGCTCTGGTGCACAGCGGCACTGACTGAAATTGCAAATGAAGCGGAATAGCTACGGAACAATATCATTCATTTCATAATTAACTCTAAACTAACAGTCCAATGAAAGGATTTTACAGATTTCTGATGTCTGTTACACTGTTTGTCTCAACAGGGCTATGCAGTGTATACGCACAGGACGACGGCAAACGGCGCATAACCGGTACCGTCACAGACGAGAACGGTGGACCTTTACCGGGTGCATACGTCTATATCAAAGGTACAGAGGTCGGTACGACAACCAACCTTGATGGCATGTATGTCATAGACATTTCTCCTAAAGACCAGCTGACATTCAATTTCATAGGCTTCCTTGAGAAGACTGTGACACCGAGGCAGAACAATACGCTGAACGTACAGCTGACACCTGATGCCCTTATGGCAGAAGAGGCTGTGGTAGTGGCATATGGAGCACAGAAACGCCAGGCTGTGGTCAGCTCCCTTTCAACAATAACAAGCGATGACCTGAAAGTAACCTCCACAAACATCACGTCCAGCATACAGGGACAGCTTCCAGGACTTATCGCGGTACAGAGGAACTCTGAGCCGGGACGCGATGATGCGGAATTCTGGATCCGCGGTGTAAGCTCCTTCAAGGGAGGTACATCTCCCCTCGTGCTTGTCGACGGTGTACCGCGTTCGATATCTGACCTCGACGCCGACGAGATAGAAAGCTTCAGTCTCCTGAAGGATGCCGCAGCAACGGCAATGTACGGTGCAGAGGGCGCAAACGGTGTAATCATCGTGACAACAAAGCGAGGCCAGATATCCAAGCCTAAGATACAGCTGCGCATCGAGCAGAACCTCTCAGTGCCATACAGGATTCCACAGTTCGTAGATTCATGGGACTACATGAGGCTGGCTAACGAGGCGTGCTACAATGACGGCATGGACAAGAAATATTCTGACGAGCTGATCAGCCTGTACGAGCAGGGGGCGGACAATGACCTCTATCCTAACGCCAAGTGGACAGACCTCATAGCAAGGACAGTGCACGGACAGAGATATACGCTCAACTTCCGCGGAGGAGCAGAGAACGCAAAATATTTTGTGTCGGCAGGATACCAGCAGAAAGACGGTGTGTTCAAGCAGAACCCCGAGTCTAAATACAACAGCAACTTCTCATACGACCGTTTCAACCTCAGAAGCAACATAGACCTGAAGGTCAGCAAGACAACACAGCTCAGCATCGACCTGGCAGGACAGTATACAATGAGAAGGACAGCAAACCGCTCCCCTGACGACGTATTCGTATTCATGCTCCACACTCCACCTCACCTCTTCCCTATGGTCTATAGTGACGGATCTGTGTCCACATACGAGAAAGAGACTGACGCCAACAACAGGAACCCTTACTACATGCTCTACCAGCAGGGATACAGGAGGGAATACACGACCAAGATACAGTCGAAGGTGAATCTCAACCAGGACCTTAAATTCATAACCAAGGGACTCAGCGCAAGGGCGGCTGTCAGCTTTGACCTTGAAAGCGGTGCATCCAAGCTGCGCAACTACGGACCTTCTAAATACCATGCCACGGGACGCGACCCGGAGACAGGGGAACTTATCCTCAACCAGATAGTTGCAGGCTCCCCAGATGTGAAGGAGGTTGAATTCACCGGAAGCAGCTACAACCGCAAGATATATATTGAAGCAGCCCTGCAGTACAACAATGTATTCGCCGGCAAGCACGCGGTGGGCGCCATGGTGCTCTACAACCAGAAAGAGACACAGAAGCACGATGTAGTACTCCAGTACAGGAAACAGGGCATAGTCGGACGTGTCACATACGGCTATGACAACCGCTACTTCATAGAAGCCAACTTTGGATATACAGGAAGCGAGACATTCGCAAAGAAGAACCGCTTCGGATTCTTCCCCGCAGTCGGCGCCAGCTATGTGATCTCAAACGAGAAATGGTATCCGCAGTCAGTAAAGGATGTCCTCAGCTCGGCAAAGATACGCGCATCATTCGGACGCACTGGTAATGACGACACAGGCACAAGCCGTTTCCTCTACCGCGCAACATTCTCGCAGAGCGGCCATACTTTCAACCAGGGAATAGCCAGCAACGGAGCCAGCAACGGCCTTGGGGCCGGCATATATGACCTCCAGTTCGTCAACGAGACCCTCGGATGGGAGATTGAGGACAAGACAAACGTAGGACTTGACCTCGCATTCTTCGACAGGGCCATACAGATCCAGGCAGACTATTTCTATAACGTCCGCTCGAGCATCCTTCTCCAGAGAAACACCATCCCGGGCTATGCCGGATTCCATGAAAAGCCTTGGCAGAACTACGGAAAGGTGCTTAACCAGGGAGTAGACGCAAGCATCGACATGACAAAGAGGTTCGGTGACTGGAAGCTCAGCGCACGCGGAACATTCACATTCGCCCGCAACAAGGTGCTTGAGATAGACGAGCTTCCGCCAACAGAAGAATACCAGAGAGTTACAGGTACACGTATCAACGAGCAGACTCTCTACATTGCTGAACGCCTCTATACTGAAGATGATTTCATCAGGTCCATGAACGACAACGGGACCTACAGCTATCAATTGCGCCCGGGACTGCCTGTACCGGCACTCGGAGGCCTTGTAGGACCTGGAGACATCAAGTACGTGGACATGAACAATGACGGCATAATCGACTCCAATGACATGGTAAGGGGCGTCGGGCATCCATACCAGACACCTGAAATAAACTACGGATTCGGATTCAATGCTGAATGGAAAGGAATCTATGCCAGTGTATTCTTCTCCGGAGTAGCCAACACTTCTATACTCCTGGCGTCAGGCAACAGCACGTTCTGGCCATTCAACTGGGGAGTAGAGAAAGGCAATTACCGCACAGCATTCCTTGACCGCTGGACAGAGGATAACCCGAGCCAGGATGTATTCTCACCAAGGCTTCACGTAGGATACGGAAACAGCATAAACGATGAGCCGAGCACATGGTGGCTCAGGGACGGAAGCTTCCTTCGCCTCAAGAACGTGGAGATAGGATATATCCTTCCTGAAAAGGCACTGCGCGCAGTAAGGCTCAGCGGAGTACGCATATACCTTCTCGGTGAGAACCTTGCAGTGTTCGACAAGATCAAATTCTGGGATCCGGAGCAGGGAAACAGGAACAAGGGAGTAAGCTACCCTATGTCGCATTCCTTCTCAATCGGAGTTGAAGTTAACTTCTAAAGACAAGACTGAATATGAAAAATATATTTAAAAGAGTTCTGGCAGGAGCCTTGGCCGCATGCTCAATCGTTTCATGCGACTATCTCGATGTCTCCGATGAACTTGGTGGAATCTCAAGCTTCGAGACCATCTTCAACAATGTCGACCGTACCAAGAAATGGTATGGACAGATATACACTGACCGTCCTGACTACTCAAATGTCTGGGGGGCAACAAACGCCATGGGAAATGCATGGACAGGATATTCGGACGAGGTATATACCCGCGAGCACCTCAAATACGGCAAATACAGCAACTGGAATTCCAGCCTGAGCCATAACCACAGGTGGACAAGGCTGTACGGCACAATCCGCCAGGCCAACATATTCCTGGAGATGGCCCATCCGCTGACAGAAGAGGGCGGCCCTGATGCACCGAGCATCAGCGAAGAGGAGATGAGGCTCTACAAGGCGAATGCAAGGTTCATGCGTGCAATGTACCATTATTACCTCTTCGAGATGTACGGCCCTATTCCGATTGTCGACAGGTCATACACGCTTGACAACCTCCCTAACCTCGAAAGGAACTCTGTGGATGAAGTCGTGGCATGGATTGACAATGAACTGTATGAATGTATGCAGGACATGTACCAGGAGTCATACTATGACAATGAACTGATGCGCGGTGTCCCTACAAAAGGCGTAGCCATGGCATACAGGGCAAAGCTCTGGGCATATGCAGCCAGCCCGCTCTTCAACGGAAGCTGGGAATACGGGCAGAACCTGGCCAACAAAGACGGCAAGAAACTGTTCCCGGATGCAGGCACAAAAGATGAAAAAGTCGCAAATGCGGTCAAATACCTGAGGGAATTCCTTGACTATGCTGAAGCAGGCAGATATGAGCTTCTTGACACGGACAACCCTGCTGAAGACCTCTACAACGTATTCCAGGAATACAACAAGGAGATTATATGGGCCACTACCACCAACAGCTGGGGAGGCCTCAGCCAGGAGACATTCGACGGACATGCGACCCCTCGAGGAGAATATGGCGGACTCAATGGAGTAGACATGCTGCAGGAGCTTGTTGATGATTTCTACTGCTCCGACGGAAAGCCTATCAAGGACGAAAGCTTCATGGATGCATCAGACCTGTACAACGAAGAGACATGGGGCCAGATGGACGGATATGACGTCTATGGAATGTACCTCAACCGTGAACCGCGCTTCTACAGCAGCGTCACATTCACTGGAATGAAATGGGCTTCAAGCGGGAAAAGGGTAGATTTCGCATTCGGCGGGACATCAGGTGCAGGAAGAGGCGACGGAGAGCCGAATACCGGGCATATGGTCTACAAACGCTACTACAGGAAACTCGGAAACGGGACAGGGCTGGTTTCAAGCAAATACCGTCCTTCCATCATCTTCAGGCTTGCAGAGTTCTACCTCCTCTATGCCGAGATGCTCAACGAGCAGAGCAAAGGCACTGATCCGGACATTCTCGTATATGTCAACAAGATACGTAACCGCGCAGGTATTCCTGACCTTGAGGAATGCAACCCTGACATAGCAGGCAGCTACACAAAGCTCCGTGATGCGATACGCCGTGAGAGCAGGATTGAGCTGTGCACCGAAGGACAGCGCTACTTCGACCTATGCCGATGGCTGCTTGGTGTGCAGATACTCAACAAAGACATGACAAAACTGAACACATACAGGACAGAAGAGGATGGCTTCTACACAAGGATGAACTTCAACCCGAGATCATTCATGGAAAAGAACTACCTGTATCCTATCCCTCTTGACGAAATCAAGAGAAGCGAAGGCGGAATCCTCGTGCAGAACCCTGGATGGTAACATATAAATCATTTTACAGCATGAAAAAGACAGCACTATATATCCTTGCAGCCATAGCCATGATCGCGGTCAGCTGCAACGACAATATCCCTGTTACAGGAAGCATAAACAATGCACCTGTCGACCAGGTTGTTTTCGACGAGACCTTGTCTTCCGGGCTTGAAGTAATGCTTGGAAGCACCGTCTCACTCCCGGAGCATATCTCTGCACTTCCATTGGATGCCACCAACACGGCACAGCGATATGAATCATCTGACCCGTCCGTAGCAGATGTAAGCGACCAGGGTATCCTTACCGCGCTCAAAGTAGGTGAATGCATAATAACAGTCTACATAGGGATGGACGGGATAAATGCGGAATTCCCTGTAACTGTCGTAAAACCTCCATACATATCGATTACACAGCTCAGCTTCAAGGCCGGAGAAAACGAATATGACATAGAGACAGGAAGCGTAGACATGAAAAAACGTCTCTACATAGGTTCAGAATCCCTCACTGAGGATGCGAACGAGCCTGTCATGTTCTCATCTTCAAACGAAGATGTCGCGACAATTGACTCCGACGGCATCCTTACAATCCATAAGCTTGGCGAAACGACTGTCACTGCGGCAGCAGAAGTGTCGGATGTACATCCGGCGACAATAGATCTGAAATTCTTTAGATGGATAGAATACGAGCGTTTCCCTGGCGACAGGGAGGGCAAGGCACGTGAGATCATGGGAAACACTGCCGCCCAATGGAACGGTATGCCACACACGGACGGAGGCTGGGAACTTACGGAGTTCTGCTGGATTAACGACGCCAGCAAGAAAGACCAGTGGAATTCAAGCGATGTACAGCGCAACTGCTACAGATACGCGATGCTTGACGGAAGATATATAGTAAACCGTACAGCGGCCTCTGGCTCAGCAGGGCTTCCGACTGCATCAAACGGGACAGCATTTGTATACCAGCGTCCCGGAGGAAACAGCCAGTCACTGGAGACAGACGGAGTGTATTTCATCATAGACATGAAAAAGAGCCAGGCAGTAAACTATTTCCGCACAGTCAACATCAGCAACCATGGCGATGACCGTGCTGTATTCGTCACACGTATCAGCGAAATTCAGGGAAGCAACGACAATTCAGCATGGGAGACAATAGCGACCGGAATCGAAGGTTTCAACGCCAGGAGCACGCCTTCCCACACCGCTGAAACCGTATATCCGCTGGAATCTGGGAAAGCACTGTTTGACAATGTGAAGGAGTACAGATACATCAAGTTCATCCTGAAGCAGAAAGACCGCTGCTATGGATATTTCAACAATCCTTCTGATGCAAATGCCGACAGGACAGGAAATGCCATGCAGATAGCCGAGCTTTACATGGGATGCAAGTCATATACTGAATAATATCCCGACCTGCACAAGGCAATAACAGACAGGCCAGCCGTCTTTTACAGGCGGCTGGTCATTTCAATAGAATGGATAGAGACTGAATATAACAAGACATGCCGATATCAATGAGAATTACACATAAAAGACTTATCATTACATTATTGCTGTGTATCCCGGCGATAGCCTCATATGCACAGGTCAGATTATCCGGAAAAAGCTCCGGTAAAGACATATTCCCCCTTGCAGGAAAGACTGCAGCCTCAATATTCTATGACAACGGAGATGCAGCCGTAGTCAGGACTGCTGCGGAATTGCTTGCTGCCGACATAGAAAGAGTGACAGGAAAGGCACCCGCCATAGACGGGAGCGGCTACACGGCAGGAAACAGCCAATATGCAGTAATAGCCGGCACTATAGGAGGCTCCGGACTGATTGATTCAATGATAGAAAACGGGAAGATAGATGTCTCCGGAATCAAGGGAGGATGGGAAAGATATTCCATCAGGCTTGTCAGCAACCCTTGTAAAGGCATTAAAAAGGCGATTGTAGTCGCCGGAAGCGACCGGAGGGGCACCGCCTACGGTCTGATGTCAATAAGCCGCGAAATAGGCGTTAATCCGTGGTACTGGTGGCTTGATGCCCCTGTTGGGAAGCAGGAACAGATTGCACTTTCAGTAAGCGACTTCGACTCAAGGACACCGTCCGTGAAATATCGCGGGATATTCATCAATGACGAAGACTGGGGACTGCTGCGCTGGGCCAAGAGGAATTTCGAGAAAGACCTCGGCAACATCGGCCCGAAAACATACGACAAGGTATGCGAGCTTCTCCTGAGACTGAATGCCAATATGCTTGCACCGGCAATGCACGAAGCCTCAACAGCTTTCTACCAGATTCCGGAAAACAAGGAAATTGCAGACAGATACGCTGTCATAATAACCACATCACACTGCGAGCCTCTTCTCCTGAATACAGCAAGCGAATGGTTCAGGGACAGATATGGCGAATGGAACTATGACACCAACAGGGAAAAGGTCGACAGCGTGCTGAAGGCAAGGGTGGAAGAAGCCTCCCCATACGAGAATGTCTACACTCTTGCTTTGCGAGGCCTGCACGACAGGGCAATGAGCGGGAATGACGACCTTGACGCACGGAGGAAGACAATGCAGGAGGCATTGATAAACCAGCGTGCGATACTTGAGGAAGTCCTCGGCAAAAAGGCAGATGACATCCCGCAGGCATTCACACCATACAAAGAGGTGCTGGACGTCTTCAACAGGGGGCTTGAGCTTCCGGAAGACGTCACAATCGTATGGCCTGACGACAACTATGGCTATATGAAACGCCTCAGCAGCCCAAAGGAGCAGCTGCGTCCTGGCCGTTCAGGCGTATATTACCATTCTTCCTATCTCGGACGACCGCATGACTACCTATGGATGAACACCACCTCCCCCACTGTCATGTACGAAGAACTGCGGAAAGCATATGACTCCACTGCAGACCGCTTCTGGCTTCTCAATTCAGGTGACATCAAGTCATGCGAATTTGCAGTGGATTTCTTCCTCTCAATGGCTTATGACATAGATTCATTCGACTACCGCCGCGCTGCATCCTACCGTGCAGAATGGCTTGGCGGAATGCTCGGGCAGGAGCATTATGATGAATATCTGTCAATATTCGATGAATTCTACCACCAGGCCTTCATCCGCAAGCCTGAATTCATGGGCTGGGGCTATCAATGGGCCACGGACAAGCATGGCAATGAACGCAACACTGACACGGACTTCTCATTTGCAAACTACCGTGAGGGTGACAGGAGACTCGCCGCATACAGGAAAATAGCATCTGGGACAGACTCACTGATGGCAATGATGCCGGAAAGCCACAAGGCATGCTTCTACCAGGCTGTATACTATCCTGTCAAGGCCTGCGAACTGCTGAACAGGATGGTGCTTGACGGACAGAAGAACAGATGGTATTCACTGCAGCACCGTGCCGCCACTGACATGCTCGCAGAATCCGCCAGGGAATGCCACGACAGCCTCCGTACAATCACAGACGGCTACAACAGACTCCTGGACGGGAAATGGGACCATGTAATGACAATGGGACAGGGATTTGCCTCATCATATTTCAAGATGCCCGCACTGAGGACAGCAGAACTTGCGGAAAAGCCTGAAATGGGGATCATGGCCGAGAATGAAGGCTCGCTTAACGGTGTCTCAAGCTATCATATGCTGCCCGCATTCAACAGATACCACAGGCGCAGCCTCTATTTTGACATTTTCAATAAAGGCAAGGGTGAACTCTCATGGAATGCATCTGCGGATAAAGGCTGGATAAAGCTCAGCAGAAACTCAGGAACAACATCCACAGAGGAAAGGATTGAAGTATCTGTAGACTGGGATGCTGTCCCACAAGGGGAAAAGATAGCCGGCAACATAACTGTCACAGACAGTTCCGGAGCTTCTGAGCATATACTCGTATCTGTCTTCAACCCGGCATCTCCATCACTTGAAGAGATAAAAGGCATATATGTACAGCATGACGGATACATTTCCATAGATGCTGCCGGATACCACCGCAAGCGTGAGAACGACAGGATAAAGATCATAGATATCCCGAACCTCGGCATAGAGAACGCCGCAATCCAGCTCGGTGACCCGAAAGAGCCGAAACAGAATACCAGACGCAGGGATGTTCCGCTTGTAGAATATGATTTCTATACATTTGAGCAAGGCTCAGTAGACGTCTACACATATGTCCTGCCGACATTTGTACTGAATGCAGACAGAGGATATGCAGGCCATGAGGCAACCAATCTTGAGACCCAGTACGGAGTATGCATCGATGAAGGCCCGGTAATGAACCCGTCTACCTCATCAATAGAATATGCCCAGATATGGTACGAAAGCTGCCTCAGGAACTGCCGTGTAAACAAGACCACCCTGCACATCAATGAGCCTGGCAGGCACACCCTGAAGATACTCTGCGGAGATGCCGGAACAGTACTCCAGAAGATAGTCCTTGACTTCGGCGGAATGAAACGCTCATACACAGGCCCTCTGCCAACCTTGGCAGAATAACTTCAGGACAGTTCCCCAAAATAATGAAAGGATGGCCTGTGCCATCCTTTCATTGCATTATATAAGGCTTTAATTAAAGTTTCCTGAGAATATTGGAAAGACTTACCTTCTTGTTCACGATAGCGTGGAGATCCTCGATTTTCACCCTCTCCTGCTGCATTGTGTCGCGGTCACGGAGTGTAACACAGTGGTCATTGAGTGAATCGTGGTCTATAGTCACGCAATACGGAGTTCCGATTGCATCCTGGCGGCGATACCTCTTTCCGATGCTGTCCTTCTCGTCATACTGGCAGTTGAAATCATATTTCAGCTCGTCCATGACAGTCTGCGCCAGCTCAGGAAGCCCATCCTTCTTAAGAAGCGGAAGCACAGCAACCTTTACAGGTGCAATAGGAGCCGGAATGCTAAGCACAACCCTTGTCTCTCCATTCTCGAGCTTCTCCTCCTTGTAAGAGTTAGACAGTACGGCAAGCACCATGCGGTCAACTCCGATAGAGGTCTCGATAACGTATGGGACATAGCTTTCACCGCTCTCCGGATCGAAATACTGTATCTTCTTGCCTGAGAATTTCTGATGGTTTCCAAGGTCAAAGTCAGTCCTTGAATGGATTCCCTCAAGCTCCTTGAATCCAAACGGGAAGTTGAACTCGATATCTGTGGCTGCATTTGCATAATGCGCAAGCTTGTCATGGTCATGGAAACGGTAGTTGCCATCTCCCATACCAAGCGCCCTATGCCATTTCAGCCTGTTCTCCTTCCATTTGGCAAACCAGTCAAGCTCTGTCCCAGGCTTGATGAAGAACTGCATCTCCATCTGCTCGAACTCCCTCATCCTGAATATGAACTGGCGTGCAACGATCTCATTCCTGAACGCCTTTCCTATCTGCGCGATACCGAAAGGAAGCTTCATGCGTCCTGTCTTCTGCACATTCAGATAGTTCACGAATATACCCTGCGCAGTCTCAGGACGCAGGTAGATGACATTGGTATCATCGGAAGTGTTGCCGAGCTGGGTGCTGAACATGAGGTTGAACTGACGTACATCTGTCCAGTTCTTTGTCCCGGAAATAGGACATACAATCTCACAGTCAACAATAATCTGGCGAAGCTCAGCCAGGTCATTGGCATTAAGGGCATCAGCCATCCTTGTCCTTACCTCGGCAATCTTTGTGTTGTTGCGTATGCAGTTAGGATTGGTCTCGATAAACTTTGCCTCATCGAATGACTCGCCGAACTTCTTGCGCCCTTTCTCCACATCCTTCCTTATCTTTTCCTCAAGCTTTGCTATATAGTCCTCGATAAGCACATCAGCCCTGTATCTCTTCTTGGAATCCTTATTGTCGATAAGAGGGTCATTGAATGCGCCTACATGCCCTGAAGCCTCCCAGATCCTCGGGTGCATAAAGATACATGAGTCAATACCGACAATATTCTCATTGAGCCTTGTCATCGCCTCCCACCAGTACCTCTTGATATTGTTCTTCAATTCAGATCCCATCTGGCCATAGTCATATACAGCCGCAAGACCATCATAAATCTCACTTGACTGGAAAATGAAGCCATACTCCTTGCAATGTGCAACCAGAGTCTTGAAAAGTTCATCCTGTGTCATACTATAATATTTTCTTTAAGTTTCCCTATTTTATATAAAACGCGCAAAATTAAGAAACTGTTTTGAATTTATCTCACTTTGCATCGAATATCCACGGAAAAATCCCCTTTATTTCAGGGGATGCAATGTCCATCAGCGGAATCATCACGAAATCACGCTGCGCCATAAGCGGATGCGGCACCTTAAGGTCCGGCTCATCAATCAGGAAAGCTCCGGCCATCAGAATGTCGATGTCTATGATACGCGACCTGTATATCCTGTTTCCACTGCTGTCATATTCAGGCTTTCCTGTCCGTCCCATGGAAGACTCTATCCCCTTGCATATCCCCAGTATCCATCTTACGAAACCGGCCGGGTCTGTTCCCCGTGGAACAGCAAGGATATATTTAACCGCTGCATTCAGGAACTGCGTATCACTTTCAAATCCCCACGGCTCAGTCTCATAGAACCTTGAAACAAGGTCACTATGCACCCCGAAAGCCTCATCAAGAGCATCAAGGGCACCCCTAAGATTGGCATCCCTGTCCCCGATGTCGCTCCCCAAAGACAGATAAACCTCTATTTCCACATCGGATACAGATGAAGAAGACATATCACCGGACACTAATCCTCATCCATTCCAAGCTCTACAAGAGCCTCCTCGGACATCCTGCTCTTGTCCCACACAGGCTCAAAGACAAGCTCAATCTTTACGCTTACCACACCCGGCACATCCTCGACAGCAGTCTTGACCTGGTCAACGACATAGTCCGCCATAGGACAGTTCGGGGCAGTCAATGTCATCTGTATATAGACATTATGCTCCTCATCCACCTTAAGTTCATATATAAGTCCCAAATCATATATATTCACAGGTATCTCAGGGTCATAAACCTGCCTTAGCGCAATAATTATATCCCTTTCCAAACTCATGATATCCAATCTTTTAGTTTCAATTACATCTATTCTTGACTCATTTCCGCCATTATCCCTGCCACCATCTCCGGCAAGCAGATTCCTCAATCGGCCCAGAAGCTCCATATCGTTCTATATCGGTAATTCAGGCATTGTCAGCAGCAATTGCCCTGATTTTGTCTATCATGGAAAGCAGGCCATTAGCCCTGGTTGGGGAAAGATTCTCCTTCAATCCTATCCTGTCCACCACTGAGAAATCAGAACTGATGATTTCCTGAGGCGTCCTGCCGGAATAAAGCCCAATCAGCAATGAGATTATCCCCTTGGTAATGATTGCATCGCTGTCCGCTTTAAAGTACACTCTGCCATCTCTAATCTCATAATCAAGCCAAACCCTTGATTGACACCCCTTTATAAGATTATCATCATTTTTTGACTCTTCCGGATAGTCGTCAAGATGTTTTCCAAGCTCAATGAGGTACTCATATTTGTCAAGCCACTCATCAAACATAGAGAACTCTTCGATTACATCATTTTCGGCTTCCGCCAAAGGTTTCGTATATTCCATAATTTAAAATTCAAAATCATACAAGCATTCCTATAGCCCTGTCAAGCGAGCCTATGAAATATTCCGCCTCCTGCATCGTGTTATATGGCGCAAGAGAAGCTCGCAGCATCCCGGTAACTCCGAACCTGTCCATAAGCGGCTCGGCACACATCTGTCCGGAACGCACAGCAATCCCCATCTTGTCAAGGATCAGGGCAAGATCCTCGTGATGCACACCATCAACGCAGAACGAGAACAACGGAATCTTGTCCCCAATGTCATCAGGGGTTCCGAACAATTTTATCCTGCTGTCACCAGACAGCTTTTCAAACATATATTCCTTGACAGCATCTTCACATGCGGAAATCTCCTCATTACGGAGCGACATGGCAAACTCCAGGGCTGGCTTCAATGTCGCCGCACCTGCAAAATTCGGTGTGCCGGCCTCGAACTTCAGAGGAAGCGGAGCATACGTGGTACCGCTGAAACGCACAGTCCCGACCATCTCTCCTCCCCCCATATAAGGCGGCATGGCATCAAGCAATTCCTTCTTGCCATACAAGGCTCCTGTCCCTGTAGCGGCAAATATCTTGTGTCCGGAAAAGACATAGAAATCACAATCAAGCTCCTTCACATCCACCTTCCGATGCACAACTCCCTGGGCACCGTCAATCAAGACCTTCACTCCCCTGTCATGGCAACGCCGTACAATCTCTCCGACTGGATTGACAATCCCGAGGACATTCGAGATGTGGGCAACAGCTAAAATCCTGGTCCTTGCTGTAAGGAGAGAATCCAGTTCATCCATATCAAGACACCCTTTGTCATCAACATGAAGAACCTTCAATACCGCCCCTTTGCGCTGGCACATCATCTGCCACGGGACAATATTTGAATGATGTTCCGACTCTGACACTACAACCTCATCTCCCTCCTTGACAAAAGCTTCCCCAAAAGAAAACGCGACAAGGTTAATTGCTGCTGTAGCCCCTGAAGTAAATATGATCTCTTCGCGCGATTCCGCGCCAATGAATTCCTTAACAATATTCCTGGACGCCTCGTACGCTTCAGTAGCCTCATCCGCCATCCTATGCACAGCGCGATGTATATTGGCATTGGAACGAGAGGTTATTTCATTCCATTTGTCGATAACGCCCAAAGGCCTCTGAATTGTAGCTGCATTGTCGAAATAAACGAGAGCCTTGCCATAGACTTTTCTGTCCAGGGCAGGAAACTGTTTCCTTACGTCATCTACAAGCATAACACTCCTAATTTTATCCAACTGAAAATAGCTCGCAAATTTAGCAAAACTAATTCTCATTATAATATAATTTAATATAATTTTGTGCTGTCAAGGACCGCATGGATCCTGACATATGAAGAAAACAACAAAACAAGAAAGACATGATAGAGTACATCAAAGGTTCCATAGTAGAGCTGACACCGACCGACGCGGTGGTAGAATGCCACGGAATAGGATATAAAATCCTCATATCCCTGCAGACATTCTCCATGCTGGAAGGCAAGTCAGAAGAGACAATCTACATCCACCATTATCTTCGCGAAGACGAAGAACTGTATTACGGCTTTGCCTCAAAAGACGAGCGAGAACTCTTCAGGCTGCTTATCGGAGTATCCGGAATAGGAGCCTCCACAGCAAGAATGATGCTCTCCTCCCTCACCTCGGACGAAATCAGGAACGCAATCATAGCAGAAGACATAAACCGGATTAAAAGCATAAAAGGAATCGGTATGAAAAGTGCGCAAAGACTGATTCTCGAGCTAAAGGACAAAGTCGTCAAAGGCGGAGGTTCAGACACTGCCGCAATATTCAGCCAACAGGACAATGGAGCAATAGAGGAAGCGACAACCGCCCTTGTACTCCTTGGATTCACAAAGACAAATGTAAACAAGGCAGTAGCGGCTGTAATCAAAGAAAAGCCTCAGGCAAGCCTGGAAGAAATAATAAAATTGAGCCTGAAAAGACTTTAAAACAAAAAAAAGAAAGTGTTCCACGTGGAACACTTTCTTTTTTTATCCATATAAATCAAGACCTATTTTCTATCGTCCAAAATAGACAAGCAGGACAGAAATATCCGCAGGAGACACACCGGAAATACGCGAAGCCTGGGCAATAGTCTTTGGAGAATACCTCTTAAGCTTTTGACGGCATTCGATAGAAAGACTCTCCACCCTATCAAAATCAAAACCCGCAGGAATAGTCAATTTCTCAAGTCTCATTATCTTGTCAGCCATTTTCTGTTCCCTGTCTATATATCCTCTATACTTTATATAGATTTCAGACAACTCCACAATTTCCCGTTTATAGTTTGACTTAACAGTTGAGCCCATTTTCTCCGCATCAAGCATCGCCACAGGATAATCTGTATTACCTTTCAATACGCGCACTGCATTATTATAGGAAGTACATATTCCCGAATCAAGAGGACCAGAATCTGCTACCGAAGAAATCAAGCCATAATATCCATCTGAATTAAGATTCAAGTCTGCTATAGGATTGCAGAAAACAGACTCAATATCAAATTTGTTTTTCTCAAATGTTCCACGTGGAACTATATTCAAAATTCCAGACATCGAAACTTGAGGACGAGAAACAAGATCATCAATCCTCTTACGGCAATCCGTAGTCGCAGTCCCTACTTCAGCAAGATAATTGTTTACCTGCTCCGGCTTCAAAGATACCCCGGAAGCAAAATCATTCAACCTGGAAACAGAATCATATTTCCTCATGGTATAATCATACCTGAACTTATCGGCAAGCCCAAGTTCATAAGAGAGTGGAGTCAATCTTAGATCGGCATTATCCTGCCGCAAAAGAATACGATATTCAGCCCGCGAAGTAAACATCCTATACGGCTCATCAACCCCCTTAGTGATGAGGTCATCGATAAGGACACCTATATAAGCTTCATCCCTCTTCAGGACAAAACCAGGCTGCCCATGCGACTTCAGATGAGCGTTGATTCCCGCCATCAGCCCCTGCGCCGCAGCCTCTTCATACCCTGTCGTACCATTAACCTGGCCGGCCATGAATAGACCAGGAATAGTCTTCATCTCAAGAGTCGGTTCAAGTTGCGTCGGATCAAAATAGTCATATTCGACTGCATAGGCAGGACGGAAGATCTTGACATATTCAAGTCCTTTTATAGCATGCAGCGCATCAAGCTGGACCTGCAATGGAAGAGACGAAGAGAACCCCTGGAGATAATACTCATTGTTCCCCCTACCCTCCGGCTCAAGGAAAAGCTGATGAGAGTCCTTGTCCGCAAAAGTCCGCAGCTTATCCTCGATGCTCGGACAATAGCGAGGACCTATACCAGTAATCATTCCAGTGAAAAGAGGCGACTCCGAAAATCCGGAACGCAGTATATCATGGACCTCTGAATTCGTGTGCACAATATAGCATGGCTTCTGAGGTGTACCGTTCTGGGCCGTTGAGAGGAATGGGAGATATGAAAATTTCTCAGGCGCCTCATCACCTGTCTGGACAGGAAGAGAAGAAGTGTCAACCGAAGATATATCGATTCTCGGAGGAGTACCGGTCTTCATCCTGGCAGTCCGGACCCCCATGTCCGCAAGCTGCCCTGTCAAGCCGTAAGAAGACAACTCGCCGATCCTCCCTCCCTCGAAAGAATTCCTTCCTATGAAAAGTTTGCCATTCAGGAAGGTTCCTGCAGTCAGGACAACTGTCTGAGAATTGAATTTTGCCCCGGTAGTTGTACTCACCCCCGCAATTTTTGAATTCTCAAAGAGAAAAGAAGTGACAGAATCTTGGTAAATATCTAATTTACAATTACTTTCGATGATTTTACGCCAATTTAGCGAAAAGTGCATTTTATCGCATTGTGCACGCGGACTCCACATTGCCGGCCCTTTCGAGCGGTTCAGCATCCTGAACTGGAGAGTAGAGGCATCAGTAACGATTCCGGTATATCCGCCCAGCGCATCAATCTCCCGGACAATCTGCCCCTTCGCTATCCCGCCGATTGCAGGATTACATGACATCTGTGCAAAACGCCCCATGTCCATTGTGACAAGAAGCACAGAGGACCCCATATTTGCAGCAGCCATGGCTGCCTCGCATCCGGCGTGACCTCCACCGACTACTATTACATCATATATCTTGGCCATACTCTACAGCAGCTCCCGGAAAGAAAGATAATAATTCTCCTTTGCCCTCATCTCTGCTATCTCCTCTTCAGTATGGTCATCATAGCCTATCAGATGAAGCAGACCATGGACAATCACCCTGTTCAGTTCATCTGCGAACTCTGTCCCGTACTCAATCGCATTCTCCCTTACAGAATCTACACTGATAAAAATGTCGCCGGACAGCTTGTCCCCCTCGCAGTAGTCAAAAGTTATAATATCTGTAAAGTAGTCATGACCGAGAAAACGCTGGTTTACGTCCAATATATAATTGTCCGAACAGAATATTATGGAAATGTCACCGATTCTCCTTATCTCACTCTCGGCAACAATCCTAAGCCACTTGTTGTTCCTGGCTTTACCTTTAAATATAAAATCAGTATCCTCGAAATAGTAAGAAACCATAGCATTTAAAATATTTCCGCAAAAATAAGAAACTAATTTGATTTATGTCATCCGGAATGCTATAAGCCAACGGAGTATAAAAGTTTTTTTTTAAAAAACACGTGATGGATTGCATTTATATCTTGTAAATATTGATTTTATCAGCGACACAGGCCGCAAAATCACATTTGCTTCTTAACTCTGCAACAAAAAGTTTGAAAATAAAAATTATTATTTCTAACTTTACCGGACAAATGCGAATACTAAAAATATTCTAATAATATGGAAGTTAAAAAAACTGATAAGGCTAACCTTGAGAACAAGAAGCTCCTTTTTGTTGAAATCGGGCTTGTGATTTCCCTCGCGATAGTATTCTTCGCTTTCGAATGGGGTTCAAGGGAAAAGCAGGTGGCAGTGCTTGAGGCAACAACAGAGATTGTAGACGTTGAAGAGATGGTTCCTATCACACAGGAGACCCCTCCTCCTCCACCATCAGCACCGCAGATACCTGTTCTTTCTGACCAGATTGACATCGTTGATGATGAAATCCAGGTCGATGATGACATGTTCATCAATCTTGAGGACGACTCGAACATGGGTGTCGAGATTATGGACTATGTAGAAGGAGTCGCAGAGGAAGTTGTCGAGGAGGAAGCCATTCCTTTCCAGCTCGTGGAGGACAAGCCTTCATTCATGGGAGGTGACGCAAATGCTTTCTCTAAATGGGTGAACGAAAGGCTCGTGTATCCTGAAATCGCAAAAGAGAACGGTGTCCAGGGACGTGTTACATTGCAGTTTACTGTAAACACCGACGGTTCCGTATCTAACGTGAAGGTGCTCCGCGGAGTAGACTCATCACTTGACAAAGAGGCCGTGAGGGTCGTTTCAATGTCACCTAAATGGACTCCAGGAAAGCAGAGGGACCGCGCAGTAAAGGTAACCTACACCTTCCCTGTAATCTTCCAGTTGAGATAACAATATCACAAGAATAATATAGAGTCGGCCAAAAAGAAATTTTTGACCGACTTTTTAAATATCGGCCGCCATGTAGGAACAGCTATCAGAAATGCCTGGGACAGGCATAAACAGTAAAGAAGAATCAGTAAAACAAGAAGAATCGAGATTATGAAAGAGGAAGAAAAATACATAGAAAAGGCAGTCTTTGTCGGGGTAATAAAGCAGGGCGACGACGAGAGACAGATCATAGAATACCTTGACGAGCTGGAATTCCTGGCAGAAACGGCTGGAGCTAAAGGTGAAAAGAAGTTCATACAGAAGGTGGACAAGCCGGACAGCAGAACATATATACGAAGCGGAAAGCTGCAGGAAATCAAGGATTATATAACAGAGCACGAGATTGATGTCGTTATTTTCGACGATGAGCTATCCCCTACCCAATTGAGAAACATTGAAAGGGAGCTCAACATAAGGATACTTGACAGGACTAACCTCATACTGGACATCTTTGCCCAGAGAGCCAAGACTGCATACGCCAAGATGCAGGTAGAGCTGGCACAGTACCAATACCTTCTCCCGCGCCTGACGAGAATGTGGACACACCTTGAAAGACAGAAGGGAGGTATTGGAATGAGAGGGCCAGGAGAGACCCAGATCGAGACCGACCGCCGTATCATACAGGGCAAAATCTCAAAACTGAAAGAACAGCTGCAGAAAGTGGACAGGCAGATGGCATCACAGCGTGGCAACAGAGGCTCACTCGTCAGGATTTCTCTCGTAGGGTACACCAACGTCGGAAAGAGTACATTGATGAACCTGCTTGCAAAAAGCGATGTATTCGCTGAAAACAAACTGTTCGCCACACTTGACACAACAGTACGCAAGGTGGTGATTGAAAATGTCCCGTTCCTTCTCAGCGACACAGTAGGATTCATCAGGAAACTGCCGACACAGCTCGTGGAGGCATTCAAGAGTACACTTGACGAAGTCCGTGAGGCTGACATACTCATGCACGTGGTTGACATATCGCATCCTAATTTCGAGGAGCATATAAAGGTTGTAGAGGAGACACTGAAAGACATCAAGGCGATAGACAAGCCTATTTTCGTCGTATTTAACAAGATTGACGCCTATAGGTATGAAGAGTACGACATGTTCTCGTTAGAGCCTAAAAAGCCCGAAAATTACACCCTGGACGAGTTCAAGAACAGCTGGATCGCAAAGGAAAATACTCCGTGCATATTTATCTCAGCAAAAAACAAGACCGGAATTGACAAACTGCGGGGAGACCTCTACAAGATGGTAGCGGAAATCCATGCAGGACGTTATCCTTTTGATAATTTCCTATGGTAGGAAACTGAGCACAGAAAAACAAGAGACTGATTAAGGCAAAAAAAGGGGGCATCAATCAAGATGTCCCCTTTCGTATTAAGTATAAAAGAGATTAGTCTTTAAACTTTGCGCAGAGATACTCCCTGTTCAGGCGGGCGATATGCGAAACTGTGATGTGCTTAGGGCACTCCATTTCGCAGGCGCGTGTGTTTGTGCAGGCTCCGAAGCCAAGCTCATCCATCTTGGCTACCATAGCCTTTGCCCTTTTAGCACCCTCTACCTTACCCTGAGGAAGAAGTGCAAGTGAACTTACCCTTGCTGCAACGAAAAGCATCGCAGAACCGTTCTTGCATGTAGCGACACATGCACCGCAACCGATACATGCAGCACCGTCCATGCTCTCCTCTGCCTTCTCGTGGGAAATAGGAATAGCGTTTCCATCTGGAACTCCGCCTGTACCTACTGAGACATATCCTCCAGCCTGAAGAATCTTGTCAAATGCCTGACGGTCAACGACAAGGTCCTTAATTACAGGAAATCCCTTGCTTCTCCAAGGCTCGATAGTGATTGTATCTCCATCCTTGAACTTGCGCATGTGGAGCTGGCATGTTGTAACCTCATCATCTGGACCGTGAGCCCTTCCGTTGATGTAAAGTGAACATGCACCGCAGATTCCCTCGCGGCAGTCATGGTCAAACGATACCGGACCACTGCTCTTGCATCCCTTCTCGACAGCTACCGGATCTGCCCCCTCGCTGATGAGCTGCTCATTAAGGATGTCAAGCATCTCAAGGAAAGAGCTGTCTGGAGATATGTTCTTGACCTTATAGGTCTCAAAATGTCCTTTTGTCTTGGCGTTTTTCTGGCGCCAAACTTTCAATGTCAAATCCATCTCGATTAGTCTTTATAGTTTCTGGTAACTATCTTGATATTCTCATATTTGAGAGCCTCCTTATGGAGTTCCGGCTCAACTTCAGCACCCTTGTACTCCCATGCAGAGACATACATGTAATTCTCATCATCACGTTTTGTCTCGCCATCTTCAGTCTGATACTCCTCACGGAAGTGTCCACCGCATGACTCGTTCCTGTTAAGTGCGTCACGTGCCATCAGTTCACCGATTTCAAGGAAGTCAGCAAGGCGCAGAGCCTTTTCAAGCTCCTGGTTGAACTCACCGTTCTCGCCGGCTACATAGACATTCTCCCAGAATTCCTTGCGGAGGGCCTGTATCTTTGCGATTCCCTCTTTAAGGCCAGCCTCGTTACGTGCCATTCCGACATACTCCCACATGATGTGGCCAAGTCTCTTATGCAAAGAGTCAACTGACTCCTTTCCTTTGATGCTCAGGAGTTTGTTGATTTTGTCCTTGACTGATTTCTCTGCCTCGGCAAACTCTGGAGCATTAGTGTCTGTCTTTGGCTCCTTGAACTTGGAGGCAAGATAGTCACCGATTGTATAAGGAAGAATGAAATATCCGTCAGCAAGACCCTGCATCAGCGCAGATGCACCGAGACGGTTTCCGCCATGGTCTGAGAAGTTAGCCTCACCGATGGCATAGAGACCAGGTATTGTAGTCTGGAGGTTGTAGTCAACCCAGATACCACCCATTGTATAATGGATAGCAGGATAGATCATCATAGGCTCCTTGTATGGGTTGGTAGCCGTGATCTTCTCATACATCTGGAAGAGGTTACCATACCTCTCGCGTATCTTGTCCTCACCGAGATTCTCGATAGCTGTCTTGAAGTCAAGGAATACGGCAAGTCCAGTCTCGTTTACACCGAAGCCTGCATCGCACCTTTCCTTTGCCGCACGTGAAGCCACGTCACGAGGCACAAGGTTTCCGAATGCCGGATAACGGCGCTCAAGATAGTAGTCCCTGTCCTCTTCTGCGATATCAGAAGGCTTTATCTGATGCTTGCGGAGTTTCTCGACATCCTCTTTCTTCTTAGGTACCCAGATACGTCCGTCATTACGCAGGGACTCTGACATGAGGGTCAGCTTGGACTGCTGCTCGCCATGTACCGGGATACAGGTAGGATGGATCTGTGCAAAGCAAGGGTTTGCGAAGAATGCTCCCTTCTTATAGCACTGCCATGCTGCAGAGCCGTTGCTGTTCATCGCGTTTGTTGAGAGGAAATAGGTGTTTCCATATCCTCCTGTCGCGATAACAACTGCATGTGCGCCGAATCTCTCAATTTCTCCTGTTACAAGATTCCTTGCAATTATACCCTTAGCCTCTCCGTTGATAAGGACAAGCTCAAGCATCTCATAACGCGGATAGCTCTTCACCGTACCGGCTGCTATCTGGCGGTTGAGCGCTGCATATGCCCCGAGAAGAAGCTGCTGTCCGGTTTGTCCGCGGGCATAGAAGGTACGGCTAACCTGCGCACCTCCGAAAGAACGGTTGGCGAGGAGTCCGCCATATTCCCTTGCGAAAGGAACACCCTGGGCAACGCACTGGTCAATGATGTTGTTGCTGACCTCGGCAAGACGGTATACGTTAGCTTCCCTGCTGCGATAATCACCACCTTTGATAGTATCGTAGAAAAGACGGTAGATCGAGTCATTGTCATTCTGGTAGTTCTTTGCAGCATTGATACCTCCCTGTGCTGCGATTGAGTGCGCACGGCGTGGAGAATCACTGATGCAGAACACCTTTACATTATAACCGAGTTCACCAAGCGAAGCAGCTGCAGACGCTCCACCAAGTCCGGTTCCAATGACGATGATCTCCAGTTTCTTCTTGTTGCCGGGACTGACAACGCGAATCTGAGATTTGTGCTTTGTCCATTTCTCTGACAAAGGCCCCTCAGGAATCTTAGAAATTAATTTATCGGCCATTTTTATATGTTTAATGAAATTTCGGCACAATTTTAAGCAATTTTAGGCAAACGACCAATTAAAAAAGCAGGTTCTCACCTGTATCCCCCTGTTCCAGCCCCAGATGGCTGTATGCAAGCGAAGTTGCCTCCCTTCCGCGAGGTGTCCTTATTATGAAGCCCTCCTTGATAAGGAATGGCTCATATACCTCCTCCAGGGTCCCCTGGTCCTCCCCTACGGCCGTGGCTATGGTGTTCGCACCGACAGGCCCGCCCTTGAATTTAGTTATGATTGTCCGCAGTATCTTGTTGTCTATGGCATCAAGCCCCCTCTTGTCTATATTGAGGGCATCAAGCGCGTACCGGGCAATCTTCAGGTCTATATGTCCATTCCCGATTACCTGGGCAAAGTCACGCACACGCCTCAGCAGGGCATTTGCGATACGCGGTGTCCCGCGGCTCCTCAGCGCAATCTCATATGCGGCATCATCCTCTATACCTATATTAAGTATGCCCGCGCTCCTGTTTACTATATATACAAGGTTGTCTGTGTCATAGTACTCCAGCGCGCACTTGATTCCGAACCTGGCACGCAGAGGCGATGTCAGCAGGCCGCTCCTCGTAGTCGCGCCGACAAGCGTAAAAGGGTTCAGCGCAATCCGGACAGAGCGCGCTCCGGGGCCCTTGTCGATCATGATGTCGATCACATAGTCCTCCATTGCGGAATAAAGGTATTCCTCCACTACCGGTGAAAGCCTATGTATCTCATCTATGAAAAGGACATCCCCCTCCTCCAGCGAAGTAAGAAGCCCGGCAAGGTCGCCCGGCTTGTCCAGGATCGGGCCGGAAGTAACCTTCATGTTGACGCCAAGCTCATTTGATATTATATGTGCAAGTGTAGTCTTCCCCAGTCCCGGAGGGCCATGGAACAGCACATGGTCAAGGGACTCCCCTCTCATCTTTGCGGCCTGCACGAAGACCTTGAGGTTTGCTACGATCTTGTCCTGACCGGTAAACTCCACAAGGTCCTGCGGCCTGATTATTCCATCTAATTCCTTATCTTTGCCCTCAGTCTGGTGAGGATCGAACTTTCCGTCCATGCCACGCAAAATTAAAACAACATACAAATATAGTCTATATTTTTATATATACTTGTTGTTTATAGTATTGTCGAAATGTTGAAAAGTGTAATACCTATTCTGATTATCAATGATTTAATATGTTGCATAACCGTTGAAAACCTGATTGTAAGTCAATTTGTAAGTTTTTCATAAAACGGTTGCTTTATTCGGTGGAGGCGCGGTATATAACGATTCCGGTCAAATTATAATTTACTTTTTAAAAGATTTTAACAGGGTTTTCAAACGGTTATTAACAGGTATGGAGGGTAAAATGTTGATAAGTTCGAAGTCATCAGCAAAGATAAAGGAGGCTTTGGCTTCCGACGGGGATATATATTGTTCCGGGCTTTTCCTGTCGGCAAGGTGGCTTGTCCTTTCTGCCGTTGCAGAAAAAGGCCTGCACGTTGTGGTGCTTCCGGACAAGGAGGCCGCAGAGTATTGTGCAGCAGATCTTTATGGCCTTATAGACGGAGACAGGGTGTTTTTTCTTCCTGAATTGGGGCAGAAACTTGAAAGGAGCAACTACAGGGCTACCCTCAGGGTGCAGAGGACATCTGCCTTGAGCAAGATTGCGGAGTGTCCGTGGGGAGACGCTCCACTCGTTGTCGTCACATATCCTGAAGCCCTTGATGAAAAGGTGCCGGACACACGTGGCGGAAAGCCGCAGTTCCTGAGGCTCTCCACCGGGGATGAAATCAGCCACGACACGCTCCGTGACGCCCTCTATGGATATGGGTTCGAAAAGGTGGATTTTGTGTCCGAGCCGGGACAGTTTGCCTTGCGCGGCGGAATAGTGGACATATTCTCATATTCATTCAACAATCCGTTCAGGATCTCGTTTTTCGGTGACGAGATTGACGGGATCAATGTATTTGACTGCAATACGCAGCTCTCGCGTGAGAAGGTAGGCAGTGTCGAGATATATCCTGACATTGTCTCCGGGACGGAAGAGACTCCCATGGTCTCCCTGACCGAGCTGCTTCCGGGGGACTGTACACTATGGCTTGACTCTTCAGACGTATATAAGGAGAAGGAGTTCTATCATATGCTCGGGCACTTCAGGAAGGTGTTCCTTGATGTCCCGCTCGGAAGCGGTGATATCAGTCCTGTAAAGTTCAGCATAGCCCCGCAGCCTGTCTTCAACAAGAATTTCGACCTTCTTACAGAGGATATCAGGGAGAGGATCGAGAATGGCTACAGGGTTGTCATATTCGGTGAGAAGGAGGCACAGCTTGAAAGGCTGCGCTCGATACTCTCCAGCAATGGGGGGCTGATTCCTGAGTTCCACCCGGGAATGAACATACATAATGGATTCATAGACAATGAAGACCTTGTATGCTGCTATTCCGACCATGAGATTTTCGACCGCTTCCACAGGGTGACCATAAGGAGGACAGTCGAGAAGAGCGAGCAGCTGACAGTCAATGACCTTGCATCTTTCTGCATAGGTGATTACATCGTGCATATAAACCATGGTGTAGGCATATTCGGAGGCCTTGTCAAGATGAGGGATGACAAGGGGCGGGTAAATGAAGTGGTGAAGCTGATTTACAAGGACAACGATGTCGTCTTTGTGTCCGTGCATGCCCTGCATAAGATTTCGAGGTACAGGTCGAAGGATTCCGAGCCGCCGAAGATACACAAGCTCGGTTCAAGGACGTGGTCAAACCTGAAGAGCAGCGCAAAGGCCAAGGTCAAGGATATCGCAAAGGAGCTTATCCAGCTGTATGCCAAGAGAAAGGCGGCCAGGGGATTTGCCTTTTCCCCTGATTCATATCTCCAGACAGAGCTTGAGTCTTCGTTCATGTATGAGGATACGCCGGACCAGGAAAAGGCCATCAAGGCTGTAAAGCATGACATGGAGGATGACTGCCCTATGGACAGGCTTGTCTGCGGTGATGTCGGGTTCGGGAAGACGGAGGTCGCAGTCAGGGCTGCGTTCAAGGCTGTGGCGGACAGCAAGCAGGTTGCTGTACTGGTGCCAACGACAATCCTTGCACTGCAGCATTACAATACATTCATGCACAGGCTCAAGGATTTCCCTTGCAACATAGACTATGTAAGCCGTCTGAGGACAGCCAAGGAGATATCCGGCATCAAGGACAGGCTCAAGAAAGGCTCCCTTGATATCGTGATAGGCACGCATAAGATCCTGGGAAAGGAGTTTGAGTTCAAGGACCTCGGGCTGCTTATAATAGATGAGGAGCAGAAGTTCGGTGTCAGCGCGAAGGAGAAGCTTCGGCAGATGAAGCTTGCCGTGGATACATTGACCCTGACAGCTACACCGATACCGAGGACACTGCAGTTCTCGCTGCTGGGCGCGAGGGACCTTTCCATCATCAGCACTCCCCCGCCCAACCGTATACCGGTACAGACTGAGATAATGCTTTTTGACGATGAGCAGATACGCGGCATCATCAACTATGAGCTTGGACGCGGAGGACAGGTGTTCTTCGTGCATAACCGTGTGGAGGAGCTTCCGGCCATAAATGACATCCTGCAGCGTCTTGTCCCGGATATGAAGATCTGTGTCGCGCATGGACAGATGGAGGCAAAGGTGCTTGAAAACAAGATACTTGACTTTATGGCAGGTGACTATGACATGCTTCTCTGCACAACAATCATAGAGAACGGCCTTGATGTGCCGAATGCCAATACCATAATAATCAACCAGGCGCAGAATATCGGTCTTAGCGACCTTCATCAGCTCCGCGGGCGTGTCGGAAGGTCGAACAGAAGGGCGTTCTGCTATCTCGTAGTGCCGCCGCTCGTCTCCATTACAGAAGATGCGAGGAGAAGGCTGAAGGCCATAGAGGCGTTTTCTGACCTTGGAAGCGGGTTCAATATAGCAATGCAGGACCTTGACATAAGGGGTGCCGGCAATCTTCTCGGTGCCGAGCAGAGCGGATTCATATCCGACATGGGATTCGAGACATACCAGAAAATACTTGCCGAGGCAATGGAGGAACTTGGTGTCGAGACCGGGATGACAGCAAGGAACATAAATGACAGATTCGTTGCCGACTGCACGATAGAGACTGACCAGATTGCATTGATCCCGGATACATATATTGACATAACAGCTGAGAAGATAAGGATATACAAGGAACTTGACTCAGCAGTGGACGAGAGGACGCTCGGGCAGATGAAAAGCAGGCTTGAGGACCGTTTCGGAAAATTGCCGGAAGAGCTGGAGAGGCTGTTCGACATTGTGCGTATAAGGCATCTTGCTGAAAGGCTCGGGTTTGAGAAAGTCATAATAAAGAACGGCATAATGATAGCATTCTTCATCTCGAATCCACTTTCGAAATATTACCGTTCAAAGCAGTTTGAGGGAATCCTGGACAAGATCAATGCGAACGCCCCGCTTTTCGAGCTGAAGCAGGCCGATGACAGGCTGCGCATAATCGTCCGTAAAGTGGACAGCATAGCCAAGGCTTATTCTGTTTTGAATAAATTGTCATAAATTTGTATTTTTGCATGCTCTAATAAACATATTGAATTGGCAAATCTCATAATTGATATAGGGAACACGGCCCTTAAGGCAGCATGGGCGGACGGGATAACTTTAGGAAAGACTTTCCGTTACCAGGGGGAAAGGATAATGGACTTTATCCTTTCAATAACTTCAAGGATGAAGCCTGATGCCATGGTCATAGCGACCGTAAGGGAGCTTTCCCAGCACAACCGTAACGTTCTTGCAGAAGAATGCCGGAACCTCATCGTCATAGACAGCAGGCATACCGCAGTCCTTTCCGGATACGGGCTTCCTCCATACCTTGCTCCGGACAGGGCGGCGTCAATGGTTGCGGCAAGGTACCTTTTCGGGAAAAGAAGCTGCACCGTGTTTGATTTCGGGACTACCCTCACGATAGATTTCCTTGATGCTGAAGGCAACTATTCAGGCGGCAACATCTCCCCTGGCTGCCGTACAAGGTTCAAGGCGATAAACAGGTACTCCAAATCTCTGCCGCTTATCGATACTCCGGATGTTATAGAGGACATGGGGACTTCCATCTCATCGTCTGTAGGCTCGGGAATCATACGCGGGATGATGTTTGAGATAAACGGGTATATCTCTTCGTATCCGGAAAATATCGTTGTTTTCACGGGTGGAGATGCGATTTATTTTGCAAAACAGATGAAAAACTCCATCTTTGTAGTTTGTAACCTTGTATTGATGGGTTTAGCCTTAATTGCTGATGAATATAACAGAAAGAATAACTAGAATAGTCTTTATCCTGGCAGCATTTTCCGTATGTGCTGTGGCCAATGCGCAGACAGGTAATGCATACGGGGCATATTCTCCATATACTGTGTTCGGAATCGGTGACCTGCATAAGGAGGGGACAGCCTTCAACAAGAGCATGGGAGGCGTGGGGATTGCGACCAGGAACAGGAGGTTTATCAATTATATGAATCCGGCAGCCATAACGGCGATGGATTCATGTTCATTCATGGCTGATTTCGGCCTGACCGAGAACAACAAGATCTTCACTCAGAATCTTGACGGGCAGAAGCTCAGGTCCGGAAACAATACTTTCAATATCTCTGACTTTGTGATGGCATTCCCTATGTACCGCTCTTCGGCATTCATGATCGGAATAGCCCCTTTCAGCAGCGTCGGATATGACTATTCAAGCTACGGGACAGATCCTGACATCATTGGAATTTCAGGGAACTATAACAGCAAATTCTATGGTGAAGGCAGTGTCTATCAGTTATTTGCCGGAGCAGGGGCCACATTCTGGAAAAGGCTTTCTGTCGGTGCGGAGCTGATGTATTATTTCGGTACGCTTGACAAGGCCTCCACTACTGACTTCACGGACAGTTCGATAAGGGACGAGAGTGCAGGCTCGACTATACTTGTGAGGGCCGTGACCGGAAAATTCGGTCTCCAGTATGACCAGCCTCTCGGAAAGAATCTTCATCTTGTGGTCGGAGGAACGTACAGGATGAAGACCAACATGAGGGGACAGACAACCCAGTATACATACGCGGAGCTTTCAAGCATACGTGATACGATTTACCATAATGTCGTCAACAATGCAGAAAGGCTTAAGTTCGGAGATGAGCTTGGAGTAGGTGTCTCGTTGCGCGGAGGAGAGAAATGGAGCGTAGAATTTGACTATCTCAGGTCAGACTGGAGAGGCACCGCCATGGGTAGCCATGAGGCTCTCGGATACAGGACAGACGGTTTCAGCACTTCTGTATATCAGTCATTCCGTGCAGGCTTTGAGATTGTGCCGAACAGGAATGACATCAGGTATTATCTGAAGAAATGTGCCTACCGTGCCGGAGTCTACTATGACCGTGAATACTACAAGTATAATGGCTATAATGTTGATGCCATGGGTATTACCCTTGGGGTTACCCTTCCTGTATTCAGGCTCTATAACGGAATTTCCCTTGGTGTTGACTTCGGTCAGAGGGGACGGATGCAGGGGGACCTGATACGCGAACGCTATGTGACGTTCTCCATCGGGTTCAATATCCATGACATATGGTTCCAGAAACCACGTTATGAGTAAGCTAAAATGAAATCAAAAAATTAATGATATTATGAAAAGGATTGCTCTTTTGCTTTTTACTTCTATGCTCATGGCCATGGGCGGTAATCTTCTGCATGCGCAGGGAAAATATGGTGCTGACAGCGCTGAGTGTATCAAGTACCTCTCCTATTACAACGAGTATTTCAAACAGAAGAACTATGATGAGGCGACTCCGAACTGGAGAAAGGCTTTCAAGCTCTGCCCTCCTACGGCAAACCAGAACATGCTTATAAACGGCACCACGCTTGTAAGGCAGCTCATCAACAAGAACAAGAATAATGTAATCTACAGGGATGCGCTTATCGATACCCTTATGATGATCCATGATATCAGGGCTGAGTATTACCCTAAATACGCTGAGACAGCCATGAACAACAAGGGTATGGATATGATGAATTACATGAAGAATGACAACAAGAGGCTCTATGAGGGATTTTCCCAGATCATTGAGAGGAACGGAGAGAAGACTACTCCAAGCATCTTCCTTTTCAATATGAACGCCGCTGTTGCGCTCTATAAGGACGGAGTCCTCTCTGCCGAGGAAGTCATCAATATCTATGAGGATTCAATGGAGAAGATAGACAAGATGGCTCCTTCTGATAACCTTACTAAGATAAGGGGGGATATAGAGAACCTCTTCATCACCAGCAAGGTGGCAAGCTGCGAGAGCCTTCTTGAACTTTTCACTCCAAGGTATGAGGCGAATCCGGAGGACCTTGAGCTTTCAAAGAATATTGTCAAGATGCTTAATGTAGCAGGTGATTGCACAGATAATGATTTGTTCCTCAATGCTGTAAATACGATGTACAGGCTTGAGCCATCTGCAAATTCAGCATATTACCTCTATAAGCTGTATTCTTCGAGGGGCGATATCGACAATGCAACCAAGTTCATGCTTGAGGCAATCGAATCTCCTGAGAATGATGATGACAAGAAGGCAGACTGGTACTTTGAACTTGCTGCCTACAACTTCAAGAATGCCAAGAGTGCAGCAGCAATGAACTATGCTACACGTGCGGCACAGCTTGACACGGATAACAGCATAAGGGGCAAGGCGTATATGCTTATCGGAACAATATGGGGCTCAACTGTATGCAAGGGAAATGAAATTGAGATGAGGGCACCTTATTGGGTTGCTGTCGACTACATGTCAAAGGCAAAGGAGGCTGATCCTTCACTTGCTGAGGAGTGCAACAAGCTGATTGGACAGTACAGGGCATATTTCCCTCAGGCTGCGGAGGCATTCATGTACGACCTTACTGACGGACAGTCATATACAGTTTCATGTAACGGCCTTAAGGCTACGACTACTGTTAGGACACAGAAATAATTGTCTTGAAAAGAAAATCAAATAGAGTGATGATGACTGCAACCGCTTTGGCGGTTGCTTTCATCGTTTATTCCTGCAAGGGAAAGATCGAGACGACCGGGAAGCTTGACCTTAAGGGGACTCCAGTGCAGACTGTGGATGACATGTTTATCGTAAGCACCGAAAACGGGATACTGCAGATGAGGATGGAGGCTGCCCTTATGGAGAGATATGAGACAGACACATTGTCGTTTGAGCTTTTCCCTGAGGGTTTTGCTGTCTATGGATATACGGAGGATGGCAAGCTTGAGACGGAGATTGTCTCTGATAAGGCAAGGCATCTGAAATACAAGGATGGAAGGGAGACATGGGCGGCATACGGCAATGTAGTGGTACGGAATTTCATCAACCAGGAGACCATGGAGACTGATACCCTTTACTGGGACAGGAAGAATGAACGTATCTATACGGACTGCTATGTGAAGATGTACTCCCCTGACGGATTCATGCAGGGATATGGCATGGAATCGGACCAGAGGGCACGTGAATCCGAGCTAAGGCGTCCTTTCAACAATTATCTCTTTGTGGAGCAGGACAGCACGGCGGTCGTTATTGATACAGTAAATTTTATCGGTCCGTTATTGAAGAAATAGTGGCGGATTTGGATAAAATTTGTTATCTTCGCAGCCCTATTGCATTTTTGTTTAGACAATTGTAAGAAAATATTTAAAATTTCATAAAAATGGCGGTTCTTGAAAAAATTCGCGTAAAGTTGGGTGTGTTTATCACAGTGGTCATTGCATTGGCCCTTCTGTCATTTATCATTGACCCGACTACTCTGGAGTCAGTATCATCGTCGATGTCTTCCAAATATGATGTTGGAGAGATAAACGGAAAGTCTGTTTCATACCAGGATTTCCAGAATGATGTTGAAGACCTGACTGTTATCAACGAAATAATAAGCGGCAGGTCTGTTCAGGGGGAAGAGCAGCAGGCCATGATAAGGAATGCTGCATGGCAGTCACTTGTCGATAAATATCTTTTCCTCAAGAATGCACAGGCTGCAGGTATTGCAGTGGGAGAGGAGGAGCTGCTTGCCTTGACTACAGGCGACATGGTCTCCCCTGTCATTGCATCTGTGTTCACTGACGAGTCCGGAAATTTCTCAAAGGAAAGGCTTGTGGAGTTTGTACAGCAGATCCGCAATGACGACTCTGGAAGGCTCAAGACATATTGGGACTATCTCCAGAATACTGTCTATACCCAGGAGTTCTATGCAAAATATGGCTCCCTGTTTACACAGAGCAACTTCACTAATGCGCTTATGCTTGCAAAGAGCATGGAGGAGAACAACAACACTACAGACGTTGAGTTCGTGATGGTGCCTTTCGGCTATGTCCAGGATTCTACAATCGTAGTGTCAGACAGTGAAATACGTAAGTATTACAAGGAGCACAGGGATTTCTACAGGCAGCAGGCGAGCAGGGATATAGAATATGTCGTGTTCGAGGTTAAGCCTTCTGCAGACGACATAGCAGCCGCTACAGAGCAGACAAATGCCCTCTATGCTGAATTCGAGAAGGCTGACAACATGAAGAGCTTCCTTCTGAAGAACTCAGACAGACAGCTCTCGGAGTACTGGTACAAGGCTGGAGAGCTTAACACAATATCTTCTGACGTGGATAACTTCGTGGCAAACAACGGTGTGGGAAGCATCTCGCCTCTCTATCTGAAAGACAATGTCTTCTATGCTGTGAAGATCCTTGACAGCAAGAAAATGCCGGAGTCTGTGTTTGTGAAGCATATCCTTCTTCAGGGAGAGGATGCTGACATGGCGTCAGATATACTTGCACAGCTCAATTCAGGGGAGTCGTTCTCAAACCTTGCTGCACTTTATTCTGCTGACAAGAATCCTAATGTAGCTGAAAGGGGAGACATCGGCTGGATGTCACAGAGCATGATGATTCCTGGTATGGAGAGTGTCCTTACTGCACAGCTGAACAAACCTTATATTGTCGAGACTGCATACGGTACACATATCGTAAAGGTTACAGAGACAAAGGAGATTGCAGAGCGTAAGCAGGTCGCTATCCTTGAAAGGGAGATCCTTGCATCAAAGGCTACATACAATGACTATTATTCAAGGGCTAATGTCCTTGCAACAAAGTCAGCAGGCAAATATGAGTCTTTCAGGAAGGCTGTCGAGGAGGAGAACCTCTATGCACATCCTGTAAACAAGATGCTTGAGAGCAATGACCGCCTTGGTGCAATTGACCATACAAAGGAAATTACAAGATGGGCATTCGAGGCTAAGAAGGGCAAGGTTTCAAATATCATAACTGTAAACAACAACTATTTCTTTGTCGTTGCGCTCAAGGATATCCATAAAGAGGGATATGCTACAGTGGAGGAGGTTGCTCCGCGTATCAAGAATATCCTCTATGCTGAAAAGGCAGGTGAGAAGAAAGCTGCTGAAGTAGCTGAGAAGATTGCCGGCCTTACAACAATGGAGGCTATTGCTGAGGCTCTTGGAACAACAGTAAGCACTAAGGACAATATCACTTTCGCTTCGCTTACTTCACAGGGACTTGACCCTAAGTTCATCGGTGCTGTATCCGTGGCTGAGCCGGGTGTGATCAGCAAGCCTCTTGCAGGAACTATCGGAGTGTATGTCTACAAGGTTACTGGACATGATACCGGTGCCTTCTTTACTGAGGACGATGCAAAGAACCGTAACGCCCAGATGGCGCAGTACAGCATCCAGATGCTTATGCCTGTGATGATGGAAGACGGTGATGTAAAGGATAACAGGGCACGTTTCTATTAATAGGGACTATTTCTGATAATTTTATGAAAGGTGAGGGCCGTATGGCTTTCACCTTTTTTCTTGGTATTCCAGTCGCTTTTTCTTTCCCTGTGTCCGGATTCTTGAATAAGGTGTGCTTTTTGATAGTTGCGGTCCCGGTATCCTTAACCGGTACCTTTGTGGTAAACATTTTAAATAGTAGACGTTATGGCAAAAGTAAATTTTAAGGGGAGTCCTGTCCAGCTGAGCGGTGAACTTCCGGAAAAAGGTGTATATGCCCCTGATTTCGGGGGAGTGAAGGGTGACCTTACTGTCTCACATCTGTCTGACTATAGGGGCAGGAAAGTGGTGCTGAACATATTCCCGAGCCTTGATACTGCTGTGTGTGCATCCTCTGTCAGGAAATTCAACCAGTTGGCCTCTTCGCTGGAGAACACTGTGGTCCTCTGTATATCGAAGGACCTTCCTTTTGCGCAGTCAAGGTTCTGTACAGTGGAGGGGCTTGATGATGTGGTGCCTCTTTCTCTGTTCAGATGCGGCTGTTTTTCAGATAAATATGGCCTGGAGATGATTGACGGGCCGCTGAAAGGTCTGTATGCGCGTGCTGTTGTCATTGTGGATGAGGACGGAAAGTTGATCTATAGCCAGCTTGTCGATGAGATTACAGATGAGCCGGACTATGATTCAGCATTGGCTGTATTGAAATAGGTTTTCACGGAATATGCTTTTGTATTTCATCATAAATTTCGAAATTTGCCGTCCGTGAATGAAAAACAATCGATATAATGGAAGAAAACAGGCAATATAAGGTACTTTTCGTGTGTCTTGGCAATATCTGCCGCTCTCCGGCTGCACATGGCGTATTTGAGGCTATTCTGGCCCGTAACGGGGCTTCAGATAAGTTTTTTGTGGATTCAGCCGGGACGTATTCCGGACATAGGGGAGAGCTGCCGGACAGCAGGATGAGGAAGGCTGCAATAAAGAGGGACTATGTGCTTACTCACCGCTCACGTCCTGTCGGTGTTGTCGACTTCCTTGACTTTGACCTTATCGTGGCAATGGATGACAATAACTATGAAGACCTTATGCGTCTTGCTCCGTCTGTGGAGGCCACGCATAAGATAAAAAGAATGGCCAGCTATCTCACTGGCCATTCATATTCATATATTCCGGATCCGTATTATATGGGGCAGGATGGATTCGAGCTTGTGCTCGACCTTCTTGAGGACGCCTGCGGTAACCTTTACCGGGAACTCTCTAAAATATCCATTCTATAGCCACGTTCGAGTCCTGGAGCTGCTTTGTGCCCTCAAGGAAGATGTGCATATAGTTGAATTCATATCTTTTCCCGTCCGGCTTTACGTCAAGTTCAATCTCGGCTACAGGGTTGTCTTTCCCTATGACAATGTCTGTATCCTTCTTGAGGCGTACCCATCCGGCAACGTTGATCTGTATCTTTTTGATGTTGACTGTATCCTCTCCTTCGATATAGGTGAATTTCAGTCCTTTGATCCTGTTCAGGGCCTCAGGTGTGACAAAGTATATGAGTCTTGTAGTGCCGTCCTTGAATTCAAACCTGGAGCATCCGGAGAGCATGGTGTAGTCTTCTTCACGTGATATTTCAGCGCAATATTCGACCATTGAATGCGCTGCTGCGCAGATGTCATCATATTCTGTTGCCGGTGAGAGCGGCTTGTGCTCCTCAGCGAATTTGTATTCCCATGCGTTGAAGTCGAATGGCTCTCCGCTCTTCCTTGATGCGAAATAGTTCTCCCAGCGTGGCAGATAATAGTCACGGATAAGTCCTGACCATATCCTGCAGCCGTAGTCATTGAGTCCGTCAGGGCCTTTTCCCGGCCCCCAGATGGTCACAAGGCGGCGTGCGTTTGTCTCATATCTGTCGCTTTCTTCCTGTGTGGTTCCCCATGACCTTGCAAAGCCGTTCCATCTTTCAAGACGGCACATCGGGTTCGATTCCAGGAATGAATCAGCCATGAGCATGAGCTTGCGGAACTGTTCTTCGTATCTTTCAGCGTTTTCGGTGTCTCCATACAGATAGCATGTATGGATTTTCTCTGCAAGTATGTCTGCCTTTCCGAAAGCGTAGATTCCAGCCCAGTATGCTATGTCGTACCTGTATGCCTGGTTTTCCCCAAGCTCTGATGAACATCCTATGAGTGCCTCGATGGCCTCGAAATGCTCTTTGGAGGTGTCATATCTTCCGCCAAGTATATCAAAAGGCCTTTTCTGTATGCGGTATTGTGCGCGGCTTGAACATATCTTGTTGGAAGACTGTAGCATCTTGTCCCAGAATGTCTTGATTCCTTCAGTGTATTTTCCGTATCGTGCTATGGAATAGGTCTTCAGCCATTCATCTATATCCTTGTGCGTAAGGCTCCATGCTGCATCTGATATGGCCTCGTATGTCACTTCATTGCTTTCCACTCCTTCAGGGGCTGTACCGTAGCCTATCAGGTTCCCCTTGTTGGTGGAGCCGAGTGCCTTGAGATGTCCGTTCAGATAGAATTCAAGGTCCCCTATCGGTGCTGTGCGGCCTCCGAAATTAGGTACGGTACTGTATATCCAGTTCTTTCCGTATATCTTAGGTGCATAGTTCCATGTATATTCATTCTGCCAGATTCCGTAGTTGAAGTCTACGCTGAGGTCAAGCAGGAGCATCTTGTCGTCAGGAACGCCTGAAAACAGGGCCTTTATGCTTTCCGGATCCCATATGTGGCGCTGGTAGCCGAACATCCATCCCTGGATTACCCATACTGCGTCAGGATTGGCATCCTTGATTGAATTGTACAGTTCCTTTCCGTATGAGGAAATCTGCTCGAAACGCTCCGGTGTCCCCTTTGCTGCAAAAGGGATGTCCATCTCATTGAAGCTGTCAGCGAGATAGTATTTTCCTTTCCCGAACTCCTTTTCCCATTCTTCTATATACATTACGGAAATCTTCTTGTACAGGTCCGTCTCGGGGCTGATGAAATTGGATACATAGTATTTTCCGCTGCCCCAACCTGTCTTGATAAGCTCTACGTCAGGATAAAGCCTCTTGATTGATTTCGGTACAAATCCGGCGAAGGCATTGTATACAGGTGACATTCCCAGTTCATTCATCCTTTCGACCATCTTGTGCTCCAGCTTGATGCTCTGGTCGTAATATGACTGTGGCAGATTACCGTCAAGCTTTGACATGTTGCCCATCCTGAACCATGGGAAATGCGCCCCTCCTGTGACGAATTCACCAATTTCCTCTTCTGTAAGTCCGAGCTTGCGCCATACCCTTGCATATATTGCTTCGCTTCCGATAGGGGAAAGAGGCATGTCAAAGCCATGCAGAGCCATCCAGTCAAGCTCCCTCTGCCAGGCTTCCCAGTCCCAGTAGCACATGGTATAGCCGAGTGTACATACATTCATGTACTGGCGGTGACGGAATGGTGTCACAGATATCTTTTTCGCCTGGTCAGGGAATCTGTCAGGGAGTGATATTGTATTGAGGGACCATGTGAACAGCCCGTATCCGTTGGACTTTACATAGTCGTAGAAGCCGCGGCATACGGCGATTGTGCTGCTTCCCTCAATGTAGAGCCTGCCGTTCCTTGCCTCGGTGCAGAAATATTCCTGGGCATCCTCAGTCTGCCCTGTGACAGATATTACAAGCTTTTCAGGCCAGTAGCCGAGGGTTCTTTCTATGACTCCTCTTGCCGCCTTCTCCTGGCTTGACATCTTGACGTTTTTCGCCAGCATGGGAAACGTCAATGCGATGCATAATGCAAATGATAGGATGTGTTTCATGTTGAACAGAGATTTTGTGCGTGTATTTATGTGATGTAAGGATAACAATATATATTTACTGTATGCAAAGGTGGAGATAACATTAAATTCTGTTAGAAAAAATAGTACAAAACAACGATAAAACAGAAACGTGTGTGTTGGAATTTAATGTAAAGGGAGTAACTTAGAAGTGAAATTAGGTATGGTCAAATTGAGGCCTGAAATCAAAACTTGATTATATGAGATTCTCTACATCGGCATCTTATGGTCCCAGGATACTGGCGTGCTTTCTCCTGCTTGCATGTTTCCCTGTGATTTCCCAGGGGGGGTAACTATAAGCAGGCATATATATACCGTCGATGACGGTCTGCCGTCCAACTCTGTATATGATATAGTCCAGGATGAATCCGGATTCGTGTGGTTCGGGACGGGCAATGGCCTTTCAAGGTTTGACGGGCAGTCTTTCCGCAACTACAGGAAGAATGACGGCTCCGGGCTGTCGAACAACAATATACTTCATCTTGAGGTAGACCGCCGCGGGCATATATGGATTACACTTGACACCGGAGTGGACATATATATGCCGGAAAAGGACAGGTTCGTCCATTTCGACAAGAGGACAGCTGATGGGAAAGGGATATCAGGAAGGGCTATTGATGTCCTTGAGGACAGGGAGGGGGACATATGGATAACTACCGTGAATGAGGGCCTTTTCCGCTATAGCCCTGAAAAGGACATCCTCCAGGTATATTGCCATGACCCGGAAGATATCGGAAGCATCTCCCAGGACTATATATCCACAGTGTATGAAAGCCATGATGGAGTGATATGGCTCGGTACGTATAACTCTGGCCTTTGTGCGATGGACAGGAACACTGGTGTGTGCAGAAGGTACAGCCGTGACAAGGATGGGCTTTCAGGTAATTCCATTGATGCCATAATGGAGGATTCGTACGGTAATCTGTGGATAGGGACAGTAAATAACGGGCTTGACTGCCTGGACCGTACTGCCGGAAAAATCAAGAATATGGGCTGCAATGAGATGCTGTACCGTATACACCGTCTTGCTGAGCCATCGTTGGGGAAGCTTATTGTCAGTTCGGAAAGGGGGGCATTCATGTTTAATATAATGGATGGGGAGATAACCCCGTGCCAGCAGAATGAGAGTCTGTATACAGGTACATCGCTTTCCTGCATATACTCTTTCCTGAAAGACCGTGAAGGTAACCTGTGGTTCGGCTCTTTTGACGGAGGGGTGGAATTCTATCCGTCAAGTACTGATTTCACCTGCTATGAGACCATATGCGACTATGATTCAAAGGCAGGGAAGGTTGTGAGCGCGATATGCGAGCATGGCGACGGGCGCTATTGGGTCGGGACTTCTAACAACGGGATAATGCTGCTTGACACAAAGGAGGAGACTGTTGTACCGTATTTTGTGCCATCTTTCCAGGTGCTTTCACTGATGCTTGACGGAAACATCCTTTGGGCAGCCGTGTATGAGAGGGGAATATGCTCGATAGATCTCCAGGGGGGCCGGACAAGGAATTATATGAACGGGCAGAATGACGCCAGGGTGTTCTCTCTGCTGAAAAGCAGCAATTCAAGGATCTATGCCGGGGCGGCAGACGGACTGTATATGTATGACAACGTGACGGATTCCTTTGCCAGGCTGAGGGAGAGTTCGCGCGTTACTGACATTGAGGAGGACAAGAATGGGCTTATATGGGTGTCTACGGCAGAGAATGGTATATATTCATATAATCCGCGCAGCGGGGAGTACCTTGAATATGTCCATGGTGAGGGGAATTCCATATTGAGCAATTCTGTCAATACCATTGTTGTAGACATGGCGAACAGGCTGTGGATAGGTACGAACGACGGGATATGCAGCTATGACGGCCATGAATTCATCTCATGGCCTGACATCAGGTTTCCGGATGACAATATATCCCAGATTATTCCTGACGGCAGGCGTCTATGGGTTTCCACGGGGAATGGCCTTGTCGAGTTCTATCCGGAAACAGGGCATATGAAGGTATACCGCCGGACGGATGGGCTTATAAGTCAGCAGTTCTCGAAAAATGCGGGGATATATGGCTCTGCCGGTAATATTCTTCTTGGCACTGTCGACGGCATTGTGATGTTTTCTCCTGATAAGATAACAGACGCTGTCTCTATCCCTCCTGTTGTGATTACTGAGCTTCTTATAAACGGGAACAGCGTATATCCGTATATGGCGGATTCACCGGTGGACAGGCCTATAGAAAGAATGCAGGAGCTGGTGCTTTCGCACAGGCAGTCATTCATAGGTCTGCGTTTCGCCTCGCCGAGCTATCGCGGGGCCGGGAATATACGCTACAGGTTCAGGCTTGACAGAAACCATGACAAGGATTCATGGCATCTGCAGGAGGAGCATTCCCCGGTGTATTATAATCTCAGCCCGGGGAAATATATATTCAGGGTACAGGCGGCCTCTGGAAACGGCGGCTGGAACAATGGTGAAACTGCGTTGACCATATATGTGAAATCCCATCCCCTGAAGTCTACAGTGGCATATATGGTATATGGAATCCTGGTGCTTGTTGCAGCGGCCTTTGCCGGGCTGCTGGTGTTCAGGAGAAGTCGGGAGAAGTACAGGATGAGGCTGCAGCAGCTCAAAGGCAGGCAGGAGCAGGAGCTTTATGAGATGAAGATAAACTTTTTCACCAATGTGGCGCACGAGATCAGGACTCCGCTGAGCCTTATATCAGGGCCATTGGAGTATATAATGAAAGACACGGAGGTGAGGGGACGGTATGATGAGTATTTCCGTGTGATTGACAAGAACAACAGGAGGCTATGTGAACTTGTCAACCAGCTGCTTGACTTCAACAAGGCATCGTCAGGAGGAAATCATGTGCCCCGTTATGGCAACTGCAGGCTGTCTGCCCTGCTTGACCATATCCTGGACATGTTCTCGTTCAAGGCCAGAAGCCGTGGGATATCAATCATCCGTGACTATCCGGCTGATATGTCTATGGTAATCGACCCGGAGGCTGTTACAAAGATTGTAAATAATCTGGTCGGCAATGCCGTGAAGTTTGCGGAAAAGGAGATAAGTATAACAGCAGGGCTTGATGAAGCCGGACTTTCCATCACCGTCACGGATGACGGCCCTGGAGTTCCGGAAGAATACCGTGAAAAGATTTTCGGGCTGTTCTATCAGGTAAATGACAGGAATATCGGCAGAAGGGAAGGAATAGGGATCGGCCTGCATCTTGTCCGGACGCTCACTTCAATGATGGGCGGAGAAGTGCATGCTGAAGGACGTACAGATATTGACGAAGCCGGGAATATATGCCATGGTGCGGTCATTTCATTGTCTATCCCTTATACAGACAGGCTTCCTGGGGATGTGGAATGCATGGCAGTGGAAGCGGAGGCCTCCGGGGCGGATGCGGAGGAGGATAATCCTGGCTGTGATGAATCCGGAATGAAGCGTATCCTGCTGGTGGATGACAGCGTGGAGATGACAGCGTTTCTTCAGAAGATATTTTCCGGAACATATTGCACTTCTGTTGCATACAACGGTGAAGATGCGCTTGAAATGCTCCAGGAGGCTGATTTCGATATGGTTGTAAGTGATGTGATGATGCCTGGAATGAGCGGTATAGAGCTGTGCCGCAAGATAAAGGAGGACATCAGGACAAGCCATGTACATGTCATATTGCTTACGGCAAAGATTGACAATGAATCCAAGATAGAAAGTCTCCAGTATGGGGTGGATGCCTATGTGGAGAAGCCGTTCTCTCCTCAGCATCTCCTTGCGCAGGTCGGCAATCTCATGAAGAAGAATATGGATGACATGAAGAACTATTCTAAGACTCCTCTTGTTGAAATAAGGCAGATTACCAGGAACCAGATTGATAAGGAGTTCATGGAGAAATGCAGTTCTGTCATCATAGCCAATATGGGGAACGCGGAAATGTCAGTGGATATACTTGCCCGTGAACTGGCGTTGAGCAGGACTGCGATATTCCGGAAACTCAAGGCGATCACAGGCATGACGCCTAATGACTTCATGAAGTTCGTCCGCCTGAATGAGGCCTGCAGGCTTCTGGCTGAGGGGCGGTATTCCATTACTGAGATAGGCTATATAACAGGGTTCAGCTCCTCTTCATATTTTGCCAAATGTTTCTTCCGGCAATTCGGTATTCTGCCTTCTGACTTTGTCAAAAGCATAACCGGAGAAACACAGAAGGATGACATAGACATATGATTATCTTGAATGTGTACGATATTGTCCGTTGAAAAAATGCCTGGCAGCTACATTTGTAAAACACTAACCAATTTGTCATCGCAATGAAAAAGATTTCCCTATTGTTTCTTGTATCGGCGCTGATGCTTTGCTGCAGCAAAGATGAGACGGTACCTGTCCTGAAATTACAAAGTATCACAAATGACGCATTCGGCTATGCCGGCGGATTAGGAACCATTGTAATGGATTCCGGAGGTGCCGACATCATGGCCGAGTCGTCTGATCCGGACTGGCTGAGGGTGCAGGTCAGGAAAAACACAGTTCTCTTCAATGTCGCCGGATATACAGGCGATGCTGAGCGTAAGGCTGTCATCACTGTCACATCGGGAGATATAGCTCCGGTAATGGTCACGATAAGCCAGTCACGTTTTGTGGGGCTGAGTGTGCTGGTGCGCTCTGTAGAGCTTACCAATGACAGGAGAGAGCAGATTGTCGAAGTCGTGTCATCCGGTCAATATACGGTCAAGATAACGGATGATCCAGGTAATGTATTCTCGTTCAGGAAGGTGGATGAAGGCGTATGTTTCAGCACAAGCCACTCCCAGGGCAATGTGGCTGTCTACGCGCGTGCAACGCTCATTCCTGAAGAGGAGGCTGCGGAATCTGTAGACATAACGCTTTGCATTCCGGAGAAAAGCATGTACGACTATATCCTCGGAACATGGAATGTTGATAATATAGACAATGACAGTGCGGCGTCTGTCACTTTCACGGCAAGGGTGAAGCCGGATTCTTTCAATATGTATGTCAATGCAGAAGGAATCCAGAACTATCCTGTACTTGCAACATTTGTGAATGGGCAGGTTACTATATCTTCAGGGCAGGAGCTTGGGGTTTCTGGAGACAGGTATTTCTCTCTCCATTTCAATGGACCTATGAATGGTTCCGGAACCTATATCTATACAAGGCCTGGCTACGTGGCATGGGCAGCAGAGCCTGTCTTTGACGAGTCTTCCGACAGGATAAGCCTGTCGTTCAGTGACAATGGACAGGGTGGAAGCGCTCAGGCAAGGACTTTTGCCATCTGGAACTGCGGAGGGTCGTATTTTAATTTCGGCAGCGGATCACCTGTTGTCGCAACGGATGTCCTGGTGCTTTCGAGGAACTATACAGAATAACCATAAAACAGGAATGATATGAAAAAGTTACTGGTATTTTTCCTGTTCCTGTCTTCTGTGTGTCTTTCTGTCATGAATGCACAGACGCGGATGGTGACTGGAAAGGTCTTTGATGATACCGGAGAGCCTCTTGCCGGTGCCTTTGTCCAGATTGTCGGGACAACAGACGGAACCTCTACCGATGTAGACGGGCATTTTATACTTGAGAATGTACCTTCAAAGGCTGTGCTCAGGGTCAGCTATATCGGCTTTGATACCATTGAACTGCCTGCAGACAAAGACTATATTGAATTTGAGATGAAGATGAATTCCCTTCAGATCAATGAAGTCGTTGTTACAGGTATGCAGCAGATGGATAAAAGGATGTTCACCGGTGCCACTGACAACCTGAAGGCAGACGAGGTTCTTGTCAGCGGTATCGGTGAAATAAGCAGGGGACTGGAGGGACGCTCTGCCGGTGTCTCTGTACAGAACATTTCCGGAACGTTCGGTGCGGCCCCGAAGATCAGGATACGTGGAGCGACATCCATCTATGGTGACTCGAAGCCTCTCTGGGTTGTCGACGGAGTCATAATGGAGGATGTCGTGAATGTCGATGCCAATTCACTCTCCTCAGGAGATGCCACTACGCTCATAAGCTCTGCGATTGCCGGACTGAACTCTGATGATATAGAGAGCTTCAATATCCTCAAGGACGGCTCCGCAACCTCAATATATGGGGCAAGGGCGATGGCTGGTGTCATTGTCGTGACCACAAAGAAGGGTACTGCCGGACAGGTGAGGGTCAATTATTCAGGAGAGTTTACCGTACGCCTTGTCCCTACATATTCTGAATTCAATATCATGAACTCGCAGGACCAGATGGGTGTCTATGAGGAGATGTACAGGAAAGGATGGCTTAACTACTCCAATATAGTGTATGCTTCCCAGGGAGGAGTCTACCAGAAGCTCTCGCAGCTGATAAACACATATAATCCGGAGACCGGGAGATTTATGGTGGAAAATACCGAGGCCGGACGTATCCGCTATCTCCAGCAGGCTGAGACGCGTAACACTGACTGGTTCAAGGAGCTTTTCCGCAACAGTGTGATGAACAACCATTCAGTCAGCATATCTGCCGGTACGGAGAAAGGTACATATTATGCCTCTATCGGTGCGCTTGTGGATCCGGGATGGACATTGCAGAGCAAGGTAAACAGGTATACCGCCCTGTTCAATGCCTCGCAGAGGCTGTTCAAGGACCATGTCACCCTTAACCTGATAGGAAATGCGTCATACCGTACACAGCGTGCCCCTGGCTCCCTTTCATCTGAGGTGGATGCAGTGTTCGGGACTGTTAAGCGTGACTTTGACATAAATCCTTATTCATATGCCCTGCGTTCATCCCGTACGCTTGACCCTGATGAGTTCTATACACGCAACTACGCCCCGTTCAATATCAAGCATGAACTGGCCAATAACTACATGGACATAAATGTGGCGGACATAAAGGTACAGGCGGAACTGAAATATCACCCTGTCCCTAAGGTGGAGCTTGCTGTCCTCGGGTCTGTGCGCTACCAGGCTACCAGCACTGAGCACAATATACTGGACAATGCAAACCAGGCTGAGGCTTACAGGGCGGACTACACTTCGATGATTACAAGCTCGAACCCGTATCTATATGCGAACCCGGACCTTCCGAATTCGATAAAATACTCCGTTCTCCCGAATGGCGGTATATATACGAGGAATGACTACCGTGCCTTGAGCCAGGATTTCCGCGCAACGGTAAACTACAACGACACTTTCCGTGGAAAGCATGTACTCAATGCCTTCGGGGTCGTGGAGATAAATTCAATGGACCGTGAGTCTACGTCATTCCAGGGCTGGGGACTCCAGTATGACATGGGGGAGACCCCTTTCTACATCCTTGACATCTTCAAGAAGCAGATTGAGGACAACATACGCTACTACGGGATGAGCAATACCAGGGAGCGCAATGCCGCGTTTGCCGGGACTGTCTCATATTCCTATGACTACAGATATACAATAAACGGAACATTGAGATATGAGGGCTCCAACCGTCTCGGACGCTCACGTTCTGCAAGGTGGCTTCCTACATGGAATATTGCCGGGAAATGGGCTGTGGACCAGGAAAACTTCTTTGACAAGCTGCGCCCGGCATTGTCCACAATGAACCTCCGTGCTTCATATTCACTTACTGCGGACCGCGGGCCGGCATGGGTGAACAATTCCACCGTGACAATCTACTCCGGGACCCCTTGGAGGGGAAGCACTGACATCATGGAGCCTGCAATGAGTGTCTCCGCCCCTGAGAATTCAGAGCTGACATACGAAAAGAAACATGAATTCAATTTCGGGTTTGACCTGGGATTCATAGACAACAGGATTTCCCTGTCGCTTGATGCCTACAAGAGAAACAATTTCGACCTGATCGGAAATGTTATCACGTCCGGTCTCGGCGGATTCGTCAACAAGATGGGAAATGTGGCGGAGATGACTTCTTCTGGAGTGGAGCTGTCGCTTTCGACAAGGAATATCCAGACAAAGGATTTCTCCTGGAGCACAAGCCTCATATTCGCCCATATGGACAACAGGGTGACGAAGCTGAATACCTCTCTCCGTACCATAGACTATCTGACAGGTTCTGGATATTCCATGGAGGGATATCCGCGCGGCTCGATGTTCTCATTCAAGTTCAAGGGGCTTGATGAAATGGGTATCCCTACATTCGAGGACCTTGACGGGAACATAACTTCTACAGACCTCTATTTCCAGGAGACCAAGAATTTCAGCAATCTCAAATATGAAGGCCCTTCTGACCCGACAATAACAGGCAGCTTCGGGAATATATTCAGGTACAAGGGATTTACATTGAATGTGTTCATGACATACTCATTCGGCAACGTGGTGCGTCTTGACCCTATCTTCTCTAATTCATATTCAGATCTCACGGCAATGCCGAAGGAGTTCCAGAACCGTTTTGTGAATCCTGGCGATGAGAAGATAACGAACGTCCCTGTGATTGCCAGCAAGCGCCAGAACAACCAGATCTCCAACCTGTATGTGGCATACAGTGCATACAACTATTCTGATGTCCGGATTGCAAAAGGTGATTTCATAAGGATGAAGGAGATATCACTGTCATATGATTTCCCTAAGCATCTTGTGTCATCGATACTCCTGAATGGACTTTCACTGAAAGTCCAGGCGACTAACCCTTTCCTGATATATTCGGACAAGAAGCTCCAGGGACAGGACCCGGAATTCTTCAACAGCGGAGGAGTGGCGGTCCCTATGCCTAAGCAGTTTACGTTGACATGCAAGATTACCTTCTAAAAAGAGACATGATGAGACACAGATTACAATATATATTCCTGTCATTGGCTGTGGCCTTTATTCCGGGAGGATGCAACAAGTTCCTTGATGTGCTTCCTGATAACCGTGCAGAACTTGATACGCCTGAGAAAATCAACCTGATGCTGGTCTCTGCATATCCTAACCGCAGCTATGTACGTATGTGCGAGCTTGCCAGTGACAATTACGATGATGCAGGGGAGGTCAATCCAAACGGAGGCCAGCTCCTGGAGCAGAACAGCTACTGGATGGACATGACAATCGCTGACAATGACAGCAATGTTAACACATGGCAGCAGTACTATAACGCAATCGGCGTGGCAAACACTGCGCTGCAGGCGATAGAGGATCTCGGGACTCCTGAGTCCCTGCTTTCTGCAAAGGGGGAGGCCTTGATGTGCAGGGCTTACGCGCATTTCTGCCTTACAATGCTGTATTGCCTGCCGTACCATCCTGAAAAAGACTATCTCGGGATACCATATATGGACAAGCCGGAGACTACATTGAATCCGAAATATTCCCGTGGCAGCCTCAGCCATGTTTATGAGAATATAGCAAGGGATATAGAGGAGGCTCTTCCGCTTATCGAGGACTCGCATTATGCAATCCCGAAATATCATTTCAACAGGCAGGCTGCATATGCGTTTGCAACCCGCTTCTATCTCTATTACATGAAATGGGATAAGGTCGTGGAATATGCAGATGTCATCCTTGGCTCAAATCCGTCTCTTCTGCTGAGGGACTGGGCCGCCGTGAGGAACCTTACCTTCTCGGTGACGGAGAGGGCAAGGGACTATATCAGCCCTTCGCACCGCTTCAACTTCATGATGATTCCTCTCTATGGGGCTACCGGAAACCTGATGAATCCATGGGACGGAAGTGCTGCGAGGTTCATGCAGATGATGCGCGTGTCCAAGCAGGAGCTGTTCAGGTCAAAACGTCCTATGGGAGGCCCATACGACACAGGAAGGGACAATCAGTCTGATGAGAAGGTGTATATACATCCTCCTCTCAACTGGAATGACAACATCACCAACAAGACGTTCCAGCCTAAATGGTATCCTCAGTGGGAGGTCTCTGACCCTGTGACCGGTACTGGGTATCTCCGCTGCACATTCGTGGCTTTCACGGCCAATGAGGTGCTTCTCAACAGGGCTGAGGCCTATATACACCTGAAAAACTATGACGCTGCGGTAAATGACATGCTGACATGGGAGAAGTCGTATTATAAGGTCGGCGAGAATGGTGTTGTCCCGCTTACGCGCGACAGGATAGCTGAAGTGTATGGAAACCAGGCTTCACCGGACTATATCGCCGAGTATACGGTAGACAGGCCGACATCGCGTAAACGGATTGTGCCGCACGGATTTACGGTTGAGCCTGGAGAGCAGGAGAACATGGTCCAGTGCCTTCTCTACTGCAGGCGTATAGAGACTTTGGGCGATGGGCTCAGATGGGGTGATGTCAAGCGTTACGGGATAGATGTCGTGAGAATGGACCTTGCGAACTACAGGGATGAGACCACTACAGGCTACAGGGTAAGCGCTACATTGCCATACAATGACCTGAGAAGGGCTTTCCAGCTTCCGCAGGATGTAATAGCTTCCGGAATAGAGGAAAATCCACGTGATGACTACAGCCATCCGTTTGTACAGCAATAATCAAAGAACAAGTTATGATGAGACACAATATATTCAAGAACCTTATCGGTATGTCTTTCCTTGCAGGTGCATTGGCCATGTCCTGTACAAAGGACACCATTGAGCCGGAGAGCATATTCAAGCCTTCCGTAACTGCAGAGACTGACTTTGACAGATGGCTTATGCGCCATTATGTTGAACCTTACAATGTCCGGTTTGAATATCATCTTCCTGACAATGAGACAAATTTCGGATATTGGGTGACCCCTCCGGCAATCGACAAGTCGATAGAGGTGGCAAAGCTTGTAAAGTATACCACACTTGACGCCATGAACGAGATGATGTCTGACGGGACTGATGAGAAGGACCCTACAGAATTCGCACGCACATATTTCCCTAAGGTGCTTTTCCTTGTCGGGAACTTCGAGATAGCTGCAACAGGCACCACGGCCCTTGCGTCCGCAGAAAACGGCCTTCAGATAAACATCCTCGGAGTTAACTATTTCGACAGGTATGTTGACAGCGAGAGGATTGCAGGTACTATGCTCCATGAATTCACGCATATTCTTGACGGTACACACAATGTCCCTGATGAATTCCGCAACATTACACCGAATGACTATGTGGGAAACAAATATACCACAATGAGCTATAATGAGTGCATCAGGCTCGGGTTCATCAGCCCGTATGCAAGAAGTTCCTCGGCTGAGGACATTGCCGAGACCGGAGGACGTCTGATTTCGGCCTCTCCGGAGGAATGGGAGCAGTATTTCAGGGATGCGGGCGAAGGCCGTGAGAAGCTTGAGAGAAAATACACTGTGCTGAAGGCCTGGTTCCTTGATTCATTCGGAGTTGACACTGACAAATGGAGCGAGATATTCAGGCGCAGGATCAGTGAACTTGACAAGATAGATTGGAATAACCTTGATGATTAGGACTATGAAAAGGATGTTATATATATTCGCTGCTTGCATTCTGCTCGGTGCGGGAGCCTGCAGCAATGCACCTGAGGACCTGTTTGGGGTATCAGCGTCAGACAGGATAGAGGAATGCCTTGCCGATTACCGTTTCGCCCTCCAGGCACGCGGGCAGTGGGTCATGGAATATTTCCCTGGCTATGAACAGGAATATGGCGGATGGATATATGTCGTCGAGTTCCGTGCGGACAATACAGTCAGGGCATGGTTTGAGGGAAGCACATTTGTCAATCCGGAGTCCATGGCAGTTGAGTCTGACTATGAGGTCAAGTTCTCTACAGGGCCAATGCTGACTTTCAATACATTCAATGAATATCTCCATTATTTCGACTATCCGGGCACGAATGGAGGATACCAGAGCTACAGGGGAGACCATGAGTTCTCTCTGATGTCCATGTCCGGGAACTATGATGAAATCATGATGCGCGGGCTTAAGAGCCATAATGCCATAAGGATGACCCCTCTTCCTGAAGGCTACACGCCTGAAAGATATATCGGATATGTGCGTGAGAGCCAGAAGTCTGTACCTCAGACAACATTGAGGGTGCTTGCCAACGGGCGCCAGGTCGCGGTCATGACGCGTGAGAATCTGTTCTCGGAGGACAGCTTTGAATCATATTGGCAGAGCAAGGTATGGACTATCTCATATGATTGCATGAGGCAGGTCATGACGGATATGGGAGTGCCTGCAGTCGATGCATCCGGGAATCCTGTCTACGAGGTACAGACTGTAAGGGAGCAGCTGAGCACAATTGTCTTCCCGGACAGGAGCATGAGGCTGTATGCCCCGTATGTATTCAAGGGGAATATTGTGTGTGACGGTGAGGAGATTGATTATATGGATGGTGAGTCTATGCAGTGTTTTGACCGTCATGTGGGTGCGACTGAAGATTCGGATTTCTTCATATGTTCAGATTCATTCATTGATTTCAGGCTTGTTCCGTAACGATGTATAGAAGGTTGATGTTTCTGCTGCCTGTCCTGCTTCTTGGCTGTGACAGGCTTTCTCCTGAGGCAGCCGATATGTTTCCAGCTCCTGTGGAAGATGTTTCCGGCCCCTATGTGGAGGGGATGTTCAGGGTAAAGCTGCGTGAGCCGATGGATATGGCTGCCACACGTGGCGGAGGGCCAGATGAGAGGTTCAGGGCTGCAATGTCACGCGCAGGCGTCTATAGTGTCCGCAGGTCTTTTTCTGATGGAGACAGGTTCCGGGGACGCCGGCAGAAGGCTGGGCTGGACAGATGGTATGATGTCTATTTCATGGACTCATGTACGGTGACGGAGGCAATGGAGCGTTTCGGTATGCCGGAGCAGGTTGAGATAATAGAGCCTGTCCCGAGAATGTTTCCGGTCAGTGAAAATCCGGCATACGGGACTTCGCTGTCAGCAGGGGCAATGCCTTTCAATGACCCTTTTGCAAAGAACCAGTGGTATATTTTCAACGGCTTTACAGCAGCTTCATGCTGGAGTCCGGATGCCCATCTTAATATCCTTCCAGCCTGGAAGGCTTCATGTGGCAGCAGTGATGTGGTCGTGGCTGTGGTGGACGGAGGGGTTGATTTCACTCATCCGGACCTCAGGGATGCCATGTGGGATGACGGGCAAGGCAACTGCGGATATAACTTTGTCGTACGCAGCAATGATATAGTGCCCTCAGACCACGGTACTGCCGTGGCGGCAATCATAGGTGCTGTAAACAATAATTCCGAAGGAATCTGCGGTATTGCAGGAGGAGACGGTGGAGGAGGGGTAAGGATAATGAGCTGCCAGGTATTTGACGACAGGGGGTCATCTGCGGACATCGGTGAATTCATGGCATATGCGGCTGACAATGGTGCCGTCATTTCACAGAACAGCTGGAACTATGTCGGGCTTTCAGACCTTTCACAATATGGAAAGGATGCAATAGACTACTTCATACGGAATGCCGGATTTGACGAGAACGGGATCCAGACAGGTCCTATGGCCGGAGGAGTTGTCATATTTGCAGCGGGGAACAGCGGGGTGGACACTCCGCAGTACCCTGCTGCATACGGGCCTGTAATCGCAGTGGCCTCTCTTGATGCTGATTTTTCCAGGGCTTCCACGTCAAATTATGGAGACTGGGTGGACATTTCTGCATTCGGAGGTTCTCCAGGAATATATACGGCAGGTACCGGCGGTGCGTATGGTTATGTTACAGGCACGTCTGTCGCGGCTCCGGAGATATCCGGGCTTGCAGCACTTGCCGTGTCATGGCGCGGAGGTGAGGGGTTCACCAATGAAGACCTCCTGGAATTGCTTCTCGGTTCCGGGAGACTGGGTGATGTGGAGAAAAGCAATCCTGGATATGGTGGGCTTCTCGGGAGCGGTGTGCCTGATGCGGAATATGTCATGTTCTATGGAATGGAACCGTCTCCTGTCATTGATGCCTCGGCCTATGGACACCGCTACCATATCGGGCTGGAGTGGACTGTCCCCGAATGCTATGCAGGGCTTCCTGTATGCGAATATGATGTATATGCCTCTAAATCTTCCCTTGACGGGCTGGATCCAGGGAATCCTGGCAGCGATGTGCTGTGCAGCCATGTCACTCTTTCCAGAGCTGCATGCGGCCAGAGGGCATCCTGCATTGTGGGAGGCCTGGAGGAGATGACTGAATATAATATTGCAGTTGTTTCAAGGACAAAGTTCGGGATGGCATCAGATGCAGTGCTTCTCAAAGGTTCTACCATCGCCAATTCTGCACCTTATGTTACCGCCCCTATAGAGGACATTGTCTTCAGCGGAACCGGGAAAGAACATGAGATAAGCATCAGCCTGATGGAGCATTTTGCTGATGATGACTTCCCTGAGGACCGTCTGGTATGTTTTGCGGAGGCTGCGTCTGACGGCATCGTGTCATGCAGGGCTGATGAAGAACGGCTTTATGTTACGCCAGTCTCGGAAGGCTCTACCACTCTAACCGTAGTTGTCAGTGACCGTGACGGGGCTATGGTATCCACTTGTGTGAATGTGATTTCTGCAGGGGAGCTTCTCGTATATCCAAATCCTTTTGAAGGGTATTTCAATGTACGTCTGCCTGGTTATGGCGGAAATATGCACCTGAAAATGTATGACCGTGCAGGACGTCCGGTACTTGACACATCAGTAATGCTGTCAGATGAAGGTGCCAGGGTAGATGCCCCTGGTCTGTCTTCCGGTACATACCGGCTTGTGGCTGAATTCGGCGGTAAAAGAGTTGAGAAACCTGTTGTCAGACGTTAAGTTTCGTTTATTATGGTACGTGTAATAGCATCATTGTCACTTCTTCTGCTGTCATCTGCCTTTGCCTCGGCACAGAACGGTGTACTTTCTTTCCTTGATGCAGATGTCAATGCGCGCACGGCTGGTATGGCCGGTGCCGGGGCAGTCTGCCGTGACAATCCGATGGCCCTGTATGCCAATGGGGCTGCAGCCCTCGCCGGTGACAATGCCGCAGGAGGGGCAATCTTTACGGGGCCGTGGCGGACCGGATATGAATTTGCTGATGTTGTCTGCGGCGGGACTGCGTTTTATCGTCCAGGAGGCCTTAATATGGTCTCTGCCGGGTTCCGGTATATCTCAGGCCCATCTATGGACATAATGGACGAATATGGGCATTTAAATGGCAGTATGCGGCCTGTGGACTGGGCTCTGGATCTCGGATATGGCCGTCTTTTCGGAAAAAGCTGGGCTGTGGCGCTGAATGCGAGGTGGGTGCGTTCTGATTACGGCTTCGGGGACGGGCCTTCGGATGTCGCTATGCTTGATCTTCATGGCGCCTATCTCGGCCGTCTTGCCAGTGAGGAGCGTGGCAGCTGGACTGCAGGCCTGTCTGTCAAGGGTATGGGGACTCCGCTCAGGGCGGGCGGGGACAGCTATGCCCTTCCGCTTGATGTTGTGGCGGCCGGTAATGTGGATCTTGCTTTTGGGAAGAGCCATTCACTCGCATTTTCTGCTGACATGGATTTCCGTGTGATGCCTTCTGCGATGTACGGGATTTCTGCCGGAGCAGAATATACGTTCCTGCGCCATGGTGTCTTGCGTGCAGGATATTGTGCCACGTTTTCGAAAATCGCTGGCATGTGCAATTGCTTCAATGGCTTCGCCTCTGCCGGGTGCGGACTGGTATTCGGGCATTTCCGCTGCGATGCTGCCTGCCGTTTCTGCAATGACAAGTCAAATCCTCTCCATCTGTCTACTGTGTTTTCAGTGTCAGTATTGTTCTGACATTACTACCTTAAAATAGACAGGCCGGGAAGCGTTCTTGCTCCCCGGCCTGTCTTCATTATACTTCTGTCTGGCTTATTCCTTGACACATCTTACAGTGCGTCCTACAGATGATGCGCTGTTCGGTGTCTGTGTAGTCTGGCTGCTCAGAGTGAATGTCACCTGGTCTGTTTCAAGGGTCCAGTTGAAATATCTCTGCTGCATTCCATAATAGTCCATGCAGTCTGAAGTTGCCGACCATCCAGTGAAATTGACTCCAGCCTGTGGCTGTATGACCCATCCGAGGCTGAAGAGCTGGTTCCCGTTTGCCTTTCTGCCGCCGCCGTTGACAGCAAAATAGCTTCCGGCAAGGTTGACACCGACATCGCTTACCCTGTAAGGCTTTATGGTCTCGGAGACCTTTATCAGCTCAAGGAATGTATGGTTGGTCCATAGTCTCCATCCCGCAGGGCATGGGTCGTAGATGGTCTTCTCGATGTCATCTTCCTCGCCGTATTCAGGGTCTCCCCACAGGGCGAATGTCGTGTATGAGTCCCTGTCGTTCGGAACCCAGTTCGGGAATGTCTCGCCGTCTGTTATGAACTTGTGCGGATTGCATGTAGCCCTTGTGACGCAGGTTACATAATCCTTGTCCTGGGCGGCAATCTTGTATGCAATCTTGGTCGCATTTGAAGACGTGTTCGTTACACCTTCATTGCTGAAGATCTGGTTGAGGAGCGTAGTGCCATCCCTGTCTGTGAGAGTATGCTGCAGGGCCTTTACCGGTGTATATGTAGGTGTGCAGGCCAGAAGGCTGAGATAGAACGGATAGTAGTTCCTGCTGTCGGCATGGTGAGGGAACGGGTCTTTTCTTCCCCACTGGTAATAGTTTCCTATAGTGGAAGGTGCAATGAATTTCTTCAGGTTCTCATCACCGTCAGGCACGCAGTTTCTCAATGCCCCGAGATTCCTGTCCATAATTATGCAGTTTCCCGCCTGGATTGCATTGTCATCAAGGACATAGTCTTTCACTGCCCATATGTTCCAGCTCCATATTATAGTTGCGTTGGATATGATCCCGTCTTCATCTGCTGCAATGCTGTCATATGTGACACCTTCTTCTGCGAATGCGGCTATTATTACATTTCCGTCAACGAAGTCCTCAGGGGTCTCAAAGCATATTTTCCCGTCAGTGATCTCTATGCTTTCGATTATTATCGGGCATTCGTCTTTCCAGTTGGCATCGGTCTGGAGGCAGTTGTACCATAGGACGAGTGCGCTCTTTGGCTCGATGCGGAGGTTCTGCTCAAGCTCTGTGGCATAGAAGCTCCTTGGCACTCCGTTACCCTTGACAGATGCATCGAAACTGTAGAATGTCATTGCCTGGTTGACAATGTACGTGTTTGCAGTGCCTTCCGCGCTCAGGTCAATCATGTTGGCTGGGTCGGCTGACGGCCTGGTGACTTCAATGTCCATTACGTATATGTGTCCTGCCTTCATTTCCAGCGATTTCAGTGTCACTGTCTTCATTTCTGTGTATTCTTCCTCTCCATGGTACATGGCGCTTACGGTCATTGTCTCCCCGTTGAATTCTGCAGGCATGGCCAATATGCTTGCATCATATGATGAACCGTTTGGAAGTATAAAATAGTTTGCGCCTTCGGAGCCGGTCATGTCCAGGATTATTTCACTGTATCTTAAGGCTTCCTCCTTTACGTTGAAGGTGAATGCGTTGTCTGCGTCTTCAGGGTCAATGTCCATTCTCACTGATTTAGGGAAAACCGCTTTCTGTACCCCGTTGCCGTCTGTAATCGTGATTTTCAGACTGCTGATTTTCAGGCTTTTCCCTGAATGGTTGGTTATGTTGAAGCGGAAAGTCGAAGGGACATGCCTGAAGCTTACCTTTCCGACGGATACGCTGCTGGCGTCTGCCGATATGATGGATGACTGTCCGTACACGAACATATATTCAGACAGGCTTTCTTCCGTATTCGCCTTCTGGGTGAAGAAGTCAGGAAGCGTAAATTCTGCAATGCCTGGATTTTCCTGGTTGACTTCACCGTTTGTGAAATATATGAAGTCCCCGGATAAGATCTCTGTGCTTGAAATGATTGTACCATTCATCCGGGCAAATCTCCTGTCGGAATTGTCAGGTGTTATGCCTACGTCTATGGTCTTTCCGACACCTCCCCTGATTATCATCCAGTCTCCGCCTGTTTTCGAGAATATCGAGGTTGAAAGCGTCTCGTCACCAGTCCAGAGGAAAGGGATGCTGCCGCCGTCCATATAATGCCAGTATCCCTTTGTCTGAGACTCCTGTGCAATTTCTGCATCTGCGGTGAGTATCCTGCCGTTTTCCTGGCTGATTTCAAGATTATCGACATTACAGCCGGCAACCATGGCAATGGAACATATAAATGAAGATATTATCGTCTTTTTCATTGTCTTGAAGATTAATATGTTATTCATACCATTCATACTCCTCCTCTCCGTCTTCACCTCTCATTCCTCCATCTCCTCCAAGGTCCACTTCAGGGTGCATCTTGACGCATCTGACGGTTCTTCCTATTGCATTGCCGCTGTTGCTCTGCGTAGTCTCTTCACTCATAAGCAAGGTCGTCTTGTCCTGTTCGAGGGTCCAGTTATACCATTTCTGGTGATAGCCGTTCATGTAGTTCAGGCAGTCAGCTGTCGCTGTCCAGCCCATGAAGTTGACACCTGCCTGTGGCTGGACCATCCAGCCGAGGTTGAACATCATGTTGGTAGCCGCCCTTCCGCCTCCATTGACGGCGAAATATGTCCCTGCAACCCTGAATCCGTAGTCATTGCTTACAGGAGTGTCTTTCAATGCCTTTTCTCTCAGTTCAAGCGCTGTCTGCCTGGTCCACAGCCTCCAGCCGGCAGGGCATGGGTCGTAGATTGATTTCTTTGCATCGTCCGTATCTCCGTTTGTCGGGTCTCCCCAGAGGGATAAAGTCCTGGTCTCATCAAGGCTGGTGTCAACCCATCTCGGGAAAATGGATTTGTCTGAGATGAATTTATGCGGATTCCTGATGGCTCTTTCAACGCATGCCTCATATCCGGCAGCCTCTGCCACGTATGCTACCTTGGTCGCATTTGCAGATGTGTTCGTCACGCCTTCATTGCTGAAGATCTGTTTCTCCAGGACATAGCCGTCCTTGTCCTTTATCGTGTTCTGGAGTGCCTTTATCGGGGTATATGTCGGTGTGACAGCAAGGTTGTTGTGGTAGAAAGGATAATAGTTCCTGCTGTCCGCATGGTAAGGGAACGGGTCTTTCCTGCCCCACTGGTAATAGTTGCCTACAGTGGACGGGGCAATGAATGTCTTCAGGTTGTCATCGTCTTCAGGGATGGAGTTTCTCAATGCCCCGAGATTCCTGTCCATCACAAAGTAGTCACCGAATTGCACAGCACTGGCCTCTGGGTCATAGTCCTTCACTGCCCATATGTTCCAGCTCCACAGTACGGTGGCGTTGGTGATTATTCCGTCGGCATCGGCCATGATGCTGTCGTATGTTACTCCGTCTTCTTCGAATGCAACGATTACTGCATTGCCCTCCACGAAGCTGAATGGTGTCTCAAGTACAACCTTGCCGTCTTTCAGATAGGTGTTTTTCACGACTATAGGCTCCATGTCTTTCCATTTGGCATCTGTCTGCAGGCAATTGTACCATAGCACAAGTACGCTCTTCGGGTCAATGGCAAGGTCCTGCTCAAGGTATGAACTGTAGAAATCCCGTTCTATTCCATTACCCTTGACAGTAGCGTTGAATGTATAGAGCGTTGAACCTTTATTGACAATGTATGTATTCGCTGTCCCGTTTTCGCAGAGGTCTATCTTGGCTGCCTCTACTGTTGGGGTGAACTTGCCTGAAATTGAATACAATGCAGCCTGGAAACCTCCGGATGGTGCCGTCTTGGTGGCAACAGTGAACTCTTCTCCGCTGTCAAGGATGGCCACGATGTCGAATTCCTTGCCGTCATGGCCTGGGGTCATCGCCATATAGAAATGCTGGTATGACTTGTCGTAATTGGTAAGGAACCCGCATTCAAGCCTTATGGATGATGCTCCTCCTATGATGCTTGAGTTGTCAATCTTTCCTGTGCCGAGGTCTATATCGGCAGAATTGAAGGCAAGCATCTCCCTGCTGTCCCTGCATCGTATCTCCACGGCGTTGATACGTGACCTGATGTCGTTTGACGGTGCTATGCTTATGTCAAGCATAGTGAACAGATGGCTGAACTGGAGAGGGACTTCCTCATAGTCATCCTGCCTTATGCCGCATGTCGCTGCATAGAGGAAATCATAATTCTGCAGATGCCCCATATTGTCAGGCCCGTCCTGTGCCTGTATGGCCGGGAGGGACACCGATACGGCCTCAGGGGTCTCACCTGCATTCCCGTCGTAAGGGTAATATGCGAAGAAGCTGTGGCTGGTCTCCGCGTCTTTCCACCTTATTATACTTCCTGTGTCATATGCCAGGAAATCAGTAGATGCTCCAGATGTGGCTGCCTTGTAGGCTATGTTTCCCTGTGTGCTGCCGCCTTCACTCTGGGCGAAGACGCCGATTCTGTCATTTGCATTCCATTTGACCTTTATCGCCTTGTCGCTGTCTTCATAGTAGACTTTTGTCTCTATCTCCGCGCTGCGGAATGACACTGCATCATCAGGATTGACGGCAATGTCTGTCTCGACCTTCGTGCAGGCGGCTCCAAGCATAATGAATGTGTATAGTAGTGCAATATGTCGTTTCATGTTATTAGTCATTTAATTTGTGGATGCATCCTTCTACCATTCGATTTTATGGATGTCGTCAATGTTTCCGTTGCTGTTTCCTTCATCCGGGTTGATCGCCTTGTTGACTGCCTTGACAAGGATCGGCTCCATTATTGCGTATGCGGCCGCGTTAGGATGCACATGGTCATTCTGGCCCCATCCTGTAAAACGGTATTCCTCCTTAAGGTCATTGTTCTCATCCACAAGTGCTGACCAGTATTCTGCAATGACAAAGCCGCGTTCTGCAGCATATGCCCTGAGCATGTTGTTCAGCTCTATGACTTTCTTGCCGATACCAGGGTATTTTGCATTCCACTCGTCAGGATTGCTGACCCAATGTATCCAGTTGGTCGGAGGGGTGGCACCGATTACAACCTTTATCCCGGCCTCCGCCGCTGTCTCGGCCATGGCCTTTATGTTGGCGAACACCTCTTCCGGAGTCCTCGGGACATTGTTGTTGTCATTTCCTGCAAGGTCGTTGACACCGCATGTGATAGCGACGCATAGAGGGCCGTTGAGCAGCACGTCGTTTTCGAAGCGGGCACGGATCTGGGCTGAAGTCTGGCCGCTGATGCCTTTCGGGAGATAATTGTTCTCTTTGAAGAAATTGTGGTTGTCAGTCCTTGCTTCCCATACTTCCGTGATAGAGTCGCCTATTATGACGGCCCGCACCTGGCTTGTGCCGGCCTGCTTCTCCTCCTTTACGCACCTCACCTGGTATCCTGCTCCTGCATAGCTGTTTCCTGTAGTGATTCCGCCTTTTGTTCCCCTGTAAGGATGTACCCTGTCCGATGATGTGAATCCCGAGCAGGATATGAACAGGTCTGTGCCGTCAAGTCCGCTGATCTGGCTTCCTCCGAAAGAGGACTGTCTCTGTCCGGCATATGGGAAATATAGGTTGTAGTCGCTATAATACACACCGTGCGGTTTCTCGACCCTGTTCCCGGAAAGTGCCATGTTGAGTGCCTGTGGAGGGGCTACTTTCCATCCTGCAGGACATGGGTCATGAATGCTTTTCTGGTTTTCTGAAATTGTAGGGCCTCCCCAGAGCCAATGCCAGTCAGTGACGTATTCACTGCCAAGGCTGGCGTTCATCATCCATGTATATGATCCGTCTGTCCTGTAGACATTGTCCTCGTCTGTCGAGCCGTTAGGGCCGCTGGTCACCCATTTGTAAGGTATCCTTACGCCTGCCGCCACGGCATCTTCAATGGAGAATCCTGCACCGACATGCTTTCCTATAGGATAGACATTGCTGGCGAGCACTTTTCCGAACATCATGTCACTGCTTCCCCACCACTCTGAGGACCAGTCCTGCTGCAGCCTGCTGACAGGCGTGAATGTAGGAAGCCCCCATTTCATGTCGCTGTCAAGGTTCTTTGTGTTTAATTCGGCCGGTGCAGGGAACGGGTCTTTCCTTCCCCACTGGTAATAGTTTCCTGCAGCCCATGCCGCGCTGCGGTCGTTGCTCTCGTTCATGGCTTCAAGACCCCTGATCGCCCCGAGGTTACGGTCCATGAAGATATATCCGTTTACATATGACATGCTGTTCTCCGCCGAGTAGTTCTCTACTGCCCATATGTTCCAGCTCCACAGGACTTCATCTGCCGCATCGACAGCTACGATAAGCGCATTTCCCTCCACAAAGTTTTCCGGAGTCTCGAAATATATTCTCCTGTTCCCGGCTTCATATACCACAGAATTGATGGACACGGGGCTGCTGTGCTGTACACCTTCAGGGGTGAGAGGGTTGTTGTACCATACGAGATATGCATCAGCCGGCTCTATTGAAAGCTCGCTTTCATTGTATGAGAAACTCTTGTCCAGTCCGTTGTCTGTCCATTTGTATGTGCGTCCAACTCCGTTTCCCTTGACGGTCGCATCAAAGCTATAGAGTGTCGCGGCCTTGTTGACGATATAGGTGTTGGCTGTTCCGTATGCGCTCAGGTCCACACTGGACCCCGCATCTCCTCCCTTGATTTCCGTACTGTATATATGTCCTGCCTCCAGGCCTTCATCCGGGAGTGTGAATTCACTGAGGACTGCTTCATTGCCATAGAAGTCAGCTGTAAGTCTCAGCTCCTTTCCTGCATGTCCGGGGGTTACAGCAAAATAGAACGCCTGCGCCCTTGACGAGAGCGAAGCCGGGGTCTCCGGTGTGTAAGTCACTGAATGTGATTCTCCTTCAATAGCTGTAAATCTCCCGGATGTTATGTCTATTGTGCCTTTTGTGAATGCAAGAGGCTCATCGTTTTCAGATGTTTCTATCCTGAGCGTGCTGAAGTCTTTGGTGAGTGTAGTGGAGATTGTGAATTTCAGGATTGCATATGCACTCTGGAATACCAGCTTAGCATCTCCCATTGACTGGCTTACCCCCTCGGCTGATGCATGAAGGGCAAGATTCTTCTTGTCTGGAAGCTGCCCTGGGGTCCCTGTCTGTTCAGGTGCTACCGCTGCCGGGATTTCAGTTGCATCCATATAGCTTGCACGGTAAGGGTAGTATGCATGGAAGCTGTATGTGCTTCCCGGTTCCCACGCAACAGTGCACTCCTCGTTGAGGGAAAGGAATCTTGATGAAGGTGATGATGTCCTAGCGTAGAAATAGGCATTCTCCAGGACAGGTGTCCCGTCCGATGTTGCAAAGATTCCTATCCTGTCGACTTCCGCTTCCCAGATGAAATCAGCGATTTCCGCATTCCCTTCATCTGTAAGCGAAATGTTACCAAGGAAAGAAATCTCACTGCCAGACTCCCCGGAAGGTTCGATCTCTTTCCGGGTGCAGGCAAAAAATAATGCAGGCAAGATAAGGATTAGGCTGCAGCGAAGAAAACTTCTCATAATGTGGTTAGTTATTTTTACCCAAAAATGCAGCATTTTTCACTTTATCAAGGAAAAAATAATGCCATTTTAGGCTAAACCAGCCACATGAAGTCCATGCCGGGCAATGTTGTCAGAAATGCTTCACCTGCAAGCCTTGTGTCTGCTGGCTGCTATACGTTGAACAGGAAGTGCATGATGTCACCGTCCTGTACGACATATTCCTTGCCCTCTACACCGAGCTTGCCGGCCGCCCTGCATGCAGCCTCGGATTTCAATGTGATGAAATCCTCGTACTTTATGACTTCAGCACGGATAAATCCTTTCTCGAAATCAGTGTGGATCACTCCGGCCGCCTTAGGTGCCTTGTCTCCTTTGTTGATTGTCCATGCGCGGCATTCGTCTGCGCCTGCTGTGAAATATGTCTGGAGATTGAGAAGTGAATAGGCGCTCTGGATAAGGCGTACAACACCTGATTCCTTCAGCCCGATTTCCTCAAGGAACATCTGCCTCTCCTCGTATGTCTCGAATTCTGCTATGTCGGACTCGATCTTTGCCGCTATTACCATTATCTCGGCATTCTCGTCCTTTACAGCCTCACGGACACGCTCTACATACTCATTCCCTGTCGCCGCTGAAGCCTCGTCAACATTGCAGACGTACATTACAGGCTTGTTTGTGAGCAGGAAAAGCTCTTTTGCAAGCTGCTGGTCCTCCGGGTTGTCGAGCTGTACTGTCCTGCATGACTTGCCCTGCTCCAGGACATCCTTGTAGCGTGCGAGAAGCTCCATGAGCCTCTTTGCGCTCTTGTCCCCTCCGGCCTTTGCCTGCTTCTCCACCTTTGCAAGGCGGTTCTCTACTGTCTCGAGGTCTTTAAGCTGAAGCTCCATGTCAATGACATCCTTGTCGCGGACAGGGTCTATACATCCGTCAACATGGACAATGTTCGGGTCGTCAAAGCACCTGAGCACATGCAGTATGGCATCTGTCTCACGTATGTTTGCAAGAAACTGGTTGCCAAGTCCTTCTCCCCGGCTTGCACCTTTTACAAGCCCGGCTATGTCCACAATCTCTACAGTTGCCGGGACCACACGTTTCGGATTACAGAGCTTCTCCAGCTCTTCCAGGCGCTTGTCAGGCACTATTGTGGAACCGATGTTAGGCTCTATGGTACAGAACGGGAAGTTCGCGCTCTGTGCCTTGCCAGAGCTTATGCAGTTGAACAATGTTGATTTGCCGACATTAGGAAGTCCGACTATTCCGCATTTGAGTGACATAATTCTATATTTTTCTAAAGCGGCCGCAAATTTACGAATTTTATTGCAATATTTACAGTTTCAATCCAGGAACCGTCTTCCGGTCAATGGATATTGTTTTCGCTGTGGTCGCGGAAATGCAAATACTTTATGAAAAAATGTTTTTGGGCAGCACTGCTCATTATTGTGTCCTGTCTTGTCTCTTCGGGACAGGAAAAGGCCTGCGACAGCACATGTTGCGGAGTTTCTGCCATGTTCTGGAACCTTGAGAACTTCTTTGACTGCATTGACAATGGCGGAAGTGACAGCGACAGGGAGTTTTCCCCTGGCGGGCAGAGGCACTGGACCAGGTCACGTTTCTACGCTAAATGCAACGGGATAGCCAAGACCATATTCTGGGTGCAGGACCTGTTGGGGGGACTTCCTGATGTGGTCGGTCTTGCTGAAGTGGAGAACAGGCTTGTGCTGAATTCCCTCCTGAAGGGCACGGCTCTGAGGAAGACAGACTATGCAATAGTGCATTTTGACTCGCCGGACCCGAGGGGGATTGATGTTGCCCTGCTTTACCGTACAGATGTCTTCAGGAAGATATCAGCCAATCCATGCAGGATATATGACAGTGAAGGGAGAATTGTCCGCACAAGGGATATCCTGTGTGTGGAGCTGTGCAGAAAATCAGACGGCCGGACAATGTATTTCCTTGTCAATCATCATCCGTCTAAATTCGGAGGGGCTTCTGCATCCCATTCCAGGAGGATGTCCGCTATGGCCCGTATGAAAGATATATGCGATTCTATAGTGCTGTCTTGTGCAGAGGGGGCAGACAGCAGTCCAGCATGTCTTGCAGAAAGATATAAAGCAGTGCATATCATCTCAATGGGTGACTTTAACGATACACCGGACAATGGCCTGTTCTCAATCTTTGACGGATATATGGCCAATCTGGCAGATGTTCCTTTCCGGAAAGGAGAGGGGACAATCAGGTACGCCGGTAAATGGGACCTCATAGACATGTTCCTCGTATCTTCCGGCATTGCGGACGGATACGTGCAGGAGATCCTGTATCCTCCTTTCCTCATGACAGAAGACAGGACACATGGCGGCCAGAAGCCACTGAGGACATACAGTGGCCCGAGGCATGAGGGTGGAGTCAGTGACCATTGCCCTATAGTCATGAGGCGCAAATGAAATTTATTGAGAAAAATGTTGCAGAATTAATTTGTGGTGGAAGTTGATTTGTCAATAGTATTTGATAACTTTGGAGCCGGAAAAATGGCCGTATCGCAGTGGCGTATGAAATACGGACAGATATTGGCTGGAATCGATAACCAATAAAAATAAAAAGGAAATGAAGGCTAAGATAGCTGAGAAATTCAAGAGTCTCTTCAATGCAGAGGGCGACTTTTTTGCTTCGGCAGGACGTATTAACCTGATAGGTGAGCACACTGACTACAATGGCGGCTTCGTGTTCCCAGGAGCGATTGACAAGGGAATGATAGCTGAAATCCAGCTGAATGGCAAGGACAAGGTCTGTGCTTTCGCGCTTGACCTTGATGAATATTGCGAATTCGGGCTGAATGAAGAGGACAAGCCAGAGCAGAGCTGGGCGTGTTATATCTTCGGTGTGTGCCGCGAAATCATCAAGAGGGGTGGCAAGATCTCAGGATTCAACACCGTTTTTGCCGGAGATGTTCCACTTGGTGCAGGAATGTCATCATCCGCAGCCCTTGAGAGCACTTTTGCATTTGCACTCAATTATCTTTTCGAGCTTGGAATCGACAAATTCGAGCTTGCAAGAATAGGACAGAGCACGGAGCACAACTATTGCGGCGTTAACTGCGGAATCATGGACCAGTTCGCTTCAGTGTTCGGAAAGAAGGGCAACCTCATGCGTCTTGACTGTCGTTCTATGGAGTTCGAGTATTTCCCGTTTGACCCTGGTCAGCATGGCTATAGGCTTGTGCTTCTCAATTCATGTGTGAAGCATGAACTTGTTGGCTCACCTTACAATGACCGCCGTGCATCTTGTGAGCGTGTCGCAAAGGTGCTTGGACAGGAGTTCCTCCGCGGTGCTTCAATGGAGCAGCTTGAGGCTGTAAAGGACCAGATTTCTGAGGAGGACTATATGCGTGCACGCTATGTGATAGGTGAGGAGAAACGTGTCCTTGATGTCTGCGATGCACTTGCAAAAGGTGACTACGAGACTGTCGGGAAGCGTATGTACGAGACTCACTGGGGAATGTCCAGGGACTATGAAGTGTCGTGCGAAGAGCTTGATTTCCTTGCGGAGGTTGCAGAGAAATGCGGTGTTACAGGATGCCGTATCATGGGAGGCGGCTTCGGCGGCTGTACAATCAACCTTGTCAAGGAGGGACTCTATGAGCAGTTCATCGAGACGGCAAAGAAAGAGTTCGCTGCAAAATATGGCCATGAGCCAATCGTGATAGATGTTGTCATCAGCGACGGTGCACGCAAGCTGGAGTAGCCTGCTGTATCGTATGTAACCATAAAGCCGTCCATGGAAACTTCCGTTTCTGTGGACGGCTTTTATTACTACCGGATTATCGAGTCAACCCATGATGAATCTATCTTGATGAATCCTTCATCTGGCTTTGCATGCGGATTGCGTTCAAGTATTCCGATGCAATCATAGTAGACATTTATCCCGATGTTGATTCCGAGCATCTTTCCTTCAAGCGGATACATGAATGTCAGCAGTCTGTCATCACCTTCGCCTTCTGTCCTGTAGAAATGGAATGTGGAAGAGAATAGCTCCGCAGCCCTGGTATTGTCACCAAGCTTTGAGGCCATTTCCATCTTTGTGACATATTTGCACATCTCCACGGCAGTGTCTTCAAGCCCGGCATCCTTGACAAGCACTTTCTCCATAAGGCTTCCGGTATCTGTCACAATCCTTAATGTGTATCCTCCCATTGCCTTTGTATGGTTGGAGATAGCATGCATCTGTGTCTCAGAGACGTCATTTCCGGTAAGCATCCATACCATGAGTTTCTTCACCGGGTCGTGGTACAGGGTCTCGTATCTTGCAAGGTTGACCTTTCCGCAATGAGGACATTCCCAGAGGAAGAGCGAGCCATCCTTTACCTTGTCCTTCAATTCGGGGTTGTCAGAGACATTGATGCTTTTGTATATCTTGATTGTGCTTGGGCTGCCGCACTGGCTGCATGATGCATTTGCTTCATTTATGATTGACATATATCTGCTTTTAGTGTGTCACAAAATGCAAATTTAATCAAATTATGGCAATCTGCCCTCTCCTGATGTCTCCAATGTCGTGTCCAGGATGGTTTCCGGGGCAGTTGATTCTCATGGACTGCAATTATTTGCTTGCATATCTCTGTAACTTTACTATATTTGCCAGACAGCCACTAAAACTGATACTCATGAAACGTTGTCTTTCTCTGTTTCTGATGTGCACCTTTCTTTCATGTACAGAGCGTGCAGCTTTTCCTTCAATGGAACTGGATAATGTAAATGAAGACTATAGCAGCATAATGATTCCGGAGTGCAATCTGTTGTTAATAAATATTTTATGGAAACAAGAACAGCAATATCAATTTTAGTGTCACTGGTGTTTGCATGTCTCAGCGCCAGTGCCCAGGTGTCTGTAAACGGCGTAGGCGTGTTCACAGAGATGACAAAGTCCGAGGTGATATCCAAATTCGGTGAGCCTGATAGATATAAATATTATGATTCCGGTGACAATGGTGTCGATGAATGGTATTATTATGCCGGCAGTCATTTAGTGTTCAATGATAGCCGTTTTGTCGAATTTTCAATAACCGACAGTAAATATACTATTACCTTATATGGCCTTGAGCAGAATGTGAGGGTAGATGACGAATTCTCCGTCATAGCACCGTTGAATCCATATTATATGGACTGGTATGAAAAGGATTGGTATTGTGTTGCTTATATTGAGTTTGATGAACGAGTCTGCTTCCTCGTCAAGGACGGCTTGATAAAGTGTGTGGCATTTTCAACATCCAGCTATTGAAAACAAGAACTGCAATTATAAAAATATATATATTTGCAGATATGAAACGATATCTTAAGACACTTCTTGTAATCCTTTTCCTTGTAACATGGTCAGCCGTCAATGCCGTCAATGTCCGTCTGTCCGGACTTAAGTGCGAACACCTGTATAATCCAGTAGGGATAGATGACGTCGCCCCCAGGCTCTCCTGGCAATTGGAGGACAGCCGGAAAGGTGCAGTCCAGGCAGCGTACAGGATAATTGTCGGTAAAGACAGTGAAGCTGTCTCCAATGATGATGGAGATGTATGGGACACAGGGAAAATCTTGGGCGCTGACATGCTTGTAAGGTATTCAGGAAAAGCCCTTGAGCCTTTTACAGGATATTGGTGGAAAGTCATTGCCTGGGACAAAGACGGCAGGGAGACTGCTTCGGATGCCGCCTATTTCGAGACCGGGATGATGGGCATGGAGAACTGGCAGGGCCAATGGATAAGTGACGGGAAAGACATTGAATTCTGTCCTGCTCCATATTTCAGGAAAGAATTTATGGCAGAGGCTGGAGTGAAACATGCGATGGCATATATTTCTGCGGCAGGTCTATATGAACTCTATATCAATGGCAGGAAGGTAGGCGACCACCGCCTGGATCCTCTCTACACGAGGTTTGACAGGAGAAACCTGTATGTGGCATACGATGTTACAGACTATCTTCACGAAGGAAGGAATGCAGTCGGTGTCCTGCTTGGGAATGGCTGGTATAACCATCAGTCCGGTGCTGTGTGGGATTTTGACAGGGCACCTTGGAGAAACCGTCCGGCATTCTGCCTGGACCTCAGAATATGCGGGCTGGGCGGAGATGTCATGACTGTAGTTTCCGGAGATGACTGGAAAACAGGATATGGACCGCTTGTATTCAACAGCATATATACCTCCGAGCATTATGATGCGCGTCTTGGGATTGACGGATGGGCGGAGCCTGGATTTGACGACTCTGCATGGTGCAGGGCTGTTGTACGCGATGCCCCTTCCGGAAATGTGACGGCCCAGAAAGCAGTGCCAATAAGAAATGTCACTGAATACAAGGCCAGGAGTGTCAGGAAATTGGATGGAAACAGCTGGCTTTATGATTTTGGCCAGAACATGTCAGGCGTGACAAGGCTCAGGCTTGCCGGTGAGGAGGGTACAAAGATAAGGCTGATACACACTGAGAGGCTGCATCCGGACGGACATGCGGACCAGTCTAATATTGATGTGTATTTCAGGCCGAAGAACGGGAATGACTTTTTCCAGACAGACATAGTAACATTGAGCGGAAATGGTGAGGACGAATTCATGCCGAGATTCAACTATAAGGGATTCCGGTATGTGGAAGTTGTGACGGACAGGCCTATGGAACTGAATGCAGACAATCTTACCGCATATTTCATGCATAGCGATGTGGAGCCGGCGGGAGAGCTTGAGACATCTGAAGATATAGTCAACAGGCTGTGGAAGGCAACGAATATGTCATATCTGTCAAACCTCATGGGCTATCCTACGGACTGTCCGCAGAGGGAGAAGAACGGATGGACCGGTGACGGCCATCTCGCAATAGAGACTGGCCTGTATAATTTCGATGCCATCACTGTCTACGAGAAATGGATGGCAGACCACAGGGACGAGCAGAGGGCTGACGGTGTACTTCCGGATATCATCCCTACCGGAGGCTGGGGATATGGCACAGACAATGGGCTTGACTGGACCAGTACGATAGCCATAATCCCATGGACACTATATACATTCTATGGCGATGTCAAACCTCTGGAGGACTGCTATGAAAATATAAAGAGGTATGTAGACTATGTGGACAGGAACAGTCCTGACGGACTTTCTTCGTGGGGGCGTGGAGACTGGGTGCCTGTAAAGTCGCGTTCTTCCCTGGAGTTGACTTCGTCGGTATATTTCTTCGTCGATGCCACGATCCTCTCAAAGGCAGCCATGCTGCTTGGAAAAGAAGAGGATTTCCGATATTATTCGTCGCTTGCAGATAAGATATGCAATGCAATCAATGATAAATACCTGGACAGGGAGAAAGGGATTTATGCCTCTGGCACTCAGACGGAACTGAGTGTGCCTCTCTATTGGGGAGTCGCACCGCAGGATGTCAAGGCGGCTGTTGCTGCAAACCTTGCAGCAGATGTAGAGGCGAAGGGATACCACATAGATGTAGGTGTACTTGGCGCAAGGGCTGTCCTTAATGCCTTGAGTGAGAATGGCTATCATGAGACGGCCTACAGACTTGCAGTGCAGGATACATATCCTTCCTGGGGAAACTGGATTGTGAATGGAGACGCCACTACGCTTCTTGAAAACTGGGACCTGAATGCTCCGAGGGATATCTCTGACAACCATATGATGTTCGGTGACATCGGTGGATGGTTTTTCAGGGGACTTGCCGGTATAAGGCCAGATTCTTCACGGCCTGGATTCAGGCATATAGTCCTGACGCCCGCATTTCTTGGTCCGGAGAAACTGTCTGCCGGCCATGTATCGCCATATGGCAGGATTTCAGTTTCATGGAAGCTCAGTAAAGGAAAAGCCAGGTACCATGTTGAGGTTCCTGCTGGATGTACAGCTACCCTTATGCTTCCAGGGCATGTTGAAGGAGCGGGTAGGAGCATGGAGCTTTGCTCCGGAACCCATGACATGACTTTCCGTATAATCGATTGCAAACAGTGATTCCATGACTGATTCAAGACAATTTGACTATTGCTGCTCGCAGGATGGGCACGGACTTAAATATCCGGGATTCTCCGTGGTGATGCTGCAGCTGTTCGCCATAGACGGCATCAAGGATTTCAGGGAACCGGCGGATGCTGTCTCAAAGGGGTTCATGAAGCCTGTGGAGAATGGCATAGACAGCCTTATCTTCAATCTTGGCAAACGTGATGCAGGCAATATCATGAGATATGAGCTTGGGGGATTCGATTTCAGCCTTCCCTTGAAGAGACCTTATCCGGTTACGCTTTCAGGACATGTTAAAGTCAAGATGTCTGTGCTTTTCGGACATGCTGTATCTATTTCATACAGATTTGTTTTTGATGGAAGCGACAATCTGTGCCGCATCTCGGAGCCAGTCTCTACAGACCACATAATAGCACTTCTGTCAATGCATCTGAGCGCGGAGCACTGGAGCAGGAATAAAGGCAAGTCCGAGACTGACATTAATTCAGAAGTCAATGACCTTGCTGTCTCCGGGTTGCGGCTTGACTGCAGCGGCAATCTTCTGGAAGACAGCCATGAATCAATGGCTATCGATGGCGTAGGACGTGTGTTTGACAAGATAAGTATCCGGTATAGGCATTTCGTCATGAAGCATTGCACTGCCTATAAGCCGGGAATCAGCCAGGAGCACCGGAGACTGTACCGCAAGAATGCAGCCTTGTATATGGATGGCACCATGGATGACTTCCATTATGCAATGGTTGACATATGGGAGGACGTGATGCATCCGGTCATGGAAAACGGCCAGCCAGGGGACCTGTTCGGCAAGAGCAGGAAAATGCGGCTGTCTGAGGCTGATATAGTGAACCATATCAGGGACTTCCATAAGCCGGAGCTGATAGGCCTGATGACAATGTACCCGGAAGAGTGGCCTTACCGTGATCCGGCGGCATATGATGAGGTGTGCGGAGAGAATATCGCGATTGATACAGATGACCTGGTGCTTGTCAACAACAATGTTTGCACCGTGATAGGCACATATGGACGCAGGGGGGCGGATTCCCCTGTCGATTGGGAGGAGCATCTGCGTGAGAGGAACAGATATGATGTGTCATGGCCTGAATATCTCCTGATCCTTGAGATGGTCCTTGCAAAGAAATTTGTGATAAGCTATGCCAAGGACCAGCTTATACAGGCTACACTCGGTGTTGAGAAGGTATCATCTTCCGAGCTGATTGCACACAATGCTGCATTGAGTGTCAGGCTGTCAAGGCTTGAGCTTCAGCTGGATGTTGTGAAATATTCACGGTTCATGTCGCATAAGGTCATGTTTGACAGGACGACAAGACGCCTTGACCTTGCAAGGGATACGGAGGTTCTCAATAACCTTATGGAGGTTGTGGACAACAGCTTGCATAACATCAGTGACTACAAGGCCATGAAGTCGGATTTCATATTGAATTTCATCCTGGCCCTGATTTCGGTTGCATCTACTTTTGAATTGTTTTTCCAGAAGTCGGAGATGCCTTTCCTTACATATTTCGGAATGGAGAACAACCGTTTTGCCGCGATTTTCCTCTGCGTTGTCGCGGCTGTTACGATCTTCGGTATACTGCTTGTGTTTGCAAACATGATAAAGAGGATATATCACAAGGTAAAAGCTTTGGTTTAGTTATGGATATAAAGGTAGCGCAGGAGGCAGACAGGGAGGTCCTTGCAGACATATTTATGGGGCATATCACAGAGAACAGCGAGTATATCTCCCATGGGGAGCTTCAGATGGGTGTCGGTGTTGCGGAAAAAGGGGATAACGGGAATATTGTCCTCTCTCCCTCTCCGGATGGACGCAGGATGTGGCTCAAATATATATCCGGGAAGATGTGCTCGGACGATGCTGTAGTATATAAGGCTGTTGAGGGTGATGAGATTGTCGGCTTCTGTGTCGCTGACATTGAAGAGGACGGGGCGGAACCTTTCGGAATGGTCTGTGACGTGCTTGTCAAGCCGGGAGTGCGCGGAAGCGGGATTGGAGGCCGTCTGCTTGAGGAGGCTGTCGCCTGGCTGCATTCAATGGGAATCTCAGATATTTATCTGGAGTCTGGAAAGGATAACCATGCCGCACATCAGTTCTTTGAGAAGCGCGGCTTTGTCAAGGTTTCGGAGATTTTCAGGCTCTCTCTATAATATTAAGCATCAGATGCGCTGTGATGCCGGTGATTTGCATTTCATTTCAAAAGTCTATAACTTTGGCCGAATTTTGTACTAAAACCAAAACAGACTTAAAATGAAAAAATGGCTTAAACAGTTCACTTCCGAGGACTGGATAATTGTCTTCGCAGGTGCTATCATTCTTGCATTGGCTGCAATCTTTCCGTCTGCAATGCCAAAGATGCCTAAATCTCTCATTACTGGTTCAGACTGGCTTTCGGCAGTATATATGTTTGTCTTCATATATCTCCTGACTGTGCTGACTTCACTTTGCCTTGGAAAGAAGGCTAAGGATATTGTCTTCGTCCTTCCGTCGCTTCTTGTGATATTTGCATTGACAGTCTGTGCGCAGATGATTGCCAATATACCTGTTGTAAAGGAGTTCGGATTTGAGTCGGTGTTCTTTGCTGTCATCCTCGGACTTGTGATAAGCAACTGCTTCAGGGTTCCGGAATGGATGAAGGCTGCAATACAGAGCGAGTTCTATATAAAGATAGGAATCATCTGCCTCGGGTCTACAATACTTTTCGGGGAAGTGATGAAATCAGGGGCGTATGGCCTTGTGCAGTCTCTTGTTGTTGTGTTTACTGTCTGGTATTTCGCTTTCTGGATCGGAAGGAAGATGAAAGTGGATCCGGAGATGGGGACTATGCTGGCAAGTGCCGTGTCAATCTGCGGTGTCTCTGCTGCCATTGCGACATGCGGAGTCATCAAGGGAGACAACAAGAAGCTGTCATATGTAATATCGCTGGTGCTTATCATCGCTATCCCGATGATGTATCTTCTTCCATGGCTTGCAGGCCTTATGGATCTCAGTCCTGAGATTACAGGCGCTTGGCTCGGAGGGACAATCGACACTACGGGTGCAGTGGCCGCGGCCGGTACTCTTGCAGACCATGGGAACGGTGATGTGGCTGCACAGACTGCGGTGATTGTGAAGTCTTCGCAGAATGTGCTTCTTGGAGTGGCTGCATTTATCATTTCACTCATGTGGTCCTACCAGGGAAAGACACAGGAGGAAAAACCTACACTTGGTGTCATATGGGACAGGTTCCCTAAATTCGTTGTTGGATTCATACTCGCATCGCTCGTGTTCAGCTTCTGCTTTGACACTGCAACTGCCAAGGCAGTCGGGGCTGTTACAAAAGGATTCCAGAATACGCTTTTTAGCGTAGCCTTTGTTTGCATCGGCCTTGAGACAAGGTTCAAGGAGATTTTCAGCAAGGAGAACAGGGTCCCTCTGAAGGTCTTCCTTACAGCGCAGGCATTCAACATCGTTGTCACACTTGTGATTTCCTATGTTATTTTCGGTATGGTTAAGCCTTGGCTTTCAGGAATGTAGTCATGAAAATACATACTGTCATATATATTGCCAGCGCCGCGTTTGCGGTGCTGGCAATTTCGTCTTGTACCCATCTGGATGAGGGTGGAAGCGCTTCCGGCAATGGGTCTTCCACAGATAATCCTCCTGTGGAGGAGCCAGGGAAGGAGGCCCCTGTGTTCAGCGAGTTCTCATTGTCCAGTTCTTCGGGCAGCATCAAGTCCCTGTCTACGGATATCGGTGATGGCCATGTGTCCGTGCAGTATGCCTATGGCGGGGATATCAGCAGCCTGAAGGCAACATTCAGTACAGATGCTGCTGAAGTGTCTGTCGGCGGGAAAAGACAGGTTTCCGGGATTACGGTCAATGATTTCTCACAGCCTGTCAGATATGTCCTGGTTTCAGAGGAAGGCGTTTCCGCTGAATATACTGTCTCTGTAAGGTTCGCTTCTGATGTCCCGGTTGTCTATGTCACAACCCCGGGCAAGGCCACGATAGACAGCAAGGAGAACTGGCTTGCTGGCGCCTCCATAAATATCTGCAACCTTGACGGGCAGGTTGATTCTCTGGGGGCTACATCCATAAGGGGAAGGGGCAATTCTACATGGGGATATCCCAAGAAACCATATAACCTTAAGCTGGAGACTAAGCAGAAGGTGCTCGGGATGAGCAAGCACAAGAGATGGTGCCTGCTTGCCAACTGGATGGACCGCACGATGCTCAGGAATGTCGTGGCATTTGAGATTTCCAGGAGGACAAAGTCACTTGAATGGACACCGGACGGCCGTTTTGTTGACCTGGTGCTTAATGGAAAGCACCAGGGGGCATATTATCTGTGTGAACATGTCAAGATTGACAATAACAGGGTGAATATCACCGAGATGACATCTTCAGACATTGATGGGGAGAATGTCACGGGCGGCTATCTTCTTGAGCTTGACTCATACTATGATGAGGTCAACAAGTTCAGGTCGAGGTACAGGTATCTTCCTGTAATGTTCAAGGACCCGGATGAAGATGTGCTTGTGAAGCAGCAGTTTGAATATATGCAGAATTATTTCAACCAGGCTGAGGCATATATTTTCAGTGGTTACGTTCCTGACTCGAGGTATATGGATTATATAGATACGGATTCATTCATTGACTGGTGGTTTGTCTATGAACTCTCCGGTAACACGGAGCCGAAGCATCCCAAAAGTTCATTCATGAACAAGGACAGGGGAGGCAAGCTGAAGGCAGGCCCTGTGTGGGATTTCGACTGGGGTACCTTTGTCCCGTCTTCCGCTTCTTTCCTTGACAGCAATACGATATGGTATGAGGGGCTTTTCAGGGATCCCGCCTTTGTCAGGAGGGTGAAAGAGAAATGGGCGGAATCCAGGGATGATTTCAAGGGTATTCCTGATTTTATAGACTCCCAGGCTGCAATGTATGAAGAGTCTGCCCGGAAGAACGGGGACATGTGGAAAATAAACATTGTAGTCAATTGCGATGAGTCGATGGAGTGGAGGCAGGCTGTGGAGAGGATGAAGACCTCCTATTGCAGTCGTTTTGAGTATCTTGACAAGGCTATCCCTGCCCTTTAGGGCTATGGATGAAAAATGCAGTACAGTGATGTAGAATGCTGTTTTTGGGCAAAAATGTTGGATTTTACTAAAAAATATACGAAGTTTGTGAAACCCCCAAGTTGAAACAACTTTTCAAATTTTGTATATGAAACGAATCTTTTTTGCCTTGTTAGGCTTTGCGGCAATGTCGCTCGCATTCTCATGTACTGATGATGCGGAAACTGATGGAGGAGGTATACCGGTAGATATACCTACATCTGTTGAACTTTCAGAAAAGGAACTTTCAATTGTAATCGGCGAGTCTGCTGAACTTCGTGCAACCGTATATCCGGAATCGAAGGCAGGGGAGCTTATCTGGGAATCAGCCGACTCTGAAATTGCCTCGTTCACGGAGACTGAGGCAATCTCTGTAATCCGTGTAGATGGAAATTCTTTAGGCAGGACAACCATCATTGCTGTCATTGACAATATCATAGAGAAATGCATTGTTGAGGTTGTCGCAAAAGAAGCTGAATCCGTTTCCCTTGACAGGACTTCACTTGAACTTAATGTGGGTGATACGGAAACACTTGTTGCCACTGTCGAGCCTGAAGATATCACAGACCCGTCAATATCCTGGACTTCAGACAATCCGGATGTGGCCTCAGTCGTGCTCGGTGATGTCAAGGCTCTTTCAGAGGGTACAGCAACTATAACTGCAAAATGTGCCGGAAAGTCAGCAAGCTGTGTAGTTACAGTCTCAAATGTATATGCACAATCCATTACATTGGATATCATTAAGGCTGAACTTTCTGTCAATGAGACTATAATGCTTACAGCAATGGTTGCTCCCTCCAATGTTACATTCAAGGATGTCAAATGGAACTCAAGCAATTCCGCTGTCGCTTCAGTCGAATGTATTGACGGAAGTCCTGATGATGACATTGTCAACGGAAAAGTCACTGCACTTTCAGAAGGAACTACAATCATAACAGCTTCAATCGAAGGACTTGCCGCAACATGTGAGATAACAGTCAATCCTGTCCAGGTTGTGCTGGAGGACCCCAAGGTCGGTGATTATTATTATTCAGACGGCACATGGAGCGATGGTGGACTGATCAGCATAAATGGTGACGGGACCAATCCGGTCTGGGCAGATGTCAAGCCGGCTCCGGTAGAGGGAAAGACCGTAATCGGGATTGTATTCCAGACGGACCAGTCAAGGATGCATTCTGTTGACAAGGAAAATGGATTTACACATGGCTATGTGGTATGTACCAAGAGTGCACATGCTCCGGGCAGTACAGAGACAATGTATTCCATTGATGAAGGAATCAGTTTCATGAACGGGAAGAAACTGGGTTCATCATGGTATTCAGACCTGAACGGTTATGTAGAGACGCTTGCCGCCGTTGAAATGTATGCCGGCAGGCTGGACCAGATTCCGGCATTTGACTGGGTCACGACTGATTTCAGTCCAAGTGCCCCGGCCGGGACCAGCGGGTGGTATCTTCCGTCTACAGGGCAGATGTGGGACATGATGGCAAACCTATGCGGAGAGGAGGTCGCAGAATATCTTCTTGGTCTGCGCACCTATGGATATGACATAACATATTATAATGACAAGTTCCGTGTCTCCTATGATGTCATAGCAAAATTCAACAGTACAATCAGCCTTGTTGCGGATAGCCAGAAAGAAGAGCTTGTCCCTCCTGTTCTCGCAGGCAAGCAGCAGAACACCTGTTTCCTGTGGTGCTCAACCCTCTACGATGACGCTGACGGTGTGGCATGTGGATTTGAAATAGGTCTGGACGGTTATTTCTGGACCGGCTGCGAATGGGTCAACAGCCCTAATGTGGCACGCCCTATACTTGCATTCTGATACAACGGTTTAACAAATATCAATAGACATGAGAACAAGCATTAAAGTGCTTGCAGCGGCTGCCATTGTGATGGTATGCTCCTGCAATGACGCTCTTAAGGAGCGTGTAGATTCCCTTGAGGCACGTGTAGCGGCCCTTGAGGCTAAAGTCCAGGCAAATGTGGATGCAATAGAGAAACTTGTGGCTGCAGGGAACTCGGCAGTTACAATCAATTCTGTAAGGTCCACAGATGATGGCTATGTAATAAATTTCAGTGACGGGACTGTTGCCACTATCTCCAATGGTGTTGACGGTGCTGATGGCTCGACCCCGGTCATAGGTGTCACTGAAATCGGTGGAGTGCTCTGCTGGACTGTAAATGGAACTCCACTGAAAAACGGTAGCGACTATGTTCCGGTTGCCGGAAATGATGGCTCTGATGGCAGGGACGGAGTGACTCCGGAATTCAAGGTGGAGGACGGCAAGTGGTTTGTCTCATATGACAATGGCGGGACCTGGGATGACGTCGGTGCTGCAGTCACAGAGGTGGGACCGGCCATAACGGTGTCTGAGACCGATACAGAATATATCTTTACTATAGGGGATGACATGGAAATCAGGATACCGAAGACAAAGGCAGGACTTGCCCTGAAGCTCGTGACTGACAAAGTGAGAATCGAGGCAGGAAAGACAACAGAATTCGGATATGTCCTTACAGGTGCGGATGAGACTACCCATGTTGTGGCTGAGGCACAGTATTATACGGCATCGGTGGATGAAGCCGGATGTACAGTCAGGGTGACTGCCCCGGAATCCCTTTCAAAGGGCTATGTCATTGTCAAGGCTGTAAGGAACAGTGATGGCGCATCTTTTTCCCAGTATGTGGTGTTTGACGTGAATGAGGATGCCTACGGTATTTTCGGAAGCATCATCTGGATAGGGAATGATGATGAATATATCAATTGGTAACACTTCTAAATCTGTAAAAAATGAAAAAGATCATATATGCAATATCAGTACTCGCCGTCCTGGCAGGGTGTGCCAAGACGGCTGATTACACTCCCGCTGAAAATGCTGAAGGCGTCGATTTCTGCATGACTCTCCAGGTTGCGGCACCGCAGACAAAGGTTGTCTATGAAGGCGGAAGCCAGATCAGGTGGGTTTCAGGGGATAACCTGTGGGTTGCTGCAGTCAATCCTGAGACAGGCAGTCCAGTGAAGGTCGCAAGCAGGGCCGGCTATGAGGCATCTCAGTATTTCTCTTCATTCAGCATAGTGGATGCAGCTGCAGAGGAACCGCAGTTCAAGGGCAGCCTGTACAGTATTGTGGAGGATGAGTGGAGTGGCATCTATACCATATATGGTGTCTATCCGAAATCATCCCTGTATTCCGAGACTGATTCAAATCTTGCAAAGGCAAGGGTTACATTGAAGGCAGACCAGGCTTCAACCCAGGCATCATGGGCAGGAGACCAGGATGTCATGCTCATAAAGCCGACGTCTGTCTCAACTTCTGACTATACGTATGATGATAAATATAAAGAATATACCAGTTCACAGAGCGAGACAATTGAATTTGCACATCTCTTCGGATTCGGATGCATCTCATTTGCAGGCATTCCTGAGGAGTATGGGGACCAGGTCGTAAAGCAGGTTGTTATTTCTGCCACAGGTTCCAACAAGGACTTCATAGGAACATATTACGTAGACTTGACGAAGGAGGTCTCAGATCCGGATTTCGCGGTTGTCCCTGCAACTTCACTGCATGACATCTACCTTTCTGGCGACGGGAATACTACTGTGAAGGATTACAAGGCATGGTTTGTTGCCAATCCAGGTACATTCGATGTGACAATCACGGTGAAGACAAATGCGGCAGACTTCCTGTTCGAGCGTCAGGGACTTGTCATAAGACGCTCAGAGATTGCCAGCCCTACGGTCAATTTCAAGTCAGCCGATGTTGTCGTCTCTCATGATGTAGACCTTTCAGGAGATGTGATGTGGCAGCATAATACGGTTGCTGGCGGCTACAGTGCATTCATGTCTTCTTCCGTAAAAGAAAAGGAATGGGGTACTCTTCCTGGGGTTGACAAGATGGTGTTTGCTGTCTCATATCCTGGCCAGACCAACTCCAACTATCCATCCAATACATCAAATGTCCAGATTCTTTCTAATTCAGTGCTGACAGGTGGAAGTATAGTGCTTGAGTCTGCTGCTGCCTTCAATGGTGTGAAGAACCTCATGGTCAATACAGGCATATATACCAATGACGCAGCCTGTGACATTACGGCATATATTGTAGACAAGTCTGGAAAAGAGACTGCTGTCGCACCGGCTGTCAGGCTTTCCGGGACAACAGCAAATGTGGCGGGACAGAATCTTTATTTCAGTGTCCCAGAATCGGCATCTTATGGCAGGCTGAAACTTGTCTGGGACAATTTCAGCAACACTTCAGCACGCGCATTTATCGGTGAGATCACCCTTAATTCACGGCCAGGCATTGCCCTTGGTGCAAATGCCGTAAAGGTTGGCGCCGAGGCTTCTGCAGGTGAAATATCCTGTGACCTCTTCCTGGCTGACGGGGAACCATCTGTGGCTGTTTCCGAGGACTGGGTATCTGCTTCATATGCAGACGGCATGATTTCATATAGCGTTTCTGAGAATACAGGTGGAAAGAGGACAGCAACAATCACAGTGACTGCAGAAGGGCTTGGAGAATCTACGGCAGTAATAGATGTCAAGCAGGCAAGTGCTGTGGCTGTAGAATACAGGCTGTCCATCGATGCAAAGAGTGTTGAGGCTGACCTTGAAGCTGCGGCAGAGTCCTATACAGGAACATTGTCTGCTACAACGGCTTTGTCTTTCGTGTCTGAAATTACAGCTGTGGCAACCGACGGAAGCGGAAAGACTATAGTTGTGCCTGTGTCATTCTCCAATATCTACTATGATACAGTAGGTGAATACATTACCACGAAATCAGGATATAGCGAGTCTTCACAGGGAGTAATAAGGGCTACAGAGCCTCTGGGATATATTTCCAGCCTGACTATGGTTGCAAACAAGGCTGTCGGGACATCGTCATACAGCGGATACAACCTGAAGCTGAGTAAAGATGGGAATACATGGTCAAGCAATCTTGCCGGTTCATCGGCATCTGAGAATGCTGTCTATACATCCGTGATAGAGAATGAAGACGAGGACTATATGTGGTTCAAGCTCATTACTGCAGATAAGGTGACATTCACTTCCATAGAAATAATATTTGTCGGAGAATAATTGAATCATAGAGGAATGAGGAGATTTTTTACAGGAGCTGCTGTCCTGGCTGCATCGCTTGTGGCCTGGGCGGCATGCTCTAAAATTGAAGATGACGGGAATATTGCGCAAGGGCAGCAAGTGGTATCTGAGATAAAGGTCACTTCATCAAAGCTTGTCACCCTGGACTATAATTCATCCGAAGTGACAATTACATATGGCATTGAAGGAGACAGTGCCGGAGAGGTGCCGCAGATTATGGTGTCAGAGGACGATGTCCAGGTTGTGGATGTCACTCCGGAGTCAGCTGTTGTCGTTCTGCCGGAAAATCAGTCTGATACGGACAGGACAGTAACTGTTACCTTGTCCTGCCAGGGTGCGAAGGAAGCCTATGTGAATATTCTCCAGGGGTCAAATCCATACTACAAGCCCAATGCAAGGCAGAGCTTCGAGATAGTTGTCTCAGGTATAAAATACAATGAAGCAGGGCTTTCCGTAAGGCCGGTGTATACAGACACGTATTACTATGTCGGACTGATACCTGTGGAGGCATACAATGCTTTCGAGTCGGATGATGACATTATTGCTGCCGCAAAGAACAGCCTTGACCGCGATATCGAGTCCTGGAATCTGTCTTTCGGTTCTATGGGTGTGACATGTTCCTATAAAGACTTTCTGCAGGTAGGCTATTATAATGCCTATCTTAGTGAACTTTCCCCGGAGACAGAATATTATGTCCTCGTCTTTGACATGTCACTCTCCGGTACGGGCAGCGGCAAGATTTTCAAGGAGAAATTCAGGACGCTTCCTGTGCCGGAGTCTTCTGATGATTTTGCCATAACTGTGGATGGAGGTGTTGTCAGTGTTGTGCCTAAGAATCCGTCCATAGCTTACATACTTGACGTAGTGGAGCTTTCGACATGGGACTATTATGGAGGGGATCCTATGGCTAATGCCATGGACTTCCTTGAATGGGTCTTTGACGAGGGATATAGTGTCACCAGCTGGATGTACAAAGGCTCGGTTTCCATAAATTATGGAGCGGAATCCAATTTCACTTCAGGCAATTATGTTGCCTATGCTTTTGGATACGATGCCCAGAAAGGGGAGATTACAACTGATGTGTCATATCTGCATTTCCGGTATGATGAGGCATCATCTGTGACTTCCGGTGTCGCTGCCTGTTCGGTGGCACCGTCCGCCCGTCGCCTTTCCCTTAATCCTAATATTGACAGATAATGAATTACAGAATCCTTAATATCTTGATTGTCGCCCTGCTTTTTGCAGGCGGTGTCTTCTCTTCCTGCAATGACAGGATTGAAGCGGAGGATAATCCTCAGTACAGCCCTTCCATAACTTTGTCAAGCTCCATTGTCACTGTTGCATCCATAGGTGGAGGACAGAGTGTCGGATATACTTTGTCCGGTGCCCCTGAAGGTGGCAAGGCCAAGGTCACCTCCGATGAGGACTGGGTTGAAGTAAGTAGCGTGACATCCTCATCTGCAGTTCTCCTGATTCAGGAGAATACAGGCAATGAAGACCGTACTGCAACGGTGACTTTCTCATATGATGGTGCAAAAAACGTGTATCTTGTGGTTATGCAGAATGCCGCGGCACGGGAAGAAGAATCGCATTTTGAGATCACTGTCAGCAATATAACCACAGTAGGCGCAGATGTCCTGGTAGTTCCGGATTCGCAGATAAGCTGGCTCTATGGCATTGTGACAAAGGATGAGTATGATGCACTTGGGGCAAAAGGGTATATAGATGCGCGCCTGAAGCAGATAAATGATATGATACAGATCTATCCAGGAGTGACCTTCGACAATTTCCTTGCTGTGGGGGAGATGAAAGCAGTGTCCTATACCCTGAATGATGACACTGACTACTATGCTACGGCATTTGACCTTACCAAGGATGGAAAGAGCAGCGGGACTGTTGCATTGAAGGAATTCAGGACCAGGGCTGCAGTCCAGTCGTCCTGCAAGATTACAGTCACAATGGACGGAAGTGTAATCAGATGTATTCCATCTGTCAATTCCGATACATATATGTGTGATGTGGTTGCCAAGGAGATATGGGATGAATACCGGACTCCGAAGGCTATTGCACAGGATTATGTGCTTGTGATGAAAAGCCAGGGATATCTGGCTGCAAGTCTCCACAGCGGTTCATATATGGAAGACCATGGCAATTTTCTTGTCCGTGGAAAAGAATATGTCGCCTATGCTTTTGGCTACCGGTATGTCGAGGGGGCCAATGGCTCATCTGCTGATGGTACCGGCATTACAACAGATATATTCTCATATGCTTTTGTATACTGATGCCGCGCGCTAATTAAAGCTGACAGAGAAGACGGGACCGATGAAGAAATGCTCAATCGGAATCCCGTCTTTTCTTATTGTGCCGAATGACGGGCCGCCGTTGTATGAGCATGTCACACCTATCTGGAACGGGAATTCAAGCCAGCAAAGGCTGCCAAGGTCTAAAGCGGCTGTTGCCCCGGCTGAGAGCAGACCGTTGGAGAACAGCCCGATTCTGCTGCCGTAAGGTGCCTTTCCTGAGCCTTTGAGGCCATATCCGAACATTGTATAGTCGATATGTGGAGTCACCACAAGTCTCTTTATGTACATGAATGATCCGAGGGACACGTCACCGACATATATCGGAATCCCGTAGCTTGCAGATACCTTGAGGCTGTTTGTGGAACGTCCTGCGATGTATGATGTCAGTGCTGCCGTATTCATGAGTCCCTGGGGCCGTATGTCGACTATGCTTGTACCGAACAGGTAGTCCCTGCCCAGCGATGTCTGGTATAAAGCCTTGAGATAGAGACCATGCTGAGGGATGATTCCAGGCAGGTATCCATAGAGGCTGACATATGCTGCCGGAGAATAATACCGTGTAAGTCCTGGCCGGAATACAGCTCCGGCCTCTGCCCCGAGTCCCCAGCGCGGATATATGCCGGAAGTGGCGACTGGGCGCATCCTGTAGAATCTGACGGAGCCGAGAAGCGATTGCTGAACCAGGTTCTGGCCTTCGCTCCTGCTCATAAGGAATGGCCCTCCCTCTACTCCGTCAAGGCTGTTATAGGTGCTTGTGCCCGTGTTGAATATGTCATTTGTGATTGTGTATGAGATCCTTGGAACAAGTCCTGTGTACCACCCTCCACGTGACAGGTTGAAAGGGATATACATGGATATCTTCCCTGAAACGTATGGCTTGCCGTAGTCCCTGGAGCGCAGATTGCCATATCCTGTGCTGTAATTGCTGAACTGATATGCGATTCCGCTTACCCTTGCACCCCTGTCATTCAGGTCTGCCGACAATTCAATTACCGGATACAGCCCGCTATAGGTGAACTTGAAGTGGCCGGAATGCCTCCATTGTGCCGGATTATACGGGTCTTTATGTGCTGAATATCCGAGCTGGGATACTGCTGTGCCGAGGTCATTCTGGCTAAGTGCCGTAGCACCGAGTGATATGAAGTCATAGACCTGCTCCCCGCTGAAAGCCATTATGTTGTCTATGTTGAACCAGAACGGTGCCCATGAATGTATACGCAGGAGATGTGGGAATTTGCGGTATCTTTCCGGAGTGCTGAATCCTGTTTCTTCTGTCCCGTCTTCGGTTGATTCTGTCTCAGGCCCTTTTCTTTCCTCCTTGTTACCGGCAAGCTCTCTTTCCTGCCTTGACAGTTCATCGGCCATCCTGTACCTGTGTATGTCGCTGAAGCATACCTTGCGTGCAGTCAGTGAATCGGCCGGAGTCTTCTCTATGATGTTGCCACCGTATCTTTTTGCGCTGTAATAGAGTGTCTTCCTGTCAGGGCTATAGACAAAGTCATCAGCCCCGTATCTTGTTGATGTGAGCTGTGCCAGTTCGCCCGACTCTATGGAGAAGTGATAATATTCCTGCACGCCGGTCCTGTCTGCAACAAAATTCAGCCCTTCCTTGTTTCCGCTGAAATTGACAATCTGGACTGGCTGCGGGGCAAGTATGTTGTTCCATTTCCCGAAGACCGGCTTTCCTGCTTCAGGCATGATGCCGATGGAATAGATGCCATATCCTCCAGAGGAAATGCCTGTAGAGTATATTGTGTCTCCGACCCATGTGCTTTCGACTATCTGTACCGAGTCTGGTGCCTCTATGGATGCTATCCTTCTACCGTCAACGGCATCGATTATGGCAAGTCCGGTGCGTCCGTTGTCAAAGTATTCCGATACGCACAGCATTGATTCGTCCGGTGACGGGCATGGGCTGAACAGGCGACCTTTCCCGGTGATTGACCTGCGTTTCCTTTTCATTGTGTCATAATACCTTATCCTTGAGTCAACTTTCTGGCTCCATCTTATGTCAGGTATGCTTTCGCTCCAGTAGAAACGCTCTGATGACTGCATGTAGCACAGCTGGCTTGTGTTTTCCGGAAATGGAATTACATTTCTCTCTTTTCCGTAGCTGTCTATCCTGACCAGGCTTGAAGGCATTGACATACTGCTCTTTATGGCATAAAGGTAGTCCCCGGCAAATTCCAGCTGGGAATATTCTGTGTATCTTGACGGGAGAGACACCACAGGCTCTGATGCCATGAACGGTTTCCTGGCTTCGATTTCCTCCTGCCATATCCTGTTGAGGGTGTCTGCAATCTCACGGTATGCTGTCCTGAGATTCCTTCCTGTCTTTTTCTTTACGACCGTGTTGAGTCCATACAGGTCATATATGTTCCGTGATATATGATGGGTATAGTCAATGGATACGTCTCTGTAGCCATAGAGAAAGCGGATTCCTCCGATCATGAGGTAGCCGGCAGTATAGTAGTTAGGCGTATAATTGCGCTGTGAACCGAATTTCCAGCTGCTCCAGTCCCGGAAATCACCGTTGTCGTATGCAATCATGTAATAGTTCATGAAATCGGCTGTACGTCCTCTCCCGGAATTTGAAAGAGCAGTCTCCGCGACTACGGCATCCCCCTCAAGGAACCATCTCCATGACCACAGCCCTGCGACAAGTCCGTTGAACATCTCTCCTAGGAACCAGCCGAACGGTCTGAATGTCCCGCTTAGCCCTGTCTGCATCTGTGCAGAATGCCTTTGTTCATGGATTGCCAGCATATCCACCCATGGCATCGCCTCGGCTGCGTATGGCTGCGGCGATGTGAACAGGTCCATCCTCTTTGGCGCCCATGCAACGGAGCCGTTTGAATTGGCGTTGAAGGCATGCAGGACAACAGGCAGCTTTCCGCCTGTATGTTCTCCAGGAGCAAACCCTGACGAACGTCCCACAGCTTTTCTGTAGTGCTCAAGTTTTCCGCCATAGATCCTTGCAAGGGAGTCCAGCCCTTCAGGATATATTATCCTGTAGCTGGAAGTTTCTGTCTTGTACCATTTTACTGAACCGGGATCGTCTCCTGCTGTGTAGAACTGGGCATAGCAGACAGACTGGACTGCAACAGCCAGGAATAAGGCAGCCATGAATCTTATCGTGTGTTTCGGTCCAATCATTGTTAAGCCTTTGTTACGATGGGGTTAAGCCGTTGTTACATCATAGTTAAATCTTTGTTACAATGGATTTAACGCGGTGCAAATCTAATCCTTTTTTGTTAATCTTGCGTTGATTTTTAGAACTAACAGGTTTATTTATGCATATAGTTTTATTGATTTTCACTTTGATAGGCGCCCTGGGTATGTTCCTCTATGGAATGACCCTTATGAGTGAAAGCCTGCAGAAGGTCGCGGGTGACCGTCTCCGGTCGTTTCTTGCCGCGATGACATCTAATCCTTTCAAGAGGGTGATTACAGGAACGGCGATTACGGCACTTGTGCAGTCTTCCTCTGCAACTACAATCATGGTTGTCAGTTTTGTGAATGCAGGTCTTCTTTCCCTTGCCAATGCCATTGGTGTGATCATGGGGGCAAACATAGGGACGACCCTTACTGCATGGATCACAGCCCTGGGATTCTCCGTGGATATAGCGGTGTTCTCTGTTCCCCTCATGGCTCTCGGCTTTCTGCTTGCCTCATCCAAGAAAACCATGAACAAGAATATAGGAGGCTTCATCATAGGCTTCTCGATAATGTTCCTTGGCCTTTCGTTCATGAAGAGCTCGGCCGGTGAACTGCTTTCAGACAAAGAGGCGATAATGTCTTTTCTCAGCCATTTTACCGGCTACCGGTTCGGCTCTGTACTTATCTTCCTTGCTGTAGGTGCAATACTTACTGTTGTCCTGCAGGCCTCCAGCGCGACAATGGCCATTACCATGCTGCTTGCGACATCCGGCCTTATCGGTTTTGACCTTGCCGCCGCCATGGTGCTTGGCGAGAATATCGGTACAACCATCACAGCCAACATGGCTGCTTCTGTCGGAAACACATCAGCCAAGAGGGCAGCCCGTGCACACACGCTGTTCAATGTCTTCGGTGTTGTCTGGGTCCTTGTCCTGTTCCATCCTTTCCTGAGGCTCATCGGCCTTATAATGACTTCGGTGGGGCTTCCGGATCCGCTTTCTGCCGACCTGACATCCGCTGATGTGCAAACACAGACCTCGCTCCTCTATGGCATAGCGACTCTACATACCTTGTTCAATATTACCAATACATTGATTCTCATATGGTTCGTTCCTGTAATCGTCAAGATTGTGACATGGATGGTCAAGACACCTGAAGGTGAAGATGAAGAGGTTTTCCGTCTGAAGTATATCAGCGGAGGTATCCTGGATACTGCTGAACTCTCACTTGACGAGGCAAGGCAGGAAATCACCTATTTTGCAGAACTATGCCAGAAAGGGTATGGCTATATACGTCAGGCGATAAATGAGCAGGACCCTGATAGGTTTGCAGAGCTGAACAAGAAGCTTGTTAAGTATGAGGAGATAACGGACAAGATTGAATATGAGATTGCTGCATATCTTGGTGAAGTCTCCCGTGGACAGCTGAGCGAGTCTTCCGAGAAGATGATCAAGGCGATGTACAAGATAATCGGTGAACTGGAGAGCCTCGGTGACTCCGGTGAGGCTATAGGACGTATCCTCCAGCGCAAGAATGCCCATGAGAAGGTCTTTGACGAGGATATGCTGAGCAGGCTTAACCTGATGCTCGACACTGTGCAGACTGCATATGACGCGATGCTTGAGAATCTCCGCAGGCCATATGCGGAGGTGAATGATATCAGTGAGGCCTTGAGTGCGGAGGATGCAATCGATGCTTGCCGCAACCGTCTCCGTGAGGAGCATATAGCGAATATCGAGAATGAAAACTATAACTATCAGACCGGAGTCTACTATATGGATGTGGTAGCCGAGCTTGAACGGATAGGCGACTTCATTATCAATGTGTCGCAGGCCGAAGAAATGGTCAAGTAGCCATTTCCCGTACACGCTGTATGCGCGGAAGTTAATAATATGTTAAGATTTTGAGAAATTGAGGACGCAAGGGCGAAAAATTTAATTATTTTTCGTAATCTTGCGTCCAAATTTTAATTCACAGACTTCACTTATGCATATAGTTCTACTTGTTTTCACTCTTCTGGGTGCCTTGGGTATGTTCCTGTATGGGATGACACTCATGAGTGAAAGCCTCCAGAAGGCTGCAGGAGACCGTCTCCGGTCATTTCTTGCATCCATGACTTCAACTCCTTTCAAGCAGGTGCTCACCGGAACGGCGATTACAACACTTGTGCAGTCTTCTTCTGCGACGACAGTGATGGTTGTCAGTTTTGTGAATGCAGGTCTCATTACCCTGGCGAATGCTGTCGGGGTCATCATGGGAGCGAATGTCGGCACCATCCCCACCATCTGGATCACTTCGTTCGGCTTCTCGATGGATATCAGTGTCATTTCGCTGCCGCTCATGGCGATAGGCTTTGTGATGATGTCTTCCAAGACAGCTCAGTCAAAGAACATTGGAGGCTTCATAATCGGTTTTGCGATGCTTTTCCTTGGCTTGTCACTGATGAAGGAGAATGCAGAGGCGATACTCTCAGATGAATACAGGGATGCGATGATGGCATTCTTCGGCTACTTTACAGGCTATGGATTTGGTTCAGTGCTTATATTTCTCCTTGTAGGTGCCGTGCTTACAATGGTCCTGCAGGCTTCCAGCGCGACAATGGCCATTACAATGCTCCTTGCCACGACAGGCCTTATCGGGTTCGACCTTGCTGCAGCGATGGTGATAGGCGAGAACATAGGTACGACCATAACAGCAAATATGGCAGCCTCTGTCGGAAACACCTCGGCCAAGAGGGCTGCTATGGCCCATACGGTGTACAATGTCTTCGGTGCAATCTGGGTCCTGGTCTTATATCATCCTTTCCTGAAACTTGTCGGCTTTACCGTCTCGGCCATAGGTCTCTCTAATCCGCTCTCGGTGAATCTTTCCGATCCGTCTGCTCAGATGTCCCTCCTGTTCGGAATCGCCATCCTGCATACAATGTTCAAGCTCATCAATACGCTTATACTGGTCTGGTTCATCCCTTCAATTGTCAAGACAGTGACGATGATTGTGAAGGCTCCGGAGGGAGAGGAGGAAGAGGTTTTCCGTCTCAAATATATCACGGGAGGCCTTCTCAGTACTGCGGAACTGTCGCTGGATGAGGCAAAGCAGGAGATTACCTATTTCGCGGAACTGTGCCAGAAAGGCTATGGCTATATCCGCCAGGCGATAAATGAGCAGAATCCTGAGAAATTTGCTGAACTGAACAAGAAACTTGTTAAATATGAAGATATTACCGACAGAATTGAATTTGAGATAGCCTCTTATCTCAATGAAGTCTCCAACGGTGACCTCAGCGAGAGGTCTGACTACAGGATCAAGGCGATGTACAAGATAATCGGTGAACTGGAGAGCCTCGGTGACTCCGGTGAGGCCATAGGACGTATCCTCCAGCGTAAGAATGCCCATAACAAGGTCTTTGACGAGGATATGCTGAGCAAGCTTAACCTGATGCTTGACACTGTGCAGACTGCATATGACGCGATGCTTGAGAATCTCCGCAAGCCATATGAGGATGTCAACGATATCACGAATGCCCAGAATGCGGAGGATGCAATCAATTCATGCCGCAACCGCCTGCGCGAGGAGCATATAGCAAACATAGAGAACGACAGCTACAACTACCAGACAGGAGTATACTATATGGATGTGCTGGCCGAGCTTGAAAGGATAGGTGACTTCATCATAAACGTTTCACAGGCAGAGGAGGCAGTAAGATAGCTGCTGGCCTCTCCCGGGTCGGGAAGATTTATATGAGACAGATTCTCTATATCGCGCTGGCAATTCTTGTCACCGCATGCGGAAACAGAAAGGCAGAGAAGTATTCTCCTCTGCCTTTTCCTGCTGTAAATGTCCCTGGGATATATGCGGAGGACAGGGAGGCGGCAATGGAATATGCCATGATGCATTACTGGGATGGTCTTGCAGACACTTCACGCTCCTGTCCTTGTGATTCCTCATTGGTGAGCGGTATCCGTAAGGTGGATGTCGAAAATGCCTTTGTCAACTATATCGGCTTGCTTGGCATGGCAGATATGGAAACTGCAGGTAAGTCAATTGCGAGGATGTACTGGAGAGCTGTAGAATGCGAGAGGAAGGACACTTCATCCAATGTTTTTGAGACATTGACAGCCTTTGCCGAGAAATATCTTTATGACCCCAATTCCCCTTTGCGCATAGAGGACCTTTATGGTGTATATGCAGGCCTGCTTTCTGGATATGATGGGTTCAGCCCCGAAAAGAGGGCGGTGTATGCATATGATGCGGAAATGTGTTCCCTGAACGCTGTCGGTACGCCTGCAGCAGATTTCTTCTTCAGTGATGCTTCTGGACATATGAGGAATCTCTATGGCGTTGATGCTGAATATACTCTGCTGTTTTTCAGCAATCCTGGCTGCACTGCCTGCAAGGATATAATCAATGTGCTGACATCGGATGCTGTAGTTTCCGGCCTTGTAACTTCAGGAAGGCTTGCGGTCGTGAATGTCTATATTGATGAGGATATCTCAGCGTGGTATGATTATATGCCGGTCTATCCATCCGTATGGTATAACGGATATGACCCGAACGGCATAATAAGGGAGGATACATTATACAATGTCAGGGCGATACCGTCTCTTTATCTCCTTGACAGCAGGAAGATTGTCCTGATGAAGGATGCCCCGCAGGACAATGTGTTCCGTTTTCTTGCAAATATATAGGTCATAGATTTTCTATCGCCTGTTCTGTAAGTCCGGTGATTTCGGCAATGTCGGCAGTAGACATACCCTTGGCTTTCATTGTCTTGGCCAATTCTAATGTCATTTCTGCACGCCCTTTTTCTCTCCCTGTCACTTCTCCTTCTTCCCTTCCTTCCTGCCTGCCTTCTTCACGTCCCTTTTCAATTCCTCTTCTTTTAGCGGTGCTGATGATGGAATAGTAGTCAATCTCTCTCATGCGGTTTGTTTCAAATTCCTGTCGTTTCCCATTGCTGAAACCGGCCAGTTCACATGCTTCGAAGAACTTCCTTACGCCATCCCTTGTGAGCTCTTCTGGTATCTTGTCCGTCGACCCGGCATTTTTCAGTGCGTACATCCACTCTTCCCTGCTGTCTGTACATTCCTCCAGCCTTTTCCTGAAATGTTTCAGCTCAACAAATATAATTGAAATTGTCTCACATACCACTTCACCTGTGATTTTTTCTCTGAAAGTGTATTCAGAAACAAATCTGTCTTTCCACATCTCAGGCTTTTCATGTGCGAAGTCCACTGCCATCAGTGCGATGAAGTATACAGGCTTAAGGTCATATTCCATATCCTCTATGGCTCTTCTGCTCCTTATTGTTTCCTTCTCCTCCCTGCTGAGCCTTCTAAGGTTTGCATCATATACCCTTGAGGAGTATGCAACGCATCTTTTGAAAAAGTTATCCTGCTCGTACTTCTGCATCTCAATGATGAATTCCGTTCCGTCCTCTCCCTTGCATCTGAGGTCAATCCTGATGCCCTTGCTTTCCATTGTAAGTCCTGGAATCTCCACTGTGGAGAAGTCCATTGACCTGATCCTGACTCCGTCCGGGAGAAATTCGTTCAGCATCATCCTAAGTATCTCCTTGTTGCTTTCGTCTCCGAATACAGCCTTGAATCCGCTGTCAGAAAGCACATCCACATACCGTCCTACCTGCAGAACCTCAGGACTCATCGGTGTCCATTCTTTTTCTTTCCCGCTTCTTGTCGTCTTCATCTCTTTCTGTTTTATTTTTGTTACATTTTGTCGTATTGACACGGCAAATATGGAAAGAGTTATCCGTGTTCTCAAAAGTCAAACGGATAACTCAGTAAAACGCGCCTCCAGTGCACTATACTGCTGTACTCTGCTGCATCTGACCTTCAAAAATGGTTACCAATTTATCAGTTGCTGTGTCTGTAAGTGATTGAGATATAATTTATTGTAAAATTACTCGTTTAAATTGGAATCATTTGTTTTTTTCAAAATACATGTTCCCTCCGTTGTGAATATCTGCAAAATAATTCTAACTTTGTCAGGATTGTGCCTGCTGCAGACATAGTGGTTTGGAGACATTTTTGTCCCTGTGTTGTGGGGCATAATCAAATGATAGTTGAATAATTTAAAAATCAATATATTATGGAAATCGTAAAAGAACTCTGGGGTAAGACAGGATGCGGAAAGGAAATCTTCCGCTATACGTTGACAAATTCAAAGGGTGCGTCAGTGCAGCTGTCAAATATCGGTGCAGGCATAGTGTCTGTCATCGTGCCTGACAAGGACGGCAGGCTGGCTGATGTAGTGCTCGGATATCCTGTTCCGGAAAGCTATTTCGGAGACGGACCGTGCGCGGGAAAGGTGCCTGGAAGATATGCGAACCGTATTGCCCTGGGCAAGTTCACGCTTGACGGCAAGGAATATGAACTGCCTGTCAACAATGGTCCTAACCATCTCCACGGAGGTCCTGACGGTTTCCAGAACAAGGTGTGGGACAGCCGTGAGAATGAAGGCGGCGTAGAGTTCATGTATTATGCGGAAGACGGTGAAATGGGATATCCTGGAGCCTTGAAGGCTGTTGCACGCTATGAGTGGAGTGAGGACAACGAACTTCGTCTTACGCTTACTGCCGAATCGGATGCCCCTACCATTGTAAATCTTACCAATCATGCATATTTCAATCTTAACGGTGAAGGGAACGGGGATATCCTTGGTCATGTCCTGAGGCTTAATGCTTCGGAATATCTTCCTACAGATGAGACTCTTATACCGGAAGGAGAGAGCCAGCCCGTTGCCGGTACACCTATGGATTTCGTGACTGAGAAGCCTGTCGGACGTGATATCAATGAAGATTTCCCTGCACTGAAATACGGAAAGGGCTATGATAACTGCTGGGTTATTGACGGTGCTGAGCCTGGCCAGATCCAAAGTGCAGCGGTACTTTATGCTCCTGAGAGCGGAAGGACGCTTGAAGTGCTTACGACACAGCCCGGTGTGCAGGTGTATACCGGAAACTGGCTTGCAGGCTGTCCTGAAGGCAAGTGCGGACGCAGCTACAATGACTATGAGGGTGTGGCCATCGAGTGCCAGAATTTCCCTGATGCACCGAACAAGGCTGACTATCCGTCACCTGTGCTGCGTCCTGGCGAGGTGTATGAACAGGCTATAATCTTTGCATTCGGAGTAAGGGAATAATTCTTTCTGTAATTCGGAATCTGTTTTAAGATAACTCCCCGGGGTTTCCGTCTATGTCCGGTTTTGCCAAGGCGGAAAGAATTGCAGGTGAAATACGTTCAATAATGAAACAGTACTTAGATCTATTGAGGCATATCCGTGAGAACGGTGTGATGAAGGAGGACCGTACCGGCACTGGTACGCAGAGCATATTCGGTTACCAGATGCGGTTTGACCTGAGCAAGGGTTTTCCTCTGCTCACCACAAAGAAAGTGCATCTGAAATCGATAATATATGAGCTTCTGTGGTTCATTTCGGGAGATACGAATATAAAGTATCTGAAAGACCACGGGGTGTCCATCTGGGATGAGTGGGCAGACGAGAACGGTGACCTGGGGCCTGTCTACGGGCATCAGTGGCGCAGCTGGCCGACTCCGGACGGAGGCACTATAGACCAGCTTTCCAATGTCATAGAGACCATAAGGAAGAATCCTGATTCGCGCAGGATGATAGTGTCTGCATGGAATGTGGCCGAGGTGAACAAGATGGCCCTGCCTCCATGCCATTCGCTTTTTCAGTTCTATGTGGCTGACGGGAAACTGTCCTGCCAGCTGTATCAGCGCAGTGCTGATGTCTTCCTTGGGGTGCCTTTCAACATTGCTTCGTACGCGCTTCTGACAATGATGATTGCCCAGGTGTGCGGTTTGAAGCCGGGAGAGTTCGTCCATACTACCGGAGATACGCATATTTACCGCAATCATTTTGAGCAGGTTGCGTTGCAGCTTTCGCGTGAGCCTCGCCAGCTTCCCGTAATGAAACTGAATCCGGATGTGAAAAGCATATTCGATTTCAAGTATGAGGATTTCACGCTTGAGGGCTATGACCCTTGGCCTGGAATCAAGGCTCCTGTGGCGGTTTAGGGTGTGCTGTGAACAGGGAATGGAAGAACCTGTATGGACTGGGGATGGCGGATTTATAACTGTCATATTCAGGTGACCAGACCGTGAGGGTGGCGTGATAGTGGCGTGATGGTGAAAATTGACGTCACGTCATTTGGTGGAGAGTTTCTGCGGATAACGGTCGGGAGAGTCAGGACAATGACAATCAATAAATATGTCAACAATGGACAGAATGAAAAAGAACATCATAGTAGCGGTAGCTGACAACGGGGCCATAGGCAGGGACAACAGTCTGCTCTGGCATATTCCGGAGGATCTTAAGTATTTCAAGAAAGTGACTCTCGGGAGTCCTGTCATCATGGGACGCAAGACATTCGAGTCAATCGGAAGGCCGCTTCCGAAGAGGACAAACATAGTGGTGACACGAAGTGGCTGCATGATAGGTCCGGACGGTGCTTCTGTGCCTTTTCCTGACGGGGTTCTTGTCGCCGGTTCGCTGGAAGAGGCCTTTATGATGGCCGGGATGCCTGCCGTGCGTGGACTGGCCGAGCCGGCATTTGTGAAAACTGGAGCTTCAGATGTACTTTCCGGACAGTGTGCTTCCGGAGCGTGCGCAGCAGAAGGGGAGGATGCCGGTTGCTTTGTGATAGGAGGCGGTGAAATCTACAGGCAGGCCATGGATGTTGCAGACAAGCTTTATATCACTGAGGTGCATGTCTCCATTGAGGCAGCCGACACGTTTTTCCCCGAAGTGGACGCATCCGTGTGGCGCGAAATCTCACGCTCTGAATTGCAGACGGACCAGAGCACCGGGTACGGGTTCGAGTTTGTGGTGTATGACCGGAAGCCTTGATTGGTATTTGGGAGTAACATTGCTTGTACATTGTTATGAAAAAAATTATTTTGCTTTTTGGCAGTTTGCTTGTTTTTGCAGGATGCCGTGATTTTTGGGAGCGTATAGTCCATACCAGATATGGAATATTTGCACGTAATGATACCATGGAGGAGTTATATGTGTATGGTGCATATCCGAATTGCAATACGCTTCTGCCTGCATCTCAACCTGTTTTAGAACGACTTGCGCCTGCAGAAAATTTGATGAGCAGTCCATATCTGCATATTTTATGTGAGAGTTATGATTGGTCTGATGCCCTTGCTTCAACGGACACGGTTCGTTTATTTTTCTTTGAGAGCAAGATAGTTTCAGAGAATGAATGGTCTGTTATAAGCCGTGATAATCTTGTTTTGCAAAGGTATGACTTGACAAAAGATGATTTGAATCGTCTCAACTGGCGAATAGCATATCCTCCTACTGAAGACATGATGGATGTTTGTATGTGGCCACCATATAATGAGTTGAAACAACGCTGATTATAGTTGTCGTAATAACGTGTTTCAAACGGATAATATTACACCGATGCTGTGGCAAGTAACTGTTTGCCATGAATTTCAATGTTCTTGCTCTCCGCTGAAACTGTTTGAGAAGTCTCTGTCTTGATACCGATGATGCCCTGTCCTTTTGGTGGCATTCGCTGTATGGAGTCGTGCTTATATTTGCATGGCAATTGTTGTTCTCTTGTTTATGCCCTTAGTTGTTGTTCCGATGTTTGGGCAAATGTATGCGAGGATTGGAGGAGTACTTTTTGTTTTTACGTTGTGGATAACAGGCTTCTGCCGGTATTGGGAGGGCTAATCGGGGAGTCCGGTATTTTCCCTGCCAAGAATTTCGCCTACTAAATTGCGTTCAAGTCCTAAAATTCTGGAAATCTGTGGTATGCCGGCATTGCAATATCTGGACATATAGCCGGCCATCTTGCACTTCTGTCTCATTGTCAGCATACGGATATTGTCAGCATCAAACCATTTTTTGATTATCATGTCGATTCGGGCAAGAAGTTCATAATCATTATAGCGGATATGTGGCCTTATTGCCAGATCGTATTCCATTTGTGCTGAATCAACTTTGGAGATGCTCAGGCAGAAATTGACGACGGAATTGTTGAACAGGCTCTCCACAAACCCATATTCCACAAAGGACCTTGGAACGACACCGCTTGTCCCGTCAAAAGCCAGCTTGCCGCAATCCTTTATGTCACGACGTGTCCTCAGGGCATTCCTGATGTTGCGTACTCCCATTGCTGACAACGGAATTCCTGTCCCTCCTGAGCCATCTGAAAAGTAACATGGCATACTGGACCATTCGTATTTCTCAGCGGCCTTGACCAGACCCCCGTCTACAGGATTACGCAAAACATAAGCAATACAGTTCCTGATGTAATTACTGTCTGACAGCTCCTTTACTGTCAGGGTGATGCTTTTGAAAACTTTGGATTTGCCATAACGTCTGGTATAATGTTGTGAATACTCTTTCTTGAAGATGGCACCGAACATCTCGGCAGAGTTTCTGTTTTGAGCTCCGGCCACGACATGAATGTGATTAGTCATCAGGCAATATGCAAAGACATTTATTTCCTGAACGTAGGACAGGATTGCAATAAGGTTCACTGCCGCCTGGTAATCTTCTGCATCATGAAACAATAATCCGCTCTCCAGACCTTTGGTACAGATATGATAAACATGAATTTTATGACTTCCGCAATATGCGGATCCGCACTGATTTCCTCCCCTCATAACCATTTGTCAAATTAAAGAACTGCTGCAAATTAGCAATATTATTCCAATCTGTCAAAACAAATTCACATAATTATGTCAAAATTTAAACAGATTTAAATGCAACGCGCACATGTGTGAAACGTAACGTGCTTAATGTCAATGATTTAGTGATAATGGGTGTGCGCGTTGTGATATTTTTGATGACAACGCGCACAAGTGTGAAATGTAATGTGTTTAATATCAGTGATTTAGTGGTATTTGGCGTGCGCGTTGTGATATTTTTAGTGACAACGCGCACATGTGTGAAATGCAATGTGTTTGATATCAATTGTTTAGTGGTATTGGGTGTGCTCGTTGTAATACTTTTATGGACAACGCGCACATTGTTTGTCGGTAAGTTGTTGACTTTGAGTTTTTTGTGATTTTTATGTGTGCTCGTTGTGCTAAAAAAATTACAACGCGCACACTTTCTGCTGAAAATTCAAGGGGATGAAAGTGCTGCACATGGTTCTGCACATCCTCACCGTGCCCAACAAACCCCTCACATCCTGGTTCTGCACAATTGCACATTATCACCCCACACGACATAGTCACACGCTTCCTCACCCAATCTCTCCCACTTCCTGTTCCTTCATAACATGCCCCTGCCCAACAAACCACGCATAGCCTGATTCTCGGGAAAAATATTGGTTTTCCAGAAAAATATTTTCAATTTTGCGACTGGCATCGAGAGGCCTGGCTGGCCGCATTACCATGGTATACGGTATTTTGTTGCCTGCCGCTCAACCGTAACCTAACCAGTACCCAACCACACCTTAACCACAACCAGATCACGCAATCTTACTGAAAATCAAGACCATACGACCAATCATATGACTACCCATACACCCAACGATATCCCTACCATATCCCAACCACAGAACCAACCATTCAGCCAACTGCACGACCAACCAGGAACCTGACCACAGACCTTGACCAAATACCTTGACCATAGTACCAACCCTGACACATCTGACCACATAAGAAAAAAGGAATGAGACATTTGCACACATACGCGGCAGTCATCATGCTCTTGGCGGCAGGATGCGCACCGAAAGGAGAATATTCCCATGATGTACTCGAATCATTGCGGGAGCTGGACCGGACAATCGCGGCCAAAGAAACATACGAAAAACAGAAAGAGGCGCACATACGGGACATCAAGTCCAAGATGACATCTGTCTCTTCTCCTCAGAGCCACTATGAAATACTTGACAGACTCTACCAGGAATTCTATCAGTATAACATAGACTCCGCAATCTTCTATGCAAACACAAAACTGAACCTGGCATGCGCCGGGGCAATTACGAACTGCACAAATGATGCGGTGCTTGACCTCGCGGACCGGTACGTCATGTCCGGAATGTACGCAGAAGTTATTGATATCCTGGAAGAAACGGATTATGACGGGCTTGACTGGCCTGAAATTCCCAGATATCTCCATATCTATCATGCGCTTTATGACGGCATGGAAAAAGTGTGCGATGACCCTCTTCTCAGAAAAAAGTACCTTAGCCTCAAGCAAGAATACAGGGACAGGCTGTACGGAAGCCTCGGAAACGATGACATAGCCAAGCTGTTCGTCCACTCCGAGATGCTGTATGAATCCGGCAGGGCAGAAGAGGCTCTGAGCGAGCTTCTTGAAAGATACGGAGCCGAAGAATCCGACACACACATCCGTGCTGTCCTGAGCTATTCAATAGCCAGAGCCTACAGAAGATGTTCCGACAATGACAAAGCCATGCTTTGGTATGCCAGAAGTGCAATCAATGACATAAAGACCCCTGTGCATGAATACATGTCCCTGCATGAGCTTGCCGCCTTGCTCTATGAGGCCGGTGACATCAAAAGGGCCTACAGATACATCACAATCTCCGTGAATGATGCCATGGCGGCCAACGCCCGTATAAACATACAGTCAATCAACGAATTCCTGCCCATAATATCAGACTCATACAACAGACAGATGAAACTCAGCAGGCAGAATCTGCAGATTGCCCTGGCGGGAATCAGCGTACTTTTCCTCCTGCTTGTCGCCGCCTCAATTATAATGGTCACCGACAGACAGAAAATCGCAGATGCCGAACATGAGACCAGAAAGGCCAACGGAGAACTTCATAAACTCAACATAGAACTCGAAAAATACATAGACCGCCTGCAGGAAGCCAGTGACATAAAAGAAACCTATCTCGGGAGATACATCGACCTCTGCTCAGACTATATCGGACGCCTCGACAGATATCGCATGCAGTTGGGAAGGATTGCCAAGACAGCCGGAGTGGACGAGCTTAGAAAAGAACTCAAATCCACATCATTCATCGAAGAGGAACTCGAAGAATTCTACGCACAGTTCGATGCCACATTCCTCCATCTCTTCCCTGACTTTGTGGAGCAGCTCAATGAACTCATGCAGCCGGACAAAAGGATAAGGCTTAAATCATCCGATTCTGCAATACTCACTACCGAACTGAGAATTCTCGCCCTCATCAGACTCGGTGTCCATGACTCTGTAAAGATTGCAGGTTTTCTCCGCAGAAGCGTATCCACGGTTTACAACTACAGAGTAAAAATGCGCAATGCAGCCCTGAACAACCGTGAAGATTTCGAGAAACAAATCATGAAAATCGGCATTCAGGAGCGCAGGAAATAGAATTCACAGCTACTAAATACAAAAGGTCTTCATTTAAAATTGCCGCTGATTATCAGTTTATTAGATAATCAGTTCACCGTCTGTTGCACTACTAATTCACTACTGACGGTTGAAAACGCGATGAAGAATCTTTTACTTTGTCCTGAAACATTAATAACAACTAAAAACAAACTCAATGAAAAATCTGCGACATTTATTGTGCATTGCAGCCGCATTCATAATGTGCAGCCACGCATACGCACAGAAAGCAGCAGTAGTCGGGACAATAACGGACAAGACCGGCCAGCCGGTTGCAGGAGCGTCCGTCATCGACATGCAGGACAAGACAAACGGCGCAATCTCGGATGCCGAAGTAGGATGGTCTCTGACATGGTCTCCTGCGACGGCACTGGACTGTTCTGTCGTCGGGTTGCAGCCCGTCGGGCAGGCGGTCGCCGGACGCACCGCAATCATCGTGGTGCGT